>QEVF01000038.1 GCA_003576915.1 Planctomycetota bacterium | reverse complement strand
GTTGCAGCACGGGCAACGGGCAGTCCTGGCTGATGCTGGCCGGCCTGCTGGCGGCCCTGGGCGTGGCTTTGCGCTCGCGCAAGGCCCGCGCCTGAGCTGAAGCTCAGACGCAGGATTCAACGCAACAAAGCCGGGGCGCCGCAAGGCGCCCCGGCTGTCTTCACGACCGCCACCCCCTGGGGTCAGATGTCGTACATGGCCACGTGGGAGCCCGAGATGCCCGTGGGCGAGAGTTTCGTTTGCCCGTGCACCTCCAGCGTCTGGGCATCGATCAGCACGATGCTGGTCTCGCTGCCAAAGGACACCACGAAATACTTCTGGTCCAGGGTCACGGCGATGCCGCGCGCGAGGTTGAAGTCAAAGCTCTTGAGGTGCTTGCCTTCCTTGACATCCCAGAAGGTGACGATGTTGCCCGCGGGGTTGGTAGCCCCCACGATGCCGCGCCCTTCGTGGATGGCGAGGCTGAGGGTCTCGCCGAGCATGCGGCTGGTGACCTCCTGGGGCGCGCCGAGGGTGACGAGTTCCTTGCCGTGGGAGCGAAGCGAAAGGCCGCCGGGCAGCTTCTTGTAGTCGTCGGGGCTCATGCCCGCGCGCTCCTGCGGCGTGGAGCCGATGGCGAGTTCGCCTTTGCGCCAGCGCGCCGTGATGGCGAGGTGGCCGGCCATGAGGGTCTCGGGCAGGGTGACCTTTTCGATCAGCTTCTGCGAGGCGATGTCGACGAAAGTGACGCAGCCGAGGTCCTTGCTGCCCAGGGCGCCGCCGCCATTGGTGATGGCCAGCGTTCTGCCCTGATCGAGGATGTGGCAGTCGTGGGGCAGCTTGCCGAAGGTGGGAAACTCGCCCTTGACCTCCATGGTTCTGGCGTCGCGGATAATGATGAAGCCGTCGTAGGCGCCCCTGGCGCGGTCTTCGCTCTCCACGGCGTAAAGCAGGCTGCCGTCCAGCGACCAGGCGCCATGCCCGTAGAAGTGGCGGTCGGCCTTCGAGGGCGCGACCGTGCGCAGAGGTTGCAGCGTCTTGAGATCCACTTCGCAGGCCCCGGGGCCCCATTTCTCGAAGATCACGGCGCGGCTGCGCTCCACGGGGTGGGGCACCACGGCATGGCCGCGGAAGGTCATGGGAATGAGGCCGGCCTTGAGTTCACCCGAGACATAGCGCTCGATGCGGTCGAGGTTGATCATGGCCAGGAAGAATTCCATGCCCGAGGCGGTCTTGCGGCCGCCGGGCCCCAGCAGCATGCCGCGGCGGGCGGCAGCCACGGCGGGCTCGGCCTTGGGCTGGGAGTCCTGGTTCTGAGGCGGCGTCTGATTGGAGGCGGTGTTGCTGGGCGCTGTAGAGCCCGTGCAGCCTGCGGCGGCCAGCAACGTGACCCCGGCCCAGGTGGAACCCACCAGGATGAATGTGCGGCGTGAGATATCCATGATTCGCTCCAGGGCGGGGCCCCGCTTGCCCCGCGCCAGACAATGTAGGGCAGGCGTCGCGCGTTGCAAGCGTGACCGGCCAAAGGGCCGTGGCGCAAGGCCCCGGGGTGCACTTTTTTGAACGCCTGTTAGATTGCGGCGGTGAAGACCCTGCGCTTTGTGCTGGAGGCCTACCGCAAGAACGTCCGCTGGACGCTGGTGGGGGTGGTGTCGTCGCTGCTGGGCACGGCCTGTCAGGTGGTCATTCCCGTGTTCTTCAAGCTGGTGATCGATGAACTCAGCCCGGAGGCCGAGGTTCACCGCGGCATAGCGGCCTGGGGCGAGGGCGTGGTGCGGGCGCTGGTGGGGGAGCAGGCTGATGTGGCCGTGTACATTCAGGCCTCGCTGGGGGTGGCTGTGGCGTTTGCGGCGGCTTTGGCCGTGGCGACGTTCTACAAGCGCTACTACCTCATCCGGCTCAGCCGCAAAGTGGAGTACGAGCTGAAGAAGGAGATGTACGAACATCTCCAGAACCTGCCCGGCCGCTACTACGACGCCAAGCGCAGCGGCGGCCTGATGAGCCTGATGACGAGCGACGTCGAGGCCGTGCGCATGATGATCGGCCCGGCCATCATGTATCTCTCGAGCACCCTGCTTCTGACGCCGGCGGCGCTGGCCATCATGCTGACGCTCAACGCGACGCTGACGGGCTTTGCCCTGCTGCCGCTGGTGGGTCTGGCCCTGGCGACGCTCTATTTCAGCCCTCGCGTGCGCAGGTACAGCACGCTGGCGCAGGAAGACCTGGAGCAGATTTCGGCCCGCGCCCAGGAGAACTTCGCGGGCGCGCGAGTGGTCAAGGCGTTCGCGCGCGAGGAGTTCGAGGTGCGCGAGCTCGACCGCCTGGGAGAGAAATACTACCGCAACAAGCTGGCCCAGGCGCGCAACAGCGCGTTCTACGGCGCCAGCATCTTCGTGTTCGGCGGGCTGGGCATTCTCGTGATTCTCTATTTCGGCGCGCGCGAGATTGCCGCGTCGCGCTTTTCCATCGGCGACTTCCTGGCCTTCACGCTTTACAACGTGCAGCTCTACTGGCCCATGATCGCCATTGGCTGGGTCACCATGCTGTTCGTGCGAGGCGCGGCCAGCCTCGAGCGCATCTTCGCGCTGCTGGGTGAAAAGCCCGACCTGGCGCAGTTGCCCGGCGGCAAGCGCATGACGCTGAGGGGCGAAATCGAGTTCAGGGACGTCTCGCTCGTCTACAAGGAAGGCAGCCGCCCCGCCCTCGATGGCGTCAGCTTCAAGCTCGCGCCCGGCCGCACGCTGGCCATCGTGGGCCCCGTGGGCAGCGGCAAGAGCAGCATCGCCAACCTGCTGCTGCGCCTGATTGCCCCGACCTCGGGCGCCATCTTCATCGACGGCATCGAGATCGAGAAAATCGACCCGGTCTGCCTGCGTGAGCAGTGCGGCTATGTGCCGCAGGACAGCTTCCTGTTCAGTGAGAGCGTGCAGGACAACATTGCCCTGGGCCTGCGCGACGACGACGCGCGCGAACAGAAGGTGCGCGAAGCCGCAAAGAACGCGGCCTTTGCCGAAGAAGTGGAGTCCTTGCCCTCGGGCTACGACACCTTGCTGGGCGAGCGCGGCGTGAATCTTTCGGGCGGTCAGAAGCAGCGCGCGGCCATCGCGCGCGCCCTGGCCAAACAGCCGCGCATCGTGGTGCTTGACGACTGCCTCAGCGCCGTAGACACCCGCACGGAAGACCGCATCCTGCGCGCGCTCAAGCAGCAGACGGCGGGCGTGACTACGCTGATCATTGCCCAGCGCATCAGCACCGTGGCCCATGCCGACGAAATCCTGGTGCTGGACGGCGGCCGCGTGGTCGAGCGCGGCACGGACGAAAGCCTGCGCGCAAAGGGCGGGCTCTATGCTGATCTGGCCCGCCGCCAGGAACTGGCCGAAGAACTGGCATGAACGCCGGCGGCAGACGCTTGGCGTTTTGGCCCGGGCAAGCCAATATGGGGCCATGGCGACCAGCACGATTCGAACGAGGGGCGTAGTGAAGTGGTATGACCCGCGCAAGGGCTACGGCTACATCACGCGGCAGGGTGCGCCCCAGGTCTTTCTTCACTACAGCAAGCTGAAGTCGGACTTTGTCCCCGACATCAAGGCGGGCGACGAGGTGGAGTTTCTGTGCGAACAGACGGGCAAGGGGCCCATTGCGCACAACGTGAAGCTCATCAATCATTGAACCGGCGGCGGGTCATTGCTGTCGCGCGCGGCCTCGACCTCTGCCTTGGTCATCTGCGCCGTCTGCTCGGCGAGCTTTTCGTGGCGCTCGCGCACCTGCTGGTCGACCTTGCGCGCCAGCGCCATCTGCACGCCGGACTGCGGCCGGACCATCTCGGTCAGGGGCGAGAGCACGCCGCCCGAAATCACCAGCTTCATGGCCTCTTCGACCGTCATTTCCAGTTGCAGCACTTCGTCCACGGGCACGAAGTGGGTGTAGCCGGTCATGGGGGCCGGTGAACTGGGGAAGTACACCGTCACGTAGCGCTTGCCCATGTGCTCCTGCAAAGTGCGCAAGCCCGAGCCCGTGACAAAGCCGATGCTCCACAGGCGCTCGCGCGGCCACTCCACGGCGACCACCTTGTCGAACTCGATGGGCTTCTTCTCGGCAAAGAAGAAGTCCACGAGCTGCTTGGCGTGGGGGTAGACGTTCTTGATGATGGGCGCCTTGCCCGCCACCCACTCAAAGAGGTCAAACAGGCGCCGCCCGAAAAAGTTGCGGGCCAGAAATCCGAGAATCACGACGAACACCATGCCAATCAGTGATGCCGCGACGTACTCCAGCCAGCTGTAGCCGGTGATGCGGCCCGTTTCAGGGTCATAGGGCCGCCTGAGCCCCCATTCGTCGAGCACAAACTGGTTGAGGCTGCGCTTGCGCCCAAGGGGGGTCAGGCCCTGCCAAAGTTCCGGTTCTTCGTGGGGCGCGGGCTGCCGGCGCAGGACCAGGCCGTTGGCGTCGATCAGTTTCAGGATGCGGTCGAGCTCTTCGTTGCGTTTGGCCGGGTCGTGGGCGAGGCCGGGTTCCTCAAAGAGGTCCATGGCAAAGCGAACCGGCTTGCCCTGGGAGCGGTCAAAGATGGCCGCCTTGTACTGGCGCTTGAGCTCTTCCATCTCGCCCGCTGAAAGCTCACGCGGGGCAAACGGCGTCGGCCCGTCGAGGGCCTTGATGATCATCGTGACGACGTTGTCCTTCAGCAGGCCCCAGACCCAGGCAAAGACGGCAATCGTGATGAAGGCCGGCAGCGCAATGGCCAGGCCTTTCATGAAGGCGCGATACAGCGGGCTTTTCAGTTTTGGCGGCGCGTCTGCCATCGAGTCCTTGCCGGTCAGGAGCGACCTATTTAGGCAAAGCCGCAGCAGGGGTCAACACAGGCCGCTGTCTCTTCGCTCCAATCATCCTATGCTGAGGCCATGGCCGAGCCCCCGTCCAAGCCGCAGCAGGCCGCACGCAGCTCCAGCTTCCTGGCGCTGTTTGCCCTGGCCACATTTCTGGCCCTGGGCGCAGCTACGGCGTCCTGGATCATCCATGACCTGCGTGCGCCCCGCCCCCAGCCGCACCACCCGGATATCCACGAGGAAGGGGCCTCCCTGCGTTCAGCTGACAAAGAGGAATCCCTGGCCCGCATGCAGGCCCTGGCCGATGCGTTGCTGGCCTATCGAGAGCGGCTGGGCGGGGGGCTGCGCTGGCCCTCAAGCCTCGACGAGTTGAAACTGACGGGCTTTTTGCCTGAAGAGTTTGACCTGCGTGGCCCCATTTCCCGGGCCCTGCTTGCCTACCAGCCGGACATGCCGCCAAGCTACGACCCCGGGCTCTGGGTGCTCGTGCACGACCGGCTGGAGGGGCGCGCCATGGGCCGAGGCCGCGCCGTCCACAAGGCCACGCTGGGCGCCGTGGTCATGTTCGCGGACGGCAGCGTGCGCTTTCTTGACGAAAAAGAAGTCACCCAATACGGTGGCCTCAGTCCTTCCTCGCAGCCTTCACGCTGAACCATGCGAATCACCGTCAACGGCCAGCCGCGCGAAGTTCCAGAGGGCACAACGCTCAAGGCCCTGGTCGAACTGCTCGCGCTCAAGGGCGACCGCATCGCCTGCGAGCGCAACCTGGAGGTCGTGCCGCGCGCGAAGTACGCCGAAACGAAGCTGGCCGACGGCGACAAACTGGAAATCGTCACCTTTGTGGGCGGGGGCTGATTCCACCCCGTCGACAAGGCCGGCCGGTCCATTCACAATGCGGCCATGAACATCGAATCACTGGATACACCGCTGGTCGTCAAGGGCATCACGTTCAAGTCCCGGCTCATCGTCGGCACCGGCAAATATGCCTCCTTTGAACTTATGCGCGACTGCCTCGAGGCCAGCGGCTGCGACTGCGTGACCGTGGCCGTGCGGCGCGTGAAGCTCGACGGCGCCAGGCACGAGAACCTGCTCAGCTTCATTGACGAAAAGCGCTACAGGATCCTGCCCAACACGGCGGGCTGCTTCAATGCCGAAGACGCCATCCGCACGGCCCACCTCTCCCGCGAAGCGCTGGGAACCGCGCTTGTCAAACTCGAGGTCCTCAGCGACCCCAAGACGCTTTTGCCTGAGCCGCGCGGCACGCTGGTGGCGGCTGAACGCCTGGTGAAGGAGGGCTTCACGGTAATGGTGTACACCAGCGACGACCCGATCCAGGCGCGGCATCTGGCTGAAATCGGCGTAGCGAGCGTGATGCCCGCGGGCAGCCCCATCGGCTCAGGCCAGGGCGTGCTGAATTCAAACAATATCCGCATCATCCTCGAAACCGTGCGCGAGCCCTTCAAAGTGCCGATCATCGTCGATGCCGGCGTGGGCACCGCCAGCGACGTGGCCCTGGCCATGGAACTGGGCGTTGATGGCGTGTTGCTCAATTCCGGTATTGCACTCGCCAAAGACCCCCTGCGCATGGCCCACGCCATGAAGCTTGGCGTGCAGGCGGGCCGTCTCGCCTATCTGGCGGGGCGCATTCCCAAGCGCATGTACGCCAACGCCTCAAGCCCCATGGAAGGCGTGATCGGGCAAAAGGGCATCGCGGGAGAGTAGCGTTGTTGCCATCTGCAAACATTGTGTTCACAGGGCATTGGATGTCGCTGCGGCCGCTACACTGCGCCCATGGCGGAGAACACGCTCTACTACGGCGACAACCTCGAAATCCTGCGCCGCTACGTCAAAGACGAGAGCGTGGATTTGGTGTACCTCGATCCACCATTCAACAGCAACGTGGACTACAACGTGTTGTTTGCGGAACGCGACGGTAGCGAAGCCGCCAGCCAGATCAAGGCGTTCAAGGATACGTGGCACTGGAGCCTTACTGCCGAAGGCGAGTATCTCGAGACCCTTGAACGCGCTGGTGCTCACCGAATCGCGCAAGCCTTGATTGGTCTGCGTGGAATGCTGGGCCAGTCGGACATGATGGCCTACATAGTCATGATGGCATCGCGAGTCATCGAACTGAAGCGCGTGATGAAGCCGCATGCCTCGCTCTACCTGCACTGCGATCCCTCGGCCAGCCATTACCTGAAGATCATCTTGGACGGTGTGTTCGGGCCGGATCGCTTTCTCAACGAGATTATCTGGAAGCGAACGAGCGCACACAGTTCGGCAAAGCGATTTGGCCCCGTTCACGACGTGTTGCTCTTCTACAGCAAGGAGTATGCGTATCAGTGGAACCCGCAGTTTCAGCCGTACGATGAAAAGTACGTGGAGGACTTCTATCGGCACGAGGAAGGAGGAGATCACTTCACGCTAAGCGACTTGACTGGGGCCGGAGTTCGTACTGGCGATTCCGGGCGCCCGTGGCGAGGAGTCGATCCAACGGAGTCCGGACGTCATTGGGCGGTCCCCAATGATGTCCTGCGTGAGTTGGCCTCCGAAGCCGATCTGGAAGGAATGTCTACGCAACAGAAGCTCGACTTGTTGGACAAATCAGGTCGGGTTTTTTGGCCCCGCAAAGGCAAGAACCCACGCTTCAAGCGCTACCTCTCCGACATGCCCGGAGTTCCGTTGCAGGACGTATGGACCGACATTCCGCCCATCGGCGCACAGGCCAAGGAACGCCTTGGCTATCCCACGCAGAAGCCCGAAGGCTTGCTGGAGCGCATCATTCAGGCTTCCAGCAATCCTGGCGATGTGGTACTTGATCCCTTCTGCGGCTGCGGCACGACCATCGCCGCTGCGCAGAAGCTCGGGCGCAAGTGGATCGGCATCGACGTCACGCACCTCGCCATCACGCTCATCAAGAAGCGGCTGCGTGACACCTACGGCGACGACATCGTCAAGCAATACAAAGTCGTCGGCGAGCCCACCGATGTCGCCGGGGCGCAGGAACTCGCCAAACAGGATCGATTCCAGTTCCAGTACTGGGCGCTGGGCCTTGTGGGCGCGCGGCCATACGAACAGAAGAAAGGCGCCGATCAGGGCATCGACGGCCGACTTTACTTCCACGACGAAGGCGACAAGACCAAGCAGGTCATCCTTTCTGTCAAGAGCGGCAAACTGAAGGCCACCGATGTTCGCGACCTGCGCGCCGTCATCGACCGCGAGAAAGCTGAAATCGGCGTGTTGATTGCCCTCGAAGACTTCAGCCAGCCGATGAAGGCCGAGGCGGCGAGCGCCGGTTTCTACAAGAGCCTCGGTTACAACCAATCTTATCCCCGTCTGCAACTCATCACCGTTCAGGACTTGCTCGACGGCAAGCGCATCGAGATGCCCCTGGAAAAACACACCAACGTGACGTTCAAGCAGGCGGCCAAAGCCGTACCAAAGAAGCGCAAGGGCAAACGCCTGGCTTTTGACGGCGACACGGAGTATTGAGATTCGCTACGGACAGAGGCCAAAGCGGCTCAAGTCACGGGCGTGTCACGAGTTTCATCCAAACCGTGACTTGGGCGAACCTTGACGCCCATGGCCCTAGGGCTAGACTTCCTCAACCCCCGCAGTACACAGCAATGGCCGCCGCAGGCATCAATGGGATGCCCGTGCTGTCATTGAGCAGGAGTCTTGCATGCGCCATGTTTCACGGGCCCTGATTGCCGCGTTTTCACTGCTGCTGCTGGTGAATCTCAGCCTTGCCCAGAAGTCCGACAAGGAGGTGGGCGAGGAGAACATGGCCAAGCTCAAAGGCCAGGGCGGCCGCGAAGAGCACCAGGGCGCTGACAACCCGCGCCAGGGCAACACGTCGAAGGACCAGTGGCAGGGCGGGCCCGACCCCTACGGCTCCGAGGATTTTGAGGCGTTCAGCGAGAAGAACGAGCGCAACCTCAATAATCCGCAGTGGCAGCTCAAGCTCGACCTGCACGACCCCAAGCGCATCGTCATTGACTATCCCGATGGCCGCCGTGAAGAGTACTGGTACATCCTCTTCCGCGTCATCAACGACAATACCCGCGTCCAGCAGACCACCACGCCGGATGCCCTGAACCGCATCGGCAGCAATGAGAAGCCGCGCCCCGTGGGCGTGCGCAAGGAAGAGGTGGGGCGCGAGGGTGTGCCCGTCGAGACGCACCTGGACATGGAAGTCTTCACCTACACGCGCAACATCGAGAAGGACCCCTGGGACGACTCGCAGGACAAGCTGCGCGAAAAGTTCATGGAGGCGGCCAAGGCGCGCGGCAACTCCGACGATCAGGCGGGCTCGGCCGCGGATCAGGCCATGCGCACGGTGAAGAAGCGCTACGGGGCGATCTCCGACCCCTACGTGCTGCAGCAGATTGCGGAAAAGGAAATGCTCTACGAGTGGGTTGAAGACGCCAGCGGCAACCACCGCCGCATCAACCTGCTGCACCCCCTGTCGGACTTCCAGCGCCAGATCGGGCGCAAGCATGACCTCAGCGCGCCGGACCTCACGGGTCCGCGCTGCCTGCCCCACCGCACGACGGACGTGCGCGGAGGCGAGATCACCGAGATCATGCGCTACGTGGGCATCCACGAGTCGGACAACACCTTTGCCGGCTGGTTCGGCGAAGAAGGCACAGCCCCCGAGGGCGTGCGCATCATCAAGGACGCCAGCGACCCCATGTGGGGCAAGCTGACCCAGCGGCGTTACCAGCTGGGCGACTGTGTGGACCGCTTCGGCCGCGCCCTGCGCCCCAACGACCCCGGCTACCATAACGCGCGCATCGCGGGCGAGACCGAGGCCACGGGTTACGGCATCATCCACAAGGACCACCCGCTGCTGGACAAGCCCTCCCTGTCCCCGCACTACCGTCTCTATCAGGACGGCGACAAGGTGCTCTTTGACTTTGACACCGGCATCAAGGTGGCCGGCCGCCCCAACGACACCTACCGCATCAACGGCAGGATCGTGGAACCGGCGGACCCCCGCTACGAAGGCGCGGAAGCCATCTCGGCCTCGACGGAGAAGTTCGGCGGCGCCGTGGCCGGCAAGCCCGTGAAGATGATTGATTCGCGGGGCCGCGCGGTGCGCAAGTTCCTGGTGACCTACCAGATCGGCGAGGTCATCACCCAGGCGGAATGGGACATCTGGAAGAAGCGTCTGGGCGCGGGCATTCTCTCGCGCTACCAGAACGTGGACCAGATTGTGGGCCGCCCGCTCAACGCCAACGACCCGGTGGTGGGACTGCCGAAAATCAAGATGGGCAGCAAGGTGGGCGAAGAAGATCTGTTCGCCCCGGAAGTGATTCAGCGGGGCGTGGACACGGGCCGCCGCGGCCCCAACGGTGAAGTGATCCTGAACAAGGTCGAGTACCAGACCGGGCGCAGCTACAACCCGCTGAAGATCGGCCCCGAGAACTTCATGCGCGACCCCGACGGCGAGTACAGCACGGCGCGTGTGGCGCCGCTGCCTGAGGGCGCCGCCCTGAAGCCCGGCGAGGAATATGTTTACGCCCCCCTGGGCGCCGCCGGCGAGGGCAGCCTGCCCGTTCCGCAGTTCGATTATCTGGGGGCCTGGGAGGACTACCGCGACCCTGTGAGCGGCAGCCGCATTCCGCTGACGGACGACCAGGGCGCCATCGTGCGCGACGAGTTCGACCAGATTCTCTACCTCAAGGAATACGAGTACGAATACGTGTACATGTACGAGTTTGAACCCCTGCCGCAGGACGACGCAGGCTTCAAGGGCGCCTACGGCCAGGATCGCTACGAGCTGGTGAAGGAGAGCATCGACATGAAGTTCAAGAACGGCAAGGCCGAGGGCCCCGTTCGTGAGGTGATTGTCGAGAAGCGCAAGGTGAACGTGCTGTCGGGCGACGGCTCGGGCAAGATGGTCGAAGAAGAAGAGGAAGTGATCGTCGGAATCTTCGTCCCCGGCATGGAACTCAAGCCCGGCCAGGAGAAGCGCAAGGAAGACCTGACGGGATACGAGGTCAGGAAGGTCGATGTGGTGCGGTACGTGGACAAGGCCCGCAATGAAATCGTGGCGGGCAAGAACCCCAAGGACATCGCCGGCGTGGGTGAAGACGATTACAACGCGCCCTCTCCCGCCGACAACGAACTGGGCCGCATCGACAAGACCTACCGGCGCTGGACCATTCCGCCCCCGCTGGTTTACCGCAATCCCAACCCCGGCCCCAATGACCCGGAGTGGGAAGTGCTCACCCGACTCTCCGACAAGATTGGTCCCGCCACCCGCGCCGACGGCAAGGACGCGCCCCGTTTCCTCACCCGCTACATCAGCGAGATGTGGGGCGTGTTCATCTTCAAGGGTGTTGAGCGCGACTGGAACTACCTCAACGTCATGGTGCGCGGCTTGCGCGGCCGCGTCAGCCACGCGGGCCTGAAGCTCGACGACAAGTCCAAGGACTTGCCCAGCTACCGTGATGCGGGCACGTCCAAGATCGGCAAGGCCTTCTACAACGCCAAGTACGTGACGGAGGACTGGGTGTACCGCGCCCGTTTCGAGCGCCTGGGCGACAGTTACGAGAACTTCCGCGACCTGATTCGCCGCGTGCGCACGTTCTGGTACCTCGAGAAGCCAAGAGAGGAAATCAAGACGGGCGAGTAGTCGTTGGTTGCCAACGCTTTCGGGGGGCAGCTTCGGCTGCCCCCTTCCATTTCAGGGGCGTGCTCGCCCCGCGCCGCAAGCGTATAAAAAATACTCATGTCGCGCCAGCCGGGCGGAACTGGCAACCGCCTTGAATAAAGGGTTTACAACACTGGGCCCGTTCTTGCAGGGCGATGGCATGATAACAACTCGCCCAATATGTATAAAATTTGCTCGATAATGACGCGGGCCGCTCTTACCGCGGGATGTCCCAAGCGGGGTCGTTGGACGCGAGGGGGCGCCGATGGCAGTGGCTTTGGCTCCGCTTGCGGCGCGGCCAACCGCAGGTTCCTGCGACGGGGTTTTGTCCCGGATCGGGCCTGGGATTGGTCCATTGGCACGGTACCTGCCCTTATGCCCCTCACGTAAGCTCTGAGCGTGGCTGCGGCGTTCCAGCGCAACCATCGGCGTAAACAGAGTTAACAAACAGCAGGGAGAGCCTCTTATGAAGCTGGAGATCACATCCCCCCGGGGCCAGAGCGAGTTCTCGCCGCGCCCCGATCTCGGCATCATCACCGTGGGCCGCCAGGCGGGCAATGACATCGCCCTGCCGGAGGAGAAGGCGGCCTCGCGCAAGCACTTCACCATCGAACGCTCCGTGGACGGCTGGAAGCTCGTGGACCAGATGTCCGCCAACGGCACCAGCGTGAACGGAGAGAAGGTCAACTTCGCCTGGCTCAAGGACGGCGACCGCATCACCATCGGGGATACCACCCTGGTGGTGTCGGGACTGAGCCCGGCCAAGGCCGCTGTTACGGGTGCAAGCCGCGCTGCGGCCAAGCCCGTCAAGCTCCCCCGGCAAGCCGAGGCAGGGGAGCCCACTTTGGCGCAGGAGAAGCCCCGCGTTGCGCCCGCGAAGAAACTCCCCGTAGGCGGGCTCCTGGTGGCTTCTTTTGCGCTTCTCTTTGTGGCGCTGCTGGTATACGGCGCCGTGGCGTCAGGCCTGTTCTCGCCCCGCGCTCCGGAAGAGCGCAAGCAGGACACTCGCGTTGCCGCCCGACAGGCTGAGCTGGCCGAATCGGAAAAGGCCCTGATCGCTGAGGCGGAGGCCGCGGCAACTTCCGGCGGCAGCACGCTGGAGCGCATCGACGGCGTGGACGCCGTGGCCAAAAAGGTCCCCAGGGAGCGGGCCAGCATCGTCACCACCCGTATCGATGAAATCCGCGGGCGCCTGCTCAAGGACCTTGAGTCCGAACTCGGCCTCGTTGTGGACACCGAATTGGCCGCCGTGGAAAGCCTGCGCCAGGGCGGCGACTACGCGCTGGCCATCGGCAAGCTCGAAGACCTGCTGGGCTTCCTGGCCACCAACACCTACACCAAGAATGTGGCCAAGGCGCGCGGCATCGAGAAGCGCGTGACGGCCGCCCGCTCGGACCTGGGCCGTGAGAATGAGGGCTTCATCTCGGGCCTGTGGGCCAGCGCCGAGGCCCACCGCAACGCCAAGCGTTTTGCCGAGGCCCTGGCGGACGTCGAGCGCATCCTGGCCGGCGCCTGGTTGAAGGCCGACGAGCGCGCCTTCTACGCGGGCAAGATCGAAGACATCAAGGCCGCGCGCGACAAGGCCCAGGCCGAAGCCGCGGTGCAGAAACCGGAGGAGGGCAAAGGGCCGGACATCCTCAAAGGCATCAAGAAGGAAGATCGCGGGACGCTGCCGGGCGCCAATCCGCTGCTGCCGCGCGGCCTGGCGACGGAGAAAGAGCTGCTGGCGGCTTTGCAGGCCAAGCTGGTGAAGGCCGCCGTGGACAAGAAGTTGACGAATACGGAGATCACGTACAAGGGCGACAAGTCGTACATCACGGGCGCCGACAAAGACCGCCTGTTCATCACGGCTATCAAGCGCATGAAGGAGAGCGACGGGAAGTACGAGGAGATTCCCGTGGGCCTGAAGCTTACGTGGGATCGCTTCTCGGCCTCCGAGATGCTGCAGCTCTATGATCGCGTGCCGGACCTGGACAGGAACAACCGCCTGGCCACGGTGATTTACGCGCTTGACGCAGGCCTGACCGACGAAGGCGCAGCACGCGCCTGCAAACTCTACAGCGAGGATAACAGCACCAAGCAGGGGCTGGACATCCTGCTGGCGAGCAAGCGCCGCATCCGTGTGCCGGAGGGCGGCTTTGTGGAATTTGAGGGCCGGCTGATCACGCCGGACGAAAAAGAGCAGCTCATCTTCGAGCGCAAGCTCAGCGGCGTGCTGGAGCGCTTCGAGCGGGGCCTGGGCAGCAAGGACAAGAAGCGCGTAGCCGACAGCGAGGCCGCCTACCAGGAACTGCTGGCCCTGGGCGAGCGCGCCGTGGCGCCCGCGATCAGGATTCTGGACGGTCTGCGGCTGAAGGAACTGGCCAAGGTGGAGAAGACCACGGGCCTGATCACCAAGGACTCGGCCAAGCTCAAGGAACTGAAGGTCGAGCTGGACAAGCGCCGCAAGCACGCGCTTGAGCTGATCATGGACGAGGCCCGTTACCCCTATCCCTACTTCACCGATGGCCGGCAGGAGCAGGTGCAGGCCGAGGTGAACACCCGCGTGGCGGCCGTGCGCGAAATCTGGGACGACCCCATGAGCTTCACGGGCCAGAGCAGCCCGGACTATGAAGCCGGGGTCGAGCGCATCAAGGCCATCAACGGCCGCATGGACGAACTCGACAAGGAAGAGAAGTTCCACACGAGCACAGCCGAGGTGGACATCAACTATCTGAAGATGATCGCCAACCAGGCGCTGAACATCCGCAACTTCGCGGGCGACGACGCGGGCGTGAAGGCCCTGCTCACCTATAACGTCGAGGTGATGGCCTACAACGAGGCCTTCCCGACGGGCGACGGGCACACGGACGCCGAGGGGCGCGAGCAGGTGCGCATCACCAACGAGTACCGGCGCATGTTCGAGCGCCGCGCCCTGAAGATCAACGACAAGCTGTTCTGGGCGGCCAAGCACCACTCACGCTACTGCGTTGAGCACAACGGCGGCCAGATTGCCCACGTGATCGAGGGCGAGCCCAAGGGCGCAACACCGGGCGAGCGCATGAAGCACGAGGGTTACTCGGGCGGCGGCGGCGAGAACATTCACATGAACAGCATGGGCCCCACGGCCCAGAGCAGCCACAACTCCTGGTGCCAGAGCTCGGGCCACCACCGCAACATCCTGCACCCGATGTGGAAGGTGCTGGGCAGCGGCAAGTGGGGCAACATCTGGACGCAGGTGTTCGGCGCGGTGGATGAAGGCGACCAGAACTCCGTAAGCAAGGGAGGCCAGGACTAGGCCTTTGGTGCCAGGCAGTGGTGCCCAGCACTGCCTGGCTGGTGGGGCGACCCTTCCCGAGTCGCCCCACCGACTCATTACTTCGGCGGTGATGCCCAGCACCGTCGAACACAGGCGGGGCGGTTTTCCCGAGCCGCTCCGCCCGGATTTCGGCGATCTTGCAGCCGCGAGATGGCCGCACAGAAGTGTCCGGCGGTGATGCCCAGCACCGTCGGAACAACGCGGGGCGGCCCTTCCCGAGCCGCCCCGCGATTTCTTTTTGCGCCCCGCCCGAGCCTGGATCTCGCCTGAAAGCAGGAACAGCCGCGCAGGCGGCTGTTCTTGTTCCGACAGAAGGCCAAGTCCTGATTTGGCTGGATGCTAGACCTCTTCAAAGAAGAAGGGCTTGAGGCACTGGATCTTCTTCTCGTAGGTCTCCGGATCAATGCACCACTGCGCCGCCGCGATGCTCGACAGCAGGGAGTTGCCGTCCTGGCTCGTGAAGCAGAATCCGTAGATGTCCGTCCCGTTCTGAACGCTCAAAGTCTCGTGCGGAATGATCGTCTGGTTCAGGATGCGGCCAAAGAAGCCGTGGTCGCGCCCGAAACTGAAGACGGCGTTGGCGCTCTTCTTGAACGTCAGGGCCTGGCGGTCGTCATCCTTGATGATCTGCACCAGCTTCTCGACGCTGGTCTCCTTCTTCACCTTCAGGTGGAAGCGCACGACGTGCATGAACTGTGTGTTCAGCTTCAAAGCGCTCGAATACAGGCCCTTCAGCTCCCAGCCCTTGGTCTTGTACAGGTAGTAGGCGTCGCGGGCGTGGTGCGTGCCGAACTGCTCGTCCTTGTGCTTGCCCACTTCCGGGCTGGCCACGAAGTCATCATCCTGGCTGATGTCGTTGGCGCGGCGCATGCACACGAAATCGGCGCTCACGAGATTCTCGGGCGCCGTATTGTTCTGGGTGCCGAACAGCTTGATCAGCGCCGAGAGGTTGTGGGTGTTGCAGCTCACCACCTGAATGAACTTGTCTTCACCGGCCTTGAGCACCTCGTCGTTGATGCCGCGCGCGTACATCTTGCCAAAGCCGAACTCGCTGCCCTGGGCGATGTAGCCCTTGCCTCCGGCCTGGGCGGCCTTGAGGTAGTACTTCTCCTTGTTGGCCAGCCCCGCGCCCGAAGGCGTGCAGTCAATGACCACGGTGGCGCGCTTGATGGCTTCCTCGGTTTCGAAGTTCACCTTGATGCCGAGCTTCTCAAAGCCGCTGATCTGGTCGCGTTCCGTGGCGAGTTTGGCGCCGCGGCGGATCAGGTCCACCACCTTGCTGCGGTCCGTCTTCAGCGGCGTGCGCTTGTTGAAGGTGATTTCATCGATGTCCAGCTCCTTGCGGTAGCCGGTAAGCATACCGATCAACGGCTCGCCGATGGTGCCGGTGCCGACCACGTGAACGACCTTGCCCATGTCATCTCCTGGAATTGCAGCCGCGCGCCCCTTTTGTTGAGAATTGCGCGCGCGTGCTCCGGGGAACCCTGCCAGCACTGGGGCACGCGCCACCGGGCCGGACGAGGTATGTATGCCTGCCTTCATAGCAAGCGGCGCAGGGGTTTCCAGCCTGTGGAAGGCTTGTTCAGGCCCTTGTCGCGCTCTTTGCCGCAATATGGTAATGAGAGACAAGAGGTGAGTTATGGCGCGCGTTCTCCTGGCCAGTACGGCCGAAAAGGGCCACATCAACCCCCTGGTGGGGGTGGCCCAGCGCCTGCTGGAAGCGGGCCATGAGGTGGGCTGGCTCTGCCTGCCCCGCGCCCCCGAGCAGCTCAAAGCCCTCAAAGTCGAGCGCGTCAGTGCTGATCTTCCCGCTCACGATCACGTCACCGGCGGCGAAGCCCTGGCCCGCCTGGTTCGCGACGGCGCGGCATTGCGCCGCTGGATTGCGGGCCTGCTGGTCGACGCCGTGCCCGGCCAGATTGAGCCCCTGCGCCACGCCCTGCGCCACTTCGGGCCGGATGTAGTCGCCACGGACCCCATGCTGTACGGCGTGATCATCGCCGCGGAGCTGGAAGGCCGGCCCTGGGCCGGGATTTCCAGCTCTCTCAATCCGCTTGCCCCCGCGAACTTCGACTGTGAACTGACCCGTACGCTGGGGCAGCTTGAAGCCGCGCGCCTGAAACTCTTTGCGGCCCACGGGCTATCGCCCCGCTTCAAGGTGAGCGATTGCCTTTCCCCGTCCCTGAACGTGGTGTTCTCAACGCCCGAGTTCACGCGCGAAATCGGCGAGCCCGCACCCGCCACCCAGCAGGTGGGGCCGTCCATTCCGCCCCAGGCACGGGGCGACGAGCCCCGCTTTGACTGGAAGCGCCTCGATTTCGAGCTTCCGCTGATTTACGCGAGCTTCGGCAGCCAGATTTCCTGGCAACCTGAAATCTTCGGCAAGCTGGCAGGGGCCTGCGAGAAACTGCCCGTGCAGCTTGTTCTCAGCGTCGGTGAACTGGCCGCCACGGACTGGGCCCGCGGCCTGCCCGGTAACTGCCTGGCCGTACCCTATGCGCCCCAGTTGCGATTGCTGGAGCGCGCCTCGTTGTTCGTGACCCACGGCGGGGCCAATTCGGTCATGGAGGCCCTCTGGGCCGGCGTGCCCATGCTGGTGAGCCCCCAGTGCAACGACCAGTTCATCAACGCCGAGTTCGTGCGGCGCGCCAAGAATGGCGTGGTGTTCGACCTCGCGGCGCAGGACGTCGGCGCCGTGACCGCGCAGGTGCAGGCCCTGCTCGATCCCGGGGCGCCCCAGTTGCGCCCCGCGGCGCGCCTCAAGGAGGCCTATCGCGCGCGCGACGGTGCGGCGCGGGCCGCGGAGCTGGTGGCCAAGGTGGGGGCGCCATGAAGGTCGGGCGATGGCAGATCGAGCGGGCCAGGCCCGCGGGCGTGACGGGTCACGAGATCTGGGAGCTGCCGGGCAGCGACATCGAATTCTGGCGCCGCGCCGGCACGACCTACGTTCACAGGCGCCGCGCCGAAGGTGTCAAGGAAGCCGAAATCGGCCGCGAAGTGGCCTCGGAAGTCGCTTTGGTGCTGGGGCGCCTGCAGCGCGGCGAATACAGCCGCGCCCTGGCCCTGAAGGGCTTCACCCGCGCCTTCATCTGCGGCGGGTTGACCGTTCTGGACGGCTTTCGCGAGTCGCTGTCGGCCTTGAAGCCGCCCTTCAGCCTGCAATTTGGCGAGGGCTCCCTGGGCGCGGTCATGGGCGGGCGCGCCTGGCTTTCGGAGCAAGGCTTTGACTCGGGCGCAGTATTTGACGTGGGCCAGTCGGCCCTGAAGATTGACCTGTTTGCGCCCCAGGGCGAGGAAGTGCGCATCGTGGCGCGGGACCTGCAGCGCGCCCCCATCGTGTTTGAGGCCGAGCGCAGGAAACTGGGCGAGGCGCGCCTGGCGGAAATCGGCGCGGCATCTCTCGAATTTGTGGCCGACGTGCTGGCGGAGTCTTTGGAGTCGCGCTTTCTGCCGCCGCCCAGGGCCGTGCTTTCCCTGCCCTGCCCGCTCAGCGACGATCTGGTGCCCGGCGGTTCCACCTACACCCATTGGGCTCACGACGCCACACTGGTGCCGAGGCTGGTGCAGGCCCTGGACGCGCGGCTTCAATCTCGCTCCCGCCTGGCCCAATGCAGGTGGCGGCAGGCGCCGGAGATCAGGCTGTGGGTCATCAACGACGCGGAGATGGCGGCCGTGGAGGCCCGCAGGCAGGCGGGTGCGGGCGGCAAAATGCTGGTTCTGACGCTGGGCTATGGCCCCGGCGCGGCTTTGGTGGAAGGATAGGGCCATGCACATCTCCGACCTGACGGAAGTGATGAAGTGCGACAGCCTGTTCTTCGCGCCTCATCTCGATGACGTGGCGCTTTCCTGCCCCGGCCGCGTGCTTGAGGATACGGCTGCGGGGCGCCGCGCCCTGGTGGTGACGCTGTTCTCCCATGCCGGGTCGGCCGACGCCGGGCGCTTCAAGCGCGACCTCTACCCGACGCGCCAGGCCGAGGATCGCAGGTCGTGCGAGATTCTGGGGGCGGATTCGCTGCACGCGGGCTTTCTGGACGCGCCGTTTCGCGCGGAAATCTACCACCGCTTTTCGGGCATCATGTTCAAGCGCGACGCCAACCACGCCCAGACCATGATGCAGGCCGCGGAGTATGTCTCGCGCCTGTTGGAGAGGGCCCAGCCCTCGGTGGTGTTCGTGCCCCTGGGGGTGGGTTGGCACATCGACCATCGGCTGACGCGCGAGGCGGCCATGGTGGGCATCAGCAACTACAAGTGGCGCAAAAGCGGCACGAAAGAGATCGAACGCATCACCGACGAGCTTCGCTCCCAGAACGCCAACGTTTTGCCCAGGCTCCAGTTTTACGAGGACCGGCCTTACGCCTTTGTGCAGGAGTCCGTGCGCCTGCGCCTGGGCGAGCTGGGTTTCTCCGCCGACGCCCATGACCTGCCGCTGCTGGACGCTGACGAGCTGCGGCGCGTGTTCACGGAGTCGTTCATGGGCGCCCACTACGTGCGGCAGCACCTCGCCGACGACGAGCGGGAATACACTTTGCGCCATCTGAACAGCCACCTCACGCGCGGCTCCGTGCAGACCAGCACTCAGGCCCAGAGCGACGTTCACCTCTACGATCGCGTGACCCTGGCCGTGGCGCGGCGCGCCGTAGGCGCCCATGAATCCCAATTGGCCGCCCTGTTTGGCGACCTTGAGGGCTGGCAGCGCCAGACCGGCGAGTACACGCGGGCCTTGCGCTACGAGGCGGATTACGTTGAGCGCTACTGGCAGCTTCCCTGATGCTGGAGACAGGCCCATGAACCTCACGCGCCGGAAATTCATGGTTTCGCTGGCGGCCATGGCCGGGGCGGGGCTTGCGGCGGCCTGCGTGCGGACGCAGAGCCACTCGACGCCCACGGAGCGGCGCCCCATCCCTGACGTGACAGGTGAACTGCGCCTTCTGGTGCTGGGAGACTGGGGCACGGGCAAGTGGCAGCAGCGCGCCGTGGCCGAGGGCATGCACAACGCCAGCCGCGAGCTGGGCGGCTTCCACGCGGGGCTGATGCTGGGAGACAATTTCTACCCCAGCGGCGTGACGGGCATTGCCGACTCGAAATGGCAGACCCATTTCCGGCAGGTCTATGACACTTCGGAGCTGGGCAACCTCACCTGGCATGCGGTGCTGGGCAACCATGACTGGCTGGGCGATGTTCAGGCGCAGATTGACTACTCGGCTTCCGACCCGCACTGGTCCATGCCCGGCCACTACTGGCGCCACGATTTTGCGCCCCTCAGCGCCGCAAGCCTCACCGTTCTCGGCATCGACACAGACCCGCACTACAACCGCTGGGGCGACCAGATGATCTGGCTCGAAAGCCAGTTGCAGGCCGCCCAGATGGGCGGGCGGCCCCGCATTGTGATCGGGCACCACCCCATCTACAGCTACTCGCGCCACGGGCCCGAAGCCCATGTCGCGCGCGACGTAAAGCCCCTGCTCGAGCGCTACGGCGCCCAGGCCTACCTCTGCGGCCACGACCACAACACCCAGGTCATGGAAAAGAACAACGTGCTCTACGCCGTGCTGGGCGGCGGCGGCGCGGGGCTCTACGACACCGATGCAGGCGTGCTGACCAAGTTCTGGGCCGTGAAGCACGGTTTTGGCGTGCTGCGCGTGACTCAGGCAAGCCTGAAGCTGGAGTGCCGCGACCTCCACGGCGTGCTGCTCTACGACACGGCCCTGCAGCTAGCTTGAGGGCGCCATGAAGCTTCTGCTGATTTCCGCCAACGCCGGGGCCGGCCACATCCGCGCTGCCGCCGCCCTTGAAGAGGCCGCGCGCGACCTGCACCCCGGGGCCGAAGTCCGCAACGTGGACATTCTTTCGTTCACGGACCCCATCTATCGCCGGGCCTACGCCAACTCCTGGCTCAAGATGGCCGACAACGCGCCCGCGCTCTGGGGCTACATCTACTCCAGCTCCGACGCGGCCAAGGCCAAGAAGAAGCAGGCCGCCATCATCCGCGCCTTTGACCGCATCGAGTTCCGCAAGTTCCGCCGCTTCGTCGCTGATTACGCGCCCGACGTCGTGCTCTGCACGCATTTTCTTCCGGGACAGGTTCTGGCCACCTCACGCAAAGAAACGTGGGGGCGCTTCAAGTTCGGCTGCGTGCTGACTGACTTTGACGCCCACGTGCTCTGGGCCCAGCCCAGCTTTGACCGCTTCTTTGTCGGCAACGAGGAGCTGGTCGAAGTCCTCCGCGAAAAAGGCATGGACATCGACAAGATCACCGTCACGGGCATCCCGATCATGAAAGCCTTCTCCAGGCCCATGGAACGCGCGGCTGCGCGCAGGAAGCTGGGCTTGAATGACAGCGCTCCGGTGGTCCTGTGCATGGGTGGCGGCATGGGGCTGGGCAACATGGCCGAGATCGTGGATGCTGTCATCTGCGAGCCCCCGGTGCAGGTGCTGGCGGTGGCCGGCAGGAACGCCAGGCTCAAACGTGACATTGAGGCGCTTGAGGTGCCCGAGGGCACCACTCTGAAAGTCTTCGGCTTCGTCGACAACATCCCCGAGATGATGGCGGCAGCCGACCTGGCCGTGACCAAGTCCGGCGGGCTGTCGAGCAGCGAGTGCCTGGCCATGGGCCTGCCCATGCTCGTGCCCAACCCCATCCCCGGTCAGGAAGAGCGCAACGCCGACTATCTGGCTGAAATCGGCGCCGGGTTGAAAGCGCGCGGCATGGGCAGCTTCCGCTACAAGTTGCACAGGTTGCTGGGCAACGCTCCCCTGCGCTCACAGATGGCCGAAAACGCCAGGCGCGCGGGCAAGGCAGGCGCGGCGGCCGCCGTGATCCGCGCCATGCTGGGGTGACCCGCAGTGGTCCCGGCCTCCCTGCCGCAGTGACCGATGGGTTTTGGTTCAGGGTTCGAGCACGATGGTCGTCACACTGTAGGCGGGCATGTTGTACTGAAAGGCATTGACGAGCGTGATGTTCTGGTCGGGCTGCTGCACCGGCTGCGAGCCCGCGCTGGTCAGCGTGAAGATCTTCGCCCTGGTGAACTGCACAGTGTGCGTGATCTGAATGCCCGCGGTCTGCGCGCTGGCCGTTTTGTTGATGCACACCAGCACCATTCGGTTGGGGTTGGCCGCATCGACGCTTGCATAGACACTGGCATTGGCCACGTTGCTGTTGTCGGCCCTGATGCTGGTGTCGCCGAAGCTGCCGTTTGCGCCGTCATAGTTGCGGAACATCTCAAAGCCGCCGTAGATGTAAGAATGCTGCGTGCTGCCCAGCTTCCAGAGCGTGGCCGCGAACACGTCTTCGCGCCCGAAAATGCCCAGCACATCGGCCTGCGCGATGCCCCCCGAAATATGGTCACCGCCGCCGTAGTAGTACTCCGTGATTGCGATCTTCGTGCCGGGGTAATGCGTCGCAATCTTCTGCTTGAGGTCGGGCAGCAGCTTGATGGGCCCCGTCGTCATGTACTGCGCGATCCAGCTTGTCTCCGTGTAGGTCGGGTCCCACAGGGAGCGCGGCGCCTGGATGCGCGCGGCCGCCAGTGCCGCGCCGGCGCCGTCGTCTGTGATGCGAACGCCGCCGCCCGTGGCCTCGGGGTACCAGTGAATGTCCAGCACGTCGACGAGGCGGCGGCCGTAGGTGGTCTGGGCCGCGGCAAGCTGCTGGAGGTAGTAAGTGTGGAAGTCGCCAAAGGTGCCGGCGTCGGGCGCGTTCTGAAGATTGACGTAGCCGAGATAGCCGTAGTTCACCGGGCCGAACACGATTGCGTTGTTGTCTACGTCTTTGATGGCGTCGGCGAAGTCGCGCGTGCGCTGAAGCATTTCAGCATAGGTCAGGGGCGTGCCGTTGCCCGCCGTGCCGGGCGGGTTGCCGCCTGTCGTGGCGTCGCCGCGGATGCGCGGGTGCGTGCCGGCCCAGAGGTCAGGCTCATTGTCGAGCGAGACAAAAATCGGCTTGTTGGGGTCTGTGAAGGCATTGGCGTACTTGTTTCTGATGTAGTTCACGAACTCGTCCTGATAGACGAAGTTGTCCGTGAGGCTGGGTGTGGCCGAGAACGCGCTGCCCTTCTTCGCGACATTCTGTCTGAAGCGCGTGGCCAGATAGTTGCTCGTCTGGTTGACGTCGCCTTGCGGAAAGGCCCCGCCCAGATGCCCGTGGTCGGCCGCCACATAGCCCACGATGGGCACCGTAATCAAAGACGCGGCATTGTTGGCGCGGCAGCCGTCAATGAGGCTGGTGGCGGCGTGGCCCAGAGGGTCTGTGGGCTGGCCGAGAAACCAGTCGTTCTGGTTGTACCAGTCGGTGCCCGCGTTGCTGGCGTTGTTCTCCCAGTTGTAGCAGGTGAGGCGGTTGCCGCCCGAGCGTGAAAGCGTGAGATTGGCCGGGCGCGATCCCCAGCTCACGCCGTTCATGCCGTAGATCCAGCGCGAAATGGCGTGCACGTTCTGGCCGGAGTTCACCGTGAAATACACCGCTGAAGCGGGAGGCGTGCCGGGCGTAATGGGCCCTCCGCCGCCGCTGGAGACCGTGAACGGAGCCGAAACGGCAATGCTCAGCCCCGCCGCTGTGAACGTCAGCGTGTAGTTGCTGCCGGCCAGGTTGATGCTCAGGCCGGCGAACTGCACCACGCCCGCCCCGGCCGTCGCTGTAGCCGTGCCCGAGAGCGCGGCACCCGCCGCGCCACTGCCCGCCGTGATGGCCACGGTGACCTGCGTGGCGCTGTCACTGGTCACGAGCTGGCCTGCCGCATTGCGCAGCTCGACGCGCGGCTGCTGGGTGAACGCCGAGGCGGCCACGGCGCCCCCGGGCTGCTGGGTGACAACAATCTGCGTTGCCGGCCCGGCACCCGAAGGAGTGCCGCCCGAGCCGCCGCCCGCGCCGCCGCCCGAGCCGCCCGCACAGGCGGAGAGCCAGATTACGAGTGAAAGCAAAGCCGCGAAGGTGGACTTGCGCATGACGCCCCCATGGGTGTGTGCGGGGTTAATGCGCAGTCTGCGGCATTGTTACAGGGAAAACCGGGCGCCCCTGGGCCCTATTCGCGTACGACCTCGAGCCAGTCGATTTCGAGCGTGCAGTTCCTTTCGCCGCGCAGGTAGCACTGAAACTTGCCCAGCTTGAGATTCGGGGGCATCTTCTCTCCGCCGGCACCCGCGGCATCGTAGGGCAGGCTGTCGAGGCGGATCTCGAGCTCCAGCCACTGGCCCTGCTTGCGCTGGGTGAACTCGCTGCCGAACTGCCGGCGGACGTCCTCACCCAGAAACTGCACGTAGATGGAACTGCAATCCATCACGCGATAGCGCAGGCGCAGCTTCGCACCCTTGACGGCGATCAGCGTGGGGCTGATGTCAAAGGCGAGGAGTGCGCCGGGCCCTTCCACGCGCACAAGCCCGTCCTGGAGCGCGCCGCCATAGAGTTTTCCCGCGGGCTCCTCCGTAAAATCCTCGCGAAGCAGTCGGCGCGGCGCCATGCCGGCAATCAGGCGCGGCTGGCGTTCGGCGGCCGTCAGGTCGCGCGGCTTGGCCAAGCCCTTGGCTGAAAGGGTCGCGAAGCGGCCAGCCTCGAGCGCGGCGCCGGCTGCGCGGACGCTGCCTTCGATGCAGGCAATCTCCAGCGAGGACGAGCCCGCCTCCACGCAGGCCACGCCGTCGTCCATGTACGCCAAAAGCTCTCGCAGGCCCAGCCGCAGCGGTGTGCGCCCGCCGAGATTGTCACACCAGGCCCGGGTCTTGCGCTCGATGAAATCGACACAGACGGCTCCCTCGGACCAGCCAAGGCGCAGCGTGCCCTCAAAGCGCACGAGGGCGTCGCCCAGGGTCAGATCGGCGGGGTCCGAGATCCTGAGGAAGGTTCCGGCAAAGAGCGCGGCGGACTCGGCCTCGCGCCAGCTTTCGCTGTCGCTGTCGCGTACCTGCAGTCTGGCCCCCCTGGGCAAGGCGAGGACTGAGCCCAGTTGCGGGCGCTCGGCCCTGGGAGCTTCGGTGGGGGGCGGCTGCGTTTCCCGGGGTGTCGGAAGCGGCGGCGCGGGCCGCTCAACCTCTGATTCGGGCGACCTGGGCGGCTCGCCAGGCGGGGCTGGTTTCGGAGACGGCTCGGGCTGCGGCGGAGAAGGCGGCAGGGTTTCGGGTTCCTGGGGCCGCGGCGCCGGTTGCGACTGAGGTGCTTCCGCTTCCGGCTGAGGCTGCGGCGCGTGGACTCCGGGCGCGGGTAGCGGAAAAGCGGGCTGAGCGTTTGCCGGCGCGTTGGCGCCGCCCGCCAGCCCGGGCGCGGGCGCGGGCGCGGCCGGACGCGTGGCGACATAACTCCAGAGCACCACCAGCGCGGCTATGACACTCAGGGAAATGGCGGCCGCGGCAAAGAGTGCCGTCTGACGGGATCGGCGGCCCGCGGGCAGGGGCAGGGGCCGGATGCGGGTGCTGCGCCGGCGGGGCGAGGGCCGGGCGGCGAGAATGCGCTCACGGAGGTCCGCAGGCGCGTCGTGGCCCAGGGCTTCCTCGAGGTCGCGGTCCAGCATGCGTTCGTCGAATCGGTTCATGGCGGCCCCAGTTTGCCCTCAATGCATTTCTTCAGCGCCTGCCTGACGCGATGCAGGGTCACGCGCAGGTTGTCGTGGCTCATGCCCAGCTGCCGGGCAATTTCCTCGCCCGGCTTGTGCTGCTGGTAGTGCAGCTCCAGGGCCTGGCGGGCGCGGCCCTGGACGCCCTGGAGGCACTGGCGCAGGGCGCGCAGCCTGGCCTCGCCCGCTTCGGCATCGCCCTGGCCCTCTTCCCAGGCCCGGTCGGCCAGGTCGAGGTCCTCGACACTTTGAACGTGGCGCGTGCGGCGCACGCTCATCAGAAAACAGTTCCGCGCGACCTTGCGCAGGTAGGCCGCTGTCTCGCGCTCGCCGCGCTGTTCAAAGCCGTGACGCAGAACCGGAAGGAAGGTCTCCTGTGTGAGGTCGTCGGCCTGTGCGCGGTCACAGCCGAGGTAGCGCAAATAGCGCCACACGCCGGCCTGGTGGGCCACAATCAGAGCTTCGACATCGAGCGCCATGAGCGCTTCCACGGAGGGTTAATGCGACCTCGGGGCGGATGTTACAGAAAAAGAGGGAAGGGGATGAAAAGGAGGGGGCCGGGGGCGGGAAAAAAATTTGACACTGCCTGACCTTGCGGTATTGTCAGTAAAGACTGACAAGTCAAACAACAAAGCGCGGGCCCGCCATGAGCCAGAAACCCCAGACCTCCCCCAAAGCCCTCACCGAAGTCGAGGACCGCTTCATCGCCCAATGGGGTGAGATTTCGGCGCTTTGGGGTGTCAACCGCACTGTGGGCCGCATCCACGCGCTGCTTTATCTGTCGCGGCAGCCCCTGGACATGGAAACCATCACCAAGCGCCTCCAGATCAGTCACGGCAACTGCTCGACCAGCATCCGGGACCTGCTGGCCTGGAACTCCATCCGGCGCGTGCATGTGCCCGGCGAGCGCCGCGTGCTTTACGAGAGCGAGCAGGACCCCTGGACCTGGTTTCATGCCTGTATCCGTGAACGTCGCCGCCGCGAAGTAGTGCCCGTGGTGGATGCGATGCACGAAATCACTGATCACGCCAAGCTGAGCGCGGACGCCGCCGACGCGGCGGGCAGCCCCGAAGCCGCGGATCTGCACGACGCCTTTGAGCGCATTGCGCGCTTTGCCAAGTTCATGGACGAGTTCCAGGACCTCATCGACGCCTTCCTGGCCGTGGGTGCGGGCCCCCTGGGCAAGGCCTTGCGCACGGTGGCGAAGTTCGTGCCCAAGGCGAGGTAAGGCCGGACTTTTTTTGGGACTGTGTGTGTCAGAAAAGTCTGACAAGTCCAACGGGAGAGAGCCATGATCGACCCCGATTACAACCCCCGCCGCCTCGCATCGCTCATCCCCTATGCCAGCCCCCTGCCCACCTGTTCTCACCTTCAGCCGCGCCTGCCTGGAAAGCCGGTGCAAACCATGCCCCCCAGCCCGCACCGGCAGGGCAGGCGCGGCAATCAATGTCCCCGTTGCAGTCAGCCCCTGCTGCTGGAGGAGCGCGTCCAGCAGGCCGGTGAAATACGGCCTGCGAACGCAAGCCATCCATGGTTTGCCCCAACAGGCCGATTTTCAACGGCCTGTTGGGGCGCGATACCCGAAATCCCCCGGAAGTGACCCGGACCCTTGTCGTCGCCCAGCACCATGAAGAACACGATGCCGCGCGCGGACGCTGGAGGACCGCCCTCACTTATCAGATTGCCAGAGAAGCGTCCCGTCTTCATTGAAGAAGCGCACGGGGTCAATCGGGCGCCCATGGCCATAATCAGCAATGATGGAGACGCTCCCATTCTTGTGCCAGTGAATGCACGAGCCGTGCCGCGCGCCCTGTCGTACTTGATAAACCGCTTTCAGAGTGCCGTCGCTGTACCACTCGATATGAGTGCCCGATTCCAAACCCTTGTCGTACTGTGTGGACAGGGTCAACGTGCCCTTGCTGGAGTACTCCTTGTAATCGCCGTCGAGCAGATTATTCCGGTAGCGGCGGATGGAGCGAATCGGTCCAGCCGGCGACGCGCCGCTGGATGCCGCTTTGGTCGGGCGCGCGTGCTTCTGCTCCCATTGCAGGCGTTCAGTCAGGTGGAAAAATCGGCATTCCCCATGGAGAAGCCCGTGGTCGAAGGATTCTTCAGACGCCAGGCGACCGTATCCGTCCCAAGCGCGCCAGAGGCCATGCGCCTTGCCGCACACCAACCACCCCGCGCGCTTGAGAAGTCCGCCGGCATATCGTTCTTCGGACCAAGCTACCTCCGTCAGGGGCGCGTCCGCGGCTCCGGGCGCATGTGCGGAGAGAGCACCATCGTTGACGGTCCTGACGGCACATCCGCTCAATGAAAGAAGCGCGACTAGCAAAGTTGTTCGAACACAAGTCAAAACTTGTTCTCCTCGCACTTCAATGTGAAACCTACGCGAAAAGCTACCTGAAGCGTAATATGGACCCAAAACACAATCCGCTTCATTTTGATATCCTCTGCGGCTCTCACCTGAACGTCGATTGGTTGAACAGCAGATGTTTCTACCCAATCGAGTGACCACTGAAGTGAGCACGGATCCTCACATTCCACAGCGCTCAATTTCTGCTGATTCGCGATCCATTTATTCAATAGCGCCTCTATGCTGAGCTTAAGGTCCCCATAAACAACTAATTCTGAGTCGGGGCGGATCGTTGTTTTGGATAGAAGGTCTTGGAGCCAGCTCTGGAGTTGTCTGGCGAACTCGCGCGCCTCGTTCACTTCGTCTTCTGAGACCGGCAGGGGAATATGAAAGAATGGTATATCGCTAATGAGATCAAATATGCCCACTACCGTTGTGTACAAGTGGTCTTTCCATCCGCACGACTGAATTCCCGAGGGCCAGCGTTCTAACGAAACCGGTTGGTGCCCTTCGCTTTCGGTAAACCGAACCCTGGAACGCGGCAACTTCATTTCCGACTCGCGTCTCCGCGGCTGAGCTTCGGAGAGCGCTCCACGAGGAACAAGCAGGTCGCGAGAACCCGCCCCATCACTTAAATAATACGCCGTGCTGATAGCTTCTACATGGTTACGAATGTCCTCAAACGGGCCATTGGCGGGAGTTATGCTGAGCAAAGGGAGGGTGTTCAACCTTTCTCCGTTGTGTGAATTCTCCAAGCCGCTAAGGCGCTGATAGTGTTCCGGGGCGATGCCGGTCATGTCGCGGTAGACCGTGGGGCCGCGTTCGCCCAAGGGCTTGAATGCGACCATCCGGTTGCCACCGCCGCTGATAGGCGCGGCG
>QEVF01000013.1 GCA_003576915.1 Planctomycetota bacterium | reverse complement strand
GGCGTTGGGCGCGGGGCCCGGCGATTGGCCGGGGGCGCGGGGCGCGACGTTTTCACGGACCCCGGGCAATGGGGCGGGGGTGCGTGAGTTGCGGTGGTCAGAGTGGGTGCCCATCACCCGCTGAAACAAATGGACACAGTTGCGGCAGAAAAAGCCCGCACAGCCCAGCTTGCGGACATCGGCGGGACGCCGATGCCACGGGGCGGCCTATGGCGCGGGTGTCTTCGCTTGCGCACATCGGCGGGACGCCGATGCCACGTCGCGGGCTATGGCGCGGGTGTCTTCGCCTGCGCACATCGGCGGGACGCCGATGCCACGGGGCGGGCTATGGCGCGGGCTATGGCGCGGGTGTCTTCGCCAGCGCACATCGGCGGGACGCCGATGCCACGTCGCGGCGGTACGCGGTTCCGGGATTACCAGTCAATGCGTACTTGAAGCTGGGCAAAGAGTGCCGCGCGTTGCGGCAGCATGCGGTTGTCGGCTGCGGGCCCGAACTCGACGTTACCGAGTGTGACCTGGGCGCCGACATCCAGGCGCACGAAGAAGAGGCTGACGCCGGTGCCGGCGGTGAGGGTGATTTTCTCGCCGGCGTCGCCCACGTTCTTGAGGGCGCCCACGCGCAGGGAGAAGCCGAGGCCTTTCCAGCTTGGATCAAAGGCGAGGCCGGCGCGGATGAACTGGGTGCTGTAGCCCGGCAGGATGTCGCTGCTGACGCGATTGAGGTCACCTTCGATGCCGATGGTGAGGGGCAGGTAGGGCGCAAAGAAGGTGTAGCTGGCGCCAAGGCGGGCCTGGGGGTCGAAGCGGACCAGCAGGGGTTCGCCGGGGTAAAGGTTCTTCCAGCGGAACTCCGGAGCCCAGACGTTGCGCATGGCAAAGCTGACGGCCAGGGTGTCGAGGAAGGGAATCTGCGGTGTAAACACCAGCCCGAGGTCGAGGCCGAGGCTGTTGCGGCTGGCGGAGCCGTTGAAGGCGTAGGCGTCCTGGATGCTTTCGCGCAGGGCCGTGAGGGAATCGCGGATGCCGTCCTTGTCGAGGTCCTGGACCAGGAGCAGCTGGTTGAACACGGAGGCCTGATAGAACTTGAGGGTGGCGCCGACGGCCAGCCACTTGGAAACCAGGGGTATGGGCAGGCCTGTCGAGAACGTGACGCCGATTTCATAGGTTGAAAGGCCGCGCGCGAGGAAGCCGCTGCGGTTGCCCTCCAGGGGGTTGGCGCCGCTTTCGAGGCTCTGGCCGGTGCCGTTGCGCGTGTTGATCAGGAACTGAAGCAGCACGTCGGCGCCGGCGCCTCCGAAGTTGATGCCGGCTTCCTCGGCCAGTCCGGCGAGAGCGTCGGCCTGGGCCTGGGGGTAGCCTGAGGCCTGCAGCGCCGAGGAGAAGGCCTGGGCTCCGGCGGAAGTCGGGGCGGGGGCGCCCCCCGAGTTGGCGGCGGCGGCGGCGACCAGGGCGTCCCACTGGGCGCCGGATTCGTCGGTCAGGCGGTAGTTCATCAGGCTCTGGAGATCGACAATGGGGGTGATGGCCCCCATGCCGAATCCGCCCACATGCAGGGCGACGCCGGCGCGCGGCAGCACGGGGAGTTCCAGCCTGGCCGCGAGCCCCGCGCTGGAGCCGACGTAGAGGCCCTCGCCGTTGAGGCTGTTGAGGGCGTCGAGGGCGTCAAACACGCCGATGGCGAATTTCAGGTCTTCGTTGGAGATGGAGCCGCTGGAGACGTCAAAGGCTCCGTCCTGGAAGCGGTCAAAGAGGTCGTTGGCGAGATCGACGGTGGTGAAGATGTTGTTGAAAGAAGTCCCGTGCAGGCCCGCTGAAACGCCCAGGGGCAGGTCGATGTCGAAGCTGGCAAACTCGCTGGATTCCCAGGGCCGGCGTGAGACGTTGGCGGGGTTGTAGTAGCCGCCTGTCGCGTCGCGGCCAAACGTGGTGCCCATGCCGCCGAAGCCCACGTCGCGGGCGTTGAAGTCCAGCCATTCCTCGGCGCAGAGCGGAGCGGCGGCCAGCACCAGCGCGAAAATCAGCCCGTAACGCATGTTTTCTCCCGGCGGGTGACGGAGCCGCGGCCCCGGCTCTGATCATCTTGGACCGGCGAGCCAGTCTCGCACGGCCTGTACCTGGCGCGGCAGCGGTGCCTTTGGGCGGAGTTCATCCGCCTTCGCCAAACAGCGGTTCGAGCACGCGGGTTTCATCCACGTACAGGTCCACGTTGTTGCCGACGAGCAGCGCGATGGCGTCGCTGGGCCGGGCGTCAATGCGAACGGGCCCGTCCGCTGTTTCGATCACCAGCGTGGCGTAGTAGGTATGGTCGCGCAGGTCCGAAATCTCGACGGACTTCAGGCTTCCGCCCATGCCCGCGATGACGCGGTCCAGCAGGTCGTGCGTCAGGGGCCGCTGGTGGTAGCGCTTCATGGCGCGACGGTAGATGGCCATGGCTTCGGCGTCGCCGATCTGGATGGCGAAGTGGCGCTCCTTGCCCACCTGCTTGAGGATGACGTGCTGGATGGACTGCATCTCGTTGAAGATGATCCGCGCCAGCGTGAAGGGAACCATGGCCATGGCATCAGGTTAATGGCGGAGCGGTGACCTTGGAAGTGGCTGGACTGTCCCCTTTTTGCCGTCATGCCTTGCCTTGTCGCCTCGGGGCGTATACTCGCCGGCGTTCCGGGACCCGCAATTTCGCGATCCCAACCGGAGGGAGCCATGAGCAGCTTCAACAAGGTCATCGTCATGGGCAATCTGACGCGCACGCCGGAGTTGCGCAGCACGCCCGGCGGCACGCAGGTCTGCGACATCACCGTCGCGGTCAATGAAAACTGGACCGATCAGGGCGGCAAGGCCCAGGAGCGCGTCACGTTCGTTGATGTCACCGTGTGGGGCAAGACGGCCGAGACCGTCTGCCGCTGGAAGAAGCAGGGCGACGCCGTGCTGATCGAAGGTCGTCTGCAGCAGGACAAGTGGGTGGACAAGGAAAGCGGCAAGAACCGCACCAAGCTCAAGGTCGTGGCAGAAAACGTGCGCTTTGTCGGCAGCAAGGGCGCCGGCGAAGGCCAGGCCTCAGGCGCCGGGGGCCAGCGCGGCCAGGCTTCGCGCGGGCAGCCGGCTTCACGCGGCCAGTCGTCGCGGGGCGCACCCGCCGATGAGGACTTCCCGCCGCGCGGCGATGACGACTACGCCACGAGCATGCCCCCGGGCCCCGAGGGCGAGCCGCCGTTTTAGGGGTCAAGGAAGCATGCGATTCAGGGCCCTGCCGGCGCCGCGGGCCAAGAAGGGTCGGCCCATCCTCACGGGGGCCCCGGCGCCTGAGCCGTGTTCTTGGCGGTAAGGGTGGATGGAGCTTCGCAGACGGCAGCTCACCAGGAGGCCTATGTTCTTCATCGTGACGATTGAGTACATCAAGCCCATCGAGCAGATTGAAAAGGCCACGGAAGAACATCGGGCCTTTCTGGCCAAGCTCAAGGCCGCGGGCAAGCTGATTGCCAGCGGGCCCTTCCAGCCCCGCACCGGCGGCCTGCTCATCCTCAAGACCGATACCCCCATCCAGGCGGAAATGATGCTGCGGGGCGATCCCTTCAACGTGAAGGGCCTGGCCAAGTACGACATCCGGCAGTGGAAGCCGGTGATCGGCGAAGAGCTCTTCAAGTAGCGTGCTGCTGCTCATCGACAACTACGACAGCTTCACCTTCAACCTCGCCCAGTACTTTGCCGTGCTGGGCGAGGAGGTGCGTGTGGAGCGCAACGACGCCCTGAGCCTGGCCGACATCGAGGCTTTGGCCCCCGCGCGCATGGTGATTTCGCCCGGGCCGGGCGTGCCTTCCAAGGCCGGCATCACGCCCGCGGCACTCCAGACTTTCGCCGGCAAAGTTCCGATTCTGGGCGTGTGTCTGGGCCACCAGGCTCTGGCCGAGGCGTTTGGCGGACGCATCGTTCACGCTCCTACGCTGGTCCATGGCAAGACCAGCCCCGTCCACCACGACGGGCGCGGCATCTTTTCGGGCCTGCCCAGCCCCTTTGCCGCCACACGCTATCACTCCCTGTGCGTTGAGGAGGCCGGCCTGCCGCCGTGCCTTGAAGTCAGCGCCTGGACAGGCGAAGGGGACTGGCGCGTGATCATGGGGCTGCGCCATCGCTCCCTGGACCTGGAGGGGGTCCAGTTTCACCCCGAGGCCATCTTGACCGAGCACGGCATGGCCCTGCTGGGAAACTGGCTGCGGGGCAGGCGGGCCCCGCAGCAGGTCATGGTTGAAGGGCCATCGGGCCGCCCTTCAGCCCCGTCGGGCCGAGGGGGACCCGGTTCAACCTCCGGTCGAGGGGACCCATCAGTCGTGTGAATTGCGCGAGCCACTCATGGCTTGCGCGCAGGCCGGAATTCAACGCCCTGCCAGGCCACGGTCTGGCGCGCCGACACAACGGGCCTATATTTGCGGAAGTTCACCACGCGGGGGGCAACATGGCCAAGGCGTCCGTCAAGGCGTCCGCGAAAGCGTCGCCCAGGAAAGGCGAAAAGGCAGTCCAATCGGGGCAGGCCAGGTACCGGCTTGTCACGCGCAGCGACTTTGACGGCCTGGTCTGCGGCATTCTGCTGCGTGAGCTGGACATGATTTCCGACGTCAAGTTCGTGCACCCCAAAGACGTGCAGGACGGCAAGATCGAGCTTTCCCGGCAGGACATCACCACAAACCTTCCCTACGACCCCCGGGTCTACCTGGCCTTTGATCATCACGCCAGCGAACTCAAGCGTGTGGGCCAGGCCGCCAATTACGTGACGGACCCCGCCTCGCCTTCAGCGGCCCGTGTGGTTTACCGGCATTTCGGCGGGGCCGCGCGCTTTTCCAACGTCAGCGATGAAATGATGCAGGCCGTGGATCAGGCTGACAGCGCCCAGTACGAACTCTCCGACATCACGCGGCCCGCGGGCTGGACGCTGCTCAACTTCATCATGGACCCGCGCACGGGCCTTGGCCGCTTCAAGGAGTTCCGGGTTTCCAACTACCAGCTCATGATGGACCTGATGAGCTATTGCCGCGACAAGAGCATCGACGAAATCCTGAAGCACCCGGACGTGAAGGAGCGCGTGGATCTTTACTTCGACCACGAGCCCCACTTCAACGACCAGATCGTGCGTTGCGGCCGCGCCAACAAGAACCTCGTCGTGCTGGACCTGCGCCGCGAAGAAACGATCTACGCCGGCAACCGGTTCATGATTTACGCCCTGAATCCGAAGTGCAACATCTCGATGCACGTGATGTGGGGCAAGGAAAAGCAGAACACGGTCTTTGCCGTGGGCAAGAGCATCCTCAAGCGCGACTCCCGCACCCATGTGGGCGACCTCATGCTGAAGTATGGCGGAGGCGGCCACGCCGCGGCGGGCACCTGCCAGGTTGCCAACGACGAAGCCGAGCGCGTGAAGCAGGAGCTGGTGGCCGCGATCACCGCTGACGGCTGACCATGGCGCTGCCCCTTCCCGAGTTTCTGCGGTCCCTGGGCAAGCAGGACATCAAGCCGGGGGGGGCCTACGCCACGCGCACGGCCTTGAGCCGCCTGGGCCCCATGAGCCAGCAGCGCCTGCTGGTGGCGGGTCCCGGGGCCTGGCAGACGGCCATCTACACCGCGCTCATGTTCCGTGTTCAGGCCACGGCGCTGCTGGCCTCCGAGGCCGACCTAAGGCCCTGTGACGACGCCCAGCTCGCCCGACGGCTCGCCGCAAAGGTCGGGGTGGTGACCGCCCTGCCCTTTGAAGCCCAGGCCTTTGACGCCGCCCTGGTGGAGGCCGAGTTGAGCTGCCTCGAACCCGCAAAACAGGCGCAGGCCCTGCTCGAGATCAGGCGCGTGCTCAAGCCCCAGGCGCGCATTGCCCTCCATGAACTGGCCTGGCGTCAGGCGCCAACGCCCGCCGTGGATGGGCGCCTGCGCGAAATCTGGGGCGCTCCGGTCTGGCCGCGCGTCACGCGGGGCTGGTGGGATGCCCTCGAGGCCGCCGGCTTTGAGGCCGTGCAGTCCGAACTGGCCGTCGTGAGCTACTTCACGCGCAAGGGCCTGGAAACGGACGAGGGCGAAAACGCCCTGCAAGTGCTGCACGGGGCCTTTGAGTCGGAGGAGGCCCTGCAGCGATTTGCGGCCGCCTATCGCGAGTTTCAGGTAAACCGGCGCTACTATGGCGTCATCATCGCCACGGCCCGCAAAGCGGGCTGATCCGCGGCTTACAAGGAGCAACCATGTCCCGATGGCTGATGCCGGCTCTGGTGATCCTGCTCGCCGGTTGTGCATCCAACGCGCGGCACCGCCTTGAAGGCTCCGCCCCCGTGGCCGAGAAGCCGGTCCAGGCCGGGAAGCCGGACCAGCTTCAGTTCCCCGCCACCATTGAGGAAAACCGCTGGCAGGGTGAGCGCCTGCTGCTGGCCGCCCGGTATGCCGAGGCCCTGCCTTTCTTTGAGCGCGCGGCGGCCATGACCGTCGATCCCCACGACGAGTACTACAACATGGCCTGCTGCCATGCGCGCCTGGGCCGCAATCAATTGGCCGTCGATTTCCTCTGGAAGGCCTACGAAGCCGGCGTCAACCAGTACCCCTTTGTGGCCAACGACGCCGACCTGGCCTCCCTCAAGGGCTTTGCCCCCTTTGAGGAGTTCATGGCCGAGCTGCTGCGGCATTACCAGGCCCTTGAGCGCAGCGGCGGCGCGGCCATTTTCGTCGAGGCTTCGGCCCTGCACGAAGTGCGGGTGCGCCTGCCGGATTCCTTCGACAAATCCCGCAAGTATCCGCTGGTCATTGCCCTGCACGAATACGGCGGCAACGCCGGGGCCTTTGCCGCGCTCTATGACAGCATCTCGTACAAGAGCGAGTTCATTTTTGCGGCGCTGAACGGGCCCTATGCCGTTCCGGAGTCGGACGAAAATCCGGGCGGCCGCTGGTGGTGGCTCCATGGCGCGCCGGACGACGGTTGGAATCGGTCGCGCGCGGCCCTGGTGCAGGCGGTGCTGAAAGTGCGCGAGCGGCTTTGCTCGGACTATGCCGTGGACGAACGCAACGTCTACCTGCTGGGGTACCGGCAGGGGGGCACGGCGGCCATGATGATCTGCTCGGGCCAATGGCGGCACTTTGCGGGGCTGGTGGCCATTGGCTCTCACCACCTCGGCGAGCTGGGCCCCATCGAGGGGGACTTCGATGTCCTGCTCTGCCACGGGCGCAAGGACGAAAAGCTGCCCTTTTCCGCCTGTGAGGAAGCCCAAGGTCTCTGGCGCGGCGCGGGAGCCGAAGTCACCGTGGAGGAACTGATCGACCCCAGCCGGATCGGGGCTGACACCACGAGCGCCGTCACCTCCTGGCTGCACACCCAGATCCAGGAACGCAGCGGGGAGTGAGGACCGCGAAGGGTCCCTCACTCCAGGCGGAATTCGGCCATGTCGTAGGTGACGATCAGCTCGTGCATCTCGCTTTCCAGCCAGGGCAGCCACAGCACCTGGTGGCTCCTGTCGAGCCTTGCCGCCAGGTGGTCAAACGTGGCGGCGTCGGGGTAAAGGGCGACGACGGGCGCTTTGTCTTCAAAGCGCTCGGGCAGGGTGTCAGGCGTGATCAGGTCGTGGTTCACGTGGTTGAGCCGCTTGCCCTCCCGGAAGGTGTGCACGTAGAGCCCGGAGGTCAGCATGGCCTGGGCCTGCTGGGGCATGAACACGCTGCGCAGGAAAGGCTCCAGTTCCTCGCGGGAGCGTCCCCAGAACCAGTAGCCCCGTCCCTTGGGGCGTGCGATGCGGGTCTGCATCCACTCCCAGGCGGCGAGCGCGCGGCGCCAGGTGGGGCGGCGCCTGGCATCGAACTTGTCGTCGAATTCGTCGCCGGCGAGGCAGACATAGCGATCGCGCGCATCCAGCATGCGCATGAGTCCCGGGATGTTGGGCAGCGGCGCCATGGCTGTGATTAGAACATTTTTTTCGGGGCCGCGAGCGGCGGCGTCCCGGCCAGAGCCGGTTTCCTCAGATTTCGAAGTCCACGATCAGCGGCAGGTGGTCGCTGGCCCAGCGGGCCAGGCCGCCCTTGGCCACCTTGACATGGGCAGACTTGATGCCGCGCCCGAAGGCTTTGTCGAGGGAGCCCAGGGGGAAGTAGGCGGGGAAGCTGCGGAAGTGGTGGGGCGGTGCTGAAAAGTGTTCAAAGCCGTGGGAGGCAAACACGTCGCGTTGCAGCACGTTGCGCCAGTCGTTGGTGTCGCCGGCAATCAGCGTGGGCAGGCCCTCGTTCTCCTTGAACAGGGAGTGGGCCAGCAGGTGCCGGGCCTGCCAGTGCCGCTCGCCCCCTGCCAGGCCCAAATGCCAGTTGACGAGGTGCAGCCGGCCGCGGGGCGTCTCGATCACGGTGAGCTGGGCCCCGCGCGGCTTCTTGCTGTTGAGGCGCAGGCTGATGTGGTGCTTGGCCGCGAGGGGCCAGCGGGACAGCACCAGGTTGCCGTAGCCGCCGGCCTTGAGGTGAACGTTGAGCTGGTAGCAGAAGTCGAGGGCCTTGAGCCGCTCGGCCAGCAGGTGAGGCTGATCGTGGAAGCGGGAGCGCTTGACGTTGCGGTCCACTTCCTGGAGGCACACGATGTCAGGCTGCTGCGACTCAATGACCGCGACGATGCGCTCGATGCGGTAGAGCCGGTCCGTGCCGCCGATACCTTTGTGGATGTTGTAGCTCAGCAGCCGCATCGCTTCCTGCCAACGTCCTCGCCATCTGATAGGCTAGCAGCGCGGCGCGTCCTTCCAACGGAGTAGCGCTTGACGCAGACCCTGATCGCCACGCTGATCGCCGCGGCCATCTACCTGGCTGAGCTGGGCGGCGTGGCCCTGGCGGTATCGCGCAAGCGCGACGCGCCCAGCGCCATTGCCTGGTCGCTGGCCATCATTTTTCTGCCGGTGATCGGCCTTGTGGCTTTCCTGCTGTTCGGGCTTGAGCGCATTCCCCGCCGGCTCAAGCGCAAGGCCGCCCAGGCGCGCAACGTTCGTGACCTGTTCAGGCGCCAGCTCACGGACTCGCAGGCTGTCGCCACCATGGACGCGCGCAAGGGCTGGCAGGGGCTGGGCCTGCTGGCGGAAAACGCGGGCGCCCCGCCCATCATGGGGGGCAACGACGTCAAGCTGCTGGACCACGGCCAGCCCGCCTTTGACGCCATCATTGAAGCCATCAGCGCCGCAAAGCACCACGTGCACGTCGAGGAGTACATCTTCCGCGATGACCGCCTGGGCCGCGAACTGCTCGACGCCATGATCGAGCGGGCCCGGGCCGGCATCAAGGTGCGCCTGCTGGTCGATGCCGTGGGTTCCTTCGGGAACTGGCGGACCATACGCCAGTTGAAGAAGGCCGGCGGCGAGGGCGCGGTGTTCATGCCCCTGTTGCCCTGGTTCAAGGCGACGTTTCCCAACATGCGCAACCACCGCAAGATTGTGGTCGTGGACGGCCGCGTCGGCTTTCTGGGCGGCCTGAACGTGGGCGAGGAGTACGCCGGCCGCCGCTTCAAGAACCGCCACTGGGCCGACGCCCACCTGCGCATTGCCGGACCGGCCGTCAATGAAGTCCAGCGCGTGTTCCTGGAGGACTGGGACTTCGCCACGGGCCACATGCCCGAGGCCGCCGAGTGCTTTCCCGTGATCGAGCCCTGCGGGAGTTCCCGCGTCCAGATTCTTTCCGGCGGCCCCGACGACGAGCAGCACGCCCTGCGCCAGGCCTATTTTGCGGCCATCACCAGCGCCGACAAGAACCTCAAGATCGCCACGCCCTATCTCGTTCCGGACCTGGCCATGCGCGAGGCCCTCAAGACCGCGGCCATGCGCGGCGTGGACGTCACCATCCTCACCCAGGGCAAGCCGCCGGACTCCTGGCTGACCTACTGGGCTTCGCGCTATTACTGGGACGAACTGCTCAGTTCCGGCGTCAAGCTGTTCGAGTATCAGCGCGGCATGATGCACGCCAAGATGGTGCTCGCCGACCATGCCTGGGCCACCATCGGCTCGGCCAATCTCGACAACCGTTCACTGCGGCTCAACTTCGAGGTGACCGCGAGCTTTGACAGTCCTGAGGACATCCGGCTCTTCTACGAGCGCTTCGACAGCGAGCTCAAACGCGCCCGCCAGGTGACGCTGCGCGGCTTTCGCAAGCGCAGCCTGACCGCCAGGGCTTTTGAAGAAGTGGCTCGCCTCGCTGCCCCGCTTCTGTAAATGACCAAGGCGCGGCCAGGCCGCGCCTTGGTGTCAGACCAGGTCAGATCAGCGCGCGGCTTCGTAGGCGAAGCTGGTGCGCATGGCGGGCGGCACGAGGCCGAACTTGCCCGTGATCTCGCGGCTGAAGTTGTAGTAGGCGGAGTCCATCATGATGCTGTAGGGGGCGAACTCGGGATCCGTGGGCTTGGTGTCGATGGCGATGCGCGAGCCCGCAATGCTCTGCGTCTTGTTTTCGTAGAGCTTGGCGCCGGCGCCGTCGGAGACGGTGAACACCCAGTCCACGTAGATGGCAAAGAGCAGGCCGATGAACTCCTCGTTCTGGTCTTTGGTCTGGGTGTAGGTGTAGAAGCTCTTGCGCCGGAAAATGCTGGAACTCAGCTCGAAGACCGGCTTGCCCGTGGGGGACTGCCCGGGCGGCAGGGGCGCGAGGGTCAACAGGCTGGCGTCAAAGACCTTCGAGAACGCTTCCTGCAGGGCCTTGAGGGCCGTGTCGCGGCGCTTGTTGTCAAACTTTGGCGAGAAGGCCTCGCCCTCGGAGATCACAGGGGCGTTGCCGTCAGGGAACCTGCTGAGCGCGATGTCGGACTGCTGATACTGCTTGAGCACGGCATCGACGCCCTGGGGAGGCGCAAGGTCAACGCTGTTGCTGAACTTGACGTAGACGGTGGCGTCCTCGGCCACGGAAAGCTGCTTGAGCAGGGCCACGAAGGCCGAGCGCAGTTTTTCGTCGGCCTCGAACTCCGCCTTGTCATCCTTGGCAGCCGGCTTGGCGAGCTTGGTGAGGGCAGCGTCGTAGATGGCAAGCAGGGCATCACCGCACATCTTGCGGGCCTCGGCGTATCCTGCGTGCTTGGGCGCTTCCTTGAAATACTGATCGCTGTAGCCGACCGATGCGGGGAAGGGCCGGCTGCGGTCGCTTTCCAGCCAGTTGGCCAGGCCGATGACGGAGCGCATGGAGGCCACGTTCTTGGCGCCCGTGGCGTAGCGCGCCGAGGTCTTCAGGCTTTCGGCGTAGGCGTCCTCGCGCCAGAACTTGCGCGGGATTTCATTCTCGTTGAAGTAGTCGTAGGACCAGGTGTTGTAACTGTAGTTCTTGGCACGCTCGAAGACTTCGGCCTCCTTGGACGTGTAGAACGCGTCGCTCACCGTGGGTCCTGCCCCAGTGGCCACCACGGCCATCACCAGCCAGAGCACCAGGGACTTCACGCCCAGAGCCCGGCGGCCCATGTTGGCGACGCCGGCCGCGGCCAGGGCCAATCCCGCACCCAGGGGAATACCCCCGGCTGCCGCTTCGCCCAATCCGCCGTGGCCCTGCTGCACCAGCAGAATTCCGCCCACCAGCGCCACGAACAGGCCAAACAGCAGCTTGAGCACGCCCAGGCCGGGGCTTGGCCCCCGCTTCACGGGCCGGGCAAAGGGCTGCCCCGGCGGAAAGGGAGGCATGGCTCCCGGCGGGCCAAAGCCCGCAGGCGTCCCGGGAGGCGGCACGTAGGTTCCCGGCGGCACCACGCCCGGCGGCAGCCCCCTCGGCACCGGGCCCTGATAGGGCGGGATGCCCTGGCGCGGCTGGGGCTGCGCGGGCATGGGTTGCTGAGGTTTCTGAGGTTGCGGCGGCCCGCCAGAGGGCTTGCCGTACTGATCAAAGTTGGGATTGGTGTAGCCGGACATGGGATGCTCCAAGGGCCCCGAGAGCAGGGTCACAGATTAGACCCTGCTCCAGGGGGGCGAAAGCGCCAAGGCGGATTATTGTCGCATCGAGCGCGTGGGTGCTACACAAAGGCGGCCGGCTGCAGCAGGCCCGCCGTTTCTTCGAGCCCCAGCATGAGATTGAGGTTCTGCACGGCCTGGCCCGCGCCGCCCTTGACGAGATTGTCAATGGCGCACATGCCCACCAGCAGGTTGCCGCTGACGCGATAGGTGACCTGGGCGTGGTTGCTGTGGGTTACCAGGCGCATTTCGGGTGTGCCGCTCACCATCTGCACGAACCACTCGTTGCCGTAGCACTCGCGCACCAGGGCATCCACGCTGGCCATGGTCAGCTTCTCGTTGAGCGGCATGAACACCGTCGTGAAGATGCCGCGCACGAAGGGCCCGCTGTGCGGCACGAAGAACAGGTCAAAGTCGTTCTTCGCACTGAGACTGTGCAGGAAGGGGACCATCTCCACCAGATGCTGGTGTTCGAGCACTTTGTAGGCCCGCACGTTCTGGCCGCGCTCGGGGTGGTGGGTGGTCTGGCCCGGCTTGTTGCCCGAGCCCGAGCTGCCGGTGATGGAACTGACGTGAATGTCGCCCTGAAGCTGGCCGTGTCGGGCAAAGGGCGCCAGCACGAGCTGGATGCTGGTGGCAAAGCACCCCGGGTTCGAGACGTACTGGGCGTTGCGCACGGCTTCACGGTTGAACTCCGTGAGGCCGTAAACGAAGCGCGACTGATACTCGCGGGCGGTGTGCTTTCGCTCGTAGAAGCGCTCCCACAGTTCGAACTCGCTGGTACGGAAGTCGCCCGAGCAGTCCACCAGCTTTACCGCCGGGTACTTCTCGATGGCCGCCGGGGCCAGCTCCATGGCGCCGCCGTGGGGCAGGCAGAGAATGGCTGCGTCGCACTCGCCCAGAAGCTCCGGTTCAAAGGCGCGGAATTCGTCGCGCACATAGCCGCGCAGGTTGGGAAAGAGTTCATGGACCTTGCGTCCGGCGGAGGACTCGCTGGTGACCCACGCGATGTCAAGGCGGGGATGCGTGGCGCACAGCCGCATGGCCTCAGAGCCGATGTAACCGGTGGCGCCGGCGATGCCGACGCGGAATTTCTGTTCACTCATCGAAATCGTCTCGAACGTTGGCGGGCAGCATAGCGAAACTGAGGGTCTTGGCGAGTCACGGTTGCGCCCCGGCGGGGCATCAAGGCGGCGGTCGCGGCAGGTGTGGGCGGCCAGGCCCCGGAGGTGCGGTTACAGGCCGTATTCCTTGATCTTGCGGTAGAGCGTGCGCTCGCCGATGGCGAGCATTTTCGCGGTGCGCTCGCGGTTGCCTTCGTTATGGGCAAGGGTCAAGCGGATGACCTCGCGCTCGATCTGCTCCATGGTCAGGCCCACGAGAGAGGACATGCCGGCCTGCGCCGGCGCGGCGAAGGCTGCGGCCTGGCCCGGAGCCGTCACGGCGGCGGTGGCGGGAGCGAGGCGGGTGAGGTTGGGGGGCAACTCGGCGGCCGTGATCAGCCTGCCCTGGCTCAGCACGACCATTTCCTCGACCACGTTGCGCAGCTCGCGCACGTTGCCGGGCCAGTCGTGGGCCATGAGCGCGTTGATGGCGCGGGGCTCAAAGCCCGCAATGTCCTTGCCGTGCTGCTGGGCGAATTCCTTGAGGAAGCTCTGGGCCAGCATGGGGATGTCGCCGGCGCGCTCGCGCAGGGCGGGCAAGTGCATTTCAATGACCTTGAGGCGGTAGTACAGGTCTTCGCGGAAGCGCCCGGCCTTGACTTCGGCCTCGAGGTTCTTGTTGGTGGCGCTGATCAGGCGCACATCAATCTTGCGCGGGGCGTTGGCGCCGATGCGGGTGACCTCCTTGGTTTCAATGACCCGCAGCAGCTTGACCTGGGTCTCCTGGGGCATTTCGCCCACTTCGTCCAGGAAGAGCGTGCCTCCGTCGGCGTATTCGAACTTTCCTTCGTGATCGCGCAGCGCGCCCGTGAAGGCGCCCTTGACGTGGCCGAAGAGTTCGCTGTCCAGCACGCCGCCTGCCAGAGCCCCGCAATTGATGGCCACGAGCGGCACGTTGCGCCGCTTGCTGTTGAAGTGCAGGGCCCGCGCCACCAGTTCCTTGCCCGTGCCGTTTTCACCGGTGATCAGCACCCGCGCGTCCGTGGGCGCCACCTGCCGCAGGCGCTGGAACACCTGCTGCATGGGCGGGCTGGAGCCCACGATGCCCTCAAAGCCGAACTTCTCATGGACGATTTTCTGCAGCTCGCGGTTTTCGCCCGCCAGCTTTCGCCGCTCCACGGCGTTGGTCACGGTGCTGCGCAACTGGTCCCGGTTCAGGGGCTTTTCCAGGAAGCTGTAGGCCCCGCTGCGCAGGGCATCGACGGCCTTTTCCACGCTGCCAAAGCCCGTGATGATGATGACCTCCAGGTCCGGGTCCAGGGCCTTGAGCTTCTTGAGCACTTCCATGCCGTCGGTGTCCGGCAGGCGCAAATCGCAGAGCACGACGTCAAATTCGCGCTCGCGCGCCTCCTTGATGCCCGCTTCCCCGCTGTGGGCCAGGGTCACGGCAAATTCAGCGCGGGACAGCACCTCGCCCGCCATTTCCGCGTGGGAGACGTCGTCATCGATCAGGAGAATCTTCGCCTTGTCGGTCATCGCGCTCATTTCAGCCCTGCAGATTCCACTTCCGGATCTTCGCCCGCAGCGTCTTGGTCGTGATGCCCAGCTTCTCCGCCACCAGGTTCTTGTCGCCGCCCAGCATCTTGAGCGCGTAGGCCATCAGGTCGCGCTCCACATCCTCGAGGCTCGGCACCACGCCCGGGGCGTAGCCCGCAAACCCTCCGGACGAGGCCCCGCCCCCGCCCACCGACAGGTAGCGCTCCAGCACGGCGCCATCGAGCGTTTCGCCGCTCTCCAGAACGCAGATGCGCTCCAGCGTATTCTCCAGTTCGCGCACATTGCCCGGCCAGCGGTAGGACTTCAGCTTCGCCTCACCATCCGACGACAGGCGCGGCGTCGCCCGTCCCAGCTTGCGCGCGTGGCGCTCCAGGAAGTGCCGGGCCAGGGGCAGGATCTCCTCGCGGCGTTCGCGCAGGGCGGGCAGCTTCAGGGGCAGCACGTTGAGGCGGAAATAGAGGTCTTCGCGGAACTTGCCCAAGCGGATGTGCTCGGCGAGATCGCGGTTCGTCGTGGCAATCACGCGCACATTGGCCCACAGCGGCTCGCTGGAGCCCACGCGCTCAAAGACCCGCTCCTGCAACACGCGCAACAGCTTGGCCTGCAGGCCCGAGTCGATCTCGCTGACTTCATCCAGCAGCAGCGTGCCGCCCTCGGCCAGCTCAAAGCGCCCCTTGCGCTGGCGCTCGGCGCCGGTAAATGCGCCCTTCTCGTGGCCGAACAGCTCGCTTTCCAGCAGGCCGGCACTCAGGGCTGCGCAGTTGACCGCCACAAAGGGCATGTGGCGGCGCGGCGAGGCGGCGTGAATGGCCCGCGCCGTGACTTCCTTGCCCGTGCCGCTCTCGCCGGCGATGAGCACCGTGGCGTCGCTCTGGGCCATGCGCTCGATGGCGGCCTTGAGCTCGCGCATGGCGGAAGACTCGCCCCCGATCATGGGGCGCTGCTCGCTGGCCAGCTCACGCAGATTGGCGGCCTCCCGCTGCAGGCGCGCCAGACCCAGGGCCTTGTCCAGCCGCGCCAGAATCTCTTCGGCGCCGAAGGGCTTCTGCACGAAATCAGCCGCGCCCCCCTTCATGGCCTCAATGGCGGTGTCGATGGTGCCGTGGGCCGTGATCACGATGACCGGAGTCTGGCCCCGCGCCCGGACGCGCTTGAGCAACTCCAGCCCGTCCATGCGCGGCATCTTCAGGTCCGTGATGACGCAGTCGAATGTGCGCTCATCGAGCTTCTTCTCGGCGGCAAGCCCGTCTTTGGCCGCCACGACGCCGTGGCCCGCCTTGGTCAAGATCGCGCCCAGACTGTCGCGCATGAAGTCTTCGTCATCCACTATGAGCAGATTCGCCATGACGCGAATCATGCGGCAAATCATGACCCTGTCAAGCTGGCAGGATTGGGGAGTCAAGCGCGGCTCTGGCACTGCAACGCTGGATTTCAGCCCTGGCCGCCAGGCCGGTCGTGCGATGGGAGATCGCGGCAGCATCCCGCGCCATGACTGGCGGGGGATGATTCAGAACTTGCGTGTGCTGTGCCGGCGGGCGCGCGGCCTTGCCGCTTGGACCCTTCAGGGCTCCTTTTCACGCTCGCGCCTGATGATGCGCGCCAGAACTTCGTTCTCCTCGGCGTAATTGAAGCGTGCGGCATCGAACGCCTCGGGGTAGTTGTCGCGCTCCCACGCTGCCGTGCGGCGCACGGACTCCTCAAAGGGCACGCTTTCGCTGTAGCCCAGATCCTGGCGGATGCGGCTTGAGTCCAGCACCAGCTCCTGGGCGGGGTTCATGCCGGCCTGCAGGTCCATGGGCAGTTCCTCTTCGGGCAACTCGTAAACACGACCGACCCAGCCCATGGCGCGCCCGATGGCCTTGATCCAGTCGCGTTCGGCGGGCGAGTCGCGGTCGGCCACGTGATAGATCCTGCCGGCGGCCGAGGGGTGAACGACGCACAGCGCGATGGCCTCAGCCATGTTTTCAACGTAGCCGCGACAGCCGCGCCAGGGGGCCACGCTGTCCTGAAGGAGGATGCCGGGGCGGCCGTCGGCCATGCGTTTGAGGTAGGGGAACATGCGGTGCTGGCGGTCGCGCTCGCCGTAAACCATGGGCAGGCGCAAAATGGTGGCGGGCAGGCGCCTGTCTTCGTGGTAGGCGCGCTCGACGAGAATCTTGTCGTAGTGGTCCATCCAGCGCTGGGGGTGGTCTTCGGGCCGGGGCTTGCTGCCTCGGTAGGGGTAAAGCCTCTCGCGCAGGGGCGATTTCTCGGTCAGGGGCAGGGGGTCCGGCGCGCCGCTTTCGCTGCCGTTGAGCACGCCAAAGGCGCGATACACGTCGCAACTTGAAATCACCACGGCGCGGCGCGCCACGCCGGCGAAGGCCGCCACGGCCTCGCGGGCATCCTGGGCGGTCATGGCCAGCATGTCGAGGAGCACGTCGGGCTTCAGGGCTGCCAGTTCCGGGGCGTGGGTGCTCCATTCGCGCCGGTCGCCCAGCACGTGGCGTATCCCGGGCGGCAGGGGGCTTCGGGTCCTGCCGCGATGGAACACGATGACCTCGTGCCCCAGCGTGTGAAGCCGGCGCGCCGCAGCCGCGCCGATGAACGCCGTACCACCCAGAATGAGGACGCGCATGAGGGCCCTTGTTGCCGTCGCTGTGTCTTGTATTACGGGAACTGCATGCATGACCGCAAGCAGATTGAGGCCGCAGAGGACTCGGCCCTGGCGCCCTGGGCGCTGCGCGCTTCGCAGTCGCGCGGGCGCCGCGTCAACGAGGCCGAGCACACCTACCGCACCTGCTTTCAGCGCGACCGGGACCGCGTGATCCACTGCGCGGCCTTCCGCCGCCTCGAGTACAAGACGCAGGTCTTCCTGAACTGGGAGGGCGACCACTTCCGCACGCGCCTGACCCACACGCTGGAAGTCGCGCAGGCCGCGCGCACCATCGCCCGGGCCCTGCGCCTCAATGAGGATGTCTGTGAGGCCGTGAGCCTGGCCCACGATCTGGGGCACACCTGCTTTGGCCATGCCGGCGAACATGCCATGCGCGAGCTCATGCGCGACCATGGCGGCTATGAGCATAACGGCCAGAGCCTGCGCATCGTGGACGAACTCGAGCGAAGCTACCTGCCGGCCTTCAAGGGTCTGAACCTGACCCATGAAGTGCGCTACGGCCTGATGAAGCACCGGACGGACTACGACAAGCCCCTGTTCAAGGGGCTGGTCGAGCGCGAGTCTCCTTCTCTGGAGGCGCAGGTTGCCAACTTCGCCGACGAAATCAGCTACAACGCCCACGACGTTGACGACGGCCTCTACTCCGGCCTGTTGACGCGCGAAGCCGCGCGGGAGAGCGAGCTGTTTGCCCGGGCCGAGCGCGAAGCGGCCCAGGCCGTGGGTCAGGGCGAAGAAGACCTGCTGCGCTACCAGATCGTCCGTCGCCTCAAGGACTACCAGATCAGCGACCTGCTGGCGCATTCCGCTCACCGCATCGCCGAGGCCGGTTTTTCATGCATCGAGGACGTGCTGGCCTACAACGGGCCGCCCGTGATCGAGTTCAGCCCGGCCATGAAACAGCAGGTCATCGCACTCAAGCGCATGCTGCACGCGCGCTTCTACAAGCACCGCCGCGTCATGCGCAGCATGGAGAAAGGCACGCGCTTCATGAAGGAGATGTTCGAGCGCTATGTGGAGGAGCCGTTTCTGCTGCCGGGCGGTTTTCACCGACGCATCGAGCAGGGTGAGAGCCGCCACCGGGTGGTCTGCGACTACATCGCCGGCATGACGGACCGCTACGCGCTGGAGCAGTACAAGAAGCTGTTTGACCCGGACACCTGGTAGCCATGGGCGAGTCCTTGAACTATCTCGTGGCCCCGCAGCGCCTGTCCCGCGCGGACTTTGTCGTGCGCGCCTACAGGCCCGGCGACGGCGAAAGACTGGCCGAAGCCGTCAACGCCTCCTACGCGCACCTCAAGACCTTCATGCCGTGGGCCAGGCCCCAACAAAGCGTCGAGGAGAGCGAGGGGCGCTGCCGCGACTTTGCCGGCCGGTATCTCAGCTCCACGGATTTCGTGCTGGGCATCTGGAGCCCCGACGAGACACGCCTGCTGGGCGGCACGGGCTTTCACCTGCGTGAAGGCGGCCTGGAGTTGCGCAACGCCGAGATCGGCATGTGGATTCGCGGCGATGCGGCCTACCGCGGCCTGGGCAGCGCCGTGCTGCGCGCCCTGCTGGCCTGGGGCTTCGGCGAGTGGCCCTGGCTGAGGCTGGCCTGGCGCTGCAGCGGCGCCAATGGCGCCAGCCAGCGTGTGGCGGAGAAGGCCGGGATGCTCAAGGAAGGCGTGCTGCGCTCGCACAGCGTGGACCCCGACGGCAGCCGCCGGGACACCGTCTGTTATGCCGCCCTGCGCGGAGAATGGAAGGACCCCGCGGCGGCGTAAGACCGGGCTAGTCGCTGTATTTGGGCCAACTGGTGACGTCATCGCCGCGGCCGTAGTCGTTCTTCTTGTCCGCGCCGAAACTCCAGATGGCGTAGCCCGTGGGGTACTGGCCGGTGGTGGGGTGCTTGAGCTTTTCCTGCATTTCCGTGAGGTTGAGTTCGACGACCGTGCCGTCTTCAAGCTGAATGCTCTGCTTGACCTTGCCGTTGCGCAGCTCGTTCATGTTCACATAGACGTAGGGCGTGCCCCAGGGATCGACGATCTCGAACAGGTCCCGTGAACCGTCGATGTCAAAGGGGTCGTCCATGAGCGTGTCGGCATCGGTGTTCTTGCGGTATTCGTCGTTGGCGAAGAGATCGGCCGACAGGTAGGCCCCGCCGTTCTTTCGTGACCTCAGGGCCAGCACCAGCGCCTCAATGCCGCAGTTGACTTCATTGGGATCGGTCACCGGAATGGCCGAGCGCGCCATGACCGAAAGCGCCTCCACGCTGCCGGGCGGGTAGGCGTGCCAGCGGCCCTGGAAGCTCTGGATGTTGGAACTCAGGGTCTCAATCGTGGTTTTGGCCACGGCGTCGTCGCGCCTGCTGAACACGCCCCCGAAGCTGGCCACGAGCACGCCCGCAATCACGACGATAATCGCGATCACGATCATGAGTTCAATCAGGGTGAAGCCGCGCCTGGCGACCATGGCTTACTCCGGCTTGCCCAGGCCGCTGTCGAAGACGAACTGGGCGCTGTCCACGCTGAACTCGCCCGCGACATCGGAGAGAGCCCAGACAAAGAAGCCGCAATCGATCTGGATCGATTTGTCCTCGAGGTCGTTGCGGCGCACGTCATCGAGGCCTTCGGGCAGGGGCAGCTCCACTTCGTAGCCGTTGATGACGGCGACGAACACGAGGCTGCTGCGGTCAGCGGACAGGCGCCGGACCAGGGCCAGGGTCAGGGCGGCATCCTTGTCGAGGGGGCCGTTGTAGCGGCGCACATCGATCAGGTCTCCGGCCACGACTTCTTCCTGGCGGGCCTGGTCGTCGAGCTTGAAGCGTCGCACCTGCCAGAACACCTGTCCCTGAGGGTCGATTCCCAGCATCACGCAGTTGACCGGCGCCAGGCCGGGCTTGCCCGTGTTGGATGAGAGCTTGGTCAGGGAGATGCCGCGGTGGAACAGTTGCTCGCCGCGCTTGTCAAAGCGGGCGGAAAAGCGGGTCAGCGTGGCGTAGTTCTTGGGCACGGACAACCGGCTGACCACAAAGCCTTCCTTCTGGCCGGCGAGTCCGATGGTGAGCTTGCCGTTCCTGATGCCGGCGCCGGCCGACTTCATGAAAGAGAGATCCGGCTTGGGCGCGCTGACGATGTTCCACTGCCCGTAGAACTCGGGCTTGAACTCGCCGTCGAACTCCTCGCGCTCGACATACTGGCGCTCGTTGGCGCGAATGGCCGCCAGCCAGCGCTCGGCGTACTTCACGTGCTCGGAGCTGCGGTACTCGCTCAGGACGCGGTTGCTGGCGAAATGCTTGCGCGCGTTGGGGCCCCGCAGAATGGCGAGGTGCTCCTCAAGCGCGCCGCGCGCCTGGGCAAATTCGCCCATGGCATAGCAGGCCGCCGCGTAAACGTTGAAGCAGGCGGGTGTGGGCGTGGCCGCGATTTCGGAGGCCGTCGCCTGCTCGTCCACGCCGGGCCGTTCGCCCAGCTTGCGCACGGCAGCCATGAGTTCGCCCGCCAGGTCCCGGGCCTTGACCAGATAGGCGCGGCGCACGTCTTCGGCGTCGGCCTTCACGTTCATGGTGGCCGGGGTGATGTCCGCCAGTTGAAGGTACAGCGAGGCCAGCGTCAGCTTCACGTCGGGCTGGGCGGGCTGGACTTCCAGCGCACCCTGGAAGAAGGCGGTGGCCTCCTTCAAGGGGCCGAGCAGCTCGCTTTCGAAGGCCACCTTCTCGCCCGCGGCGCGCCGCTGCATGAGGTCGTCGCGCAGGCGGTCAAGGTCCGACAGGGCAATCTCGCCAAGCAGCACCAGGGCCGGGTGGAACCTGGGGTTCTGTCGCAGGCAACGCGACGCCAGGTCCTTGGCCTCGCTCACCACGCCCGCCTTGTAGCGAAGCGCGGCCACTGCGTAATTCAGGCGCACGTTTCTCGGATCAATGACAAGGCCGGCCAGATAGGCCTCCAGCGCCCCGGGGAAATCCCCCAGCCGCTGCTTGAGGCGGCCTTCTGCGAGGTAGGGCTCGGCCGAGAGGGGGTCCGTGGCTTTGGCCACTTCCAGCATGCGCAGGACGGCATCGCTGGGTTTGACGGGGGGCCTGTCGCCGGTTTCGATGGGCTGGCGGAACTGGGCGTCCGTCTGGGCATAGAGTACCAGCGCCTCGCACATGGCGGGGTCGTAGGGATAGACCAGGTTGGGGTCCGTCGATTTGGTGCTGGTCAGGCGCTTGGCCTCGGCCATTTTCGGCAGGGGGTCCAGCGTCTCCTTGACCTTCTGGAAGTCGTCGCGCAGCCCCCGCTGCGTGAGCATGGCCGCAAACAGCAACTGCCCTTCCTGCCAGCTTGCAGATGCCGGGGGAATCAGCTTGATGGTGGCCTCGGCGGCGCCATAGCTGGCCTCGCTGAATTCCACGCGCGCCAGCAGCAGGTTGGCGCGGCCGGTTTCGTTCTCCGGCGTCAGCTCCAGCACAAGGTCTGCGGCGCCCGAAGCGATGGCGGCCAGCAGGCCCTTGAGCGCCTCGCGGGCCTTGTCCAGTTCTCCCAGCTCGATGTGGCAGCGCGCGGCCAGGATGCGGGCTTCCGAGAAGGCCCTGGACGCGAGCAGGTAGGGCAGGGCCTGGCGGTACAACTGCAGGCGCATCACGAAGATGCGGCCCACATTGAGGTTGAACTCTTCAAGCTGGGGCGAAGGGACCTTGTTCTCGATGCCGTCGAGGTAGGTGGAGAGTTCGGCGTCGAGGTTGCCGCGCTGGCGGTGGTACTCGGCCAGTTCCTGGTAAATCGTGGCCAGTTGCGGGTTGCGGTCGCGGACATAGACGAACTGCTTCTGGTAGAACTCGGCGAAGTCGTTGCGCTCTTCGGCGGAGAAGCCGGACGCCACCTGATCGGCGTTTTCAATCAGGATGCGGTTGGCTTCTTCCCAGGCCTTCACGGCGAGGCGGCGCTGATCGCCTTCGAACTGACCGACGTAAGATTCGTAGATGTTGACCCAGGTCTGGGGATAGCCGATGACCTTGACTTTTTCGCAGGGCACGCGGAAGTAGGTGCTGCGGCCCGAGGTGCGTTCTTCCACGACGCCCGCAAGCGTGGGTGTGCGCGGCGCCCGGGCCTGGAACTCGAAGAAGGCGCCTTGAGCCTGGGGGGCCGTATCCGTGAAGTCATTGAACACCTTGCGCCATTTGTCGAGCCGGTAGCGCTTGGGCGCGCCTGTGCGCTCCCACTTGTCCCGCTCGAGGCGGAAATCATTGGCCGTGCTGGCAATCGTGGTGCCGCCCTTCTTGATGGCCAGGGGCATGACCTCCCAGTCGCGCGTGGCCCCCTGCACGCGTATGACCAGGTTGGTGCGGGGCTTTTCGAGCGTGGCGTCCGGCAGCGGGGCCTGTCCGAAAAGGGCCGGCGCAAGCAGGGGCAGCAGCAGAACCCAGGGCAGCATGCGGGTCACTTGTCACCCCCGAACTCGCTGGTTTCCCTGCGTGTGAGAGCCACGGGGCGCGTGTCGCGGGGCACATAGGCGCGCTGGCGGGAGGCTTCGGGAGTGGGTCCCGCGATCAGCTCATAGTCCGGCAGGCGGGGAAAGCCGGGGAAGCTGATGGAAAGCGCCGGCAGCCGCTCCAGCGATTCCGTGCCGCGAACGAAGGCCGAGCTCCGCGCGGGCTTGAAGGCGGCGCGGTCGTCGTAGAAGCGACGCACGATGGCCTTTTCATCGAGCGGCAGAGATTTGGGCGGCTCGGGCGATTTCACCTGCTTGAGAATCTGGTCGGCCTTAGCCTGGTCGAGGCCGGCCGCTGAAATCGCGGCCTGGCGCTGGGTGCTGTTGATGCTGTCCACCCCCGCGCCGCCCAGGGGCGCCTTCAGGGCGACCAGCAAGGCGACCAGCACGACAAAGCCGAACAGCAGCTTCTCTTTGTGCTCACCCAGTTTCTGGACGATGTCGTTCATGTCCTTACCTGTATCGCCCGCCGCCGGTTACGGGGGTCGTCGTCGTGGTTTCAGCCTGCCGCTTGCCGCCGGGCACCGCGCCATCCTTGTTCACGCGGTAGGCCACGACCATGAAGGACGCCGAGATCAGGTCATCGGCGGGGTCCAGCAGGTCGGGCTTGGAGAGCGTGAAATTCTCAACGGCCAGGTAGCGCTCGCGCAGGTCGCCCTTGACGGGCCTCTGCAACTCGATCAGCAGGTTGTAGATGGCGCGCTCCGTGCCGCGCACGTTGAAGTTCAGCGTGCGGGCCTCGAGGTAGGGGGGCGTGTCACCGACACGATGCACGGGCAGGCCGCGCTGGGCCAGCAGCTCGACGCCGCGGGCATCCTCGAACTTGAGGCTTTCCAGCACCTGCGTACCGGAACGCTCGACGCAGCGGGCGACCTCGCGGGCCATGTCCATCTTGAACAGGAACTCCGCCACCTGCTCGGCTTTGACGCCCTCCTTGGGGGTCGAGAAGCCCAGGGCGTTGTCCGCATCCAGATCGGGTTTGAAGTAGCGCGCGCGCACCAGTTCCTTTTTGAGTTCCAGGCGCACGGCATAGAAGTAGTTCACCTTGTCGGCGTCGCTGACGCCTTCGGGGCCGCCCTTGACGGCCGCCAGCGTGAAGGCGGGGTCGGGCCGGAAGGTCAGCAGGCTGTTGCGGCGGTCTTCCAGTTCCTGCACGCGCTGGGTTTTCTCGCCCAGCACGAGGCCCTGAACGTTGGCGGGGTTTCCGCCGGCCGATTTGGCGTCGTCGAAGATGCGCTTGTAGTGCGTCTTGAGGCTGGAAGTCAGGGAGTTCTGCTTGCGGGCCACGTTGTCGGCCATTTCATTGACCTGGGAATAGCCAAAACCCACCAGGCCCATGAGCAGCACCAGGGCAATCAGGAAGCGGGCGTGGAGCCTGAGGAAGTTCAAGGGCGCACCTCCTCTTCAATCTTCAACTCCACGGCGAACACCACATCCAGCCCCTGCACCTGCGTATTCTGTCGGGCCTCGCCCTTCTGCTGCACGTCAGCCGCGCCGGGCAGCTTCTTCAGCAGGCCCTGAAGCTCGATGACGACCTGCGCCGGGTCAGAGGTGCCCCGCCGCTCGACGAAGAACTCGAACACGACGCGGGGTTTCTCGGCGCTCTTTTCGGCCTGTGCCTTCTTGCCGGGCTCGAGGCTGACCTTGCGGATCTGCACGGTGTCGGGCCGCTTTTCCGCCAGGGCCATGAGCAGCTCCGTGGCGGCATGGCCCGGGCCCACAGCGTCCAGGGAGACGCGCGAGCGCCGCTGGGCCTCTTCCAGGGCTTCGTTGCGCGCGGCGAGCTGGCCTGAAGCGCTGGCATAGCGCCCGACCTCGCCCTGCAGTTCGCGGGCGCCTTTTTCGACATCGGCCGCGGCTTTCTGGGTCAGGGCATAGGCCGGCAACATCACGGCCAGCACCACGGCTGCCGCCAGATAAAGGAACAGGCTCTTGTTGAGGAACTCGCGCCGCTTGCGCACGGAGCCGGGCACGAAGTTCAGGTACTTGGCGCCCTTTTCGCTGCCGATGCGGGCCAGTCCCACGGCCAGGGCCAGAGCCGGGCGATAGATCTCGGCGGTTTCCTTGCTGGCATCGTCGAGGCCTTCCAGCGACACGCCGTTGAGCGGGTCGAAGACTTCGACGGTCTTGCGCGTGCGGTGCATCATCAGCTCGCGCAGGCCCGGAATCGCGGCGCCGGGGCCGCACAGGGCAATGCGCGCGGCGTCCAGCTTGGGGTCGCCGTGGGCGCCCTTGGCCAGCATGATCACGCCGCCGATCTGCTGGAACAGGCGCGAAGCCACTTCCTGGCCGGCCTCGACGCCGCGATCCGCGGCGATGTTCTCGGCGGCGACGCTGGGCCGCAGGTCGATGTCGCGGAACAGAATCTGGCGGATGCTGTCACGGTCTCCGCCGTACTCAGGCGCGAGGCGGTCAATGAAATCGGACACGCCGATGGCCACCGTGCGGGCAAACAGCAGGTTGCCCTCCTTGACCATGATGACGTCGGTGACTTCATCGCCGACGTTGGCCAGCAGGTAAACGCCCTCAAAGGTCACGTCGCCGGCGAGCTGATAGGCGGAGAACAGTGCCGCGCAGCCCGGCACCAGCAGGCTGGGGTCCACGCCCATCTTGAGCAGGCAGGAGGCGTAGTGATCCACCACCGCATCGCGGGCCAGCCCGATCAGCGCCACGGGCGAGCCGTCGGGCGCGGCACCCATCATGAAGTCGCCCAGAATGCCGCCGGTTCCGCCTGAAATCTCGTCGGCTTCCAGGCGCACCATGGACTGGATCACTCGGGAATCCGGCCCGCTGACGGCCAGCGTCCGGTACACGATGTCGCGGCCCGGAATGAGCGAGACGGGCCTGCCCGCCCTGACACCCAGGGAGCCCAGGCCCCGCCAGGTCGTGCCCAGGGGGTGAGAGGCATAGCTTTCGGGCTTGAGTTCCGTGTCCACCTTCACGCCGGGCAGCACCATGGCCTTCTGCAGCTTCATGGCGCTTCCTTTGCCCGTCAGATTGACGAGCATGGTGAGCGACGACCCGATGTCGATACCGTACGGCATGCCTCTCCTCGCGCGGCTACTTGGCCAGCTTCTCCCTCAGCAGCTTGATGCGGTCTGCGATCTTGTTTTCGAGCTCAAGCCAGTTGCGGGGGTCTGATGCGGAGCCTTCGTCGGGGCGCGTCAGCCAGCCGCGCTCTTCGGTGGTGAGCACGCTGGGGCTGTTCAGAAGGTTGGCCTCCACCAGGTCCAGGTACTCTTTGCAGCGCAGGCGCAAAGCGCCGGCGATCTGGTTGAGGCCTTCGGAGCGGCGCTGGAGCGCCTCGGCGAAGACGGCCTCCGCCTGCTCGACCATGAGTGACTTGGCCGTGATGCCGTTGAGGCAGCGCGGGTAACTTTCAACGATGGTGCGCAACTTGATGCGGCCCTGGGTTGAGAGGCCGCTCTCCAGGAAGTCGAGGGCGCTGGCCAGCAGGTTGCCGCTGTCGCGCTGCTCAATGGAGACGCGCAGCCAGAAGCGGGCGCGCTTGGCCACCCGCGACAGGGTCTCGAAATCGTCGGCGCTGCGCAGCAGGTCTTCCAGCGCGCCGCGGGCGCGGCGAGCCGCGCGCTGCGTGGTTTCGCTCATGCTGGGGGTTTCAAGGCCGCGCAGCAGCGGCAGGAACTGATCGGCCCAGTCGGACTGGCGGGCGCGCAGTTGTTCGGCCCCGGCGATGCACTCGTCCATGGCTGCGATGTACAGGCCCTCGTTGCGGCGCAGGTCGGGGACGTTGATGCCGTCGCGAAGTTCAAGGTGGCGCAGCTTGTAGTGGGTCGCCACGCTGTCGCAGGCCTCGGCGGCGAGGGTCAGTTCGCGCTGGTTGTAGGGATAGGTGCGGAAGATCGTGAGGGCCCTCGCCAGCCGGTCGAGCTGGCTTTCGCCGGGCTGCAGTGCGGAAGCCAGGGCCGCCAGTTGCGCCAGTTCCTCGCGGCCGCCGCCCAGCGAAAAGCCCAGTTGCAGGGTGGAGGGCCCCTGGAAGAACAGCTCCCGACCGCCGGAGCCTGCCCGGGCCTCAAACAGGGGCGAAGTGGAATTCAGGGCTTCCAGGCGGTTGCCGGTGCCGGTGTCCGCCGCCAGGGCCGCCGAAAGGCTGACGCGCTGGCCCTCGTCGGGCATCTCTCGCCGGTAGTCCGCCACGCGCTCGCCTTCCAGGCGCACCAGTTCGCTGGGCACAAAGGCGGGTGTTGCCACGAAACTCAGGGCCAGGCGCGAAGCGGCTTTGTCGGCGCCGCCGGGGCTGAAAAGCGCGTTGAGGGTGGCCTGGGAGGCATTCTCGCCCAGTTCCAGACGAAGCTCGACGGGCCTTTCCGCGATGGGGTCAAAGTAGCTGTACTTCACGCTGATGCCCGACTCGCCGGAGGTGACGGCGGGGGGAGCCAGCAGCAGCAGGCGGGGGTCCAGGGGATCGGCGCGTCCGTCGGCCTGGTGCAGCATGATCACGCCGTCGCGCAGCAGCACGACGCTGCGATCCAGCAGGGAAATCACACCATTGTCATCGATGGTCCAGCGCAGGCGGTTCTTCAGGTCCACGCTGGCGGCCGCAACGGCCGGGGGCGTTGAGGCGTCTTCCTGGAGCAAGGCGTCGTCAAAGACCACGCTTCCCGACTTGCCGGTGATGCCCAGGGCCAAGCGCACATATTCGGCGCCCTTGGGTATCGCCGCCGCGCCCTTGAGTTCCGTCCAGACGGCCAGGTTGGTGGCTGCGGCCAGGGGGGTGCGGGCGATGGCCGGGTCGCGGAAATCCTTGTACCAGAACAGCGACAGCAGGGCGGTTCCGGTACGCCCGGCCGAGAGTTCACTGTTGACGGCAAACACGCTGGCCTTGAGGCCGGCACCCTTGACCTTGATGGGCGCGCTGAACAGATAGGAAATGGAGTTGCTCGCGTTGAAGCGCGTCAGTTGCACGGCCTGGGCGCCGCCGCGGCTGGCCTCGGTCATGGACACGGAGTCCCCGCCCACAGGATCGAAGCTCCAGCCCTCGGGCATGCCGGCGGCGTCGAGTTTGTCCATGGATGAGTTGGAGGCCTGCAGGAGGCCGCCGTCACGGGACTCACTGGCGGTGCCGCCTCCGCCCACGACTTCAGGGTCCTCCTGCAGCAGCATGTAACCCCCGCCCAGAACCATGGCAACGACGGCCAGGGCCAGCACGACTTCGAGGATCGAGAAGATCAGGCCGCCCCCTCCGCCGCCCTTGACGTCGACATTGAGGGCCTGACGGTCCAGCGTTTCGCTCTTTTCGCCAATGGAGGGGTCGCCCAGGTCCATGGGCGGGGCGGCTTCGTCGGCCCGGGCCCGCGCCAGCTTCTGCTGGACGTCCTTGGCGCTCATGGGCGCGGTGACGCCCGTGGTTTCCGGCGGCTTGCCCTGCAGGGTGAACTGAAAGGTCTGCAGGCCTATGGCAATCCTGGCGCCGTTCTTCAGCACCACGGCTTCCGTCACCTTGTGGCCGTTGACGGTCACACCGTTGGTGCTCTTGAGGTCCTCAATGACCCAGGTGGTGGCGTCCTTGCGCGTGATCTTTGCGTGCTGGCCCGAGGCCTTGGTGTCACCCTCGAGAATCAGATCCGAGGGCGCCTTGCGGCCAATGACGAACTCGTCCTTGAGCAGCGGGAAAATCTTGTCCTTGAGTGTGCCCTGAATCAAGGCCAGGGCCGCCGGAGCGACCACCGTGCGCGTGGAGTTGGGGCTGTCCTCGGCGGGCTCCATGGCCGGGCCGCCGGCGGGCAGGGCGCTGATGCGGGTGCTGGCCACACCGGCCATGAGGTCGCTGCCACTGGGGCCGCCCGTGGCCTCAAACAGAATGTCGCACTGCCCGATGGTGACCACGTCGCCGGGGCGGATCACGCTTTCACGGACGCGGCGGCCATTCAGAAAGGTGCCGTTCTGGCTGCCCAGGTCCACAATGGCCCATTGGCCGTCTTCCCGCGGCTCAAAACGGCAGTGGGCCCGCGACAGGCGGTTGTCCTTGATGGCGATCTGGGCCTGGTCGCCGGAGCGCCCAAGCACTGTGGGGCCGGAAATCTCAACCGGCGCCTGCTCGCCCTTTTTGAAGACCAGTCTGGGCATGAAATAGCAACCGTACTGCCGCTTCTACGCGCACACAGGGAGAACGGGAGTCTACGCAAGACCCCCGCGGGCCGCAAGCGACGCCAGTAACACACTTTCAGTTGGGGAAAGTTGCGGGGGAAGTCCCAGCATGTGGATGCGCCCCGGGGCCTCCTTACACACAAAGCCTCATTGAATCAGCTTCATTCGATGGGGCCACAGAAACACCGCAAAGGGCTTGCCCACAAACAGCTCCCGCTTGACCCCCGCCACGGCCCGCACACGAATCTCCCGGATTTCGTCCAGGGGCACGTACACCACGCCGCCGCCCTCCGTGATGAAGTGCAGCCGCGTCAGGCTCTGCTTCTGGGCGGCACGTCTGAGGCCCTCCAGTGCGTTCTTCAGAATCTCGGCGTCCGCGGGCATCTGGCTGCCGCGCTCTTTGTGGCTGAACCGCGCCACCCGTGTGAGGGAGCGCAGCGCGCTGCAGGGGGCCGTGCGCCCCGAAGCGGTATCTTTGAACACCAGTTGTTCCCCGGCGTCAAAACTGTTGAGAAGGGAGGCGATGGTCTGGCCTTCGTCGTCCACGCCGCCGCTGTAGAGCGTTCCGTCCTGGGTCACGAGATCGATGGCGGTCCAGAAGCGGCTGTCCTTGGAGCCGGGCGAATTGTCGCCCAGCACCAGGTATTCGTCGGGTCCGAGATTGAAGCCAAAGGGAAGCTCCCGCTGTTCACTCCTGCCCCCGACCTCGGTATCGAGCATACGCCCGACGTAGTAGATGTCGCGCTCGATGCCGTACACGATCAGTTGGGGTTCGTTGCCGGATGCCCCCTCCTCCAGAGCGACACCGGTGAAGGAAACCCGTCCCCGCCGCATGGCCGGTTCGGTCAGCGCCTGGGCCACTTCGGTCAGGGGGCGGTCTTTGGGTTGGGCGCGCAGCAGATCCAGCGTGGGTGAACCCACCCTCACGCTTGCGGACCAGGTCGCGGCCGAGCCCCAGAGGGACTGGTCGCCGGAAAGCCTCACGCTCAAATGACCGTCGGCCAGACTCAGGTCAAAGTCCAGGCGCTTGCGGCTGGTCATGCCGCCCGGAACGTCCACGCGCTTCAGGTCGCCCAGGTCCAGGGTCAAATCCGGGGCGCCCGACGCCATGCTGCGCTGAAACAGGGCCACGTCCACATAGCGGTAGTGATCATCCTTGGGCGACGACAGGCGCAGCACGTAACTCTCGGCGTCGCGTATCAGAGTTATCTCGGCCTGGAAGCGATGGGTGAACGTGATGGCGCCGCGCGCCCGCAGGTCTCCCACCACGCGCCGGTTGTAGCCGATTTCGGGCGAAAAGCCCTCGCCGCTGGGGTCGTGGTCCCGCACGTCGCCCGGCTTGCCGTCATCGCCCTTGGGAAAGGTCACGACGGCGTCCTTGCCCAGCTTGATGGCGCCGCCCTCGAAGTCAGCCCCGCCTTCGCGTGCAAACCACTTCAGGAACTGGCCCTTCTCCGTAATCTGCCCCACCACGGGATACCAGAGCACCTCCCGCGCGGATGGGGTTTTCTGCAGCAACTCGACATCGGCGCCGGGGTGGCGCCGCAGGTAGATATCTCCCTGGGCAATGAGCACCTGCTCGCCCGGCATGCCGATGATGCGCTTGACGTAGGGGTCCGTGCGCCTCAGGGGATAGCGGAAGACGGTGGGCTCCCAACGCTCGGGGTCGCGGAACTCGTAGACAAACTTGTCCACCAGCACACGGTCGCCCCATACCGGATCGCCGTAAAGCGTGGGCAGCATGGAGCCCGTGGGAATGCGGAAGGCCTCGAGGCAGAAATGCCACACCAGCACCACCACCACCAGGCTCAGGGCCAGGTTTTCAACGTTGTCACGAATCACCGCCACCGGGCTGCGCAGTTCTTTGCCGCGGGCGGCCCGCAGCGCGGCTTCCGCGGCGAGGTCCGGGTCGTCGTAGCTGTTGCGCAGGGCCAGGCAGGCGAGCAGGCCGGCCAGGCCCGCCAGGGTGTTGACGCCGCCGGCGAGGTGGAAAGTCATGCACAGCAGGCCCAGTCCGGCGCCGGAAACGACGAGCCCCTGACGCGTGATGCGGCCAAGCTGCTGGGGCATCCGCCGCCACGCCAGCCAGTTGGCGACGAGCACCAGGGCCAGACCCAGAAGCGCCGGCCGCCTCAGCCAAAGGCCGGCAATCTCCGAGGCGCTGAAAACGGCCACCCATGCACAGCCAAAGGCGCCCGACGCCAGCGCGTCAGCGACCAGGCGCCGCAGGCGCACCGGCAGGCGCATGTAGCCGCTGGGTTTGACTGTTGCCTCGGGCGAAACTTCAGGCATGGTGGGGCAAGCTATAGTCACGGGCCAACGGGGGCAACAGAGAGGATGCCATGAAAGAGGGAGACAAGGCGCCGGCCTTTGCCTTGAAGGACCAGGACGGCAAGGAGATCAGGCTGGCGGACTGTGCCGGCAAGTGGGTGGTGTTTTTTTTCTATCCCAAGGCCGACACGCCGGGCTGAACCAGGGAAGCCATCGACTTCACCGGTCAGGTGAAGGAGTTCGCCAAGGCGGGCGCGCTGGTGCTGGGCATCAGCCCGGATTCCTGCGCCAAACAGAAGAAGTTCGAGGAGAAACACCAGTTGGGAGTGCGCCTGCTGGCCGACGAAGACCACAAGGTGGCCCAGGCCTATGGCGTTTGGGCCGAAAAGCAGAACTACGGCAAAACCTACATGGGCATTGTGCGCAGCACGTTCCTGATCGACCCCAAGGGCAAGCTGGCCCGCATCTGGTCCAACGTCAAGGTCGAAGGACACGCCCAGGCGGTGCTTGAGGCCCTGACGACCCTGAAAGGCTGACGTGTTCAAGTTTCCGGGGTTGGGCGGCTATCACCCGCAGCCGGGTGCGCGCGTGGGAGATGTCGCGCCGGACTTCACCCTGCCCGACGCGGCGGGAAACCCCGTTTCCCTGAAGGACCTTCTGGGCCGGGGGCCCCTGGTGCTGGCTTTTTTCCCAAGGGCGAACACGCCGGTCTGCACCGCGCAGATGTGCTCGCTGCGCGATGCGGAGGCCCAGCTTGCGCGCCGCGCCCGCGTGCTGGGCATCAGCTACAGCGACCAGGCCTCCATGCGGCGATTCAGCGAAAAGCTGCATCTGCCCATGACGCTCCTGTGCGACACGGAAAAGCGGGTGGCCCGGCTTTATGGCGTTTACGGCTTCCTGGCTCCCGCGCGGGTGAGCTTCATTCTCGACGGGCAGGGAGTGATCCGCGCGGTGATTGATCGCGTGACGGCGTCGAGCCATGCGGCGCAGGTGCTCAAGGCCCTTGATGACGCCGGGTTGTAGGCGCGGCCGGAGCTGGACTGCTCCGGGCGCCGGAAAAGGGAAGCCCCGCGGGGTTCGCGGGGCTTCGTTGCGCCTGGGGTAAGGCCGGTGTCAGGCCAGGTCGTCCATGATCTGCTTGAGGACGCCTTCCGCCGGACGGGTCTCTTTTTCCGTCAGCAGGGCCAGGGGCGTATCCACGAGGCCCAGCTGCTCGGTGTACAGATCGGCCTTGGGATTGACGTAGATCAGACCCGTGAGGATCTTGTTGGTGTTCTTGGCCTCCATGATCTGAAGGGCCGCGGCCCTGCGATCGGTGGGGTCAAAATCCCGCGCCAGCGCCTTGAGCGTGATGTGAGATCCGTCGGAGAGGGTGATCTCGCGTTCCTCGCCGTGATCCATTTCCATATAGGTGGGATCGTAGGCCGGCACAAAGCCGATGTCATGCAGCGGCTCTTCGTTGGCCTTGGCGTAGGGGAAGCTCTTGGTGCTGCCTTCGTGGTTATTGAAGGTCACGCAGGGGCTGATGATGTCCAGCAGGGCCAGGCCCTGATAGGCGAGGGCGGCCTCGATCACGCTGGTCATCTGCTTGGTGTTGCCCGCGAACAGGCGGGCCACAAAGCCGCAACCCAGCATGAAGGCCATCTCGCAGAGGTCGATGGGGTCGTTGGGATTGACGTTGCCGGACTTCTGCTTGCTGCCCTTGTCGGCCGTCGCGCTGAACTGGCCCTTGGTCAGGCCGTACACGCCGTTGTTCTCGACGATGTAGGTCAGGTTCAGGTTGCGCCGCATGACATGCACGAAGTGGCCCATGCCGATGTTGGCGCTGTCGCCGTCGCCCGAGACTGCAATGAGCTTGAGGTGCTTGTTGGCGACCTGTGCGCCCGTGGCAATGGCAGGCATGCGCCCGTGTACGGCATTGAAGCCGTGGGCGCGGTTGAGGAAGTAGGCCGGCGTCTTGGACGAGCAGCCGATGCCCGACAGCTTGGCCACCTGCTCGGGACGGATGCCGAGGTTGTAGCAGGCGTCAATGATGCGGGCCGTGATCAGGTCGTGGCCGCAGCCGATGCAGAGGGTGCTCTTCAGGCCGCCGTAGTCCTTCTTGGCCAGGCCGATGCGGTTAACCTGCGGCTGCTTGGATTCCGCCGGAGGAGCGGTTTCAGTCGTTCCTGCCATGATTAGTCCCTGCCTTTCGTTCCCAGGGCCGACGTCGCGTGCGACGCCGACTGGGCAATCTTCGTCGGATTCGGTTCGTCCTTGTGCTGCGCCAGGAACTGCTCCACCACCACGCCCGCCGTCAGGGGCAGGCCGTCATAGTGCAGAATGCTGCGCAGCGTCATGGCAAAGCGCGGCAACTCGGCGCGAATGACCATGGCCATCTGCGCGTCGCGGTTCATTTCCACGACATACACGCGCTCATGCGTCGCCAAAAAGTCCTCCACCTCGCGGGTGAATGGAAACGCGCGCAGGCGGCAGAGGTCCACCTTGTGGCCGTGCTGCTTTTCCAGCAGGCTGGCGGCCTCGCGTACGGCCGATTCAGTCGTGCCGAAGTAGAGAATGCCGACGCGATTGGTGTAGCCGTCGATCACCGGCTTGGGCACCAGGGCCTTGGCCGTCTCGAACTTGCGGGTGAGACGGTCCATGTTCTTCTTCCAGTCCGTGGCCTTTTCACTGTACGTGGCCAATTCCGTGTGGCCGGTGCCGCGCGTGAAGTAGGCCGCATTGGGGTGGTCGGTTCCGGGCAGCGTGCGATAGCCGATGCCGTCGCCGTCCACGTCACGGTAGCGCGCCCACTGGCCCTTCAGCTTCTCGAGGTCGGCCTTGTGCAGCACCTTGCCGCGCTTGACGGGCGCCGTCGGGTAGTCGAAGCGGTCGCTCATCCAGTAATTCATGCCCAGGTCGAGGTCGGAGTTGATGAAGATCGGGGTCTGGAGCTGGTCGGCCAGGTCCAGGGCAACGCCTGCGAACTCGAAGGCTTCCTTGGGGTTGGAGGGGAAGATCACGACATGCTTGGTGTCGCCGTGGGAGGCGTAAATGACGTTGAGGATGTCGCCCTGCATGGTGCGCGTGGGCAGGCCCGTGGAGGGGCCGGTGCGGGCCACGTTGCAGATCACGAAGGGAATCTCGGCGAAGTAGCCCAGGCCGATGATCTCGTTCATGAGCGAGATGCCGGGGCCGCTGGTGCTGGTGAAGCAGCGCGCGCCCGCCCAGCCGGCTCCCGCCAGCATGCCGACGGCCGCGATTTCATCTTCGGCCTGGATCACGGCAAACGTGCGCTTGCCGTCAGGGTTCACGCGGTAGTCGCGCATGTAATCCTCAAGCGATTCACACAGGCTCGAGGAGGGCGTGATGGGATACCACGAAGCGACGGTGCAGCCGTTGAACATCAGGCCCAGGGCCGTGGCGGCGTTGCCTTCAATGATGATCTTGCCGCCGTTCTTGTTCAGGGGCTCGCACCAGAAGGGGTCCACCTTCTTGATGTTCTCCAGCGCCCATTTGCGGCCCAGGGTAATTGCCGGTTCGTTGACTTTGACGGCCTTGGGCTTGGTCTTGAGCTGGGCGGCAAGCGCGGACAGCAGCTTGTCTTCCGCGATGTTGAACAGCGCGCTGCACACGCCGACGTAAAGCATGTTGATGACCAGCTTGCGCAGCTTGAGGTCGGGGCAGGCGTCCACCACCAGCTTCTTGAAGGGCACGGGGTAGTGGATGCAGTCCGGGCGCATCTTGGAAAGGCCGAGGCTGTCGTCGTAGATCAGCACGGCGCCTTTGCGCGCGGTCTCCACGTCTTCAATGGCGCTTTCCGGGTTCATGCAGATGATGATGTCCGGGGTCGTGGCGCGCCCGATCCAGCCGTCTTTGTTCACGCGGATCGTGAACCAGGTGGGCAGGCCCTGGATGTTGCTGGGAAACAGGTTCTTGCCGCTGACCGGAATTCCCATTTTGAAAAGGCCGCGCAGCAGAACCATGTTTGCGGTCTGCGAGCCCGAGCCGTTGGCCGTGGCCACATGGAAGCTGAAATCGTTGACCACACGCGTCTGCTGGGCGGGCGGTGCTGCCGTTGCTGTGCTCATCTTCGGGATCCTTCGGGGTCCTGCTGGTCCTTGGCCAGTGTCGTCAGTTTTCATCGCCCCGCGGGGCGCAGACCAGCGCAAATGGTTGCGGCCTCCAAGGCTCGCAACGCAGGGCAAACATCATAGGGGCGGGGCGCGCAGGTTCAACGGCAGAGAAGCTTTGGCCTTGAAGGGTTGCAAGCCGCACTGTGGATTTCGTCTCCCTTGACTCTCAGCGCCGGGGCGGCTCGCGCTGGGTTTCATCCAGGTCGCCGGCGGGGCCCTTGCGGCCCGCCAGACGCCTCAGCACGACGTCCCATTCGTCCGGGAACTGCATTTCGTCGAGGCGGTGCTCGAACTGGTCCACGGCGACTTCGCTGCGCTCGACCTTGCTCGTCGTGCGGTCATGGATGCCCAGCACATCCTTCTTGAGCCGCCGCAGGTAGGCCAGCGTCAGCATCAGTTCGTTCTGCTCGTTGTCCGTGCACTGCTCCACATGGGTGCTGGAGGCCCACACCATCGTCGCCTCCAGCAGCGGCTCGATGCGTTCGGCGCACACCGCCAGATCGCTGTGGCTGCCGCCCCGCACCAGCTCCAAAGACGCCCAGATGTCGTACAGCCTGGCCATGCACAACTGCCAGCTTCTCGGCGCGTCCGTGGGGGAGGGCTCGCCCAGGGCGCTGAAGACCCGGTGTGCCGCGTCGCGCACGTTCTTGAGTTCGATGGGCCGCTGCCGCGCGTTCTGCAGGTGATAGAACATGCGCTGGCGCATGACCGAGATGGCGCGGTACTCCGCCAGGTGCTCCGACAGGTCATGCACGATGCCGTAGAGCCGCTTGCCCGGCTCGCTTTCCAGGGGCTGGTTGAGATCCAGCATCTGGCCCTCGATGCCCGCCACGATGCGCTCCACGTCGCGCGAAATGGCCGAGTAGGCCGTGTAGGTCGCGCGCCACTGTCCCAGAATCGTATCCATCGCGCGCAACTGCTCGTCGAAGACCTGGGCCAGCCTCTGGCCGCGCTTGCCCAGGGCTTCCAGGGCCGCGCGCTCGGCCTTCAGCTTCAGGCGCTGGTCTTCTTCGCCGCGGATCTTGCTCATGACTTCGCGGCGCACGGCACTGAGCAGTTCATGGAGCCCCGCCACCAGCCCTTCCAGCAGCGTGGCGGCCTCGTCGGATTCGCGCAGCGCGGCCTCTGCCTCGGCCCCAAGGTTCATGGCGCTGTCGATGCGGTCGCTGATGAGTTTGGCGCTCTCCAGCACGCGCGAATAGAACTTGCGCCTGGAGGCCTCGGGGTCGGCGGGAGGCAGGGGCTGAAGCTCGGCCATGGCCTGAAGCGCCGACACGGCCCACTCGCCGGCCAGCCCGCTTTCGGCCACGGCCACCAGCTTTTTGGCCTTGGCGGAATGTTCGCGCAACTCCTGCTTGAGTTCCCTGAGTTCGGCCTGCACCAGCTCGGCGGCCTTCATGGCCTGCTGGTGGGAAGTCGCGCCCTTGAGCAGCAGGCGCGCGGCCGTGGCCAGTTCGGTGCCCTCCGCGATTTCGACGAGACGCTGGAGCGCCTGGAGGTCCTGGCGGTCGTCGCGCAGCGTGCGGGCCGCCTCCTGCGCCAGCGCGCCGATCAGCACGCTGTAGTGCTTGCCCTTGACCCGGGCGCTGACCTCTTCGGCGATGAGAGAGAAGGCCTCCTCCACCGCTTCGGCCGCGGCGGGCGGCAGTTCGGACGTGTCCGGCATGGCCATGGCATCGCCCAGCTTTTCGCCGGCTTCCTGGAGCTGCTTCTTGCCCGCATCTTCCTTCACGGCCTGGGCGAAGGCCCGCTCCACGGCTGAGGCCGCGGCGCGCAGGTCCTTCACCGTGCGGCGCAGAAGCTGGACGGCGGCGTCGGGCGCCAGTTCCAGCAGCACGTTGAACACATCTTCAGGCGTGACAACTTCAAATCCGGTGATCTGTCCAAAGCGTGCCGCGCTGCGCTTGGTGGCGCTTTCCAGGCGGCGCAGCCTTTCTTCAAGGCGGGCCCGCTCGGCCTTTTCGGCCGTCAGTTCTTCGGACAGCTCGGCCACCCGGCGGCTTTCCAGTTCCTGTTCCTGCTCAACCTTGGAGAGCACGCGCTGCTGCTTGCTCTGGTACTGGCTGAGTTCGCGCTGGTGGTTGTGCTTGAGCTCTTCGACCTGGCGCCGGTGGGTATCCTTGAGCTGGTCCACCATCAGGGCGTGGTGGTGCTTGAGCTGGTCGATCTCGGCGATGGCCTTGCGCTGGTAATCCTCCAGTTCCTTGCGCGTGGTGCGCTGGGCGCTGGCGACCTCGGCATTGAGCAGGGAAAGCTTCTGCTGCAGCTCGGCGGCCAGGTTGCGAAGGCGCAGGTTCTCCTGGGCCAGCTCCGCGTTGCGAACCCGCTCCGCCTCGATCTTCTTGGTGGCAATCTCGCGCAGGACGGCTTCGGGTGTGGGCTTGTTGTCGCCGGGCCGGTTCAGTGCCATGTCAGTCTCTTGCGCAGGTGCGGCTTACTTTAGCCTTGAACGTCCGGCTGGGAAGCGTGGCCTTGGCGTTAGTCGATATGGCACTGTCGAAACCGGAGAGCTTGCGCTCTCCGGTTGCTGCGCAAATCGAAACCGGAGAGCTTGCGCCCTCCGGTTGCTGCGCAAATCGAAACCGGAGAGCTTGCGCCCTCCGGTTGCTGCGCAAATCGAAACCGGAGAGCTTGCGCTCTCCGGTTGCTGCGCAAATCGAAACCGGAGAGCTTGCGCTCTCCGGTTGCTGCGCAAATCGAAACCGGAGAGCTTGCGCTCTCCGGTTTTCCTCCAAGTACGGGGTGCCTCAGAAGGTCCCGTTTATCGCTGGATGTAGGTACCACCGGCCAAAGCCGCCAGTTGCTGCATGAAGGTCTGGGCCGATGCCACACCACCGATGCAGATGCAGACCAGGGTGCAGTCGCTGAACTTCGACCACCAGCCGGGGAAGGCGCCAAGAATGGCCGAGGCGTCGCCGGTGATGTTCGGGTAGCCGTCCGTCAGCAGGAACATCTTGTCGAGGTCGGCGGGGTAAACCTGGCAGGAGCGCTGCAGGCAGGCGTAGGTGGGGGTCATGCCGCCGGGGTTCGTGGCAGGGCCGTTGACCCAGGCAATGGCCGCGCTCTTGTTGCCGTCCGTCGCGGGCTGCAGAGAGCCCCAGAGGAACACGGTGTACCAAGGCGAGGGGTGCTGACCGCCGTAAGCATTGCAGTCAAACTCGTCGTCTTCCGTCAGTTGCTGGATGACGGCCACGGTCTCCTGGCGGACGGAGGCAACGCGGGAGCCGTACATGGAACCCGAGGCATCGAGCAGGAAGGCGAACTTGCCCTGCACCGGCTCGTCATAATAGGTCGGGGGATCTTCCGGCGGCGGAGGAGCCGGAGGGGTCTCCGTCGGGGGAATGTCGTCGTCTTCCGGGGGCGGAACCGGCGTCGGCGCCGGGGGCGGAGGAGGAGGCGTGGGCTGCGTCGGAGGCGCAACGGCGGGCGCCGGCAGCTTCATCTTCACGCCACCCACCGGACGATCGTGAGTGTCCGTCTTGGTGGTGTCATCACTGGACAGCTCAGGGTTGGCTGCAGCCTGAGCGCTCAGGGCGTTGGCGCAGAACGCCAAGGCGAGAGCCGCAACACCGAGGAAGAACCTGTTCATCTCTGCTCCTGGTCAGGAATTTGGAATCGGGACGCCGGAATACATTGCACTCGCCGTGCCAGAATTCAGGCAAGGGGATGCGGCAAGGCACCCGTCCCGTGTAACAAGCGTAAGATTATTGGTTACAATAGTTTATGACGATTGTTCCCGAAGGGTTCCCGGCTTGAGACCATTTGGTAACCAACTGGTTTTGGCTTTTGTCGCCGTTACGGCACCGAATGGGAACCCGATGCAGTCACAGTCGGGGCTTGCCGAGTAACAGAGATGGGCTGAAAGTCTCGTAATGAAACCTCTGTGACAGTCCGGGGCCCAGGGCTCCGGGGCCTGGCACGGCGCCAGGTTGCCTAGCATAAGAGCTGGTTTCATCGTCATTTAGGCAAAATCTTCCTGACTCCACGGCGCTTCTCTGGCCCGAGAAGCCCTGAGGTCTCCTCTCGCTCCCGCACGTGCAGTCCAGGTCCCTCTTGGAGTTGATCTGCAAGAGCTGACGGGACGGCCATCCGTGTCGGCCGCAGGCAAGATCCGGCGCGCACACACCCAGAAGGCTTGCCGCGGGGGGCGCGGCGGGAAAAACGAACTTGGGGGAGCATGCGCTCCCCCAAGTTCCTTCAATCTTTGGCGTGTCTACCGCTGGATGTAGGTGCCGCCAGCCAGGGCCGCCAGTTGCTGCATGAACTGCTGCGCTGAACCGACGCCACCGATGCAGATGCAGACCAGGGTGCAGTCGGTGAACTTCGACCACCAGCCGGGGAAGGCCGAGAGAATCGGGCCGGGGCCGCTGTTGGGATAGCCGTCCGTCAGCAGGAACATCTTGTCGAGGTCGGCGGGGTAAACCTGGCAGGAGCGCTGCAGGTTCTCATAGGTCGGTGTGCCGCCGCCGGGGTTCGTGGCAGGGCCGTTGACCCAGGCAATGGCCGCGCTCTTGTTGCCGTCCGTCGCGGGCTGCAGGGAGCCCCAGAGGAACACGGTGTACCAGGGCGAGGGGTGCTGACCGCCGTAGGTGTTGCAGTCAAACTCGTCGTCTTCCGTGAGCTGCTGGATGACGGCCACCGTCTCCTGGCGGACGGACGCAATGCGCGAGCCGTACATGGAACCCGAGGAGTCGAGCAGGAAGGCGAACTTGCCCTGCACAGGCTCGTCATAGTAGGTCGGGGGATCTTCCGGCGGCGGAGGAGCCGGAGGCGTCTCCGTCGGGGGAATGTCATCATCCTCCGGGGGCGGAACCGGCGTCGGGGCCGGGGGCGGAGGAGGAGGTGTGGGCTGCGTCGGAGGCGCAACGGCGGGCGCCGGCAGCTTCATCTTGACGCCACCCACCGGACGATCGTGGGTGTCCGTCTTGGCCGTGTCGTCGCTGGAAAGCTGCGGGTTGGCCGCAGCCTGAGCGCTCAGCGCGTTCGCACAGAAGGCGATCGCCAGAGCCGCGACTCCCAGTAGAAACCTGTGCATCTCTATCTCCCGAAGTTGGTGGACTGGTTTATAGTGCGTCGAAGCATAAGCGTTGTCCGTGCCAAACTGAAATTTATTGCTGTCTCGCCCCGTTACCGGCCCGGCGTGACTTCATAACACAATCTAGAACATGGCCTTATGAGGTGATGACCCGCCGTACTCTGCCCCATACCACCGGACGGTAACACAAAACCATGACCCCGTAATGCTGGTTTTGGAACCAAATCGAAACACTATACTCGTCGCATCCGGCACCCAACGGTTCCCGAGCTGCCATTTTTCCGACACTGAAACCCGCCACGCTCTCCCGGAACCGCTCCATCTACTTTTTCGTCCACTTGTCTGAGAGGAACTCACTGATGCTCGTCCGTTTCCTGGTGGCCATACTGGTCATGGCTGTTCATGGCGCCGCAGTCCTTGCCGATGTGCCTCCCCGCAAGGGGAGTTGCACGGCCGGTGACGAAAGTGGCTTGACTCTGGCTGCTGTCGCCATCGGGGCCGCCGCACTGACGGCACTGCGTACTTTCCGGAGGTCACCCGTTGGCCGGCCTTAGCCTTCCTGTCACCCTCGCCGATTCCCTTCGCCGGGAGTTCTGGCGCATATCCGCCAAGACCTCCTTGGGGCGCCACTGCATTCACGACCGCCACACGCGGCTGATGATCCTGGCTATTGCCTCAATGTCCGTGGCTTTGGCTATTACGGCTGTGGCTCCCCTCTGGATGCTATTGCTCGCTCCCATCCTTCTGGGCGCCCCTCATATAGTAGGAGACATTCGATATCTGTTGGTGCGGCCGCCCATTGCCCTGCGTCGCTGGTTTGTGGCCTTGCTGCTGATTCCTCTGCTGGCCCAGACTGCCCTGAGAGTTTCCGTGATGTTTGACATGCCGCGCCATGCCTTGGCCGAGGTGTCCTTTGGCGTTGCGGCTGTGATGCTGGGGGTGGTTGCCGCGCCGGGAAGACTCTGGCGGCGCCTGGTGACGGGCGCGGCGGTGGCGGCCATTGGCAGCGCGGCCCTGTACTGGCCAAGGGAGTCGGGCCTGGCCCTGGCGCACCTGCACAATTTTATAGCAGTAGGCATCTGGCTTCTGTTTGCAGTGCGGGCAGGGGGTGGGTTCAAGGCAGCCTTGGCCAGTCTGTTTTTCCTTGCCTGCTGTTTGGCCATCATGGCCGGCGTTCTGGATGGCATCACGGCGAGCTTCGCGGGTTGGGCTGCCCCTGTGTGGGGGTTTGAGGCCGAGGGTTGGGCCATGGCGCTGGCGCCCGGCCTGCCGGATGCCATGGCGCTTCGCGTGGTGCAGACATACATCTTGGCCCAAGCCATGCACTACACCGTTTGGTTGCGCCTCATGCCGCAGGAACTGCATGAAACGGCTCCGCCCACGACCTTCGTCCAGGACCTGAAATCGCTCCGCTCTGACTTTGGAGTGACCGGTCTGCTGCTGATTGTGGTGGGCGTGCTGGCCGTTCCCGCCTATGCCTTTGTGGACTTCAGCGGGGCCTGGCCTGCCCTTTCACTTGAGAACGCCTCCATGGCCAACTGGGGTTATCTCACCATCGTGCTGTTTCACGGCTGGCTGGAGCTGGCGTTTCTTTCCTACTTCGCTGTCAGTGGCGCGAGGCCCGCGCCATGAGCGAGTACCCCGTCATGGTGCCCGAGTGGCTCGCTCCTTGGGTGCTCAACGACTACAACCCCCTGGATCTGTGGTGGCGCGCCCACTGGCACACCCAGAGCATCGAGGGGCCGATTTACTTTCTGTTGCTCTGCTGGGTCTGCCGGCGCTGGTGGATTCCCCTTCCGCTCGCGCTCTTCGTCAATCTGGTGACGCACCCTCTGCTCTGGTACTACTTCCCCTGGTTCGAGCCTGACCCGAGTTATCTGGCGCCCCTGGTGCCCGCAGGAATGGACCCCGTCTACATCACATGGCTGGTGATTGCCGAGTCCTGCGTGGTCGCGATCGAGGGATTGCTCGTGGCCCTGGCCATCATGCGCTGGGGCAAAGAGGGCTGCCGCGCGCCCGCCCCCGCCCTCTTCTATGGCTTTGCGGTGGCCTTTGTCGCCAACGTGCCCTCGACGCTGGCGGGCCTTTTCCTGTAGCGCTTTCCCATCTTGTTCCGGCTTTGCATTGAATTGCCGCTGCGCGCTCCGATCATGGGGCCATGCCGCTTGAATATCTTTCACGCATGTACGAGAGGGCCAATCGCGAAAACTACGCGATTGGCCAGTTCAACGTCAGCAACCTGGAGTTCGTGCAGGCTGCCGTGGGCGCGGCCGTAGAGCTCAATGCCCCGGTCATCCTGGCCACCTCGTCGAGTGCCATCAAATACGCGGGTATCGAAACACTCGTGGCCATGGTGCGCAGCGTGGCAGACCGCGCCCCGGTGCCGGTGGCCCTGCACCTGGACCATGGCGAAGATCTCGCTCAGGCCGAGCTGTGCATGAAGCACGGCTATACCAGCGTGATGATTGACGCCTCGCACGCGCCCCTTGAGGAGAACATCCGCATCAGCCGTGAAGTTGTCCAGCGTGCAAGATTAATGGGCGTGACCGTGGAAGCCGAGCTGGGGCGCCTGGGCGGTATCGAGGATCACGTCAAGGTCAGCGAGCGCGAGGCTTTCCTGACGGACCCAGACGATGCCGCCCGCTTTGTGCGCGAAAGCGGCTGTGACGCCCTGGCCGTCGCCGTGGGTACCAGCCACGGCGCCTACAAGTTCAAGGGCCGGCCCGTCATCGACTTCGAGCGCATCAGCGCCATCAAACGCAGGGTGGGCATCGCCCTGGTGCTCCATGGCGCTTCCAGTGTGGACCCCGCCAGCGTCGCCGACATCAACCGCTACGGCGGCCATCTCGAAGACGCCCACGGTCTGGATGAACCCTCTTACCGCGAGGCCATCTTGCGCGGCATCAACAAGGTCAACATCGACACCGATCTGCGCCTGAAGTGGACCGCCGTGCTGCGGCGGCTGTTGGCCGAGAAGCCCGGCGAGTTCGACCCCCGCAAGCTGCTGGGCCCCGCGCGCGACGCCGTGCGCGAGGTCATCAAGGAAAAGATCCGCCTGCTGGGCAGTGCGGGCAAGGCCTGACGGCCGGGCCTGCTCACTGACCGGAGCGCTGGCCGGCCGCCAGCTTGAGTTCAGGCCCGGCTATGCGCTCAAGCATGTGGCGGCAGAGCGGAAAGCAGCCCGCCACGGCGGGCTCGCCCTCGCGCGTCACGCACAGCTCGATGACGGCAATGTTGCGCGCCCCGCGCAGCACACTGCGCCGAATGGCGCAGCGCACAGCCACGGCGCGGCCGCGCTTGAACACCAGTTCGCTCATGGGGTTATCGAGCCAGCGCCGGGCAAAGCGCTGAACGCGCTCGCGCCAGCACTCAAAGCCGTCCGGCGCGGCCACCACACAGGCATCAACGGGAGGATGGAAGCTGGAAACCATAGCGATGCTCCTTTGGGGTGGCGCAGATAGTACTGAGACGCAGTCTCAATCGCAAAGTATTTCGCGGACGTCCCGGCTTGCTGAAAAAGCGCAAACCTTGCGCTTGTTCAATCTCTCTGGTTTTTAGGTTTTTGCGGTTTGGTGTACGTTGCTCTTCGACACGCGCGCTTCCCGCCGCGCGGGGTCCTCAAGAGTACGCGCGCCTTGCGGCGCCACCGGACTGCGGGCGGCCTTAAAGCTTACTGGAGGAATCATGCCTTCTCACCCCGACACTTCGCACCCTGTCCGTCGCGCCCAGGCGCGGCCTTCCGGAGGCCTGGCTGCGCGCCTGCTCTGTCTCGCGGCACTATGGGCGCTTTCGCCCGCGCTCTGCGCCGCGACGCTCTACGACAGCACGGCCGGCACGCATTACGGAACCGGCGGCCCCTCGGACACCTGGCACTACGCCGAGCGCATCACGCCCACGCAAAGCGGGATCATCACCCAGATTTCGGCCAGTCTGGGAGGCAGCGGCACCATCCAGCTGGCGATTCGCGCCAACAACGGCGGCCTGCCCGGCGCCCTGATTTCCTCCGGCAGCGCGACGGTTTCCGGCAGTGGCTATGTCAACGTCGCCATGTCGCCCGCCTACCTCAGCAATTCCACGCAGTACTGGTACGTGATGTCGGCGACGGCGGGCAGCAGCATCGGCAACCACCACTCCGACATCGGCACGGCCCTGTGGGCGTTCTCCAGCAACGGCGGCGCCTCCTGGACCCTCATGGGCGGCTTCACCTGGCTTTTCTCCATCGAAGGCACGCCCAATGTCCCGCCCGTGACCGCGGGCGACAGCCACAGTGTCAGCGAGGACGGCACGCTTTCCGTCGCTGCGCCCGGCCTGCTGGCCAACGACAGTGACGGCGACAGCGACCCCCTGAGCGCGCAGCTCGTCAGTGGCCCGGCCCACGGTTTGCTGACGCTCAACGCCGACGGCAGCTTCAGCTACACGCCCGACCCGGACTACAACGGCGCCGACTCTTTCAGCTATCGCTGCCATGACGGCTACCAGGCCGGCAACACGGTCAACGTCACGCTTACGGTGACGGCGGCCAACGACGCGCCGATCTCCGTGGCGGACAGCCACACCACGAACGAAGACACGGCTCTGAACGTCGGGGCGCCCGGCCTGCTGGCCAATGACTCCGACATTGATGGCGACAGCCTGACGGTGCAGCTCGTCAGCGGCCCGGCCCACGGCTCGCTGACCCTCAACGCGGACGGCAGCTTCAGCTACACGCCCGATCCGGACTATCACGGCGCCGACGCCTTCAGTTACCGCGCCTTTGACGGCACGGTGTACGGCAACACCGTCACGGTCAGCCTGACGGTGAACCCGGTCAACGATGCGCCCGTGGCCGTGTCAGACAGGCATCAGGGCACGGAGGACACGCTGCTGCACGTCAACGGCGGTGGCCTGACGGTCAATGACTATGACGTGGATGGCGACCCCTTCACCGTGGTGCTGGTCAGCGGCCCCCTTCACGGCATCCTCACGCTGCAGCCCAACGGCAGCTTCGACTACATGCCCGACGCGGACTTCTTCGGCACGGACAGCTTCAGTTACAAGCTCAATGACGGCAACGCGGACAGCGCCACCGTGGTGGTCACCCTGGACATAGTCAATGTCAACGACGCTCCGGCGGCCGCAGCCGACAGCTACACGATAAACGAGGACCAGTCCCTCACCACGGGGGCCCAGGGCGTGCTCTACAATGACAAGGACGCCGACGGCGACAGCCTGACCATTACCATGAAGACGGCGCCCGCCCACGGCACCCTGGCCCTGAAGGCCGATGGCACCTTCGACTACACGCCCGATGCGGATTTCTTCGGCACGGACAGCTTTGACTACGAAGTGCAGGACCCCTCGGGCGCCACGGCGGCGGCCACGGTGAACATCGTGGTTCAGCCCGTCAACGACGCGCCCTACTTCACCCCCGGCCAGGATGTGGCCGTGGACGAAGACGCAGGGCTGGTCACAATCAGCGGCTGGGCTCGGGGCATCGACGCGGGCGCCGGCGAGACCGGGCAGAAACTGGCCTTCGTCGTGATTTCCATGTCCGACCCCTCGCTGTTCATGGGCACGGTGACCATCTCGGACCAGGGTGATCTGGTTTTCCAGACAGCACAGGATGCCTGGGGCATGTGCGACGTGTCCATCCAGCTTCAGGATGACGGCGGCGTCGCCAACGGCGGCATGGACACCTCGGCCGCCTACACCCTGCGCATCCGGATCAGCGAGGTCAACGACGCCCCGTCCTTCAGCAAGGGCGCCGACATCATCGTCCAGGAGGATTGCGGCGCGCAGGCCTTCAGCGCCTGGGCCACGAACATCTCCTCGGGCCCGGCCAACGAGTCCGGCCAGGCCGTGAGCTTCCAGATTTCCTCCACGAATCCCTCCCTGTTCAGTTACCTCCACATCCTCGCCAACGGAACGCTGGAGTTCGAGCCTGTCGCCAACGCCTGGGGCAGCGCCAAGATCACCGTGGAGCTTCGCGACGACGGCGGAACGGCCAATGGCGGCATGGACACCTCCGTCGGCCACCAGTTCGAGATTGTGGTCAACCCCGTCAATGACGCGCCGAGCTTCGTCAAGGGTTCCGACGTGACCGTGAACGAGGACAGCCCGGCGGTCACCCTCAGCGGCTGGGCCACCGCCATCTCCAGCGGCGCGGGCAACGGCGTCCAGAGCCTGCAATTCACAGTCACTCAGCTCAACAACCTGCACCTCTTCGCGACGCTGCCGGCCATCGACGCCCAGACCGGCGATCTCACCTTTACCCTCTTGCCCGATGTGCACGGTGTGGCGCACTTCGAGGTCGTGCTTGAGGAAGTTTCCTACGGCATCAACCCCTCGGGCCTGGCCTCGCCCCTCCAGCACTTCAGCATCACGGTGCTGTCGGTGAACGATGCCCCGGTCTTCACCCCGGGCGCCAACGTTCGAGCGAAGAGCAGCGCCGGCGCGGTGAGCCTCAGCGGATGGGCCCAGGGCATGCACAGCGGGGCCGCCAACGAAGCCTCACAGGTGCTGGGCTTTGCCGTGCTGGCCAACGACAACCCCGGCCTGTTCGACGTCCAGCCTGCCGTGGCCCAGGACGGTACCCTGAGCTTCACCGTGCGGCGCGGCGCCAAGGGCAGCGCCCAGATCAGCCTGGTGCTGATGGATGACGGCGGCGTGAATAACGGCGGCCAGGACTGCTCGGTGCCTCACACCCTGGCCATCACCGTGCTGGAAGAAGAAGAGGAAGAAGCCGGCTGCACCACGGGCCAGGGCCGTTCCTGGCTGGTGCTGGCGGGACTGGTCTGTGCGCTGGCCGCGGCCATGCGCCGCAGGCTCTGCGCCTGACAGGCCTCAGGGCAGTTCAAAGGGCGCCCCTCTGGGCGCCCTTTGCGATTCCGGCCACAGGGGTCAGCGTCCCAGGCCGCTGGGCCGCGCCTTGGGTTCGCTGACCGGCTTTTCCGCGGGGTTGCTCTCCGGGTTTTCGTCGCTTACCAGCAGCACCCCGGCCTTGTCACAGCGGAACTCGCCCGTGTTCTTGCCCGTCTCGGTCAGTTTGAGCTGGCGTGCCGTACCGCTGACGCGCAGCGTGACATCGATGGTTTCCACGGCGTCTGGGTTCTTGTCCTTTTCGAGCTTGACCACAATCCAGACGCGGGCCGAAGCGCGGTCCGACACCAGCGAATTCAGCACCACCATGTCCACGGGCCGGAAATCTCGGTCGCAGAAATAAAGGCCCGGCGTGGTGATCAGCGCCATCTTCGGCGCGGCATCCGGGGCTTCCGCTGGCGCGGCAGGCTTGGGGTCATTGACCCAGCGTGCTCCGCCATCGCCGCCCGCGCCCGAGCCGCCCGAGCCTGCGGGCACGGCGCGCGGCGGCGCCGGAGCATCGCCGCGCGGTGGCGGAGGAGGAACATCGCCGCGCGTCGCGGGCGCCGGAGGGGGCGGCGCGCTTGAGCCGCCCTGCGGGGAGGTGGAGCCCGAAGGCGCGGCCGAACTGCGGGCGGGCGCCGGCGGGTTGCCCTGATTGCCCTGACGCGGCGGACGCTCGGAATCGCGGGAGCGGCCCGTGCCGCCGGAGGCGCTGTCGCCGGGCACGGTAGTGGTCACCGGTGCGCCGTCTGGGGTGCTTGTGGAGTTGCTGCCCTGATTGCCGGGCGTGGGCTGGGTGTCGACGTTGTCGTTGGTTCCGGCGATGGTGGCCAGGGCCGTGTAGGCGTTGGCGACGAGGGTACTCTGACCCGAGAGGGCGCCGCCGCGCAATTCGCAGTTGAGGGCGCCCGGAGTTCCGCCCGTGAGCGTGAAGGTGGAGGTGTCGTAGAAGATTTCTGCGATGCGCACAACGGCCGATTCCTGGGCGGCGTTGCCGACGCCGAAGCTGAACTGCGTGTTGCCCTCGGACAGGCCGGGCGTGTTGATGGAGCCCTTGGAGGTAGTGACCTGGGGGGCGCGCGAAAAGCGGCAGCCGGTGGGGGCCACCAGTGTGAGCGCGCCATTGACGGGCCCGCTGAGTACGACCACGCCCGCGGCCTGCGTCTCGCTCACGTTCACGCGCACCAGTGCCACGCTCTCCACGGAGACGTCAATGCCGGAGACCTTCGTGGGACCCAACAGGCCCAGCGTGGCGCGCTGGGTGCTCAGCACGGAAGTGCCGTTCACGGAATAGAAGAGCAGGCTGACCTCGACGGTGCCAAAGGCGTCCGGGTCCACATTGACGCGGCATTCCGCCTCATTGGGATTGAGCAGGCGGAAGCTGCCCGTGACCAGCTTGACACCTTCGCCCAGGCGGATTTCAGGCTGTTTGGAACTGCTGCTGGCAAAACCGGCGGGGGTGTTGGACACCAGGCGCAGGTAGGCGTCTTTGGCGCCCGTGGCCAGCCCCGAGGGCTCGAGCAGGAAGCTTTCCCTGGAGGGCGAGGCCTGGCTGGAGTTGGCGGGCAGTTGCGGCCCCCCCTGGGCCTGGAGCCGGGCGGCCAAACCGGTGAGCAGCAGCAGGGCGAGTGCGGTGAACTTCATGGCTGACTTCCTGACGTAGGCGGCTGGGGCCGCGGCAGTGGCATGATAGCCGATTCGTCGGAGAGGGGGTGGTCGCTGACCTCGACGCGGCCTTCCGTCTCCGCCGGGCATTCCTCAATGCAGCGCAACTCGAGGCGTCGCACCCGCTGGTCGCGCATGCGCGTCACCTTGAGGCTGAGCTTATTGAACGTTGTAGCGTCGCCTTCCGCCGGTATTTTCCCAAAGGCCTTCAGGGCCAGCCCTGCAGCCGTGGTGACCCCTTCCTTCTCGGATTCGCCCAGGGTCACCCCCAGGGTCTCCTCAAGCTCTTCGAGGGTCAGGCGGCCGTCCACCTCCCACAGCCCGTTCTCGCGGCGTTCAATCAGCTTGGCCGTGACGTCGTATTCGTCTTCCACGCGGCCCACCAGCACCTCGACGATGTCCTCGAAGGTGACCAGCCCCGAGGTGCCCCCGTATTCATCGATCACGATGGCCATGTGAGTGCGGCGCTCGCGCATCTTGGTCAGGAGCACGCCCACGCTCATGGCCTCGGGCACGAAAAGCGCCGGGTGCAGATAGTCCTGAAGCTTGAAGCGGGCCTCATCCTGCGGCGACAGGCGCAGCAGCTCCTTGAAGTTGAGCACGCCGATGATGTCGTCCAGGTCGCCGAGGTAGACGGGCGTGCGCGAGAACAGATCACGCTTGAAGGCCTGGCGCAGCTCGGCCAGGGTCAGCCGCGCGGGAATGGCATGGATGTCCGTGCGCGGGACCATGATGTCGCGCACCTTGGTTTCGTTGAGGACGCTGGCCTTCTGCACGATCTCCATTTCCATGGAGTCGATCACGCCCATCTCCTGGCCCATCTTGGCGATGGTCTGGATTTCATCCACGCTGACCGTGGCGCCCTCCTCGTGCTTGCCCACAAGGCGCAAAATGCCGTTGCTGGCCACGCCCAGTACCGCCGTCACGGGCCAGAAGACGAGCGTGGTGAAGAACACAGGCCCGGAGAAGAACAGGGCCCAGGGTGTCGCAAAGCGCACGGCCAGGGTCTTGGGAATGACCTCCCCGAAAACCAGCAGCAGAAGGATGGAGACGGCCACCGCCAGCAATGCTGAAAGGACCGGCGAAAGCTGCGCCCCCAGGGTGTCATCGATGACCCGGGAGGAGTAAACGGCCAGCACTGCGCCGGCGATGTTCTGGCCGATCAGCAGCGCCGTCACCACGCGGGGCCGGTCGGCCAGTAGCTTGAGCAGCAGCTTGCCGCGGCGCGAACCGGAATCAGCTCTCGAGCGCGCGGCGGCTTCCGAGGCTCCCGTCAGTGCGGTTTCGGAAGCGCAGAAGAACGCGTTCAGCGTGAGGATGCAACTGAACACCAGAAAGTCAGTGATGGCCACGTTTCCTACCTGCCCGGCGGAGTCCGCCGGAACAACTCTCGATAGAGCCTACTTTGCGCTGCGGGCGCGCGTGCCCGCGAATTCGTCGGTGTTCAGGCGCTTGATCAGCTCTTCGCTGCGCGCCGCATTTCCCCGGTCGAACTCGTCGCGGGCCTGCATCTTGAGGGCGTAGGCCATGTATTCGCGGAATACAGCCCGCCCCGGGTCCGAAGCCGGGGCCTGGGAATAGCAGTTGTCCATCAGCGCGAAGAACTCGTAGGTGTGCCCCAGTTCCGCCAGCCACGCCCAGAGCCCCGCCACAAGCGGGGGGTCGCCTTTGACGCTGCCCGGCTGCAGCAATGCCGCGCGCAGGGCGTCGTCGTTGAAGGCCAGGTGGGTGATGGCCGCGGCCAGGCCGGCGGCGTTGCGGCTGCCGCTGGGGGCGAAATCGCCCGCGCTCCATTCGTTCTTGTTTGAACCCACGAACACCGTGAGCGTCCACTGCCGGTCGCTGGCGGCGTCCTGCACGTCCATGCGGAAGCGCGCGTCCTTGGATCCGAACAGGTCAGCCGCCGCCTTGGGCCAGGGCTTCTGCTTGAGCAACTCCGCCTGCTTTGGGGCTGAGGTCAGGGCGCCGCGGCTGCCCGCGCCCAGCGCGCGCAGGGCCTCGAACTCGTGCCGCGTCTGCTCTCGGCGGCGGCGCAGCACTTCGCCCACGCCCGCAAAGCGGGGGTCCGCCTTGTACTGGTTCCAGCTCTTGTCCGACTTTTCGTAGTTGTCCACCCGCGCCATGGCCGTGCGGAAGTCGCCGCGCTGTATGTCGTTGCCCACCGAGGTGCAGAGGTCGGTTACGGCCTGTTCGCACTCAGCAAGCGCCTGCTCCACGGCGCGGCGCTTTTCGTCGGCGATGCTGCGCTTGACGATGTCCACGTTGGAGGTGACCGAGTCGAGGACCTTCTTCAGTTCCTTGCGCGAGTCTTCGTGGTCGCAGGCGTCATGGGCGGCCTGCGCCCTGGCCTGGGCCGCCTCGAAAATCGCCAGGCGTTTTTCCAGGTCCTGTTCGAGGATGGCCTGCTCGCTCTGCTTGACCACCCATTGGCGCAAAGCCGCGATGTGACGCTTGACGTCCTCCCAGAACTGGGCGCGCCAGTAGGCGTCGGCGTCGTCCCAGATCTTCTTCTTCCCGGGGTGCTGGACCTCGGCGTGCTTTTCAATGAAGCCGCGCAGGATGTCGTCGGCCCCCTTGTACTTGTATTCCTCGATCCTGGCCGCCTTCAGCCGCTGCGTCTCGGACCACTCCTCGCGCATGGCCTGTTCGGACTGGCCTTCCTGTTCGGCCTTGAGCTTGACCTGTTCGAGGTACTTGCGCGCTTCCGCCTGCGCGCTTTCCGTTGCCTGGGCGTTGTCCTTGAGGGCCTTTTCGAGAATGGCAATGGCCGCGGCGTGATCGCCCTTGTTGCTGGAGAGTTGTGCCGCGCCGATGGCCTGCTGAAGCTTGCGGTTGGCGCTCTCCTGCTCGGGGGTGAGCTGGGTGGTGGTGCTGCCGTTATGGGCGGGCGGCAGGTTGGCCGGCGGGTTATTGGCCTCAGCCACGTTGGTGTGGGGCGCGGGAGCGTCACTGAAGAAGAACACCCAGACCATGATGGAGAGCGCCGCCACGCCCACGACGGCGGCAATGGCGGCGAGGGCCAGGTTGCGGCGCTGGGCGGAGGCCACCATCTGTTCCTGAAGTTCGGCGCCGGGGGCCTTGACGGCCTTGGCAAAGGCCGCGGGCTGCACGCCCCCCTTCTTGCTGGCCAGAGACTGCCAGTTGTCGAGGTCGTTGAGCACGTCGCCGGCGTGCTGGTAGCGCTCGGCCGGGTTCTTGGCCAGCATCTTGTCGATGATGGTGACGATGGCCGGCGGGCAATCAGGCAGGTGCGTGGTGATGGGCGGATGGGGGTCGCGCACCTGCTTCTTGAGGATTTCCTTGACCGTCTGGCCGGTGAACAGGGTCTGACCCGTGAGGATGCGGTAGAAGGACGCGCCCAGGGCGTAAATGTCGGCCCGGTGGTCAATGGGCTTGCCCATGGCCTGTTCAGGCGCAATGTAGTGCGGCGTGCCGAACACGCCGGCCTGTTCGCCCTGCAGTTCCTGCGCGCTCATGGCCAGGCCCAGGTCGCCCAGCTTCACGATTTCGTCGTCCATCACCATCAGGTTGTCGGGCTTGATGTCGCGGTGTACCAGCCCCTTGCGCTCGGCGTAATCCAGGGCGCGGCAGGCGTCTTTGATGATGACGACGGCGCGCAGCAGCTCGATGCGTTTGGCGCTGTTGAGCAGGTCCAGCACGCTGCCCTTGGCGGCGAATTCCATGGAGAAGTAGTACTGACCCTTCTCCTCGCCGACGTCATAGACCTGGATGATGTTGGGGTGGTTGAGGCCGCCCGCGGCCCGGGCTTCCTTGAGGAACATCTCGCAGAACTTGGCGTCCTTGACCAGGTCAGGCGAGAGCACCTTGAGCGCGACGATACGCCCCAGGGAGAGCTGGATGGCCTTGTACACGGTGCCCATGGCGCCGCGGCCCAGGCGCATCTCGATGCGGTAGCCGCCGATCTGCTGGCCGATCAGGCCCCCCTGCTTGGCGTCTGACTCGTCAGCCAGCCAGGAAAGCAGGGTCTCGCCGCACTGGATCATGTCGCCGTGGGCCAGCTTGACGGGGCCCTCGGCGGTCTTGCCGTTGACCTGGGTGCCGTTGGCCGAACCCAGATCCTTGAGGCCGAAAACGCTGCCCTTGCTCGCGATCAGGAAGTGCTTGCGCGAGCACATGACGTCGGACAACTGGAGGTTGGCCTGGGCGTCGCGCCCCACGACGGCCTGATCGCCCAACTTCAGCGTCAGGCTTTTGCCTCGGTCCGGCCCTTTTTCAATCAACAGACGCGGCATGTTCCCGATTGCCGGTCAGTGCCCGGCACGGCACACAGGGGCTTGTCCGCACAGGCCCAACGGCGCGCGCAGACCTATGGTTACGCAACATCCGACGGGACTTTCCCGTTGCGAAAGGAAGGGGCGCCATCGGAGGGTTGAGTATCGCAACAACACCGGCGGGAATCAATGCGCAGCGCTTGCCCCTTTGCGCCCAAGGAATATTTCTTAAGCTCGCGCCGTTGTGACGATGAGGCCGAATGGACGGCCTGAAACGGGAGACTGACATGGCAGCTTCGGCCGACGTGGTACACGTTACGAATGACAACTTTGAGAGCTTCAAGAAGTCCAAGGCGGCCGTGATCGACTTCAGCGCCACCTGGTGCGGCCCCTGCCAGGTGCTCTCGCCGATCGTGGACAAACTGGCCACGGAGTTCAAGGGCAAGGTCGCCATCGGCAAGGTGGACATCGACGAGAATCCTGACCTCGCCGGCATGTTCGGCGTCATGGCAGTGCCCACGCTGGTATTCTTCAAGGACGGCAAGGTCGTTGACCAGCACCCGGGCCTGCTGCCCGAAGGCACCCTGCGCCAGCGCCTGAGCAAGCTGGCTTCCTGAACCTGTACCCATGAAAACACCCGGCCCTGGGGCCGGGTGTTTTTTTCGGGACGCGCTAGCGGCCCCAGACTTCCCTAAAGCGCTTTTCGCGCGTGGTGCGGCCGGGATCGCCGGCCGGCGCCTTGAGGTTGTTCTTGGGATTCTTGATCAGGTCCTTCACCTTCTCGATGCGGCTCTTGGGATCGGGGTGATTGCTGAGGAACTTGTCGTCGTCCTTGTGGGACTTTTCATAGGCCTCCACCCGCTCCAGCATGCGCGCCATGGCATTGGGGTCATAACCCGCCGCCGCCAGGGCCCGGGTGCCGAAGTTGTCGGCTTCGTATTCCTGGTCTTTGTTGTAGCCGCTCTCGATCAGGTTGTCGGCAAAGCCGCCCACCATTTCGGCGAAGTTGCCGACCACGGGGCCCATCTCCTTGGAGAAGGCCTGGAACGCCTTGCTGTCGGTGATCTTGCCCTCCGTCGCCTTGCGGTAGGCGTCCATGCCGTGGTTCATCACGATATGGCCCAACTCGTGGGCAATGATGGCGGCCAGTTCATCCTCGCTCTGGCACATGTTGACAGCACCCTGCGAAATCCAGATGAAGCCGCCGGGGGTGGCATAGGCCATCACCTCGTTGCTCTCCAGCAGCCCCACGCGCACGCCCTTGTACAGGCCAAAGCGGCTCTGGCGCTCCCACTCCTCCTCGCTGCGGTCCACGTAGCCGCCGAGATTCCTGCGGTCCACGCTGTAGCTCATGGCCTCAATGTAGCCTGCCATCTGGTTCAGGTAGGCGAGTTGCCGCCGCCGGGGGTCGCTGTTCACCTCCGTGGCGGGATAGCGCACCATGATGGCGCCGGAAACGCCCCGCCCGATGTAGTACTCCTGCTCGGCCGTGTATTCCTGGGATACCTTGCCGTTGGCGCAGTCCTCAATGGCGGCCGCCGCGATTTCGCCCACCGTCTTGCCCGCCTCGATAATCGCTCCGCCCACGTCGCCCCGCGCCAGGGCCTGCACGGCCGCGCAGGAAGTCAGGCTCAGCGCCGAAAGGGCGAGCACCAGCGCAATCATCCGCTTGTTCGTTTTCATGTTCGCCTCTTAGGGGTTGAGTTTGAGAAGTCCGCCTTCAGTGCCAAAACCGCTGTAGGAGTTGCGCATCTTCTCGCTGTCCTTGGGCACGTTCTCCGTTTCGTCGCCCTTGGCGGTCTTGCGCGTCACAATCACCTGATTGCCGCCGCCAATCTGTTCATGGACGGCGATCTCGAGATTGTCCACCTTGCCCATGGCCTCGCGGTACTTGGGGTCGCTGGCGGAAACCTCATTCTCGATTTCCTTGTTCAGGCCCTTGGCTGCCGCGCCGGCCTTGGAGGAATCCGTGCCCGAAGACACCGAATCGCCCCCCTGCTCCGTGCGCCCAGCCGAAATGGCCGAGCGCTTGACCCAGCCCTCGACGCCGCCCGAGCGCACGCGGATGTGCGTCTTGCTGCTCGATTCGTCCAGCACCTCGAGCACGTCATTCAGCTTCAGGCGCTTGACCAGCTTGCCGAAGGGAGCGGCCTTGTCGGTCAGCACGGCATCGGCGCTGCCTTCCTGCTGCGCGCAGTAAATCTCCTTGCCCTCGGCGGGTGTTGCCGTCACGGACAGCGCCAGCGCTGCAAGCAGCAGCAGCGCGGCCGCCTGCCACCCCCATGTCCTGAGCCACCTCATACGGACTCCTGTTGTTGGTTGGAAGAATTGCGCCCTTCACGGCTCAATGACCGTGCGGCCCTACGCGGCGCAGTTGCACAATACGAAAAAACGGGGCCGCGGCACCAGCGGAGCCCGCAACTTTCGTGCTGGTCCCTCAGCGCCCCGTGGAGCCAAAACCACCCTCGCCGCGCGCCGTTTCGCTCAACCGCCGGGCCTCACTGAACGCGGCGCGGGTCACCGGGGCCACGACCAGCTGCGCGATACGCATGCCGCGCGTGATGATGAAGGGTTCGCGTCCATGATTGATGAGCAGAACGCGCAGTTCTCCGCGGTAATCGGCGTCAATGGTGCCGGGCGCGTTGAGCACGGTCACGCCCTGACGGGCGGCCAGGCCCGAGCGCGGCCGCACCTGGATTTCCGCCCCGGCGGGAATCTCGAAGGCCAGCCCCGTGCCGACGGCCACCCAGGCGCCGGGAGCCAGGTTGTGTTCCTCGGCGGAGCACACATCTGCCCCGGCTGCCAGCTCGGTGGCGTAGGCGGGCAGGGGCAGTCCCTCCGCGGCGGGCAGGCGTTTGACGGCGATATTCATGGGCAGCCTCGGGGAAGAAGGGCCGATGGGCGGGTGTCTAAACGCTTACGCGACGCCATGGGCGTCGCGAAGCGGCAAGAGAGGCCAAGCCTAGGTGTTGGGCGACTCGTAACGGATGTCGCGGCTCGGGTCGTCGTAGTCGTAGTTGAAGATGTACCGGTCAATCGTGCGATGCATACGGTCGAGGTCCTCGTTCCACGCGCGAAGGTGGTTGAGGTTGTGCTGCCAGTCCACGAACGAGAAGCAGCCCGTGGTGAACGACGTACCCATCGCAATGATGGCCAGGAGCAACAGCTTGCGCATATGTTTCCCCGCAACGTATGGACCGCGGTCAAGCGCGGCAGCCATAGGGGTTCTTCAGAGGGAATGTGAAGGTTAGCCCACTTGGCGGCGCCGTCAAGGGCGATTTGGGCGCCGTGAAGCCGCCTTGCGTCCGCCGAGCTTGCCGTCCACTTCGCCGTCGGCCGCATCCAGGTTGAGCATGATCTCGCGGAATTTCGCCTTGTCGAAGTCCGGGCTGTCCTCAAGGTAGCAGAGCAGGGCCTGAATCAGCAGGGCCTGGGAGGCAAGCTGGTCCGAAAGCATGGCGAGGGCCTCTTCCAGCGCGGCCGACTCCCCCGGCCTCTTGCGCAGGGCCTGGCTGACATTGTGGGAGATCCGTTGCACGTGGCGGGCCAGTACCTCGTCGCGTCCGCGAGCGCCGCGCCAGAAGTCGGCGCTGCGCATTTCGTCCGTGATGTCCTGCCGCTGCAGGGCCGCGCGCTGCCGCCTGCGGTAGCCCTTGATCTGTTCGGCGCTGGGCAAGCGGAGGGGTTTTCTGGTCATGGGTTCACCGTCCAAGGCGGGCCTGGCCGCCGGTCACTTCCACAACCAGCGCCGGAAGTTCCTGTCTTGAAGCGCCGTGGGCTTGGCCACCCGGACCAGCTTGAGTTTGCCCGCGGGTTTTTCGGCCACGGTAAGGCGCGCCTCGACGAGCCTGCCGCGCCTGAACAGGGTCAGGCTGATCCTGTCGCCCTTGCGGAAGTCCTTGAGTCGGTCGTCGAAGTCCTTGGCGGTGACTCTGTGCCCGTTGAGCGCGAGCAATTCATCGCGGACCTGAAGCCCCGCGGCCATGGCGGGGCTGCCGGCCTCCACAGTCCGCACCTGGAATGCGCCGTCTTTGGTGCCGTGGGTCAGTCCAAGCCAGGCCGACGGCTCGTCCTTGTCGCGCTTGAACTCCAGGCCGTAGACTTCAAGGACCTCGCGGTAATCGAGCTCTGAAGTGCCGCGTACATGGGCCTCGAAGAAATCATCCAGGGATTGGCCGGCGATTTCGCTGCAGAGTTTCTCGAACTCGCCCTCGGCAAAGCCGGGTTTGGGCCAGCCATAACGCTCCATGGCGGCCTTCATGACATCATCGAGGGATCTCTCGCCGTCCGTCAGGGCGCGCAGGCGCGCATCAAGCACAAAGCCCACCTGAGAACCCCGGGAGTAATAGCTCACGCCGCTGTTGATGAAGTTTTCGTCGGCCTGATAGAGCTTGGTCCAGGCCAGCCAGCTCGACTCCTCCAGAGACATGACTTTGCGGCCGGGACGGTTGTCTTCGCGGTCGATGTTCTCGGCATAGCTGTTGAGCAGGGCTTCATCACCCAGCAGGCCGGCGCGCGCGCACCAGAGTTTCTCGTAGTACTGCGTCAGTCCTTCCATGACCCAGAGCGCGCGGGTGTATTGCTCGCGCGAATAATCAAAGGGGCCAAGGATGGCAGGCCGGATGCGCTTGACGTTCCAGACATGAAAGTACTCGTGAGCTACCAGGCGCAGGAAGTTGTCGTATTCTTCGCGGGGCTTGAACTTGAAGCTGGGCCAGCCGCAGACACAGGAGTTCAGGTGCTCCAGCCCGCCCCCGGCATCGGGGAAACAGTGGATCACGAACAGATAGTAGTCGTAGGGGACGCCGCCAAACAGCCGGGGCTCGGTCTCACAGAGCTTCTTGATGTCAGCCACCATCTGGCGGGCGTTGAAGTTGCCCCAGCCCACGATGGCGACGTCATGGCGCACGCCGAAGGCCTTGAAGCTGTGCAGCTCGTGGGTGCCGATCTCGAAGATGGAGTCGCCCAGAATGTCGTAGTCCTCGGCGAGGTAGGTGAAGGCCTTGCCCTTCACGGGTTTGAGTCCGGTGGCCACCTTCCAGCCCCGGGGGGGCACCACGGTGACGCTGTGCCTGGCCGGGGCCGGAAAACCCGCCTCGCGCTCGATGTAGGGCAGCAGGTTCGTGCCGAGGAAGAAGCCGTGGGTGTCGTCGAGGTGCGGGGTGCGGACGGAAAACTCGTCGGCATAGAGCGTGAAGCTGGCCTTGAAGCGGCCCTGATGACCCGCCGCGACGCGCCAGCGCTGCTTGTCAAGCTGGCGTACTTCAAGGGCGCCGCGGGAATCCCGGGCGCGGAAACTTGATACGTTCTTGGCAAAGTCACGGATCTTGTAGCTGCCGGGAGTCCAGGCGGGCAACGCCAGTGTCACCTCGCCCGGGGCTCCGCTGACCGCGACTTCCACCTCGAAATTGTGGCTGGCAGGGTGCGGCATGCGCACCGTGTAATGAACGGCCAGCGCCGTGGAGGCGGTGGTCTGCCTGCGGGAGACAGGTTCGATGCGTTCTTCAGCCATGGCTCAATGCCCGGTCCGGGGCCTGTGCGGCGCTTGGGCATGTATGGGGGCTGCGCAGAGCGCCGTCGGGCCTGCGCGGCCCAAGAGGTCAATGCTCCTGCGCGAACTGCGACCAGATCGCCAGGCCGATGACGAAAGCCCAGAGTGAAGCGGAGGCCGCAAAGGTGATGAGGCCCATGATGTCGTTGTGGTCGAGGGCTGCAAGCATGAGAAGCTCCTGAGTGTCCAATATAGCGGCCGGCCCGAAGGGCCGAACAGGCATCGCCACGCCTCCCGGCGTCCACCACCAGGACCCGTTGGTAGGTCGGCTGGGACTCGAACCCGCCAACGCGCCAGTGGCGCGTTGGCGAAGCGGAGCAGCGCGGCAAACAAGCCGCGCGTAAGCGTAGCGGCCGGCCCGAAGGGCCGAACAGGCATCGCCACGCCTCCCGGCGTCCACCACCAGGACCCGTTGGTAGGTCGGCTGGGACTCGAACCCAGAACCCGCGGCTTAAAAGGCCGCTACTCTAACCAGTTGAGCTACCGACCCACACCCAACGCGTCGGGCGCGAATGGTAGCAACGCAGCCACGCCTTGCCAGCCTGGGGCAAGTCAAGTCCCGGGGCCTGTCGCCGGGCCCCGTGAAGGCTATTTGGCGCCTTCGAAGCGGAACTCCAGGTCCTTGTCAAGTTTGGACAGCTTGGCGCCGGCATCCAGATTCTGTCCGAAAATGCGGTAGCAGAAGAGAGGGCCTTCCTTGAGGGGGCGGAGGGCCTTCTGCTGCTCCATGGCGCCCTCCAGGGCCTTCCTTGCGCTCTCGGGCAGCTTGTCGAAGGCGGTTTCGCGGTTCTTCTGCACGGCACCGTCGCCCATGGTGGGCTCGGTTTCGGCCAGCCACAGGCCGTAGGTGTCCAGGCACTTGACGTCCAGCTTCTGCTTGCTGAACAGCCACATCTCAAGGTCAATGGTGCCCCGGCCGGCGTTGATCTTCAGCGGGTAGACGGGTTTGTCCGTCGCGAAGCTGATCTGCAGGGGCTTTACGGTGCCGTTGGCGGGCAGGCCCTCGCTCTTGTGCAGCTTGACGGCCAGCCAGTAGTAGCCCTTGTCGAGGTAGTGCTTCAGGGTGGCATCGGCGACCTTGCCAAATCCGTTTTCATCGAGCCAGGCGTTCAGCTCGATGCCGCCTTTTTCGCCGCTGGCCTTGATGGGCTGAATCGTGTAGTTGCCCACCTTGACCTCTTCGTGGAACTCGGCGCCGCCCTCGGCCGGTCCGTGGTTCTTGCGATCGGCGCCCTTGGCGGGCCCGCGGCGCCACTGGCCATCGGTTTCGACCGCGGCGAACTTCTGAAGGTCGCTGACCAGGCTGTCGTCGGCCTCCGTATAACGGTCGGGCAGGCTGGGCAGGGGCACGATCCAGGCCAGGGTGGACAGGCCGGGCAGGGTGCCGTCTTCACGGATCTTGGATTTGTCCACTTCCACCTGATAGCTGGGGCGCAGAATGAGTTCCTCGCGGCCGTCGTGGAAGAAGATGATGCCGCGCTGGGCGCCCGCGCGCAGGGGATACTCGAAGGTCTTGGCCGGGTGGATGCAGGCGTCGGTGGCAGGCGCAAAGAGGCTCAGGCCGCCCACGAACAGGCCAGCGCAAAGGGCCGAGTAACTCAGGGTCTTCAGCAGCATGTCGATGTCTCCTTGATCAGGGGCGCTACTTGCGCTTGTCCCCGGATGCCTTGAATTCGAAGGTCAGCTCAGTGGTCAGCTTGCCGGCGTCCAGCTCGCTGCCCATGAAGCGGTAACAATAGATTTCGCCCTTTCGCAACTGGCCGATGCGGGGCTTGTCCTCCGCCACATTCTTGACCAGATCGCGCACCTCCGAAGGCAGGACGTCGAAGGTCGTCTTGCGGTTGCTCTGGAGGAATGCGCTGTCGGCCTGTTCGATGGTGTGCAGGCCAAAGCCCTTGGACTTGTCGAGGTCCACTTCGTCCCGAGTGATCAGGTAAAGTTCGAGGTCGAAGGCGCCCATGCCTGCCCGGATCTTGAGGGGGTAGGTGGGTTTGGCGCAGAACATGCCGATGTGCAGGGGCTTGAGCGCGCCCTCGACAGGGAGGCCCTTTTCCGCGGAAAGCTTGATGGCCAGCCAGTAGAAGTTGTTCTCGTTGTAATACTTCAGCAGGTCTTCCTTGATCTTCCCAAAGCCGTTCTCGTCCAGCCAGGTGTTCAGCTCCAGGCTGCCCTTGTCGCCGCTGGCCTTGATGGGCTGGATGGCGTAGGCCCCGGCCTTGACGGGCTCGAAGAACTGCGCGCCTTCTTCCTCGCCCTTCTCGTCGTTGTCGTCGCGCTGACTGTTCTTGCCGATGGCTTCGTGGGGCCTGGTGAACTCCTCGAGGCTGGCAAACAGCTTTGCGCTGGCTTCTTCGTAGGTATCCGGCAGCGCAGGCACGGGTATGACCCAGGCCAGGCTGGTGAATCCCTCAATGGCGTCGTTCTTGATCTTTTCCGCCGGCACGTCCTCAATGGAGTAGCTGGGCGCAATCACCATGTGCTGGCGCCCGCCGGCGAACATGATCAGGCCGCGCTGGGCGCCGGCCTTGATGGGATACTTGAACTCCCTGGGCGGGTGTTCGCAGGCGCCGGCCGGGCGGCCCTGCATCGCAAGGACGGAAAGGGCGCCGGCCGCAAGCACCAGGGCGCCGATGGCGACAGAGCGAGTCAAACGCATGTCTACTCCGGGGAAGACTGGGGTTCGCCCATGAAACGCCAAGGGCTTGCCGCGAGTTCCCGCGAATTTGGGTGTTTCCTGCCGCGCTGCAGGCGATAGGCTCTGCGACAAACCCGGTCGGAAGGGAACCTATGTTCGAATACATCCGCGGCAGCGTGATATCAGCCTTTCCCGGCCTGGCCATCGTCGAGGCCGGGGGCATTGGCTACCGCGTGCTGGTCCCCCTATCCACCAGCGGCAAGCTCAAGCCGGGCCAGGAAGCGCGCCTGCTGCTTCACCACACCATCAACGCCGAACAGGGCGAAGAGCGCCTTTACGGCTTCGCCACGGAGCGCGAACGTGAACTGTTTGAGGCGCTGCTGCTGGTCCAGGGCGTGGGGCCCTCCACGGCGCTGCAGATGCTGTGCGCGGCGAGCCCAGACGAGTTGATCCATGCCATTGCCGCCGGAGACTTGCCCACGCTCAAGCGCCTCAAGGGCATCGGTCCCAAGCGCGCCGAGCGCCTGGTGATTGAGTTGAAGGACAAAGTTGCGGGCCTGGCAGCGGCGGCTGAGGCGCCGCGCAGGGCGCCCTCCTCGCGGGCCGGGGCCGCCGCCGACGCCGTGCTGGCCCTGCTGGCACTGGGCTATCCGCGCGGACAAAGCGAGCAGGCCGTGGACGAAGCCCTCAAATCATCCAAAGAAGGCGCGGCTACGGAAGACCTCGTCAAGCGCGCGTTGCAGCTCATTTGAGGGCGCACGGGCCCATTCGCAGGGGTTGAAAAGCCGGGCCTGACCTGATTCGTGGAAATCCCCTGCGACACGGCCCTCCGGCCCAGCGATGGCCCGACCAGCAGGGAGTGCGGCTGAACCAACTCCCCAAAATGCTTCAAGCCGGCGTTGTGGAGCGAACGCGCGGGCCAGAATGAATCTGGCCCGACGTCCATTTCAGGCGGCCTTGCAGCCGCCTGAAATGCGCAAGCCGCTGCGGGTTTGCGTGAGCAGGCCGTATTTCCAAGGCCCGCCGGCCCGTCAGGCCAGGTCGTAGGCGATGATGTGGCTGCCGCTCATGTAGGCTTCATCGAAGCGACTGCCCGGCACCGGCTCCAGGGTCTCAGCGTTGAAGCGCTGGAGGGCCGCTGTGGTGGGGTCGGGGCAGAAGCTGATAATGAACTCCTTGCGGTCCAGGGTCTGGGTGATGCCCAGCGGGCGGCCCATTTCCATGGACTTGACCAGCTTTCGCTCTTTCAGGTTCCAGAACGTGACGATGTTCCCCGTCGGATTGGTGGCGCCCACCACGCCTGTCGCCTCGTGAATGCTCACGCTCAGGGTTTCCCCGATCATCCTGGACACCACGTCGGCCGGATTCGACATGGACTCGGCGCTGGCGCCTGCCGGGCGGAGTGTGATGCCTCCCTGGGCCGCGGCCTGGTTGGGTACGCCGTCGCGGGGGGCCGACACGACCACCAGATCTTTGGCCGCGGTGATGGCGAGGTGGCCGGCGTTGAGCCTTTCATTGGGAAAGGTCACCCGCTCGATCAGCTTCTCGGTCTTGATATCCACGAAGGTTACACTGGGGGCGGCCGTTTCCCCGCTGCTGCCAAGCGCTGCGCCGCCGTTGGTGATGACCAGCGTCTTGCCCTCGTCAATCATGTGGCAGTCGTGGGGCGCCTCGCCGAAGGTCGGGAACTTGCCAAGTTCCTTGAAGGTCTCGCCGTCGCGCACGACGATCACGCCCCGGTAGGTGTCCATCTCCGTTTCGGTGCCATAGAGCAGCATTCCGTCGAGCGAATAGGCGCCGTGCCCGTAGAACTTGCGGCCGTCCACCGTGGGAATCGTGGTCAGGACCTTGCCGGCCTTGAGGTCGACCTCGCAGCAACCTTTGCCCTGCTTCTCAAAGAGCACCGCGCGCTGGGGCTTGACGGGGTTGGGCGACACACCATGGGCCAGAAAGGTCAGCGGGGTCAGCTTGGCGGCGAGCCTGGGTGCATCAAGGTTGACCACACTCAGGTAGAAGGCCTGCTTGCCGTCCTGCATGCCGCGCGCAGCGCCGATGATCGTGCCCTTCTTCTGCACGAGAGGCGAGTCGGGCTTGCGCGGCGTGTCGGGCTTGGGGCTGTTGGCGCCGTCCTGGGCCAGGGTGACGCCCGGGGCTGAATCGCAGCCAAAGAGCGTCGAGAGTGAAACGCCGGCCACGGCCAGCGAACAGCGAGCCAGGAAATCACGTCGAGAAAGGGTCATAGGCGCCTCACTTTCCCCGCAACGTCAAATTAGCAGGTGCAGGCCGGCGCGTGTAGGGGCCCCAACGAAACCCGGCCCGAAAGCCGGGCCGGGTTGCTTCACACGTGAAACGTATCAGTCCCGCCGCGAGTGCTCCCGCCGGCCGCCGCCGCGCCCGCCGCGATCGCGCCCGCCGCCGCCGCCGCGTCCGAGTTCAGGGGTGTACTCCTCGCCCCGGTCCTTGAGGATCACGGCCTTGCGGCTGGCCTTGACCTTGCCGGTGGGGTCGACGTTGATGATCTCGACCTCGATTTCGTCGCCAACCTTGACGACATCTTCGGGCTTCTCGACATAGCCGTCGGAGAGTTGGCTGACGTGGACCAGCGCTTCCTGGCCGACGCCGAACTCCACAAAGGCGCCGAACTCCCGCATGCTGGTGACGCGTCCGGTCACGCGCTGGCCGACTTCGGGCTTGGTCATCATGCCGCGGATCTTGTCTGCGGCATCCTTGGCGCCCGTGGCCTCGGTGCTGAAGATCTTGACTGTGCCATCCTCTTCCACGCTGATGACTGACTTGGTGGCCTCCTGCAGGGCGCGGATGTTCTTGCCGCCGGGGCCGATCAGCATGCCGATCTGCTCCTTGTCAATCTTGACCGTTTCATAGCGCGGCGCCCACTTGGAGAGGTCGCGGCGCGGGGCGGGCATGGCCTGGTTCATCTTGGAAAGGATGTGCAGGCGGCCGGCCCTGGCCTGCTGCAGGGCCTTGAGCATGACTTCAAGGTTCAGTTTCTTGACCTTGATGTCCATCTGCAGGGCGGTGATGCCGGTGTCGGTGCCGCACACTTTGAAGTCCATGTCTCCCACGTGGTCTTCATCGCCGAGGATGTCCGTGAGCACGGCATAGCCGTTGTCGGCGGGATCATCGACGTTGAAGTCCACCAGGCCCATGGCCACGCCGGCCACGGCCTTCTTGACCGGCACGCCGGCATCGAACATGGCCAGTGATCCGCCGCAAACGCTGGCCATGCTGGAGCTGCCGTTGCTCTCAAGGATGTCGCTGACGATGCGGATCGTGTACGGGAACTTGGAGAGGTCGGGCAGCATGGGGCGAAGGGCGCGCTCAGCCAGGGCGCCGTGTCCGATTTCGCGGCGGCCGGGGCCGCGGATGGGTTTGCACTCTCCCGTGCTGAAGCTTGGGAAGTTGTAGTGCAGCAGGAACTGCTCTTCCTTGCTTTCACGCAGGCCGTCAATGAGCTGGGAATCTTCGGACGTGCCCAGCGTGCAGGTGACGAAGGCCTGGGTTTCGCCGCGCGTGAAGGTCACACTGCCGTGGTTGCGGGGAAACGGCGACATCTCGATGGTGATGGGGCGTACGGTGGTGAAATCGCGTCCATCGACGCGGCGGCCCTCGCGCTTGATCATCTCGCGCAGCGCCTTGTACTTGAACTCACCGACTATGGCCGAGATGGCCTTGGCCTTGGCCGCCAGCCTGGCCCGTTCTTCGGGCGGAGTGGTTTCCGAGACGGGGCACATCTCGACGATGGCCTGGTGTTTGATGTCGTCGAGGGCCTCAGAGCGCTCGTGTTTGCCCGGGGTTTTCATGGCGGCATAGTATGCCGGGTAATAGCGGGTCGTCACTTCCTTGAGCAGGGCGGGGTCATGACCCTTGGGCGGCGTGTACTCTTCGCGAACCACACCGGCCTTGGCGCAGAGGTCAAGCTGCAGCGCGCACAACCGCCGGATTTCGTCATGGGCGATGCGCAGCGCTTCGACAATCTGCTCTTCGGAGAGCTCGTTGGCTCCGGCCTCCACCATGCAGATGCCGTCCTGAGTGCCTGCCACCATCATGTTGAGCTGGCCTTTGTCGGCCTGCTCATAGGTGGGGTTGACGATGAACTGCCCGTCCACCATGCCCATGCGCACGGCGCCAACGGGTCCGTGGAAGGGCACGCCCGAAAGCATGAGGGCGGCGCTGGAGCCGTTGATCATGAGCACGTCGGGGTCCAGTTCCGGGTCCGCAGACATGACCATGCCCTGGATCTGGACTTCGTCGTTGTAACCCTCGGGGAACTGGGGCCGCAGCGGGCGATCCGTCACGCGCGAGGTGAGGATTTCCTTCTGGGTGGGGCGTGACTCACGCTTGAAGAAACCGCCCGGCAGCTTGCCCGCCGCGCTGGTTTTCTCGCGATAGTCCACCGTCAGGGGAAAGAAATCGATGCCGGGGCGGGGCGCGGCGGTGGTAACGGCGACAAAGACCGCGGAGTGATTCTCGCGCACGAGCACGGCGCCCGCGGCCTGTTTGGCCAGCCAGCCGGTCTCGATGGAGATATCACGGCCGCCGACGTTGAGTTGAACGATGTGTTTCATGGTCTCCTGTGACGTTGCATGGGTTCAGGCCGTTGCCTGAACGGGTTGCGCGAGCCGCCGTTGCGGTCGATCGCGCTCTTGGATACTTCGAACGGTGGGAGTCGGCTTGCCCTTGCGCGGGCAGAGAAGCCTGGGCTTGCACGCAAGCCCGGGCCTCTGTGTCCGCTCAACTGCGTGATTCCGACCCAACCGGGGGCCGGCCCCTTTGCCGGCCCCGGTGCTTCTTCGCACCCGCGAAAAAGCACAACGGCATCCGCTACTTGCGGATGCCGAGCTTTTCGACCAGTTTCTTGTAGCGTGTTTCATCCACGCGGTTCAGGTACTTGAGCAGTGCGTTGCGCTTTCCCACCATCATCAGCAGGCCGCGCCGGCTGTTGTGGTCCTTCTTGTGCAGCTTCAGGTGCACCGTCAGGTTGTTGATGCGCTCCGTCAGGAGCGCGCACTGCACTTCAGGCGAACCGGTGTCGCCCTGCTTGGTGGCGTAGCCCTTGACGAGCTCCGTCTTCTTCTCCGATGTAATCATGTCTTCCCGTGGTCCTCTGGCCTGCACTGGCGCCGCCGGAAGCACCCGCTTCCTGGGGCGTGATTTCGGGCAGAAACGCTAGCAACCGGGTTCAGCCTGTCAAGCCGTCGCGCAGGACCGATGCCCGTTGCGGCCTTTCACGGCCCCATGCCTTTCCGGACTTCTGCTGCAAAGCCAAAACCGGTCAGCTTGTCCGTACCCAGCCCATGCGCGCGGCAAGCTCTGCGGGCGCCAAATTGCAGGAACCCCGACAGGGGAGATGCAGGCACGGGCCTGTCATGGCGTGCCTCGAACATCGCAACTGCACCACGGATAGCGCTGGCGCAGGGCAATCCGGTCCGAATTGCCGCCAAGGCAGGGAACCGGCTCGCTAGGACTCCCCCCATGGTGTAGGCTTCACATATGGGCCTGCGTCTCTTCATCCTTGCCGCGTTGCTGGGCTCCACCCTCTGGGCCGACTTCAAGGCCTCGGGGGAGTGGCGCGAGATTGCGCAGCCCCCCGTGCGCATCGCCATGCCCGACGGCTTCTTGGAAGTCCCGCCGCGCACGCCACCCCAAGACTGGCCCTGCGTCATGGCCTGGGTCGGGGAAGACGCCGCGGGAACGGGCCTCACCGTTTCCTTCTACGTTACGTGCGAGTCGCTGGCGCCAGGCTTGGACATCGCCGGTCAATTCCCGCCCCGGGCGCAGCCGGTCTCATTTTCCTGGTATCGCGAGGAGTGGCAGCGCCGGATCATCTGGTGCAGCCGCGGCGTGTACGAGAACTCCAGCGCTCTCAGCGTAACGTTGGCGGCATTTGTCCCGCTGTCAGACGGAACTCTGCGCCTGGAAGTCAGCGGCCCGCTGCAGCGCGAGTTGTCGGCCATCATTTTGTCGCGCTGGCTCCTTGGCAGCCTGGAAGGCCACTCCCACTGGCAAAGCTCCCGGAAAGCGGCCAGCCCTCCGGACGGGCTTCTCGGGCGGCGCGACTTGGATCCTTCACACCCCGACTATGGCGAGGCCCTTGATGTCACTCAAGGAACCACGGTGGCATCGGCCTTGGATGATCTCCTATTTGCCTCATTGATGGTGGCCCTGTTTCCCGGTCTGGCCCTTATTGTCATCCTGGCCACCCGTCGTAGAGACGAACCCGCCAGAAGGGCGCGGCTCGTACCTCCTCTTTCCCACACCGCGTCGCTGCCCGCGGGGACTGGCGGTCCGGTTCCTCCGCCCCGGCGCCCCTGAATGGCGCAACGCTTACACGGCGCACCTATCCGACTGAGACGCCCCATGCTGCGACTTGCCTTTCTATTGATGTTGCTGGCCGCTCCCCTGGCTGCGGTTGAGGTGGGGGAAGTCGCGCCGGAAGTAACGTTCTCCAAGACCTGGAACATGCCCGAGGGTCAGGGCCGACTGAGCGACTTCAGGGGCAAGTTGGTCATGCTGGAGGTATGGGCGACCTGGTGAGGCCCCTGTGTGCGAGCGGTACCCCACCTCGTGCAGGTGGACCAGAGCTACAGAAGCCGCGGTTTTCAGATCGTGGCGGTAAGTGAGGAAGCAACTTCGACCATCGATGGCTTCGTAAAGGCCAAGGGCGCCACATATCCCATCGTTCAAGCCCGTGGAGTTCCGCGCCTGTATGACATTCCGGGCTATCCCCATGCCTACATCATCGACCGTCAGGGCAAGGTCATCTGGCGCGGCCATCCGGCCATGGTCACCAGTGACATGATTGAGGCCTGGTTGGCCGGCGCGGCGCTGCCGGCCGGTTCTGCCCCCTCGGCCGGAGGATCGGGCTCGGGCTGGACGGTCCCGCTGATGGTCGCGGTGCTGCTGGGCGTTCTGGTCGTGCTGCTGCTTGTCAGGGTCGCAACAGGGCGAAGGCCTGCGGCGGTCAACCCGTACTTCGCCGCACCCTTCCCGGCGGGGACCGGGCCGGCGCCAGCGCCGGGGCCGGCGCCGGGGACGGCTGCTGCCGTGCCGGGTCCTGAAGCCGAAGCGGGCTGCCCCAATTGCGGCGCGCCCAAACGGGAGGGGCGCAAGCGCTGCATGTCCTGCGGGTCGGACTTTGAATGATGGCCCGTCGCGAAAGTAGCCCAGAAAACGGGACGGTGCTTGCTCTAACGGGGTTTCGACAGCATCATGCGCGGCCCAATCAGGCAAGAGGAGCCGCATGGGTTACGATCCGCGTTTGTTTGAACGCATCAAAGATGCGCTGATGCGCAAGACCGGCTGGAGCGAGCACGATGCTCTCGGCGGTCGCACCTGCGTGGTGAATGGCCGTGACTTTGTAGGGGCGGTGGAGGATGGCTTGATTGCCCTGTGTGAGAAAGAGGCGCTGCAGAAGCATCTCGCCCTCAAGCATTGCTCTCAGTACGCCCACAAGAACAAGGCTGTGGAAGGCTGGGTGAAGGTGTCCATGGACGCGCTGAAGACTGCCAAGCAGCTTTCGCGCTGGGTTGAATCCAGCTTCAACTACGCCATGACCATGCCTCCGCCGGCGGCCAAACCGGCGAAGAAGGCTGCGGCCAAAAAGCCGGCCAGGGCCGCATCGAAGAAGCCGGCCAAGAAGAAGTAGCGACCGTGACATCGCTGAGCGTGAAAGGGGCGGCGCGTGCCGCCCCTTGGCGTTGCCGCGTCATGGAATAGCATGGGGGCCATGGCTGTTATGTGTAGGTCTGGAGAGCGCCATGAAGTACGTCTACATCATCATGCTGCTGTTTCTTGTGGGTGTGACGGTCTATGGCGTCTGGGCGCGTGAGCGGCCGCGCCAGCAGGGCCGCATCACTGGAGACTTCAAGGCAGCGGGCGACGTCGCGGGCGAACAGGGCGCCCGCCTGTTCCTGGCCGTGGACCGGAACCCGGGATACTGAGCCTCCTGCGTCTCGCTGGTGCAGCGAGTGGAGCAGACGCCGGAAATCACCGAGGCGGTGAAGCAGAACAAGGCAGTGGTTTCCTGCGTGTACAATGGCTGGGAGCCCAGGGAGATACTCGCGCAGTTGCCCGAGGGTTTCAGCGAGCGCTCCTGGGCCGCCGAGATTGTCGATGGCAGGATCGTGAAGCTGGCCGCAGGTGTGCCCGAGCGCATCATCAAGGCTTGGCTGGCGCAGGAGGGCGCCCCGGCGCCATCGTCAGACGAAGGGGACGGCGCGACGGGTACTGCTCATCACGCTTTGCCTGCGGTAGAATGAACCGGGGCCCCGACAGGAGAGCGACATGAGCCGCCTTGCCCTGCTCTGTGTGTTGTCTCTGGTTGCCATTTCCGCCACGCAGCCGCTTGCAGCCGAGCGAATCGCTGATTTCAGCGAAACTGTCTACCTTCGCGACCACGAAACCGTGCGCTACCGTTTGCCCATCACGTGGGGCGCGGCGGACACGGTGCAGATTCGAACCTACGTGAGGGGGTTCAATGCCCCGCCGCGCGTGCGTGTGCTGGACAGCAACTATCGTGAAATCCGGGAGCGCGCGGACACCAGCGGTGACTGGATCCTGGATGTCACCACGAGCGGAAGCAGCAGCCAACCGCGGTTCTATGTCGAGGTCGACAGCGATTGGCCCGGCCACTGGGGTGACTTTGAGATCCGCATACAGATGGACGTGGAGGATGGCAGCGGCGCCACAGCCGACGTCGAGTTTGTGAAGTACTTCTTTGACTACGAGAGCGGCGGCCCCAGCGATCACTACGATTGCACCACGGGGGAGGCCCGCTCCTGGTTCCTTGCGGCGCTTTTCGGGCTGCTGGCGGCGGCATGGCTGCTGCGACGTACGACCTGTCCGGCCCGTTGACGTGTCAAGAAGTGGGGGCCAGGGGCCGATAAAAAAAGTTGGAACATCGGTTTGACAATCCCCGGGTGTGGGGTAACTTTCGGGTGTTCAGTTTCTGACACACCCCCCGTAGCAGGAACTGAGGCGTTCCGGGTCCTATCACGACCAGGGCAGCAATCCCTTTCATGGAAAGGGTGAGACTGCGGGCCCGGACGCGGGCGTTACCCCTCGCCGATTTCAGCGCCTCGCTTAGGCCGCGCTGGAGGAGGCCAACCCAATGCGAAAGGAGGTGGTCCATGGTTAACTTTGAAGGCCATAAGCGCAGGTGGCTCGGCTAGCTGTGTTCCGGCAGGTGTATGGCGCCTGCCGTGTTTGAGCCGACGGGCTCCAGCGATGTCCCGGAGCCACCCCGATGCGTAGAGATACGCTGAACCGGCGGGCCGCAAGGTCCGCCGGTTGCGTTTCACCTTGGGGCTGCGCGCTTGTAAATCCCGTGACGGGCGGCTAAACCATGCTCGTCCTGGAGGTTGGGGCTTTGAACTACTTCAGCCTGATCCTGTACGCCGTGATCATCTTTTCCGTGGCTGCGGGCGCTTTGACCCTTTCATCTCTCCTGGGACGCAAGCGCCGTTCGCTGGTCAAGGATGACCCCTACGAGTGCGGCGTGCCTCAGCTTGGCGAGACCCGTACGGAGTTCAACGTACGGTTCTTCATCATCGCCATGCTGTTTGTGCTGTTCGATATTGAGGCTGTCCTGCTGGCGCCCTATGCCATCCGCTACATCGACTTGGGCATGGAGGGGCTGGCCGAGGTAGGCGTGTTCGTGATTGTGCTGGGTTTTGGCCTGCTCTACGCATGGCGCAAGGGCGCTCTGGACTGGAACACTCCCCTGGGTGTTTCGCGCGAGCAGTGGCTGCGCGTTCAGCGCGAGTTCATGCACGAAGACAAGCCGGAGAAGGCCCAGGAAGAGTCCCGCGAGGCTGCCGGGGCGGGACAGGGTCACGGGCATTGATACAGGGCAGAGCAAGGGGCACGAGGACGCATCATGGGTCTTGAGCAGATGATTCCCTCCCTGGCCGGCGACGGGTTTTTCACCACACAGGTGAACCGCGTGATCGGCTGGGCGCGCAAGAACAGCCTCTGGCCGTACCCTTTCGGCACGGCCTGCTGCGCCATTGAGATGATGGCTACTCTGAACTCCCGCTATGATCTCTCGCGCTTCGGCGCCGAGGTCATCCGTTTTTCGCCGCGCCAGAGCGACCTGCTGATTGTTTCGGGCCGCATCACACTCAAGATGATGCCCGTGCTGACGGAAATCTATCAGCAGATGGGTGAGCCCAAGTGGGTGATCTCCATGGGTGCCTGTGCCTCCACCGGCGGCGTCTTCAACACCTACCCGCAGATTCAGGGCGTGGACCAGTTCATCCCCGTGGACGTCTACATCCCCGGTTGCCCGCCCCGTCCTGAAAGCCTGATTGACGCCTTGATCAAGATTCAGCAGATCATCGACGGCCAGGCTGAACGCCACGAATTCACCCGTCCGGACCGCCCCGCTGAGGCCGGCGTCGTTGAGCAGGCCAGGAAGAACTGACCATGAGCGACTCCGCCAAGCCCCCTGCCGCTGCTCCCGCTGCCGCGCCCAAGAAGCCGCGTCTGGCGGAAAACGACATCGACCACGAGTTGCTCAAGCGCAAGCTGGGCGACCGGCTGCTGCGCATCGAAGTGGCGTTCGGCCAGACGGTGCTGCATGTGGCGCGCGAGCACGTGCTGGAAGTGCTTCGCACACTGCACGATGACGGCGAACTTTCATTCAGGATGCTCACCGACATCACGGCAGTGGACAACCTCAAGCGCGAGGACTTTGAGCCGGCCCGGCGCTTCAAAGTGGTACACATCGTCTATTCGCTGGAGCACGGCAAGCGCCTGCGGCTTGAGACTGCGGTGCCCGAGCAGGACCCGACCTGTCCGTCGGCGGCCCCGATCTACAAGGGTGCGGCCTGGGTAGAGCGCGAAGTCTATGACATGTTCGGCATTCAGTTCGCGGGCCATCCCGACCTTCGCCGCGTGCTGACGCCCGACTACTACGAGTATCATCCGCTGCGCAAGGATTACCCGCTCACGGGCAAGGGCGAGCGCGACAACTTCGTGCGTGCCGAAGAGCTGGCCTGAGTCCCGTTTCCGCCGGTCTATCGCACGGCGTCGGTGTAGGAGCCGCCAAACGCTCCGCCCTTGATGGTCAGGGCCATGACACGTCCCCCGCGATCCACGGAGAGGGTCACCGATTCCAGATTCCTGGCTTCCTTGATCAGCGCATCCAGCGACTTGCGGTCCGTGACATCGCGGCCGTTGTAGTTGAAGAGCAGGTCATTCACCTGCAACCCTGCCTTCTCCGCCTCGGACCCCTTGTCCACCTTGGTCACACGCACGCAGTTGGGCGCCTTGAGTTCCAGCGCGAAATCCGACTCGCCCGAACGCAGCGTCAGGCCGTGCTCCCGCGAACGGTGACCGCCGGCTTCCGCCACGATGCGGCATTCCCCGGCCGGCACGTAGCTCAGGCGTGCCAGGCCACGCTCGTCGCAGCGCGCATTGAAAGTGTTCCTGCCGCTGGTCAGCGTTACGCGGGCGCCGGGTGCGGGCTTGCCGTCGGGCAACTGCACGCGCAGGGAAACGGAGGCAACGTCGCGAACTGCCACATCCTGATCGTTGTCGCCGGCACCAAGCCGCAGGCTCGCGCTGTAGACGACAACCCGGCCCTGGGCCACCAGTTCCAGCACGTAGTTTCCCGGCAGGGCCGGTCCGCAGCGATAGGTGCCGTCTGCCTTGACCACGGCGGAGTAGTGCTGGTTGTTTTCGGCCTTTCCGCCTTCGGGTTTGAGCCGCACCGTCAAGTCGGCGGGGGTGCCTGCGCCGCTGACCTTGCCCTGAACGAACGCCGCCTCTGCAATGTCCAGATTGAACAGGTTGTCACCGTCGATGACCTTGGCCTCGTATCTCGCCCAAGCGCCGCCGCGGGCGAAATAGCGAATGGAGTAGTCTCCGGGTTCGAGGCCGATGTAGACGCGAACTCCAGGTTCCTCGGCGGGCAGCGCCGTCGGTCGTTCGGCCCGCCCCCGGCGCTCGAAAACGACGCTGACGTCCGTCACGGCCTCGCCCCTTGGGCTGCGGAACTTCAGCGTGACCCGGGCGCCCGCGTTGAGCGAGAAATCCTGCGTGCCATGGCCCGAGACTTCAATCTCCCGGGTTTCTGACCGGGCCCCCAGGGAAATCGTGATCTGGTAGCGGCCATGGGCGACGGCCTCGAAGCGATAGCGCCCCAGGCTGTCGCAGCGGGCCACAGCGCCGCGCCCCATGCCTTCCAAGGCTTCAACTTCTGATTTGTCGTCCTCGTCCAGGGGTGTCAGACGCACCACGGCCTCGGGGAGCGGATTTTGCAGCGAGTCCGTCACCCTGCCCGAGAGCGTGGCCAGCCCGGCAAAGGTGAAATTCGCCTCGGCACCGGCAGGGGGAACATCAAGCTCCACGGGGTCCGATACGCCCGCGCCCTCGACCATGACCCAAATCGTCTGGCGTCCCGGCCTGACCCGGACTTCGTATCGCCCATCGCCCGAAACGACACGCTCGCCGCCGGGCTCATTGGGAAGGTCGGCGCGCATCCAGAGCAACCGATAACGGGTGATGGGTGTGCCGTCCTGTCGCGTTACCTTGCCGCGCAACAGACATTCGCGGCTGAGCAGCAGGGTCACGTCGTCGCCGCAGGCCACGCGAACAAGCCGCGCCGCGCCTCCACCTGGGGCTGCCGCCGAGAGATCGTAGGCGACAGCGTCATGGAGGCCGGCGATGACGAACCGGCCATCGACGCCCGACGTGGCACTGCGCTGCTGGCTCCTCAAGCGCTGGATATGACGCTCGAGTTCGGCCAGCTCGCTCTCGAAATCGGGTTGCGAGCGCGGCTGCTCGCGTTGGTCCGTGGGCCGGGCCACCACCAGCGCGCCTTCAACGGCCCGGCCCTCGCCGTCGATCACGAGGCCGGAAATTGTTCCCTTGCCGGTCTCGCTTGTTGCGACGGCCACTTCAGCGGGCTTGCGGCTCTCGGTGCTGCCCGTGGGCTGCCGGTGACCTTCGGCCTGCGAGGAGCCCGGGTCGCCGGGGCCGCCGTCCTGGCGGGTAACTGCCTGTTCGCCGTGGGTCTCGCGCGTCGGCCTGGACTCGTAGTCCGGCCCTCCTCGACCGCTCAGAACTTCATCGCGACCGGCATTGCTGCAAGCCGGGCGCGCGGCATTGGATCGTGAACTGCCGGGGGGGCCCACCAGCAGGGCGTAGGCCGCGACCATGAGCGAAAGGATGGTGACTGCCAGCAGGGCAAGGTTGACGGTGTTGGGGCGGCTAGCAGCCATGGGAGAGGCTCCGGGAGTTCGAGGTCGGGCACGAGGGCCGGCGCTCAACGCACGGCGTTTTCGCCGTCAATTCCGATCTGTCCACCCTTGAGGTTGAAGGACTGGAGTTGGCCGTTGCGTTCGATGGTCATGGCAACTTCGGCGCTGCTCTCGTATTTGCGGCGCAGGCGGCCCACGTCTTCCCAGTTGTTCACTTTCTCGCCGGCGTACTCGATGATCAGGTCACCGGGGGCCAGACCGATGCGCGCGGCCTGGGAATTGGGCGTGACTGCGGTAATCCGCGCGCAGTTGGGCGTCTTGAGGGACACGGCCGCTTCGTTGGCCCCAGAGCGGATGTTGACGGTGGTCGCCGGGGCGGCAAGGCGGTTGGCCGTGACGCGCAGGACGTACTCGCCGGGATCGATGAAAGTGATGTCGGCAATGCCCTGGGCATTGGCATTGGCGCCAAACCGCTTGCCCTGCGCAGATTCGAGGAGGGCGTAGGCCCATTGCGCGGGCTTGCCCGTCTCGTCGGTGATGCGAACGGTGAGGGACCCGCCGGTGTTCACGGTGAAGTCAAAGCTGTTTTCCCCGACTACGAGGCTGCGCTTTTCGCTGCTGATCTTGCGCCAGTCCTGCCCGAGCATTTCAATCGTCCAGAGGCCGGGTTCCACGGGGCCGAGGCGGAATGAACCGTCCGCTTTGACCTGGGTCCAGCGCCCGCTTCCCCAGGCCATGTTCTCATCTTCGCCCTCCTTGATGAGCCGGATGGACAAGCCGGCGATGGAGCCGCCGGAACTGCTGCTGATCCGGCCACCCAGCATCGCGCCGTCCGGCAGTTCGAGCTCCAGCGACTGCTCGCCCGCAGCCAGTTTCACGTCTCGGCGCAGGGAGGGATAGCCGGAGGCCGAAACCGACATCGTGTAATCGCCCGGTTTGATTCCGGAAAACGTGGCAGTTCCCGGTTCGCGGGCGAGATGGCGCTCCGCCTGAAGCCAGCGTCCGTCCTTGCGCCAGAAGTACACCGCCTCGGCCTCCACGGGCTGACCGCGCGCGTTGCGCAGCTTGAGGGTCAGTGTGGCCCCGACATCGAGGCTGAAGTCCAGCGTGTTTTCGCCCGCGCTGACCGTAATTGTGCGTGTTTCGCTGGACTCGCCGTAGCGGGCCGTGAACGTGTATTCCCGTGGGGCAAGGGAGTCGAGCCGGTAGCGGCCCAGCGAGTCCGTGCGCGCGGAACTGCTTTCATCCTCCCAGCTTCCGGCCGAGCGACGCTCCATGGATCGTGAACGAACGTCACCGCCACTCGAAATGCGTGCGTTGGCCAGGGGGTTGCCCGACGCATCGCGCACGGTGCCGCTGAGGGTTGCCGCCTGCTCCAGGGCGAAGACCTGTTCGGTCAATGTGCCCTCGACAGAAACTTCCGCCGGCTGCGACTGGTAGAAGCCGGGGGCGCTCAAGGCGACCATCAGGGCGCCGCCATCGCACTCCATGGTGAATCGTCCGTCAGGAGCGCTGAAACTGCGTTCGCGGGCCTCCCACTCGGCGTTGCGTCGGTAAATCCGCACGCTGAATTCGCCGATGGCAGTCCCGTCAGGGCCCGTAACTCGCCCTTTCAGGAGCGCCTGCGGCTTCAGTATCAGACGCACGTTGTCGCCCGCGGCCGCGCGACGCAACTCGGCCCGTCCCGCGCCGTCGAGCTGCGCCGAAAGGTCGTAGGCCAGCCGCGGATCCAGGCCCGTGAACCTGAAGCGCCCCTCGGCGTCGCTGCCGGTGCTGCGCGTTTCCCGATGCAGCAAAGCGAAATACCGGTTGAGCGCGTCGCGCGCCTCCGCCGGCTGAAGTGCGCTTACGTCCGGAACGTCGACATTCAGATTGGAGCGGCGCGCCGTAACCACGGCCCCGGAAACCGCCTTGCCTTCGTGGCTCAGGACGAGCCCCGTCAGTTGCGCATCGCCCTTGTCGCTGGGCGCCGCAACCGCGGGTTGCGCTGTCGGCCCGTCTGCCGCAGGTTGGGGTGCCGCCTCGCCCTTGGGCGGCTGATCGCCCGCGGAAGGCCCGCGGGCGAGCCCCGCGGGTTTCGCCTCCGGCAAGGCGTCATCCCGTGAAGCCGTTTCAGGGGCAGCGCCCTTGCACTGGTTACGGGGGGCCGTTGCCACGTGGTCCGTCGGACGGATGAAACCGTACACACCAAACAGCAGCGCGCAGAGCGTGACGGCCAACAGTACGAGATTCAGCCCCGAGAAACGGTTGGCGGACATGGCAACCCCATTGGCGGTCAGTAGTTAATACGAGCCAGTGGGGCTGCCGGTTCCACAAAAAAGGGGGCTGGCCGGCCGTTGAAATACGGCCTGCTCACGCAGGCCATGGATGGCTGGCGCATTTCAGGCGCCTGAAAGGCCGCTTGATATGAAGGTCGGGCTGAACCTTCTTCGGCCCAACCGGGTTGAAAAAGTGGCCGGCCGCCGCTCTGTCAACGACCTGCTAGGCTCCATAACGGGTCAGGTAGCCGCGGACGTTCATCTTGCGGGCGGTGCTTTCACTTGACATGTATCGGACGCTGCCAAACACGGGGCGCCGGGGGCCCCAGGGGCGGTCAAATCGACCCAGACACCAGAAGATGCCCGAATAGCTGTTGGGGTCGCGGCCATCGAGAGCGTAGCGGTTGTTCATCTCTATCATGATGTTCAGGGCCTCCTGCGGCGAAGCAGTCCACTCCAGTATCTTCTTGCCCCAGAGCATGCGCAGGTAGTTGTGCATGATTCCGTCTCGACGCAGTTGCCGCTGCGCGGCGTTCCAGAGTGGGTCGTGGGTCGAGGCCGAGTCAAACTCCGCCAGGTTGTAGAGGGTCTTGCGTTTGTCTGAAGCGTGCTCGGTCAGGGTGATTTGTGCCCAGAGGGGCAGACTCTCGAAGCGGTCGTAGCGCTCCTCCCGTGCGCAGAAGTGGTATCCCAGCTCGCGCCAAGTCACGATCTGATCGAGGAAGGCCTCCGCCCCTTCGCTCATGCCCCAGAACCCCGCCCGCTTGCCCGTGGCGCGTTGAGCCAGCCTGGCGGGAGTCCAGCCTTCGAGCCCCGCCAGGCTGCCCAGCACCTGGTGCGTGCCGATATGTCCAAAGTGCAGATAGGGCGACAGACCGCTGGACGGATCGTCTTCAATCTCGTTGCGGTCGTCCGCGTATCGGCCCAGGCCGGAATGCACAAAGCGCTCCAGCCGCGCGCCTGCGGGCGTGCTGCCTCCGCGCAGGGTCGGCAGGACGCTGTGGTCGATGGGCAGTTCGGCCAGCTTCACCCGGGCCAACAGGGTTCTGGGCCAGCGACGGAGCAGCTTGTCGTCCAAGAGGCTTTCTTCGGCAGCCCGGGCCAGCTCCAGCGGCTGTGCCAGGGGCTCCTGGACCAGGCAGGCCGTGATGTTCTTCTGCATGAACCGGCGGAAAGCGTACGCGGAGGGCCATGTGCGCTCGGAAAGGCGCAGGGGCAGAACGCCGTTGCCGTCCACGGCCTCAAGGGTCTCGCCCAACTGCGGGCCCGCGGCGCGAACCATGCGCGGCAAGAAGAAGCAGGGAAAGTCATCCGTCACCACGGCGCTGGCATCCCTGGCCAGGGCCGCAAGCAGGCCCTTGCCGGCGCCGGGCGCGGGTTCCACGTAGGGCCAGTAACCGGGAGTGCCTTCCCGCTCCGCCATGCCGTCAAGGATGAAGCGGTGGATCCTGTCGCTGGCCCAGCGGTAGCCGCAGCGCAGTGCCTCCAGCACAAGCAGCGGCTTGTCCAGATCACGGGCCAGCTCGGCCGCGCGCTGGAGGGCAAAGTTATGCCCCAGACGCCGCTGCGCAATCATCCAGTAGAGCACATAGCGGCCGCGCCGCGACACGGTGTGGGAATTGCAGCGCGAGATGCGGGATTCCGGGACCAAGGAAGTCAGCGATTGGTGTTAACGGAACCGGTGTCGAGGTTGATGACCGTCACGAGCTCGCGCGGGTTCTCCAGAAACACGTCCTGTACGATGACCGTGAGCGCCGGAGGCGAGTAGCTGAGTTCGTAGGTCAGGCCGTATTCACCCCTGACCCTGGTTTCGGTCAAGCCCAAGTCGCTCAGGCTCGGAGCGGCGGGAAGCGCAACGCCGCGGGCATAAGCACTCTTGGCATGCTCGATGATGAGCGCCGAATGGGCGCGGGCCTCGTTGGCGCGTTGTATGGGATAGCGGTTGACATCATCCGGGTCCTGCAGCACCAGGACAAGCGTAACAAGGACCGGAAGACCAATGACGGCGCCGACGATGCCCCAGAACACCGCTTTGGAGCCGGTCGTGGGAAGACTGCTGCTGTCCGGCACATAGGCGCCGGCGCGGCGGCCGGCGCCACGCTGCTGAGACGCGCCGGGGCTTGAAGGCTTCTCCGAGAAGTCCGCGTCAATCTGGATGGCGGCGCGCTTGCCGGAGGCGCTGGAGGAATTGCCCGGTTGTGGCTTGCTGCCTGCCATGGAGTGCCCCAGAGTGTAGCCGGATTCTGCATGGCCCGCGCAGCAGTGGCAACAAGCAGCGCCAAAAATGCCGGGAGAGGGCCGCTGAGCCCTCTCCCAAGTTTGAGCCTGCGGGCGATCATCAGGCCGTGCGCCGGCGCCGAAGACTCCAGGCGGCCAGCAGGGCCAGGGGCAAGCACAGCCAGGCACTGGAGCCGGCGGTGTCCGCGCTGCAACCGCCCCCTCCGCCGCCGCTGCCGCCGATGGTGAACGTGGAGCCAACGCCCTGCACGGTGAAGTTGAAGGGGTTCTCGTCGGGATCGTCGCTGCTGATACTGATCGAGAAGCTGAAGGAGTTCAGGGAAGTCGCCGTGACATCGACGCCGAAAGTCGTGGATGCGCCGGCAGCCAGTGTGAGCTGGGCAGGCTGCACTACCACGGCGCTGCAGTTCACCGTTCCGCCCGCAGCCACGGGCGAGGGGCCCGTCAGATTGAGGGGAGCGTTGCCGGCGTTCGTGATGGTGAAAGTCAGGCGCACCGGGGCATTGATGTTCAGGTTGCCTGCCGCGGCCTGGCCGCCGTCGGCCACTTGCGCGCTGAGAAGCCGCACGCTGATGTCGGGCAAGGTGCCGCCCGTTCCGCCGACGTTGATGATATAGGCCGGTTCATCCGCGTCGTTGCTGGCCAGCGTGAGGCGGAAGCCGAAGGCGCCGACGCCTGAAACGTTGTAGTTGATGGTGAAGCTGGTGTTGGAACTGGCGGGAATCGCGCTTCCCGGCGCAGAGGTCACCGCCACGCTGCAGTTGGAGATGTTGGACAGGGCCACCGCCGGAGTGCCCGTGAGGCTCAGTGTCTGGTTGCCGAGATTGGCCACAATGTAGGTGAGCTGAAGGTTGACGCCAAAGGCCACCGTTCCCTGGCTGTCCGTGCTGCCGGAAGCCAGCGAGGTCCCGGCCGGGCGCTGCAGGTCGATCTCCGGACCGTTCACCACTCCTGTTCCATTCACCTGAAATGTGTACGGGTTCTCGTTGGAATCGTTGTTCGAAATGGAAACCGAGAAGCTGAAGGCCGATGCCCCGGCGGGCGTGACGTTGATGCTGAACGTGGTGGTCGAGCCCGCCGCGACGGTTGCGGCCGGCGAAGTTCCGACGGTGGCGGTGCAATTGCTTTGACCGCCGAGGCTCAGCCCGCTGATCGTCAGCGCCGCCGTGCCGAGGTTGGCCACGGTCCAGGTAAAGGCGGTCGGACCACCCAGGGCGACTTGCCCAAGTGCGTCGCTACCGCCCGACGTCACAGGCGTGGCACCGCGGCTGACGTCAATCTCGGGCGACGAGGTGGCAGACGCTGTTCCCGTGACATTGACGATGTAGGGGTTGTTGGCAGCGTCACTGTTGGCAATCGTCATGCGGAAGCTGAAACCGGCGGCCGATGGCGTGACCAGCACGACGAAGCTCGTCTGACTCCCTGCCGCCACGCTGGACGCGGGCTGACTGGTCACGCTGACACTGCAACCGCTGATGTTGGACAGCGCCACGAGGGGAGAGCCCGTGAGTACGAGCGTACCGCTGCCGGGGTTTCCGATGCTGTACGAGAAGGAAGAACCGGCGCCAAGGGAGAGCGCGCCGAGGCTGTCCGTCGCGCCGTTGGCAATAGTGGTGCCCGCCGGCCGCTGGACATTCATGCTCGGTGTGCCGCCGGAAGACCCGCCGTTGCCCGCAACCGTCACACTGTAGGGATTGGCGCTGGTGTCGTTGCTGGCAATGGAGGCCTGGAAGCTGAAGAACCCGGCCGCCGCCGGAACAATCTGAAGCGTGAACAACGTCGAGTAGCCGCCGCCGGGCAGGCTGGAGGCGGGGGCGGATGTCAGCGTGGCGCTGCAGTTGTTGAAGGCCGAGAGTGCGACGAGCGGGCTGCCGGTGAGATTGAGCGTGGCCGCGCCGTTATTGAAGATGTACCAGGTGAAGGACTGGCCACTGCCGGTACTGACCGTTCCGACATTGTCCGTTGAGCCGTTGGCGATGGGGGTGTAGGCGGGACGCTGCAGGCTGAGGCTGGGGGCCGGGGCGACCGCGTTGCCGGAGATGGTCCAGGAATAGACCGGGCTGACGGGCTGATTGGTGTTCATCGTGACCGTGGCCGAGAAGGGGCTGCCGGCCGCGGTGGGGGTCAGGCCGAAGATCACTGTGAAGTAGCCGCCGCCGGGAATGCCGGAGTAACCCGTGGCCGGCACGATGTATTCCACGACGCTGCAATTGGACACCGGCGAGATGGTCAACGTGGGCGCAGTCGGAAAACGCAGGGCATAGCTTGCCGTGTTCAGGCAACTGACGCCGTAGTAAAGCGTGGCCTGCTGGCCCGCAGTCAGGTTGCCGCGGTTGTCGTTGCCCCCTGAGGGCACAGGCGCCGTCAGGACCATGAGGTTGGGATCGTAGACTTTGACGTCGGCCTTGGAGCCCGTGCTGGTGCCGTAGGGCACTTCGTTGTCTTCGCACTCGCCATAATCTGAGGCGAGGCTCGGGCTGCCGCCGCCGTTGGCCGCCATCGCACCCGAGGTGTGCGAGGCAGTGTCCCACAGCCGCACGCGCACGCGGCAGTGGGTGCCCACCGCGCCCGCCGGAATGTTGACGTTGTAGGTGTTGAAACTGGTGCTGGAGCTTCCCGGCGTGGCGACCCGGGCTGCAAATGCGCCGTTGGGGGCGGCTGAACTGTACCCCGCCCAGATGACCCGCTCGCCGGCGTCCCACTGGCCGTCATTGTTGAAGTCCATCCACACGGCGAGGTCGTTGGTGTTCTGGGTGCAGATGACGGCGACCTTGATCTGGGCTGTCGAACCCTTGATGAAGTTCAGAAACTCGACGCCGTCGTCGCCTTCGTCGGCGGTGAAGCCGCCGGCCACCACCTGCGAAGCCAGGTAACCGTCGTCGCTGACGGAGAAACCGATCACATCAAGGCGTATGCCCTGGCTTTGATCCCAGTGCGCGCAGGTCGGATAAGGCGAAGGCGCATCGCCGTAATCCTGGGCGGCGAGCCCGGCCGCGCACAGGGCGCCAAGGGTGAATGCCAGCGTGAGCCTGAAGCGATTCATTGTGAACTCCCTGAGTTGAAGGTGCCCGAATTCCGCAGTCCGCCCAGCCGCAGGTCCCAGGGCGCGTGCTCGCGGCCCGGGACCTCTTCCCGCTGCGGCTATCCCGGCATGAGTGTAACTGATTCGATTCAGTGGTGGAGGAATGGATGGATAACGTGTATCGTGTCTGTTACAAACTTCCGCCTCCGTATTGAAACCAAGACGACCATGCCCAAGCCCCAGCCTGCCGAGAGCCATTCCAACGCCGCCATCGTCGCGCGACTCCACAGCCTGCTGGAGTCCCGATCCCAGGCCGAAATCGCGCGCAAGACCCACACATTGCGCAACAACGTCAGCCGCTACATGCGCGGCGCCAAGATCCCCCTCGAGTTCGGCGCCGCGCTGGTCAAGGGTCTCGGTGTCAACCCGGCCTGGCTGCTGGTGGGCGAAGGCGCGCCCATGCTCAGTGACGTGGCGGCCAGCACGGTGAAGGCGGCCGAGAACATGCTCGAGCTGGTGGAGGCCATGAATGCCGTTTCGCGCATGCAGTTGGGGTCGCTCACGGGCAAGCACCACCTGAAGGTGCTGCGTGAGCTCTCTGACGCGCTGACGCGACACGAGAAGCTGCGGGTCGAGCTCAATGCTCGCACGGCGCCCATCTTCAAGCAGATTCTCGCGGACTACTGGAATGCGCTCCAGCGCTGGGATTTTGAGCGTGCGGATGAGCTCTCCCGAGCTGCCTCCCAGGTTGCCCGCCTTTCCGACGACGAGAAACTGGCCGAGGAGTACGACCGCACGCGCGCCTACCACGCCTACCTCACCCACGACGAGCAGCAGGCGGTTTCCATGCAGCGCCGCATGTTCCAGCGCAACCTTCCCAGGGGAGCGCTGCTGGATGAGCGCTCCATGCGCGACGCCTACAACTTCGCCACGACCCTGCAGGGCTCCAGCCGCATGGCGGAAGCCCGGCGCGTCTGCCAGGCCGTGCTCGTCATGATGCCTCCCGAGGCCGAGCGCTGGCCCATTGCCCGCTTCATTGCCGCACTGCTGGGGTATGTCGAAACGGAACTGGGCGAGATCCGCGCCGGCCTGGCCCGGGTGCAGGCGGCGTTTCCCCAACCCGACGAACGGATGCGGCCTTCACAGACCAGCATGCTGATCCACTGCCTGCTTTATGCGGGGGCCATCAGCTTCGAGGCCGCCTGCTCCATGGGTCCCGTTTCCACCGCGCACAGCCAGGGCATGCTCGTTCGGGCGCTGTGCGAGGACACGCGGCCCGCGCTTGACATGGCATGCCGGATATTCATCGGCACCGGGGAGAACTCGCTGCCCGAGAGCCAGCTCATGAGCCAGTTCGCCCGGGCCATTCTCGCTGTGTTCAGCGGACAGTCCCGCGAGGGCATCCGCCAGTTGCTGCAGGGACCCCTGCGGGAGGCGCGCCAGAAGGCCCGCAACCTCACCGAGCGCTTCGACATGACCGTCTTCGCCGCGCGCAGCCAGCGGGCGCTGGGCGACCTCAAGTCGGCCCAGGCCACCTTGCTCGAGGCCGAGCGCATTCTGGCCGAGGCCCCGCCCGGAGTCCTGGTCGGCCTCAATGGCCGCGCCCTCTTCTATCGCAACGTGCTTGAGAGCATCGGCCAAGACGCCAAGGGGACGCTTGGGGAGCTTCGCAATGCCGCGCGCGAGTTCTTCCGCTCTCACTTCGAGCGCGGCTACGGCTGTTTTGAAGGGCTCTGTGCGGGTTGAGGCCCTGGCTCCGTCACGGGGATGTCGGCAATCAGCTGGGGCCTGCGACGGATCGCCCCTGCTACGAGCACGCCGGCAATCACCATGCACAGGCTCAAGAGTTGGCCGCGTGTCAGCAGCCCAAAGACAAATCCCAGGCCGGGTTCAGGCTGGCGGAACAGCTCTGTGGCCGTGCGGATAACTCCGTAAAGGATAAGGAACGAAGAGGTCAATACGCCCACTGTCCGGGCGCGGCTGCGAATGGCGATCAGCAGGATCAGCAGGAGAAGGCCGTCGGCCAGGGCCTGGTAGAGCTGGCTTGGGTGCCTGGGGTCGGTGACGCAGCGCCAGACAAGCTGGTAGGCGGCGTTGGGTTCCTGGCCGACGGGGAACATGTTGGCCGGGCGGTCGCGCAGCACTTCAAAGCCTTGGTCAACTGCGGCAGGCTTGAGGTAGGCCACAACTTCGCCGGGTCGGGTGACCTCGCGCACCAGTTCGAAGGTCTCGCCCGCTCCGTTGGCATAGACGGGCCGGGACAGATAACCACGCAGCCAAAAGCGCACGGCCCAGGGAAGATCGGAGGCCCGCCCCCACAGCTCACCGGCAAGGAAGTTGGCAACGCGGCCCAGGATGGTGCCGAAGGCGATGATGATGGTGCCCTGGTCGAGGATGTGGAGGAAAGGCTTCCTGATCCAGCGCGCCCAGAGCCAGAGGGCGAGTACGGCGCCGATAATGACACCGTGGATAGTCATGCCGCTGGCGTTGGTAATCAGGCGCGATGGCTCGGAAAAGAAGTACTCGGGGTTGTAGAAGACCGCCTCGCCCAGACGGCCGCCAAAGGCGGCCCCGGCCACGGCCACGAGCACGGTGTCGAGGCACAGGGTGGGGTGGATGCGCAGCGAACCCCGCTTCTGCCACCAGCGCAGAAGCAGGATCGAAACGACAAACACCGTGAGGTAGGCGAGGTAGAAGGCGTCGAGAATGACGAACCCGTCGGACCCGAAGCCCACGCCCTTGAAGTAGGTGAGGCCGCCATCCTCCCAGGCCAGGATGGTGGTGGTGTACTCGGGATTGGAGATGGCCGGGTGGTCGAGCATGCCGCCAATCTAAAGGGCCTGATGCCCGCAACGCAAGAAGGGGAGGCTTTTGGCCTCCCCTTCCGTTGCCTGCGCAGGCTTGGGACAACAACTTGCACTGGGCTACCGGAGGGACCTGCGCAGACGCACACTGAAGATCAGTGTCCCCAGTACAGCGAGAAGAACAAGCATGAGGCTGCCGTCGGCGGTCGTGCTGCATCCGCCGCCCGAGCCACCGGTGCCACTCCCGGTGCCCAGGGTCGAGACCTGAAGGTTGAAGACCTGGGTCGCGTTGGGCGAGACGCCGTTGGTGGCTGTGATCGTGATCGTGGACGACGTGCCGGCATCGGTGGACGTCGGCGTTCCGCTGATGGTGTTTGTCGTCGCGTTGAACGTGGCCCAAGTCGGCAGGCCCGTCACCGTGATCGTAGGCGTCGGGTTGCCGATGAACGTGATCGTGTAGTTATACACGGCACCCACCACAACGCTGGTGATGGGCAGGCTGGTGATGGTCGGGGCCGTGCCGTCCACCGTGAAGCTGAACGTCTGCACCGCGTTGGTGCCAAAGCCGTTGCTGGCCGTGACGGTGATGGGGCCTACCGTGCCGATGGCCGAGGCAGGAGCCACGCCGGACAGCGTGCTGCCCACCAGGCTGAGCCAGGCCGGATTGCCCGTTACGCTGAGCGTCGGGGTGGGTGTGCCCGTGGCGGTGATCGGGTAGCTGAAGGTGCTGCCCACGGTTACGTTGGTGGGAGGCGTGCTGGTGATGGCCGGCGCCACGGCGCTGACCGTGATCTGGAACTGCTGTGTATCGTCGGGTGCCTGGCCGTTGGTCGCCGTCACGGTGATCGTGCCCGTCGTGCCGATGTCCGCCAGGCCGGGAGTGCCCGACAGCGTGCTGCCTGTCAGAGTCAGCCAGGCCGGGTTGCCTGAAACGCTGAACGTCGGAGCGGGGTTGCCCGTGGCAGCCAGGTTGTAGGTGTAATTGACGGAAGCCAGCGCTGTGGTGACCGGAGTGCTGGTGATGATGGGCGCCACACCGTTGACCTGGATCTGGAAGCTCTCGACGGCGTCGGGGTTCCAGCCGTTTGCGGCCGTGATGCTGATGGTCGTGGAAAGGCCCATGTCCGAGGCTGCCGGGGTGCCGCTGAGAACGCCCGTGCCTGCATTGAACGACAGCCAGGCGGGCAGGGTGTTCGTGCTCAGAGTCGGGGCGGGGATGCCGGTGGCTGCCACGTTGTAGGTGTACATCATGCCGACGGTAGCCGTGGTGGGCGCATTGGACGTAATGGTCGGCGCCACACCGCTGACCGTGATCTGGAACTGCTGCGTGGCGTCCGGCGTCTGGCCGTTGGCGGCCGTCAGGGTGATGTTGCCCGTCGTGCCGATGTCAGCTGCGCCCGGCGTGCCGGACAGGGTGCTGCCGGTCAGGCTCAGCCAGCCCGGCAGGCCCGAAGCCGTCAAGTTGGGCACAGGGGCCCCCGTGACGGTAATGTTGTAGTTGTACTGAGTTCCGGCCGTCGCCGTGGTGACGGGGGCGCTGGTGAACTGGGGCGGCACGCCGTTGACGGTGATCTGGAATTGCTGCGTGGCGTTGGGGGCCGTGCCGTTGGTGGCAGTGATGGTGATCTGGCCCGTGACGCCGACGTCGTTGGCGCCGGGCTGACCTGACAGGGTGTTGCCCGTGAGACTGAGCCAGGTGGGCAGGCCCGTCGCCGTGAGGGTGGCGGTGGGGATGCCCTTGACCACGATGTTGTAGGTGTAGTTCTGCAGAGCCGTCGCCGTGGTGACTGCCGTGCTGATGATCGTGGGGGCAACGGGGCCCGTCAACTCGTGAGCACCGATGTCGGCCGTCAGGCCCTGCGGGCGGGCGTTGCCAAAGATGTCCGTGCTGAGCGTGGACGTCTGGTTGGCGGGATCGAAGCAGGGAGAGGAGCTCTGGAGCCGCAGGTCAATCGTGCCGCTGGTGCTCACGAGTTGGGGATTGGCGTTGGAGCCGTTGGTATCACGGCCCGTGGCCTGCCACTGGGCAAACGTGGCAAGCGTAGTCTGGTTGCAGTGTGTGGCGGCAAACCAGTAATTGAAGTTGCAGTTGGCGATCGTGGGGGCATGGGTTGCGGAGGCCAACTGGAGGGCGGGGACGGCCGCGTCCGTGCAGACCACGATGTTGTTGTTCACGTTGTGCAGCGGGTAAACGGAGCTGCTGGCATAGGCATAGATGCCGCCGGTAGAGGCAAAGGTCGAGGTGTGCAGGATGGTGTTGTGGCGGATGATGCCCGAGCCGTTGGCGGGGTTGCGCACAGTGATGGAACCGCCGGTGTTGAGCAGGAGCACGCCGCTGGTCGTCGGGTTGCCGGAGTTGGTGAAGCAGCCCCAAACGAAGTTGTTCTCGATCAGGATGTTGTTGGCGTAACCGCTGTTTTGACCCATGAAGGCGATGCCCGGGCCATCGGGGATGTCGCGCACAATGCAGCGGCGAATCGTGATGTCCGTGGTGTTCAGGTTGAAGGGCGTCGTGTTGTTGCCCTGCATCATGATGCCGAAGTTGGGTCCGCCAAAGACCTCAAGGCCTTCCACCGTCACGTAAGAGTGGTTGATTACCAGGCCGCCCCGCCCGGTCAGGCCGGTTGTCGAGGACTGCCCGATCAGCACCGCACCGGTCGCGTTGCCCTGGATCTTGGGAGTCTGTCCCGCGGCGGCGCGCAGCAGAATCGTGTTGGTCGCCGAAACGCCGGTGATCGCAATGACCGAGGTTCCCGAATCGTTGCAGCCAAGGCTGTAGGAGGGGTTGCTTACGTACGTCGCGCTGTCCGTGATAAGCAGCGTGACAGGCCCCACGACGCCGACCTGTTCAAGCGCGTTGAAGGCTGCGCCGATAGAGGTGAAGTCGCCTGACGTCTGGTTGATCGTGTAAGTCCCGGACATGGGTGCGGGTTGGACGTCAATCGTGACGTTCACGTTGGTGGTGGTGGTGCCGTCAAAGAGCGCCACGGCGTAGGTGAACGTCCCCAGCGTCGTGGGCGTGCCCGTCCAGGTGAGTTGGAAAGGCACGGCGGCGCTGGCCTGCGAGGCAGGCGCCGTCACGCCCGGCGCGGGCGAGGTGGAGGTGATGGTAATGGAGATGTTGGGGTCATTGGCGTCGTTGGCCACCAGGAAGGCGTTGGACAACGGCGTGCCCTGGGTCGCCTGATAGATGCGCGCGGCGCTGAAACCCGAGCCCGTAGCCGTGGTGAGCGTGGGCGCCGGGTTGCCGCCGGGCATGTACTCGTCAGCGCCGATGTCCACTGAAGCTCCCTGCGGGCGGGTGTTGCCATCGATGTCCACGGTCAGGCCCGAGGTCTGGCCCGCGGGATTGATGCAGGGCGAGGTGGACTGAAGATGAAGGTTGGCTGTCGTCGGCGCAACGTCAACAAGCAGCGGATTGGCGCTGGAGCCGCTGCCGTCGCGGCCGGTGCCCTGCCACGTTGCAAAGGGCGTGAGTGTGGCCTGGTTGCTCTGCACGGTGGCAAACCAGTAGTTGAAATTGCAGTTGGCGATGGTGGGCGCGTTCGTGGCGGAACTCAGGTATATCGCCGGAAGCGTGGTCGAGCTCACGACCATGATGTTGTTGTTCACGTCATGCATGGCATAGGCCGTTGACGCCGAGCTGATGGCAATGCCGGCCGTATTGGCCAACGCGCCCGTGTGGAGGACGGTGTTGTGCCGGATGATTCCGTTGCCCGAGGCCGGGTTACGCACGGCGATGCAGCCGGCCGTCACGTTGATGCCCTGAATCACCGTCGTGGCGGGCACCGTGTTCGTGAAGCAGTTCCAGACGAAGTTGTTCTCGATCAGGCCGTTGGTGAAATAGGCCGAGTTCTGGCCGAAGTAGGATATGCCGGGCCCATCGGGGATATCATGGACGCGGCAGCGGCGAATCACGTTGTCCGTCGGCATCAGGTTGACGGTGGAGAGGCCGTTGCCCTGAATCAGGATGCCGAAGTTCGGGCCGCCGACGACTTCCAGTCCCTCGATGGTCACAAAAGACTGCATGATGCCGATGGCGCCGCGCGCGGTGAAGCCGATCAGGCCTGCGCCGCTTGCGTTGCCCGTTACGGTAGGCGTCTGGCCGGTGGCAGCGCGCAGCGTAATGGTGTTCGTGGCGGACGCTCCGACGACGGGGGCAAGCGCAGCAAAGGTGGAGTTGAGCCCGAGGGAGTAAGAGCTGTTGGAGACGTAATTGGCGCTGTCCGTGATGGTGAGAGTGACGGGGCCGGCCACGCCGAGCGTCTCGAGGGCGTCAAAGGCTGCGCCAATGGACGCGAAGTCACCGCTGGTCTGGTTGATCGTGAAATTGCCGGCCAGGCGCACCACCAAGTTGCCTGAAGAGAGAGGGTAGGTGGTGTAGTCCGTCGAGCCCGACCACGTGACGTCTGCGGCCGCCGCGACAGAAATGTCCATGGTGCCGCCCATCGTGAGCGGTCCCGAATAGCTGATGGCAAGCAGCAGCGGAGTGGCCGAGCCCGTCGGCACTGCCTGCAGGGGCGCCCCGGAGAATGTCACCGATCCTGAGCTGAACACGCCCGTGCCCAGCGTCGTATCGCCCGCGTCCACAGCACCGTTGGTGTTGTTGTCACGCACCAGCTTGACGTTGGAGATGGCGGAGTCGCCGATAGAGCCCGTGCGCGTGAACTTGATCGAGTTGAGGCCAGTAGCCGCGCCAAAGGCGTTGGCGTTCATGGACAAGACCACAAGGTCCGAAGCTGTGGCGGGCAGCGCGCCCGCCGCGGGCGCCGTGCTGGTCAGAACCACGCTGTTGCCCGGAGGCAGGTAGATGAACTGCACGCCGAAGTTGCCGCCCGACGTCGCGGACGCGGCGGCGGCGGTGCCGTTCTGGTAGACGCGGCTGCGCACCTGCTCGGGGGCGGTCACCGCGGTTGAGGTGGACTGCGACCAGCCGGTTGTCGAGCGGGCGGTGTAGACCCAGTCCAACAGCAGGGTATCGGTGCCGTTGTAAACGAAGGGTGTGGTGAGGTCGAAGCGGTACCAGGTGTTGGCGCCGGAACCTGCGGCCGTCGTCGGCGTCATGTTGGCGGGGCCGTATCCGTTGACCAGGGTGCCCGTATAGTTGGTGTCAAAGGACGATGTGAGGGCGTTGACGGCCAGCGTGGTGTAGGCAAAGCGGATCTGCATGCCGGAGAAGGTCGGCGTGCCCGTCGTCAAGGTTGAACCTGAGGTGCGTATGGCGACGATAGTTGAGTTGGCCGGCATGTTCAGCTCAGATGAAGCATAAGCCGTCTGAAAGCGACCGAATCCCGAACTGTAATTGAAGGGAAAAGCGTTCCCGGATCCTTCGACGCCCAATTGGCGCACAAGCTGCGCACTCAAGCTGGACGCGCCCAGAGAGATTGACGCGAGGGCGAAAACGACTGCTGCGAAGCGGTTGAACAACATGTCTTTCCTCCGTTTTCGGTCGTGCAATCGACCGAAAGCCAAGATGCCCGCGCTGGCGGGTCCATCGGTCCGGGATAGGCCGTCGCATGTTGCGCGACCACTGACCAGTCCCGGTGTTAGTCCCAGTGACGAAATGCAATGCAAGGTCCGTGCCACCAACATGAACGAGCGGTCATATGGCTAGAAATGCACAGAAATGGCCATTTATTCCGGCTTATGGCGTTAGTTTCACCGGAATTGTTTGAAACCGGATGCATCACGGAAACAGATGCGACATGTGGACGCATCATGATGCATCAACATTCGTCGGCGTGTCTGTTACTGCGGGTCGCTGATGGGGTTCCAAGGGGCGTCGCGGGTGTCAACGGACCCCGGGCTGCCAAACGGGCGAGGACGCTCACACCAAGCTCCGGTACCGCATCCGCCCATGCAGGCCGGCGGTGTTCGCCGCAGCGAGTGGCCTTTGAAAACTGAACGTCGAACCGTGCATCAACCGGACGAGCCGGGACGTTGCAGCCGTTCCAGGTCAGAGAGATTGCGCCGCACCCGCAGGGCCGGGTCGCTGGCCGTGTACCCAAGCTTCTGCGCGAGCTCCAGACCTTCGCGCGCCAGGGCCGCAGCTTCGTCGGCCTGTCCTGTTGCGCTCTCGCATCGCGCGAGAGTGACCAAGGCCTTGAAGTAGTCGCGGTCGCCTGTGAGGCCCTTCGCACGCAGGACAGTCAGGGCGTCGCGCAGGGAGGCCAGAGCCTCGGCCGCACGCCCCGAGTTCACCAGACACTCGCCGCGCGAGACCTTGATGCTCGTGATTGCCGCGGCGTCGCGTTGGGCCAGCGCCTGCTCGGCTTCCGCGAAGAGTTTTTCGGCCTCCGCCACTCGACCGCGCTGCCAGAGAATCCAGGCGCGCATTTCGCGGCAGACGGAAACCAGCATGGGATTGTTCAGGCGGCTGTGGAATCTCTCGGACTCTTCAAAGGCGGCCAGGGCTTCGTCGTGGCGGTCCAGGTCCACCAGCAGGTGGCCCCGGTTGGCCAGGTCTGTGGCGTAGGTGTTGAAATCGCCCACCTCGCGGGCCAGAGCGCGGCACTCATCGGACACCCTCAAGGCGCCATCGTAATCGCGCATAAGCTTGAGCATGAGCGCGCGGTTTCCCAGCGCATGGGACGTGGATCGCTTGTCTCCAAACTCTCGGAACAGCTTCTCGGCGCGTTCCGAAGCCTCCAGGCCCTCACGGTATCTTCCGGCGCGATGCAGGATGTTGGCGCGTGTCACGAACTGAAATGCCTGCCCGATACGGTCGCCCAGTTCTTCAAGCAGGGCGGCGGACTGGGCCAGCAGGTCCATTCCTTTGTCCTGGTCGCCCAACCGGGAGTGAATCTGTCCCAGGCGGCCCAGAACCCGCGCTTCGTTGTGAACGTCTCCGATTTCCCTGAACCCGGCCAGCACTTCTTCATAGAGCGGCAAGGCCTTCTGATGGTCGCCCGCCGCGAACGTCAGCCAGGCCATCTGGTTCTTGGCCTGTACCCTCACACGAGCCGCGCCCAGGCGCTGGGCCAGTTCCAGGGCTTCCATGGCCAACTGCATGGCCCGTGTGCTGTCGCCGGTTTCGCCGGTGACGATGGACTCCAGGGCGAGCATGCGCGCCCGGTCTTCGCTGTCGTCGCGGCCCATGGCCTCAAGAGCGCGGGCGAGTATGGGTTGCCTCAGGTGGCTTGGGCCGCGGATGCGAAGCAGGTGTGCCAGCACGAAGGCAACGCGGCAGAGCAAGCCCTCAAGCCGGCGGCGCTCATCGGCCTGGCTGCGCGTCAGGGCCGCGATCAAGGCGCCCTGGGCCGTGAGCAGATTCTCCCGCTCCAGTTCCAGCCGGTCCAGGGCTTCCAGCGCCGAGCGGCTGAAAATGCGCTTGTCCCAATGCTCGCAGTAGGCCAGGTAGTACTCGGCATGCCGCAGCGCCAGTTTGTGCATGTCTTCGCTGCCCGCCCAGTCGGCCAGCTTCACGCGGGCATACTCGGCCATCGTGTCATAGGAGCCAAAGCGGGTTTCGCTGCTGGTATCCCACGAGCGAAGCAGGCTCTTGTCGCGCAAGGACTGGATCAGGTCAATGACCGGCGGGGCCTCCTTGCCGGCCGGAAGGTGCAAGATCCGCTCCGCAGCCTCCAGGAAGAAGCCGTCGCGGAACAGGCTCGTCTGGGCAAAGGCCTGCTGCTCCACCGGCGTAAGCAGGTGATAGCTCCAGTCGATCGTGGCCATGAGTGAACGCTGCCGCTCACTCAGGTCGCGGCGCGTCGTCCGAAGGAAGTCGAACTTCTGGTCCAGCCTCGGGAGCATCTGTTCCGGCTTCATGATGGAGACGCGTGCGGCCGCCAGTTCGATGGCCAGGGGCAAGCCCTCAAGCATGGAACAGATCTCGCCCACGGCTGCCGCGTTGCGATCATCCAGCGTGAAGCTCAAGTTGGCCAGCCGCGCGCGATCCACGAAAAGCTGAACCGCGTCGTAGGCCTCCAGTTGGGCGCGGGTCAGCGAGGCCGAGGCCTTGCGCGCGGGGAACGTCAAGGGCTTGAGCTCCATGACGCGCTCACCGCCAACGCCGAGCAGGGCCCGGCTGGTGACAAGAAGGCGGGTCCGCGGTGCGCGCTGGGCCCAGGTCGCCACCGTGGCCTTGGCGGCCTCCACGACCTGCTCAAAGTTGTCCAGGATGAGCAGGGCGTCGCCGCGGCTTTCCAGGATGGATGCCATGGCGCTTTCGGGCGGTTCGCTGGTCGTCAGGGGCACGCGCAGGGCCTGGGCCACGGCATAGGCTACGCCTTCGACGTTGCGCGCTTCAGTAAGGTCGGCAAACCAGACACCGCCATGAAGGCGGTCGAGCAACTGCCAGCCGACCTCCTGTGCCAAACGGGTCTTCCCCGTGCCGCCGGGCCCCAGCAGCGTGGTGATGCCCGGCCCCGCCCCGAGTTGCGCCGTGAGATCGGCCACTTCACGGGTTCGCCCCACGAAGCTGGTGCGGGGCGGAGGCAGGTTCGTGCGCTTGAGGCGGTTGGACGAAGAACGCTTGGCCGCAGGCATCACCCGAACCGTGGGGCGGGCTTCGTCAGGTTCCGCGACCTCGGCCATCGGCCCTGATTGCAGTACCGCGCGGCATCTCTCAAGTTCAATGATGAGTTTCTTGGCATCCTCGGTAATCAAACCCAGTTCAACGGCTAAGGGCTTGATACGGCGTTGCCATTCGTTTGCCAACGCATTGTCTGTCGGATCGGGCCCCCTGACGGCGCGCATGACATCGACCATGTCGCGCCGTGAGAACCGGACGTTGCCCAGCACTTCCTGCCAGTTCACAAGGAACTGGGCCCAGGCGTGCCGGTCCGTTGGACTCTGCGTGTAGATGCGGCGGAAAAGCCGGACATGCTCCGGCTCTGTGCGCGTGGGAGGCGGCGGCGTGACGGCCGATCCGCCGTCCAGCGGGGGAGGCAGGTCTCGCCGCGCGATGCTCGGGCGGCTGCCGGCCGATGCCACGGCGTAGGCCATGGCCGAGCGCAGTTCTCTGATGTTGCCGGGCCAGGCGTAGCTGCGGATGGCCGACAGGGCTTCGGGCTCCAGAGGCTTGGCCGCCTGCTGGTGCTCTTCGGCGATGGCGGCAAGGAAGTGGTTGGCCAGCTCTTCCACGTCCTCCACCCGCTCCCGCAGGGGCGGGAGTTGAACGATGAAGGCATTGATGCGGTAGAAGAGATCCTCCCGGAACTTCCCCTTGGCAATCTCCGCCTTCAGATCCTTGTTTGTCGCACACACCAGCCTTACGTCGATCGCGATTTCCCTGCTGCTGCCCACGCGGCGCACCAGCTTTTCCTCGATGGCCCTGAGCAGGCGCGGCTGGACCTCAAGCGGGGTGTCAGCGATTTCGTCCAGGAACAGGGTGCCGCCCTCGGCGGCTTCAAATAGACCTGAAGTGTCCTTGTCTGCCCCGGTGAATGCGCCCTTGACGTAGCCAAAGAGATGACTCTCGAAGAGGTTGGGATTGAAGGTGGAACAATTGACCGAAACAAAGGCGCCACGCCGCTGGCTGCGTTGGTGAATCCACTCCGCGAGCATGCCCTTGCCCGTCCCGGTTTCTCCGTAGATCAAGACAGGTTCCTGGCCGGGCGCGGCCTTCAACGCGAGTTCCAGAGCCCGGGCGATGGCGGGACTGGAAACGATGAAGTCACTTCTTCGCAAGGTCATGGAAGTGTCAGTGTGCGCGCTTCCCAATTCCTAAGCAACAGTCTGACGCACTGTCTACTTCTGAATTCCTTTGGAAGTGCGTTGTGTGCAATTGACCCGACGAGGCGTAACCCGTTGCAGCTAAGGTACTTCGTTTGTTTCAAGAATTCCTGAAACAGACGAACGTTTTCTGTTGAGCTTGCCGGGGCTGCCCGGCACACTTCCCCTGCCATTGGCTCCCCGCAGTGTGCATTGTTGGCTCTTTGTGGAAAGTGGCATTGAACGCATCGTTCAAGAACGTGTGTATCGAGTCCCTGGGGCATGTTCTCCCCGAGCGCGTCGTCACGTCCGCGGAGCTGGAGCGCCGCCTCAAACCCTGCTACGACCGCCTCGGATTTTCTGAAGGGCGAATCGAACTCATGAGCGGCATTCGTGAACGCCGCTTCTTCGATCCCGGCACGCGCCCCTCGGCCATAGCCGCGCTGGCAGCCGAGGCCGCCCTGGGCGGCTTTGACCGCGCGCGCATTGGCTGTCTGATTCACTCCAGCGTTTGCCGGGATTTCATGGAGCCCGCAACGGCCAGCGTGGTCCATGCCCGCCTCGGTCTGTCGCGCCGCTGCACTCTCTTTGACCTGAGCGACGCCTGCCTGGGCTTTGCCAACGCCATGGTGGTCGCCGCCACGATGATTGAGCAGGGCCATGTGGAAGCTGCCCTGGTGGTGGCCGGCGAGGATGGCGGGCCGCTCGTTGACGCGACCATCAAGCGTCTCAATGAAGACCCGGGCATCAATCGCAGGAACTCGAAGCTCAGCTTCGCCTCCCTTACCATCGGCAGCGCCGGCGCGGCCATGCTGCTGACCCATGAGCGCCTCTCGACAAGCGGCCATCGACTGCTGGGCGGAGTCATGCGCGCGGCCACGGAGCACAATGACTTGTGCCACGGAGGCATGGAGCAAGGTCGTGTGGGGGGAGATCTCGGCCCGCTGATGGAGACAGACAGCGAGGCGCTGATGCAGGAGGGTGTAAAGCTGGCAGCCGCCACATGGCGCGACGCGCGCGAGCTGCTGGGCTGGAGCAACGCAAGTGTGCAGCGCGTGTTCACGCACCAGGTGGGCGTGGCGCACCGCAAGCTGGTGTTCTCAACGCTCGAACTGAATCCGAAGCTCGATTTCGCCACGGTGGAAACGCTGGGCAACACCGGAAGCGCTGCCTTGCCGGTGGGGCTTGCGCTGGGCGCCGCGACACTGAATCGCGGCGATAACGTCGCACTGCTCGGCATCGGCAGCGGGCTGGTGTGCGCGAACCTGGGAGTGCAGTGGTGAGCCACGATCCAACACTGGTGCAGGTCGAGGCGACTCCGGCGGCGAAAGAATGGCTGGAGACCCGCCGACGTTTGCAGTCGCGTCGGGAGTTGGCCGATGAACTGAAGCAGTGGCTGAATCGTTACGACGACGGGGGACGACTTGACGTCGGCGGCGCGAGAATGGCTTTCGTGAACGCTCGCTGGGGCACCGCTGACGGTGCAGGGCTCACGCCGCGCGCAAGGCATGATGCTCCGCTGCTCTGCCTCCATGGCAATCCGACGTGGTCGTGGCTATTCAGGCCGGTATGCGACGCGTTCGGTCTGACGAACCAGGTTGTCATCCCTGACCACATTGGATGCGGATTCTCTGACAAGCCTCAGGACTATCCCTACACGCTCGAACGCCACATCGAAAATGTCGAAAGGCTGGTGGACCACCTCGGGTTGAAAAAGGTCACGCTCTGCGTGCACGACTGGGGCGGGGCCATTGGATTTGGCCTGGCCGCGCGCCGTCCTGAATTGATCGATCGCATGGTGGTGTTCAACACCGCCGCGTTCGCCATGCCCACGATGCCGCTGAGCATTGCGCTGTGCCGTGCGCCGGCTTTCGGCGCAATTGCCGTGCGCGGCTTCAACGCGTTCCTGCGCGGCGCGCTTGCGCGCTGCACGGTTTCGCCGCTCTCGGCCGAGTCCAGACAGGGCTTTCTGCTCCCTTACGGAAACTGGCGCGATCGCGTGGCCATTCATCGGTTCGTTCAGGACATTCCGATGGGCGAATCCCATCGAAGCTGGCGCACGCTGAAGGAGATTGAAGCCGCGCTTCCCAAGCTTGCCGCCAAACCCATGTTGATCTGCTGGGGAGCCCGCGACTTTGTGTTCAACGACAGCTTCCTCGCTGAATGGAGGCGCCGCTTCCCGGCGGCCGAGGTGCATCGCTTCGAGCAAGCCGGTCACTGGCTGCTTGAGGACGTCGGGCCCGAAGTCTGCGTGGCCATGAAGAATTTTCTGGGAGTGACGCCTTGAGTTCGCTTGCCGATACCGCGCTCCCTCCGGTCGCCGTTCTGCCGCCGCGCTGCAACGTGAGCGAGCACATCACGGAGCAGGCGCGCACGCGCCCCGACGCCACGGCAATCATCGAGCAGGCCACGGGCCGGCGCATCACCTTTGGCGAGCTCGAACGCACGATCCAGTCGCTGTCCGCGGGCCTGACGCAATACGGCATATGCAACGGCACGCGCGCCGTATTGGCCGTGCGTCCCGGCATTGAGTTTGTCGCGCTGGTATTTGCGCTGTTCCGCGCCGCCGCGGTGCCCATCGTGGTCGATCCCGGCATGGGCCGCAAAAACATGCTGGCTTGCATCGGTGAGGCAAAGCCGCAGGCGCTGATCGGCATCTCGGCCGCGCACGCCCTGAGCAAGGTGTTCCGCAAGCCCTTCGCCAGCGTGACCAAACGCGTGACCGTGGGCCGGCGCTATTTTTGGGGCGGCAAGACGTACGCGCAACTGGCCAGTGTTGACGCGTCAAGTTTCAAGGCGCCGGAGACTCATGCCAGCGACCTTGCGGCCATCCTGTTCACCAGCGGCGCGACCGGCACTCCCAAGGGCGTGGAGTACGAGCACGGCATGTTCGACGGGCAGGTTCGCGCGATTCGCGACTACTTCGACATCAGGCCCGGCGAGATCGACGTGCCCTGCTTCGCGCTGTTCGCGCTGTTCACCGTGGGCATGGGCTGCACGATCGTGCTGCCGGATATGGATTTCTCCAAGCCGGGCTCGTGCGACCCCGCAAAAGTCGTCGCGGCTATCGAGCAGCACAAAGCCTCGCTGACGTTTGGTTCGCCGGCGGTGTGGGCGCGCGTGGCGCCGTGGCTCGCGGGCCAGGAGCGCAAGTTCCCCGAGACGCTGCGCCGCATCCTGATCGCAGGCGCGAGCGTGCCATTGAAAACGCACGAGGCACTCGCCGAACTCTTGCCCAACGGCCGTGTCTTTACGCCGTATGGCGCTACGGAATCACTGCCAGTGGCCTGCATTGACGGCCGCACGTTGCTAGAGAAGTTCGCCACGCGCATGAAATCCGGCGAGGGCACCTGTGTGGGCAAGCCGCTGCCGGGCGTCGAAGTGCGGATTAACCCCGTTGGGGCGACATATATGTCGCCCCTGCCCGCGGGCCAGATCGGCGAGATCATCGTCAGCAGTCCGATGACGACCCGGGCTTACTTCAACCGCCCCGAGCAGACCGCTGCATCCAAGATAATCGCGACTTCGGACTCCGGACTTCGAGCTTCAGATTTGTTCCACCGAATGGGCGACGTCGGCTACTTCGACGCCGAGGGCAACCTCTGGTTCTGCGGCCGCGCCAATCACGTCGTGCACACCGCCGAAGGCCCGCTCTATCCTGAACAGGTCGAGGGTGTTTTCAATGCCATGCCTCACGTTATGCGCAGCGCGCTGATTGGCTATCCCGTGGGCGCCGCCGAGCAGATTCCCGCTGTCGTGGTTGATATCGCGCCCGTTACGGGTGTGCCGGTCACGAAAGTCTGGGCGGAGGTCACGGCGCGCGAGAAGGCGGTGCTGGAACTGGGGGCAGGCCACCCTCGCACGCGCGGCATTGCGCGCATCATCTTTGACGATGATTTTCCCCTCGACGTGCGCCACAACGCCAAGATCGACCGCATTGAACTCGCGCGTCGCCATGCCCTGCCAGTGGGCGGTAAAGGCGGCTCCGCATGAGAATTCTCGTCACCGGCGGCAATGGCTTCCTTGGCTCGCGCATTGTCGAGCGCCTGGTCGCGCGCGAGCACGAAGTCACCGTGTTCGCGCGCAGCATTGAGTCGGCTTCTGATTCCGCCATGGTGACCTCCGATCGCACGGGGTTGTTTGAGAAGGGGTTTAAACGCCAGTCGCGCAACCCGAGGATGGCCAAGGGCGACCTCCGCAATGCCGTTGAGGTTTCGGCGGCCATAGCCGGACATGATGCGGTCTTTCACGTCGCGGCCAAGGCCGGCATCTGGGGTTCTCGGAGCGAATACCTCGACATCAACCTGCGCGGCACGCAAAACGTTCTGGCGGCCTGCCATACCCATGGCGTCCGGTCGCTGGTTTACACGAGCACCCCCAGCGTCGTTTTCGGCGCGGCTCCGCTGGAGGGCGCCAACGAGGACACGCCCTATGCCACGCGCTTCTTAACGCACTATGCCGAGAGCAAATGCATGGCCGAGAAGGAAGTGCTCGCGGCCAATGGCGTGGGCGCGCTGCGCACCGTGGCCTTGCGGCCGCACCTGATCTGGGGCCGGGGTGACCCTCACCTGGTGCCGCGCGTGCTTGTGCGTGCCAGGGCGGGAAAGCTCAAGCGCGTGGGCGACGGCACGAACAAGGTCGATATCACGCACGTTGAAGACGCGGCCGACGCCCACCTGCAGGCCCTGGAGCGTGTCGAGGTCGCGGCTGGCAGGGCATATTTCATCTCGAGCGAGGCTGTGGTGCTTTGGCATTGGATTGACGCCCTTCTCGCGCGCTTTGGCCTGAAGCCCGTCACGCGCCAGGTCTCGCGCGCCACGGCATATCGCGCCGGAGCGGTGCTTGAGTTTGTTTACGGGCTGTTCGGCGTCTCCAAGGAGCCGCCCATGACCCGCTTCGTCGCGGAGAACCTGGCGACGAGCCACTGGTTTGACATTTCGCGCGCGCGCAAAGACCTCGGCTATGAGCCCAGGCGCTTTGGCGTGGAAGCGCTGGACGATTACGTGAAAACGGAGGCTCAGCATGCCGCCCACTAAGACCGAAGTCCCCATGGATGAGAAGCTGCGCGAATTCCTGCCGCAGTTCGAGACCTTCTTCGAGGCGATCGGCTTCAAACAGCGACAGGGCCGCGTCTGGGGCATGCTCGTGCTGGCGGGCCGACCCCTTTCGCTCGCTGAAATCGCCGAGCAGTTGGGCATTTCCATCGGTTCGGCCAGCGAAGCGCTCACGGAGTTGAGGGAGTGGGGGGCCATCACCAGCGAATTCTCGCCCACCCATCGCTGCCAGCTCCATTCACCGGTAAGCGACACTCTCAGCATCGTGGCCACGGTGCTGCGCCGCCGTGAGCAGGTTGCCATCGAGCGTTTCAAGGAGTCCGCCCGCGCGGCTTTGAGCATGGTGCAGCGCGGCGATGCGCGCGACCCCCGCGTGGAAACGCTTCAGAGCATCGTGACGACGAGTGACATCGCCCAGGGCGCCATCCAGTTCTTTGTGACCACCGCCAATGGCACCAGCATGGATGCTGATACACGGCTGTCGCGGTTGATGCGCCGGATGATGGGCATGGGCGCCAAGCTCAGCAACGAGGCCATGAAGTTGATCCGCAAGGGAGGCGAGCGTGAGTAACCTGCCCCGGATCGTGATCACGGGTGTCGGCCTGGCCGCGCCCAACGGCAACTCGCTTAGCGAGTTCCGCCAGGCTCTGCTCACCGGCAAGTCCGGCGTGACGCCCTATGAAATTCGCTACTTCGGAAAGACGCTTGCGGGCCAGTGCAACTTCGAGGCCACCCGCTACCAGAGCCGCAAGGACATCCGGCGCGGCACGCGCGCGGGCAGCATCGGCATTTACTGCGCCCACGAAGCGCTCAAGGACGCCGGCATCGATATCAGGGACGTCGACCGCTCACGTGTAGGAGTGTTTGTCGGCACGACTGAGCACGGCAACGTGGAGACGGAAACCGAAATCCACAACGTCAAGCAATACAACTACGACCTCTCGTTCTGGACACACCATCACAATCCGCGCACGGTCGCCAATAATCCGGCAGGAGAAGTCACGCTTGCGCTGAGCACGACGGGCCCCGCGTACTGCATTGGCGCGGCTTGCGCGGCCGGCAACCTGGGACTGATTCACTCAGCCCAGATGCTGATGCTGGGTGAGGTGGATCTTGCCCTGGGCGGCGGCGTTTCCGAAAGCATTCATACGTTCGGCATTTTCGCGGGTTTCAAGGCGCAGACGGCGCTGGCCACGCACGACGACCCCACCAAGGCGTCGCGGCCCTTTGATGCCGCGCGCAACGGCATTGTGATTTCGGAGGGTGGCTGCCTGTACACGCTGGAGCGGCTGGACGACGCGCTCAAGCGCAAGGCGAAAATCTACGGCGAGATTGCTGGCTGGTGCGTGAACTCCGATGCCAGCGACTACGTCCTGCCGAATTCGGTGCGGCAGGCGGAATGCATGCGCGGCGCCCTGAAACGGGCCGGCATGGGGCCCGGCGACATTCACATCGTCAACACGCATGCCACAAGCACGATGCAGGGCGACGAGCTCGAAGCGGCGGCGGTCAATCAGGTGTTCGGCGACTTCCCCGGCGTACACGTGAACAACACGAAGAGCTTCATCGGCCACGCCATGGGAGCCGCGGGCGCGCTGGAGCTTGCGGGCAACCTGCCGAGCTTCGAGGACAAGGTCGTTCACCCGACCATCAACGTTGAGAATCTGGATCCGAAGTGCGCTATGCGCGGTCTGGTGATCAATGCGCCCAGGAAGGCAGAGCGCGTGGACGCGATCATGAACATGAGCTTCGGCATGCTGGGCATCAACTCAGCATTGATTGTGAAGAGGTATTCCGGCGGCTAGGCGGCAGGCGCTGGTGAAACGGCAACGAACAGGTGTCTAGCGCCCAAGGCCTAGCGCCCGATAACTGAGGAGAGCGAGCAATGAACGACGCAGAGATCAAGCAGGCCATCATCGACATCATCAGCGACATCGCGCCCGACGAGGACACCAGCAACCTCAAGCCCGACGTGCGCCTGCGCGAGCAGATGGACCTCGATTCGATGGACTTCCTCGACATCGTGATGGAGCTGCGCAAGCGCTACGGTGTGAACGTGCCCGACACGGACTACATGCAGCTCGCCACGCTCGACTCCTGCGTGAATTACCTGCGCGGCAAGCTGGTCGCGCGCGCTGCGCGCGTCAGTTGAGAGTGATGAGTTGGGAGTTCCGAGTTGAGAGTTCCGATGAGGGCTTCCGTGGACGACGGCGAAGCGAAGCGCGACATCCGACGGAACATCGAGAAGCGAAGATATCGCTTCGCGGTAGCCGTCACTGCGTTCTGCCATTACCACGACGTGGATTTCGGGGTCTCCGGCAAAGTGTTCAACCAACTTGTCCGCATTATCGGTGCGATTGTCGGCAAGACGCGGCGCTCAATGGATTCCAATCGGCGACAGGGCCGTTCTACTCCGAACTCAAAACTCCCAACTCATAACTCATGAAGTATGACGCCGTCATCATCGGAGCAGGCATGTCCGGCTTGGCCGCCGGCATCCGCCTTGCCATGTTCGACAAGCGCGTCGTCGTTCTTGAGCGGCATTACGTCTGGGGCGGACTGAACTCGTTCTACCAGTTCAAGGGCCGGCAGTTCGACGTCGGCCTGCACGCGATGACGAACTACGTGCCGCGCGGAGCGAAGGGCAAGCCGCTCACGCGCCTGTTGAAGCAATTGCGCTTGCGGCACGAGCAGCTTGACCTGCACGAGCAATCGTTCTCGCTGATTTCGTTCCCGGGCGCGAAGCTGCGCTTTGACAACGACTTCGAAAATCTAAGGGGCGAAGTGCGCCGCGCGTTCCCGCGCGAGATCGATGGCTTCGACGCGCTTACGCGCGAAATCGCGGCCTTCAACGAACTCGACCTGGACGCGCCGCAGGTGAGTGCGCGAGAGATCGTTCGCAAGCACATCAAAGAGCCGCTCCTTGAGGACATGCTCTTCTGCCCGCTGATGTTCTATGGCTCCGCGCGCGAGCACGACATGGACTTTGACCAGTTCGTGGTCATGTTCAAGAGCATTTACATGGAAGGTTTTGCCAGGCCGCAGGCGGGCGTGCGCCACGTGCTTTCGCTGCTCACGAACCGTTATCGCGAACTGGGCGGCGAACTGCGTCTGCGCTCGGGCGTGAAACGCATTCTTACGCGCGAAAACGAAGCGGTGGGGGTTGAACTGGAATCCGGCGAAATCATCGAGGCCGACCACGTTCTGAGCAGCGCGGGGTTGGTGGAGACGAACAAGCTGGTGAACGGCGATCGTGGCATGGGCGTTCCGCCAGTTCCCGGACATCGGCCGGAGGCCGATGCCACGGGCAAATTGTCCTTCACCGAAACCATCTCCGTGCTCGACGCGCTGCCTAAGACCGATGCAACCATCATCTTCTTCTCCAATCGCGATCGTTTCGAGTACCGCTGCCCCGAAGAACTCTGCGACGTTGATTCCGGGGTGATCTGCATGCCGCAGAACTTCAGATTGCCCAAACCCATCGACGCGCTGGTGCGCATCACCAACATCGCGAACTACGCGAAATGGGCGGCCCTGAAGCGCGGCGAGGGCGATAGTTCGGTGCGAGTGCCTGCTAATTGGGTATCAGGTGTCAGGTCCCAGGTGTCAGGTAACGGCAACGGAGCAGTTCCCGATACCCGAAACCCGATACCTGATACCTCGCAGGCCGACGCCTACACTCAAGCGAAACAGAATTGCTACGAACACAGCGTCAACTCGGTGATAGGCCGCCACTTGCCGGATTTTCGGCCGCGCGTGCAACTCGTCGACATGTTCACACCGCGCACCATCAGGCATTTCACGGGCCACGAAGGCGGCGCGGTCTACGGCTCGCCGAAAAAAGTGCGCACGGGCGAAACGGGCATCAAGGGTTTGACGATCATAGGCACCGACCAGGGATTTCTTGGAATCGTTGGAGCCGCGCTGAGCGGGATTTCCATGGCGAACCGCTGGGTGCTGAAAGAGCAGGTTTCAGAGCCGGTCGTGTAAACTACTGGTTCTTGCGGGCGGATTCATGATGCATGCGCGGGCTTGCAGATAAGTCGGACGCGGCAAAAGGCAAAACGCAGAGGCGCAGAGACGCAGAGGAAACATGCTCAGTTTGGAAAGACTAACTGGAGACATCGCCGACGCATTGCAGGCTGAAGATGCATCGCGTCCGAAGCACAAGAACTTCCGACCCGGAATTGGACCATTTGGCGAACCTCAGATTGTCAAGGCGATTGCCACTCGGCTTCGTCAAATTGGAGGGCCATACTCAAAGACTGTAACTAAACGTCTGCCAGACTTGTTGATTCCACAGGAGTGGGCGATCGAAGTGAAGCTCGCCCGACCTTTTGGCGACAATGATTTGGAGTGGGAGCACTGGTCGGAGAGCCTGCTGCACCCTTATCCCGGAAACAGAAGTGTGCTGGCAGGTTGCCTCAAGCTGATCGATCGTGCCGGGCCGGAGCGCCGAAGTGTCGCCATTATTGGCTATGAACACTCGCCGCCTCGGCTGAATCTTGAGGCGGTGATTCGAGCAGTAGAGTTGATCGCTTCGGAAGTCTGTAGAGTCAGGCTGGGGAAGCGTTGTGAGCTTGTACGCGCTGGACTGGTTCATCCAGTTCATCAACAATCTCGTTTGGTGACTTTCGAAGTACTGGGAGTTCGCGATCAAGTCTGGTGGTTCTCTGCGTCTCTGCGCCTCCGCGTTGAGACTTTTGCAGGTAACGAACAAGAACAAACAACCCAATGACCACCAAACCGTCAACCGAAGTTTTCTCCCTCGCGCGCGAGAACAAGCGCGTGCTGCAGGGCAGCTCCGGCGGGCGGGCGGAGCGCAAGCATAACCCCATTGATCGCGCCAGGGCCGAGTATGACGTCGTGGTCATTGGCTCCGGCCTCGCCGGGCTGACCGGCGCCAACGTGCTTGCCAAGCAGGGGCGGCGCGTGCTGCTTGTCGAGCAGCACTACAATTTTGGCGGCATGGCGACGTGGTTCAAACGGCCCGGCGGGCACATCTTCGACATCTCGCTCCACGGCTTTCCGGTGGGCATGAAGAAGACGTGCAAGAAATACTGGAACGAGGACATCGCCAACTCCATCGTCCAGCTTGAGTCGATCAAATTCGACAACCCGCAGTTCTCCTTTGAAACCAGCTTCAATCGCGAGGATTACTCGGCCAAGCTCGTGAGCGTCTTCGGCCTGAAGCCCGAAGTCGTCGAAGCCTTCTTCACCTACCTGCGCGGCCTCGACTTCTACAACGACACCGGCGAAACCTGTGGCCAGTTGTTCAACCGCTTCTTTCCCGGCCGCAACGATGTTCACCGGCTGCTCATGGAGCCGATCACTTACGCCAACGGCTCGACGCTGGCTGAGCCCGCCGTCGCCTATGGCATCGTGTTTTCAAACTTCATGAGCAAGGGTGTGTTCACGTTCTCGGGCGGCACTGACCAGCTCATCCTCAAGATGCGCAAAGAGCTGCAGAAGAACGGCGTCGACATGTTCTCGGGCGTGCTCGTAGACAAGATCAACGTCGAGCATGGCCGCGTCACGGGTGTGCGCGCCAACGGGCGCGAGATCAAATGCAAAGCCGTGCTCAGCAACGCAAACATCAAATCCACGATCCTGAACATGGTGGGGGTCGAGCATTTTTCGCCGGAGTTCGCCGAGCAGGCCAAGGCGGTGCGCCTGGCAAACAGCTCGTGCCAGGTTTATCTCGGCGTGCGCGAAGGCGAGACCATTCCGTTCGTCACAGACCTGCTCTTCTGCAGCGAAGCCAGGAGTTTCACCAGCGAAGAACTGTGCGACATGAAAACGCTCTCGCGCACGTTCAGTTTCTATTACCCCAAGACGCGGCCTGGCATCGATCGCTACACGATTGTCAGTTCAACGAACGCCCATTACGCCGACTGGAAAAACCTGGGCGAAAAGGAATACGAGGCCGCGAAGGCCGACCTCGCGGAGCGCACGATCCGCCACCTCGAGAAGTATCTGCCGGGTATCCGCGGCAAGCTCGATCACATCGAGGTCAGCACGCCGCGCACGTTCGAGTTCTACACGCATCAGCAAATGGGCGCCTCGTTTGGCACCAAGTGGGAAGGTCTCAAAGTCAGCATGGACCTTGACCAGAAATTGCCGGGGCTCTTTCACGCAGGCAGCGTGGGCATCATCATGTCCGGCTGGCTGGGCGCGGCCAACTATGGCGTGATCGCGGCGAACAAAGTGGACGCTTACGTGGGGTCGCGGGTTTGAGGGAGGCTGAGCGTTGGAACCGGCAGACCGCAGAGACGCAGAGGCGCAGAGACTCGCAGAGTTGACCGGAAACATCATCGGCGTCTGCATTGAGGTCCATCGTGCAGTCGGGCCCGGACTCCTGGAATCGGCCTACGAAGCACTTGTTGTTGCCGCGCTTCAGGCCGCGGGACTCAGGGTGCGGCGACAACTCTCGCTTCCCGTTGAGTTCATGGGCCTCAAAGTTGATGTCGGTTATCGCATCGACCTGTTGGTGGAGGACTGCGTCATCGTGGAGCTGAAGGCGGTCGAGAAGATCCTGCCTGTCCACCAGGCACAGCTCCTCACGTACTTGAAGCTATCGGGGCTGACGGTCGGCCTGTTGATCAACTTTAACGTTTCCGTGCTGAAGGACGGGATAACAAGACTGGTGAACAACTATCCTGATTCCTCTGCGTCTCTGCGTCTCTGCGGTTTGCCTTTTGGTCATGCCGATTCAGAGAGTGCTCCGGACCAGGCGGTGACGCAGGCCATTCCGCATCGCCCGCCTTTCCTGTTTGTCGATCGCATCGCCGAACAGGGCGAAGGTCGCATCGTCACCGAGCGCACCTTTCGCCCCGACGAGGCGTTTTTCGCGGGGCATTATCCGGGCTCGCCGCTGACTCCGGGCGTGCTGCTCTGCGAGGCCTGCTTCCAGACCGGGGCGATCCTGCTGATGGCGCAACGGGCCCAGAACGACAATGAGGGGGCCGATGGCGGAGGCGCGGCTCCAAACCGTTCGCCTGCTGTCGCGGCTCGATCCGTTCCCATGCTTACACGCATTCAGGATGCGAAGTTCAGGAACTCGGTCTTGCCCGGCGAGACCTGCCGACTTGAAGTAACGCTCGACGAAAAAATGGGCAACGCCTACCTCATGACCGGCAAGGTCACCAGCGGCGCCAGGAAAGTGCTCACCGTGCAGTTTATCGTTGCGCTGATCGAACCGGGGAAAGCATGACCGACTTCCTCCAGCTCAAAGACAGAACCATCCTCGTGTTCGGCGCGGCCAACAGAAAGTCCGTCGCCTGGCACGTCGGCCGCGTGCTCGACGAAGCCGGCGCCCGCGTCGTACACGTGGTGCGCAACGAGGCCCGCCGCGAGGAAGTCGGAAAGCTGCTGGACAAAGAGCGCGGCATCAAGGGTTCGCAGTCCGCCATCTTGTGCTGTGACGTCGAACGCCAGACGGAGATTGACGCCCTGGCCGAGGCCGTGAAGCAGCGCCACGGCAAGATCCACGGCTTCGTCCACAGCATCGCCTTTGCCAACTACCGCGAGGGCTTCAAGAAGTTCCACGAAGTCCAGCGTGAGGACTTTCTGCAGGCCGTGAACGTTTCGTGCTTCTCGTTCATCGCGCTAAGTAATGCGCTCAAACCGCTGATTGATCCTGACGGCGCGGCCGTCACGATCGGAATCTCCGACATGCGCATGGCCGCGGAAAACTACGGCTACATGGCCCCGGTCAAAGCCGCGCTGGACAGCGCCGTGGTATTCCTGGCCAAGAGTTTTGCGTCGGATACTCGTGTGCGTTTCAACGCCGTGGGGCCCAGCCTGCTGAAAACGAGCGCCAGCGCGGGCATCCCTGCCTACATGGACAGCTACCTCTACGCCGAAATGGCGACATTGCGCCACAGGGCCCTGGCCACGGAAGAGGTGGCCAACGTCGTGGCGTTTCTGCTCTCGCCGCGCTCCAGCGGCATCAACGCCCAGCGCCTGGTGATTGATGCCGGTATGGGCAGCAACTACTTCGACCGCGAAATCGTGAAGAAGGCGACAAAGACATGAGAGTTCGAGAAGTTGAGAGAAGGCAGTGACTCACCTGGGCGATCGCTCTGTCTCTCAAGTCTCTACCCAAGCTCGGCCGAGGTTTCGCAACCCTCAAGCAGGGCCTTGTTGACGGGGCACTTGGCCGCGATTTCAAGCAGCTTCTGGCGCAGGTCCGCCGGGACCTTGTCGCTGAACTTCAGCTTCTTCCTGATCACCACGGTCTTGGCGCCGGGGCCCGCGGCGACGACTTCGCTGGGGTCGCGGCGCGTAAGGGAGATCTCGAGCTCGACGCCATCGAGCGCGATCTTCTTGTGATTGGCATAGGCCCGCAGAGTCAGCGCCGTGCAGCCGGCGAGCGCGGCAGCGAGCAGCTCAAAGGGCAGGGGTCCGGCGTCCTTGCCGCCGACATCCGGCGTTTCGTCCATCACGAGCTTGTGGCCGCGAACGGCAACGTCGGTTCTGAAGGCGTCTTTCAGCGAGGCGGTGAGCGAGTAGTGCTTGGGCATGGTGGTCTCCTTGCGGCTGTATAGCAGGAGAGGGGGCGGCGGGGAACGCGGGAGAGAACGCGGAATTCCAACGGTGACACGAATGTGAATTGAATCTCGTGAACCGAGAGGTAGGATCAGCGTTTGCGCTAGGGAACGGTTCGTTCGGGACAAGGTGCGCCGAGCAGAAGCTTGGCGCGTGTTGGCATTGAGACAGCGCAAGGGCAGCGCACAGAAGGAGGAAGACTGATGAAGAAGACAAGTTTGTTAGTTCTGCTGATGAGCGCCTGCTTTGCGCTCTTTGGCCAGGCAGCGCAGGCGCAAATCAACGTCACCACTGGGGCGCAAACCTACCCTGCGGGCCAGAACATCCTGGACTCCTGGTATTTCGACGTGGACTTTGGCGCAACGCCCGTGTCGGTCACCGTCAGTATCGAGCTTACCTGCACTTCAACCGATGGCTGCATCGTTATTCTGCATGACGTGACGAACATGTCCAAGGCGGCCAATGAGGCCGCTTGGGCGGCTGCGAGGCCTGGCATTCAAATCGCAAATCCAGGCACAGTTCCGGTCACGACGGGGCTCATTGGTTTCTACGGGGCGGGGGCCCAGGCTCCGTTCACTCCGTCGGTGGTCACGCTGCAGGGTGTGAACCGGTTCTTCTTTACGGTGCGCAACTTCACCAACCCGCCCCTTGCCAACAACGACATCACCGTGCGTTTTACGACAAATGTCGGCACGAACGTGACACCGGCAGGTGGTGGCTTTGGTGCCAGCAACGGCCTGTTCTATGACAACTGGACTTCGGCTCCGGTTGGCGCAGCCGGAACTGTGGGCGCTTCTTCTGTTTATCAGCGTCACTACTGCAATCAGGTCTTGGGGATCCACACGCACGGTTCGGCGACGGACAACGTGCAGTACGAGATGGACGTTTCGTTCCCGATTCCGGCGGCGACGACGGACGTGAGCATTCGTGGCCTGGCGGCCACGGGTGTGACCGGGTCGTTGAACATCGAACTCTACGACATGAACGCGGGCGGAGGTTCGGTGGCACAGACAACCATCACCATTGCCAATGGTGTGGCTGACTGCAAAACGATCACCACTGCCTCACTCTCCGGAACTCGCAAGTTCCGCGTGATTGTTCGGGCCGGCACGGGCTTTGGAACCACTCCGGCATGGCTGTGCAACTTCTTTGTGACCTGGGGTTCCAATTGCAGTTTGCTGGCCGCTTCGGCTCAGGCCGTTGCCGCAACTCCTCCGGTCCAACTTACGGCGCCTTCGCCCGCTGCCGGTGCACTGCCCGCGGGCACAACGGGCACCGCTTACACGACGCAGAACTTTGCGGCGACGGGTGGCGGAGGAACCCCCGCTCCCACCACTTACCTGTGGAGTGTGGGTACCGGAACGCTGCCTCCGGGGCTGGTCCTCGCGGCAGGCCCCGCCGCGACCTCGACGCTGTCGGGTACTCCGACCACGGCCGGCACCTACAACTTCACTGTTCGTGCTTCCAATACCGCAACCGGTTTCTCGTCTGAGTTCAATGAACGGGCCTACTCCATCGTAGTCAGCGCCGGCGGTTCAACCCCCACCCTCACGGTCAACCCCACTGGTACGATTACGGTGCCCACCACCACGGCGGGCACGGCGGGCACGGCCGCCAGCTTCACGGTCAGCGGTAGCAACCTGACGCCCGCTTCAGGCAACGTGACCCTCGCCCTCACCAGCACCCCGGCCGGCATCCAGTTCCGTAACGCC
>QEVF01000012.1 GCA_003576915.1 Planctomycetota bacterium | reverse complement strand
CGTCACGCTGCCGCCAAAGCTGTTGGGCGCGCCCGTGAGCGTAAGGTTGCCGCTGAGTGAGGTCGCGCCCGAGACGCTGATGAAGCGCCCGCTGGCATCGAGGCCGCCCGCCGAAATCGTGAGCGCGCCCAGGCTCAGGCCCGCGGCCGTGCCGGCCACCTGGAGTAACCCGGCGCCGCTCTTGGTCAGGCCCGCGGCGGTGAAGGTGGCCCCGCTGTCCAGCGTGAGCACCGCGGCCGAGGCGTTATCGATGACCAGGGTCTGACCGTTGGCATTGAACGTGCCGCCCAGCAGCGAGACGCTGGAGTGCACCGTAAAAGGCTGGCTGCCCAGGGTAAGGCTGCCGGTGAAGGTGGCGTCCAGCGTCAGCGTGAGCAGGGCAAAAGCGCCGGCGGGCACCACGCACGAATTGGCCGGCGAACCGGTGAACAGCGCGTCATCGGCGGCGCCGGGCACGCCCGCAGTCCAGTTGGAGGCGGTGTTGTAGTCGCTGTCCGTCGCGCCGGTCCAGGTCGTGGAAAGGGCCATGGCCGGCGAAGCCCAGGCCATGAGCACCAGCACCCACAAACCAAGGCACCTTGGGATAACGCCACTCAACCCCATGACCGGGTTCCCCGCACAAAGGCCAAGGCGCGCGGCCATGCCGCGCGTCTGTTCCGTCACGCTGTGAAGCAGGGGCGTATGTTAGCGAGGCCGGGCATTGATAGGCAGGATTTTCATCGACCGTTCAAATCAGCCCGCGCCAGGGCCGCATCGCGTGGCCGAGGGCCACCGGCGGCACGCTGAGTCCTGTATGATCGCGGGCACGCCCCAAGAAGCCCGGGCTTGGGACCGCGAGTTGAGACGCGGTCGCAGGGGCATCGACAACGGGGCGCCACAAACCCACAATGCCGCCATGCCGCGCTCACGCACAGCTCCGTTCGAGACCCACGATTCGCCGCCGGAAACGGTCCACATTATCGGGGTACCCATGGACCACGGGGCGGGGCGGCGCGGCGTGGGCATGGGCCCCAGCGCCCTGCGCATCGGCGGCCTGCACGAGAAGTTGAAGGCGGCGGGGCGCGAGTTCGTGGACCACGGCGACATCCTGATCCGCACGCCTGAGCGCCTGCGCGCCAAGGTCGAGGGCAAGGCCAACAACCTGCCCATCGTGCTGCGCGCCTGCGACGCTTTGCACGAGCACGTCCAGCGCATCGTGCTCATGGGCGGCTTCCCGCTGGTCATAGGCGGCGACCACAGCATCAACATCGGAACCATGGCCGGTCTGGCCGTGGGCGTTCGGGAGCGGCACAAGGCGGAAAAAGGCAAGGGCAAGGGGCGGGTGCCTCGCGAGATAGGCGTGATCTGGATTGACGCCCACGGCGACCTGAACACGCCCGAAACCTCACCCAGCGGCAACATTCATGGCATGCCCGTGAGCGTGGCTCTGGGCAAGGGGCCCCGGGTGCTGACGCACCTGGGCGGTTTTGCGCCCAAAGTTCAGGCCAATAACGTCGTGCTCATCGGCCTGCGCGACCTCGACCGCGAGGAAAAGCAGGCCATCCTCGATTCCGGCGTCCACGCCTTCACGATGCAGGACATCGACATGCGCGGCATGGCCGGCGTCATCCAGGAAGCCGTCAGCCTGGCCACACGCAACACGGACTACCTTCACGTAAGCTTTGACATTGACTCCGTGGACCCGCGCGTGGCGCCCGGCACGGGCACCACGGTGTTCGGCGGCCTGACCTACCGCGAGGCGCACCTGGCCCTCGAACTCATCTCTGAAAGCGGCAAGCTGACCAGCTTCGAGATGGTGGAGGTCAACCCCATCCTCGACAATTACAATATGACCGGGGAACTGGCCGCGGGCCTCATTGCCAGCGCCCTGGGCAAACGCATTCTTTAGCGCCCGCGACCCAAGCCCCGTCCGTGGACACAGTCGCCGCTCTGGCGCAACTGTGATTCAAGTGGCCGCGCAAGCCTCCCGATTAATCGCTCGCCGCCTTGGGGCGGCGCGGCATAATCGCGGTGTGAGCGACACGCGTTCGACCAATCGCATGGTGCAGGTGTGCTTTCCGCTGGAGCAAGTGGGCGGCTGGCCGCCCGTGACACAGGAGGAAATCGCCTGCAGCGAGATTGCGCCGGGGCAATATCGCCTCAAGGCCATTCCGTTCTACGCGCGGGCCGTGGCGCGCGACGATGTGGTCAGGGCCGAGATGCGCCAAGGCAGGCTGGTCTACACCGAAGTGGCCGACCGCTCCGAAGCCGCGACCGTGCGAGCCATCGTGTATGAGCCCTCCAGGGTGCCCGAAGTACGCAAGGCCCTGGGTTTTCTGGGGTGCGATACGGCCGTCAACGAGCTGGGCAAACTTGTGGCGATTCACGTGCCGAGCTTTGTGCCCTACGGCCCGGTGCGCGACTATCTCGAGACCCAGGCCCGAGGCGGCCTGCTGGGCTATGAAGCCAGTTGCCTCATGCACACGGTATGACCGATTCATCGCGCCTTGAGGCGGCTTGCGGGCGCGGCCAGCGCCAGCAGGAGGCACCACAGGGCCACGGCCACTTGCCCCGGCGGGTAATTGAGCGCATGGGCGAGAAAGAACGCGACCAAGGCGCCCCCGGCGGCAATGAGCGGCACCCACAGAGCCATCTGGCGCACTTCGCGGCAAAACGTCCGGGCAATCAGGGCGGGCAGCACCAGGGCGCCGAATGAAAACAACATGCCCGATGTCTTGATGGCCAAGCCCAGACCAAGGCCGAGCCACACGTTGATCAGCGCGGCCAGCAGGCCCACGCGCAGGCCCGCGGCCTGGGCCGTCCATGGGTCAATCGTGGCAAAAAGCAGGCGGCGACCCAGAGCCAGCGTGGCCATCACCGAACCCGCGGCCAAGGCCGCAAAGGTCGCCACGTCGAGGTCGGTGGCGCCGATGAGGCTGCTGGACACGAGGCGATGGACTTCCTCAAGGCCGTGCGCGCTGTGGCTGGCGGCCAGCACCGACCCGCTGGCCCCCACCAGAAACACCCAGCCCGTCAGGGCTTCCTGGCCGCGGCGGCGCGCCGTCAGCAGGGCGGCCAGCACGGCCATGGACGCGCCAAGCAGAGACCGGAAGCCGTCGGTATTGAGGGCCAGGCGCAGGCGCTCGTGCCAGTAGTAGGCTTCAAGGGGCCGGGGATGGGTATGGACCTTGGGCTCTTCGCGGATGCCCTCCTCGCGCATGAAGGCGTCCAGGGCATCGTCGCCTTCCAGGCGTGGCTCGGCCTTTCTTTCGACGATGGGCTGGGTGGCCCAGGTCTGAGGCAGGGAGGCCACGGCGGCTCCGCCGATGAACATGGCAAGGGTTACGCCCAACATGGAAGCTTGGGCCGTGGCCGCGCCGATGAAAATCTGGTCGCGGGCGATCACGATGATGCCGGGGAGCGAAAGAGCCAGCGCGATGAACAGGCCCGCCAGGTAGCTGGTGTAGAATATCTCCCAGGACGCCACAAAGTCGCTCAGCATGGAGTGGCCTCCACGCTTACGCTGCCGCGTTCAAAGCGTGCGAGGTGCGTCGCCACGCGCCTTGCGCCCTCGACATCATGGGTCACTAAAATGACCGTGAGCGAGGCAAGCTGCCGCGCCTTGAGCAGGTCCAGCAGGGAGCAGGCGGCCTCCGGGTCGAGGTTGGCCGCGGGCTCATCGGCGATCAGGAGCCTGGGCTTGCGTGCCAGGGCGCGGGCCACCAGTACGCGCTGGCGCTGCCCGCCGGAGAGGGACCAGAAATCGCGGCGCTCCAGGCCATCCAGCGCGACTTCGGCCAGCGCCTGGCGCACACGCTCGCCGCGCTGTGCGCGCGCCAGCCCCAGGCCGGCCAGCCCCAGGTCAATGAACTCGCGCACGCTCACGGGCAGCGACTCGCTGAACTCGCAGCGCTGGGGCACAAAGCCCAGGCACCGGGGAGACGCCAGGGCAGGGTCCCGCGTAAGTCTCCCGGAGATGGGCTTGAGCTGGCCGATGATGGCCTTGACCAGCGTGCTCTTGCCGGCGCCGTTTTCGCCCAGCCAGCACCAGAACTGCCCGGGCTCTACTGTCAGGTTCACGCCCTGGAGCACCGGCGTGCTCCCGTAACCCAGCGTAAGGTCCTGCGCTTGAATGAGGGCGCCCATGGGCCAAGTCTACTTCAGCGCGGCCACGATGCGCTGCACATTGAGATCGACCGTAGAGAGATAGTCCGACGCGCCGTCCACCGCCCCGCTCTGGTGTGCGAGCGTGACGTCCTTAGCCGAGGTCTTCGAGGCCACAAACTCGGCGTGGCGCTTGTCAAAGTAGGTCACGGAGAGAATGAGCTTGGCGCCTTCGGCCTTCATGGTCTCAATCAATGCGTTGAGGTGCCTGGTCGTGGGAGAAATGCCCGGCAGCGGTTCGAGGAAACCCGAGAACTTCAGGCCGAAACGCGCACCGAAATAAACCCAGATGTTGTGGTCCGCTACGGCCTTCACACCGTGGTGCGGCATGAGATCCTTGAGCCAGCCGGAGAGCAGGTCGGTTTCGCCCTGCTTCTTGAGGAAGTCGCCCAGCTTGTTGAACTCATGCAGCCGAGCCAGCTTCTCGATGTCGTACTTCTCGGTCAGCTTCTCGCCCACGAGCCTGGCGCCCAGCCGTTTGCGGAAGTCCTGATAGCGCTTCTCGAACTCCTCTTTGCGCGCGGGGCGCAGTTCGGAGAGTTTGTCGCGGATCCCGCGCGCCACGCGCAGCCCACAGATGGGGTCGGAGAGGTAATGGGGGTTGCCGTGGGCGTGAACGTCGCCCTGGGTACGGTCCACCTCGCCGGCGGGCACCTCCAGGGGGGTGATGAACTTCGAGGCATCGAAGTAGCCGGCCCCCGTCTTGAGCACTTTGGGATTGCGGCACTGTTCGAGCAGGGCGGGCAGCCAGCCCGTCTCGAGATCCATGCCCACCAGCAGCAGCAGCTCAGCCGAGGCCAGGTCGCGCACGAAGTTGGGCTTGGCCTCGATGTGGTGAGGGTCTTCAGGGCCCTGCGCGAAGGTCACAACCTTGACCTCGCTGCCGCCCACCTCCTCGCAGAGGCGCCCCAGGTCGGGCACCGTGGCGCAGGCCTTGAGGGGCTCTTGGGCCGCCAGAGGGGCCGCCAGCAGCAGGAGCAGCAGCAGGGCAGTTTTCATGATCGTAGCCTGGGTCTAGTAGCCGTGGGCGGGGTGCGCGCCAATGAGGAACTCGAAGGACAGCCAGAAACCGTGGGCCGTGCTGTGCTTGAGGTGTTCCATGTGGTCCAAATTGTACTGAATGCGCATGCGGGCGAACTCCGTGATTCGCCATTCCACCAGGGCTGAGGCGCGCCAGCGCCGGTCGCGCAGGGGATCGTCTTTGCGCAACTCCTCGCCTTCGCGGAAGGCATCGGCGAAGTCCAGGCGCAACCCGGCACTCCAGCCATGCGCAAAGCCCAGCATCACCTGCAGATACCCTCCCCAGTCTCCCAGCACGGTGGAGTCCAGGAAGATGTCGTCGAGCGGATCGGCGGGGTCCTCCTCAAGCACGCCGCGGTCGGCCTGGAAGTAACGGTACATGAACTCGCCCTGCACGCGCAGGTAGGGCCAGCCGCGCTGGTGGTTGGAGGGGCGCCACTTGAACAGCATGTCCGCGCCGCCCACCCAGGTCTTGCCCTTGTCGCCGGTGGCGTTGGGGCCAAAGAGCCCCGAAAGTCCGACGCTGAAACCGGCGTTGGAGCCGATGCTGAAGTGATTGTGCCAGCGCCAGAGGTAAACGAACTCGTACAGGCTCTCGATGTCGCGCTCGACGCGGGCAAAGCCGCCCAGGGACTCCTCGCTGTGCTCTTCTCCCCCATGGTGGTGGCCCTCGCCCAGAAAGCTGACCATGGACTCATCGTTGCCGTTCTGTACCCCGACATGAACCTCCGAAAACCAGGGCAGGGGCGTGAGCCAGCCCAGGCGCGCGCCCAGGCCGCGCATGCCGTCTGGGCCCATGACGCGCGTGTTGATCACCGGCTGGTCGATAAAGTCCCAGTCGTGGGGATGCCGCGGGTTGACGCGCCCGAACTCGGTGAGGAAGTAGCCGCCTTCCAATTGCAGACCCAGCGGCAGCGACAGCGTCTGGAAGAACGTCTCCTCCAGCTCAAAGCCCTCCTCCCCCACCACAAAGTGGGCTTCCGCGCGGAAATAGGGATCGACCGCCCCGGAGAGCGAAAGCTCAATCTGTTGCAGCGTGAAGCCGCGCCGCTTGGGGTCGTGTCCGCCGCCATTGAGCCCCTCCGTAAAGCGGTCCTTGACGCTGGAGTAGCCTACGGCGAACAGTCCCGTCAGTGAGATGTCGATGAGGCGCACGCGGGCGCTGCCGAGGTCAAAGCCGAACAGCTCGCGACCGCGGGATTCTCTGGCCTGCGCCCGCGAACCAGGCTTCTTCTCGCCGGCCTCGGCCTCGGCGACGGCCTTGTCCAGCTCATCGGCGCCGGGCTCGGCGCCGCTCTGCTTCTCGAGCTTCTCGAGGCGCTTTTCCAGTTCGGCGTTCTTGCGCTTGAGCTCGTCAAACTCGGCCTGGCTCGGGGCCTGGGCCGTCAGGGGCGCTGCCAGCAGCAGCAAAGCCATCCAGATGCGCGGCATGGGACTCCTCACATGGGACCTAAATGCAACTCGATTGCGAAGAGATAATGATGATGCAAGCAAATTGCAATAGCAAACTCATGGCGTCATGCCCCGTTTTCCGGACTTGCATGTCCTGAGAACCAAGCTATATTGAGAATGAGTTTCAATACGGGCACGGACCAGGACGCACGACCATGATCGCCAACCACATTGCCCCCCTTGCCGTCTTCAGCGAACACGATGGGCCCCTCGAAATCGTCCAGGTGCTCGGCGACGACGCCTCTTCCCGCCGCCTATGCGAGCTCGGATGCTGCGTCGGAAAGCATGTCCGTGTCGTGCGCCGCGGAGACCCCGCCATTGTCAGCATCGGCGGTTCGCGCTTTGCCCTCGCCGGCGAACTCCAGGACCGCGTCTTTGCCAAGCCCGCACAGGCCTGACCATGGCCCCTACCACACTTTCCAGCCTCGGCGTGGGCCGCAAAGCCCGCATCCTCGAAGTCGGGGGCGAAGCCGCGCTTTTGCAGCGCCTGCTCGAGTTCGGCCTGCTTCCGGGCGTTGTGGTGAAGCTCGTTCGCGTGGCGCCCTTGGGCGACCCTGTCGAAATTGAGGTGCTCGGCTACAGTCTTTCGCTGCGCAAGAGCGAGGCCGCCCACGTCCAAATCGAACCGATTTAGCGGCGCTAGCACCTGCGTCCCCATGGGTTGAAAGGTAAAGGCCTTGGAACCGCAGTCTTACACCCCTGAGCACGGATGGACGCGCAAGTATCGGCGTGCATTGGTGCCCGCCTGCGGCCTCCAGGCGGTTCTTCCTGCTTTCAGAGTTCCCCTTATGCCGCACGTTGCCAACCGGAGCGGCCATGAGTGACACCCGCCCGTCCGGAGAAAGCACAAAGAGCCTGCGCCGCGACAAACACGTCGTCGCGCTCTTGGGCAATCCAAACACCGGCAAGAGCACCCTGTTCACGGCCCTGACCGGCACACGCCAGAAAATCGCCAACTACCCCGGCGTCACGGTCGAGGCCAAGGTCGGCTTGATGCAGTTCGAAAACACGGAACTGACCGTCATTGACCTGCCCGGCACCTACAGCCTCTCCGCCCGCTCGCCCGACGAGCGCGTGGCCACGGAGGCGCTTCTGGGCCGCCTTGATGAAACCCCCAGGCCCGACGGCGTCATCCTGGTAGTTGACGCGTCAAGTCTTGACCGCAACCTGTATTTGGCCACGCAAGTGCTTGAGTTCGGCCTGCCCGCAGTCATTGCCCTGACCATGGTCGATGTCGCGACCACGCGCGGCATCACCATCGACCTCGAAAAGCTCTCGCGCGCCATGGGCTGCCCCGTAGTCGCCGTCAACGCGCCCCGCGGCGAGGGTTTGCAGGAACTCAAGGCCACACTGCACCGCGAGCTGCACCGGCCACGCGTGGCGCTGGTGCTCGATTATCCCGAGGACTTTGCCCGCGCCGTGGAAACTCTGCACGGCAAGCTGGTCGAGCTGGGGGTGTCCCTGGGTTACACGCCCACGAAGCCCGAGGCCCTGCGCCTTCTGGTCGATGCCTCGGGCCCCCTGTATGAGGAAGTTGCGGAAGCCGGGGGTGAGAGTTTCTTGCGCGCGCTGGAGGCCGTCCGCGCCGAGGGCTGCGGGGGCAAATCCGCGGCGCTGATCGAGGCGCAGGCGCGCTACGGCCGCATCGCCGGCTGGACGCGCGAGGCGCGCACGCAAACCAAAGTCGAAGGCCGCACGCTGACCGATCGCATCGACAGCGTGCTCACCCACAAGCTGTGGGGCACGCTGGTATTCATTCTCGTGATGGGCGTGATTTTCCAGAGCATTTACACCTGGGCCTCGCCGCTGATGGAGTTGATCGAAGGCGGCACCAAGTGGGTCGGCGAACTCGTCGGCTCAAACATGGCCGACGGCCCGCTCAAAGGGCTGGTCGTTGACGGTGTGATCGGCGGCGCCGGCGGCGTGCTCGTTTTTCTGCCGCAGATTCTGATTCTCTTCCTGTTCATCGCGATTCTCGAAGACCTCGGCTACATGAGCCGCGCGGCTTTCCTCATGGACCGGCTGATGTCGCGCTTTGGTCTCACGGGCCGCAGCTTCATACCGCTATTGAGCAGCTTCGCGTGCGCGATTCCCGGCATCATGGGCGCGCGCGTGATCGAGGACCGCAACACGCGCCTGACCACGATCTTCCTCGCGCCGTTCATGTCATGCAGCGCGCGCTTGCCGGTTTACACCGTGATGATCGCGGCGTTTGTTCCCAACGAAAAGCTGCTCGGCTTCATCTCGCTTCAGGGACTGACGCTGTTCGCCATGTACTGGGTGGGCGTGCTGGCGGCGATTCCCACGGCAATTGTCCTCAAGAAGGGCATCCTGAAATCAAAAATCACGCCGTTTTTGCTCGAGCTGCCCAGCTACAAGATGCCGCGCCCCAGGGCGATTGCGCTCACGCTGTTTGAAAAGGGCGGAGCATTCATCAAACGGGCAGGCACGATCATTCTGGCGGTGAGCGTGATCGTGTGGGCGCTGAGCTACTTCCCCCACGCGGAGGACATCAGCGCCAGATGGGAAAGCGAGCGCGAAGGCGCCAACGCGGCCTTTGCCGCCGTCGAGAAGCAGCACAAGCAGGGCGAGAAGTTCGACGACCACCTCGCGGCGCGAAAGCTCATTGACGCGCACTTTGACAAGGCCGTCGCCGAGGCCGAGATGAGCGACAACGCCGACGCGGCCAAGTCACGCGCCGAGGCCACGAAAATCGCCGCCTATGAGGCCATGCGCCGAGAAGTGGGCAGCGCGGCCTTTGAGGCCGTCAGCGCCATTGCCGCGGCCGAGAAGGAGCGCGACGAGAAGATTGCCGAAATCGACAGCGCCGAAGCCGGCGAGCACCTGCGCAACAGCTACATGGGCCGCATGGGCCATGCCATCGAGCCGGCGGTCAAGCCGCTGGGCTGGGACTGGCGCATTGCCATGGCGGCGATTGCCAGCTTCCCTGCGCGCGAGGTCGTCATCGGCACGCTGGGCACTATTTTCAACCTGAGCGACGCCGACGAAGAAAGCGAACCCCTGCGCGAAACATTGCGCAAAGCCACGCGCGAGGGCAGCGAAGAAAGGCTCTTCACGCTCGCCACGGGCCTGAGCGTCATGGTCTTCTTCGCGCTGTGCTGCCAGTGCGCGGCTACGCTGGCCGTGATGCGCCGCGAGACCAATAGTTGGCGCTGGCCGCTGGCGAGCTTTGTTTACATGACGACACTGGCCTATGTGGGCGCGTTGATCACCTATCAGGTGGCCCGCGCGCTGGGAGGCTGACGTGAACTGGCAAGTGGCCATCATTATTGCCGCCGTGGCACTAGCCGCGCTATTCGTGGCGTGGCGCACTATCGCCACGTTCACGAGGAAAGACTGCAACGAGTGCGGCTGCAAAACCAAGAACACAACGCCACAAACTGCAATCCACAGATGACGCAGATTGCCCAGATAGCAAACTGAACTGCTCTTATCTGCGGCCATCTGCGCAATCTGTGGATGGCCTCTGCTGGGGTTGGCGTCCTTGGCGGCCGAGTCAAGCATCGCCGGCTCAAGATTTTTTGGAGCAATTGCTTGCGTGGCAGTCGCAACTTGTTAGTTCTATGCGCGCTGTTGAAAACAAACGGGAAGTGCCTCGGGGCCGTCGATGTAGGGCGGGACATGTCTCGCCCGCGGCCGAGAGGGATCCCGCGGAGCGCTGGGCCATGAAACTTCTGAGCGTTCGACCGACACGACCGACCCGCGATTAGATCGCCGGCGTTCGTTTCGTTTCCGCGTTCAGGAGTGATTGGCAAAGATTGCTTCACGGGCGTCTCCACTGCGAAGGCGTAAGATTGGGCGGCATTGTTGCCCAATCCGCCGGAAATGGAGACGACGCCACGCGCGTCGTCCTACTGTTTCCGGGCAGGCGGCTCCCGTTGAAGTTCAACACCGGGAGCGCCATGAAAGCATCCGTCTCCGTTTCGCAGGACCAACTCATCGACTGGCTGTGCCGCCTTGTGCGCATCAAGCGCGTCAGCGGCAACGAGCACGAGGCCGTCGAGTTCTTCAAGCAGGAATTCTCCCGCTTCGGCTTTCAGTTCAAGCAAAGCGGCCGCAACCTGCTGGCCTGGCGCGGCTCAGGTAAAAAGACGCTGCTCTTCAACACGCACACCGACACCGTGCCGGCCAACAAGGGTTGGACGCTCGACCCTCACGATCCCCTGCGCAAAGACGGCCGCGTCCACGGCCTGGGCGCCAACGACGCCGGCGGCTGCCTCGTGGGCATGTTCGGCGCGCTGCTCAGCGCCGATTTCGACGAGTCGCGCGCCACGCTCATGTTCGCGCCCACCTGCGAAGAAGAAGTCGCGGGCGACGGCTTTGAAAAATTCGTCCACGAAATCCCCCACTTCGACGCCTGCGTCACCGGCGAGCCCACCAACTGCGAAATCTGCATCGCCGAGCGCGGCATGTTCAAGCTCGACCTCGTCACCAGGGGCAAATCCGCCCACGCGGCGCGCCCCTGGCAGGGCGTCAACGCGGCTTACCTGGCGGCGCGCGACATCCTGAAAATTGAGGAACTTTACGAGGGTTTCACCGAGCGCGACGAGCTGCTCGGTAGAACCACGCTGGCCGTCGTGATGCTCAACGGAGGCGTGGCGCGCAACGTGATTCCCAGCGAAGTCAAATGGACCGTCGATGGCCGCACCATTCCCCAACTTGACAACGAGGCCACGATTGCGCGCGTTGAAAAAGCACTGAGCGAGCACACGAAGATCGAACAAAAGAAGGCGCGCTTTGGCGTGTGGAAGCGCGACGCCAAAGATGAACTCGTGCAGTGCGCCTGCAAAGCAGCGCCGAAGAGCAAAGTCGGCGCGTTTGGCGGAGTCAGCGACGCGTGGTGGAACCAGAAAGCCCAGGGCCTGATCCTGGGCCCCGGCCTGAGCGAGCAAAGCCACGCCGCCGATGAGTGGATCGAGGAGAAGGAAGTGATGCGCGGCTACGAGATTTACAAAGGGATAGCGGAGAAGTTCTTAGGTCAATGACGAATTGCGAATGTCGAATGAAGGGCTTTCCAATTCGAGTTTGCTGAGCGGAGCGAAGCATGTGGAGCGGACGATTCAGCGGTAAACCCGACAAACTCATGCAGGAGTTCAGCGAGAGCGTGTCGTTCGACAAGCGGTTGTGGCGCGAGGACATCGAGGGCTCGCTGGCCTACGCCGCGGAGCTGCAGCGCATCGGCATCCTCACGGAGAAAGAATTAGCGGACATCAAGCGCGGCTTTGAGCAGATCAAGCAGGAGATCGAAAGCGGTAAGTTCGAGTGGAAGGTCGAACTCGAAGACGTGCACATGAACATCGAGTCGCGCCTGACGGCGCTGATCGGCGACGCGGGCAAGAAGCTGCACACCGGCCGCTCGCGCAACGACCAGGTAGCGACGGACATGCGCTTGTGGTGTGGGAACCAGGCTGCGGCCCTCAACGCCGCATGCGAACAACTAATGCGCGCAATCGTTGCCTGCGCTGAATCAGGTGTCGATGTTGTGATCCCTGCCTACACGCATTTGCAACGGGCGATGCCGGTTCGAATGGCTCATCATCTGTCGGCGCACGTGAGCGCGCTGATCCGCTGCAACCGCGCTTTCACGAACGCGCGCCGGAGTTCCCGCGATGAAATGCCCCTTGGCAGCAGTGCATGTACCGGCAATTCATTTCGGGTCGACATGAACAAGCTTTCCCGCGCCCTTGACGCAGAGGGCGACACATCGATCGGTGCGATTCCGGCTAGCAACTCCATGGACGCGGTCAGCAATCGTGACTTCGCGCTCGACCTCGTTTACGCCTGCGCCAAGTGCATGACGCACCTTTCGCGCATCGCGGAAGACCTCATCATCTGGTCGAGCGCGGAGTTCGGCTTTATCACGCTGGGCGACGCGGTCACCACCGGCTCCTCCATCATGCCGCAGAAGCGCAACCCCGACGCCTGCGAACTCGTGCGCGGCAAGACGGGCCGCGTTGTGGGTCATCTCATGGGTTTGTTCACGCTCCTCAAGGGCCTGCCCATGACCTACAACCGCGACCTTCAGGAAGATAAGGAAGCGGTCTTCGACGCAACGGACCAGACGCTGGCCTGCCTGCGCGTGATGGCGCTGGTGTTCAGCAAAGAGAACTTCATGGTCAACAAAGAGCGCATCCATGCGCACCTCGATAGCGGCGCGGGCTACATGGAAGCCATGAACGTGGCCGACTGGCTCGTGCTGCAAGGCGTGCCGTTCAGAGAAGGCCACGACATCACCGGCCGCCTCGTGAAGTATTGCGAGCAAAACAAGAAGCGCTTCGCCGATTTGACGGCGGCCGACCTCGCCGCGGTCGACAAGCGGCTCAAGCCGGAACTGTTGAAAGAACTCTCGCTCGAAGCACTGGTCGAACGCAAGCAGGTTTACGCGGGAACAGCCAAGGCGCGCGTGCTGGAGCGCCTGGCGGAACTGAAGTCCTGGCTCGGAGAAAAGTGAATGTCGAATTGCGAATGTCGAATTGAAGAGTCCTTCCATTCGTAATTCGACATTCGCACTTCGCAATTCGTCAAGGAAAGACAAACCGAAATGAGCAAATCAACCGGACTATGCGTCTTGGCTTTTTCCGGGGGTCTCGACACCTCCTTCTGCATTCCGTTCATTCGCGAGAAGTACGGCTATGACGTCGCGACTGCCATGGTCGATACCGGCGGCTTTTCCGCCGACGACTTCAAGCGCGCCGAAGATCGCGCCAGGAAGCTGGGCGTGGTTTCCCACGTCGTGCTCGACGGCAAGCAGCAGGTGTTCGACGGCTACGTGCGCTGGATGATTTCCGGCAACGTCTTGCGCGGTGGCGTCTATCCCCTTTGCGTGGCCGCCGAGCGCGTCGTGCAGGCTTCCCTGGTTGCCAAGTATGCCGTAGAGAAGAAAGCCGCGTCGGTGGCCCACGGCAGCACGGGCGCGGGCAACGACCAGATTCGTTTTGACGTGGCCATGAACGTGCTGGCGCCCGGCTTGAAGATGCTGGCGCCGGTGCGTGAACATTCGCTCTCCCGCGCGCAGGAAACCGAGTATCTCGCCAAACACGGTCTCGAGATCCCGCCCAAGACCACGGCCTACTCCATCAACGCGGGCATGTGGGGCATCACCATCGGCGGCAAGGAAACCCACGACAGCGCCTCGCCCGTGCCCGACGAGATCTTTGAAATGGCGGCCAGGAGCGACCCCAGTGTGAAGCCGCGTCTCTTGAAAGTGAAGTTCGAGAAGGGCGTACCCGTCGCGCTCGACGGCGAGTCGCTCAAACCTGTGGCGCTGATCGAGAAACTCAACACGCTCGGCTGCGCCTACGCGCTGGGGCGCGGCATCCACCTCGGCGACACGATTGTGGGCATCAAGGGGCGCGTCGCGTTTGTCGCGCCGGCGGCGCTGATGCTGATCAACGCGCACCGCGAGCTGGAAAAGCTCGTGCTCACGAAGTGGCAGCGCTTCTGGAAGGATCACGTCGCTGACTTCTACGGCACGATGCTGCACGAAGGCCAGCCATTTGATCCAAGCCTGCGTGACATCGAGGCGCTGTTCCAAAGTTCTCAGGAACGTGTAAGCGGCGAAGTGAGTTTAACGCTGCGTTACGGCCGCTTTGACATTGCGGGAGTTTCAAGCCCGCACTCGCTCATGAACGCGGCCAGCGGCAAGTACGGCGAGGAATTCTCGCTCTGGAGCGGCCAGGATGCCGCCGGCTTTGGGAAGATCCTGAGTATTCCCTCGCGGCTGTACGGTGGGGCAGGCGCCAGTCGCTAGGCGCCCCTCGCCGATCCAAGCAGCAACAGTTGGAAGCTGACGCCTGGAACCTGGCGCCATCGAACCGGAGAAGAAGATGAACGAACCACTGACCAACGGCGTCTCAAAAGACACCCAGCGCCTGGCGCCCCTGAACACGATTGAAATCCGCGTGGACAAGATCGCCAGCGTCTGTCACCGCCTCAACCTGCACAAGGAAGAGCGCATCGTGACGGAGAATCTCGAGGCCAAGGAAGGCAACGTCATCGTCGTGCGCTCCCTCGGTGAAAAGAGCGTCTATGGCGAGCTCGAACTCGAGGAAGGGCGCATGGCCAAGATCTTCGAGAACGACATCATCATCGGCGCGCTCGGCGCACGCAACGCGCTCAAGGGCTACGTCGGGCGCGTGCCGGAGTCGGTCAAGGTCGGGGACATCATCAACCTGCTGAACCTCGGCGGCGTCATCGGCATTGCCACCGGCGCCAACAAGGACCTCGGCCCGCCGCTCAAAGTCGAGGTCGTCGGCATGGTCGTGCGCAAGGGCAAGGTGCTCAACCTGCAGGACTCCACGATCCCCACTCACGACCACCTGGATCCCAAGCTGCGCATCCCGATCATTGCCGTTTCCGGCACCTGCATGAGCGCGGGCAAAACCAAGGTCTGCGCCACCCTCTGCCAGGAACTCTCCAAACGCGGTTTGCGCGTCAACGCGGGAAAACTTTCCGGCGTGGCCGCCCGCAAAGACCTGTTTTCGTTTGAGGACCACGGCGCGAACATGACGTTGAGCTTCGTCGACTGCGGCCTGCCCAGCACGGCAGACGTCGAAAGCATCGCGCCCATCGGCAAGTCGATCATCAACGAGCTGAGCGAGGACAAGCCCGACGTGATCATCGTCGAACTGGGCGACGGCATCATCGGCGGCTACTCGGTCATGACCTACTTCGACGACGCCGAGCTTTACAACGCCACCAAAGTGCACATCTGCTGCGCCAACGACCCCGTGGGCGCATACGGCGCCAAGTACGTGTTTGACAAGCGCGGCCAGCGCATCGACCTGTTCTCGGGACCTGTCACCGACAATGAGGTCGGAAGCGGCTATGTTTCAAAGGGGCTGGGAGTGAAGGCCATCAATGCCCGCAACAGCGCCGAGGAACTGGCTGACGAAGTCTGCCGCTTGTTGGGCTGGAAGGAACTTGTTCACCACCACGAAAGCAACGGCCAGGCCTGAGGGGCCTTCTCCAACAACAGGGCGGCCGGCGGTGGGGCCATACCGCCGGCCGCTTCTTGATGTCGTCTGGGACCACCCCAGACGTGGCTGCATAAAGCGCGCGCCGTGCCAATTCGTGTCCGCCCTTCACGTCTCCTCCTCTCTGTTGCCTGAACTCCGGCTATCGTCTTCAAACCAGCCTCACTGGCCCACCGCAGGCCAGTACCGGCGCAAACCCCGGCAGCCCACATCCCAAGGGTGCGGCTACCACGATCCGCCCCCTGCAGAAGTTCGCGCACCTGCCACTGGCACATTGCGCGCTAACTGGCACTCCGGGATGCATTGGCGTGAGGTTTTGCCTGCGGCAGGCACGGCCCCTTTCGGGGTGAACGGCTGGCAGAGGTGCCGGGCGCTAGCCCAAGGGGGCCGGAAAGGCTAAACTTCGTCCTCCCCAAGCTTCTCATCCGTATCAAAGCGGGTCCCCATAATCTGGTGCGCCATGGCTCGAAGCCTGATGCTCATTCTCGCGTTGCTGGCGCTGGCCTGTGCCGCGCTTACCCGACCTGCCATAGGCCAGCCGGTTCCCCTGCCGGTGCCGGAGGCTGCCGATCCGCCCAAAACGTTGCGCTTGCCGCTTGGACCCGCCGACATCAGCTTGGACCCCCATGCGGCACCGTCGGGAACCTCCCTCAACCTGATTGCAGATATCTATGAAGGTCTCATGCAGTGGCTGCCGGGCCCCTCACCGAGGCTGGCCCCCTGTCTTGCGGCGGACTGGCCCAAGGTTAGCGATGATGGTCTGACCTACACGTTCAAGCTGCGCGAGGCGAAGTTCCATAACAGCGAGTGCTTCAAGGAAGGGCAGGGGCGGGCCGCCAAGGCCTCCGATGTCGTGGCAAGCTTCAAGCGCCTGGCGGCTTTGAGCGGCGAGCAGCGGCACTGGTTCTGGCTGGTGCAGGGACTGATCGCGGGCCTCGACAAGTACGCCGAAGACATGCGCGAAGGCGGCGGCTGGAATGGCAACGACGACTTGGTCGTCGAGGGGCTCAGCGCGCCCGACGACTCCACATTTGTGCTCAAACTCAAGCGGCCCTTTGCGCCCATTTTGTCGGTGCTGGCGCACCCGGCTTTGTCGATCGTCGCGGCCGAGGCCATGGAACACTACATGTTTGAGCTTCAGCGCCGCGCCGTGGGCACGGGTCCCTATCGCCTGCACGCGCTGGCTTCCTCCCGGATCTACGTGCTCAAACGCTTTGATCGGCACTGGGGCGAGAAGCCGGAGTTTGAGCGCGTGGTCTATGCCGAGCCTGAGGGCCCCGAGGCCGTTGCCACGAGCCAGTGGGGAGAATGCGAACTGAATGCCTCCCTGGCGCGACGGCACGTGAGAGACGGCAAACTCTTCGGCCCCTTGGCCAAGGCGTCCGTCGAACTGAGCATCACGGACGACATTGGTAGCTGGTTCATGTCGTTCAACATGAGCGATGGCCTGATGGGCTCCCTGGACGCGGACGGGCGCGGGTTGCGCAAGGCTGTCAGCTTCAGCATTGATCGCGCGCGCATGGCAGAGACCTGCTTTGGAGCGATCTTCGGCCGCGCCGCCAGCGAGATACTCCCGCCTGGCGCTGAGTTTGCGGAGTTGGGCCGCCACGATGACTGGGGGGCCTACGACCTCAAGCGGGCCAAGGACGTCCTGGACGCCACGAAGTTCAAGGGCGGCCTGAACCCCGACACAGGCAAGCCCCTGAGCCTTACGCTGTTCTGCCCCACAGGCGAATTCAACCGCCGCATGGTTGAAGTCATTCGTGCGGGTCTGAAGGCGCTGGGCATGGAACTCGATGCCCGGCAGACTTCGGCCGCAGCGCTGTTCGAGGCCGTGGACACGGGCCAGGGCCACCTCTACTTCAGCGGCTGGTTCCTCGATCACCCGGACCCGCAGAACGTCTTCCAGCTTTATGAAAGTCGGAACATCGGCACCGGCGAGGAGAACCGCAACACCGCGCGCTACAGCGTGCCCGAGTTTGACGCGGACTATGCCGAGCTCTGCCGCATCTCCCCAGACGCAGCTCACCAGGCCCGGCGGCGCGAACTGGTGGGCAAGCTGGCAACGCGCCTGCTGGAGGACCGGCCGGTGGTGCCGCTGATGGTGCGCCGGTTCGCCCGCGTGCGCAGCACCAATCTGGAGTGGCCCGCGCTGCCGGACTGCGTGTTTGACCGCGTGCGCTTTGTCAAATCCAGGAAGTCCTGACGGCGGGAGAACCATGGCGCGTCGCACATTGAAGTGGTCCCCATTTCTGGCGCTGATCGCGGCGCTGGCCATGCTTTCCCTGGCCCCCGGCTGCGGCGGCACGGCAGAAACCCTGGCCAAGGAGGACGAGGGGCTGACCGTCATCCGTCGTGGAGAGGATGAGGACCCCAAGTCCATGGACCCGCACAAGACCGGGGACGTCATTTCTTCACGGCACGCGGGCATGACTTACGAATGCCTGCTGCAGTACGATTATCTTGAACGGCCGGCAGTGCTGGTGCCGGCATTGGCCGCAGCCATGCCGCAGTACGACCGCGCCACCAACACCTACACATTCAAGCTGCGCGATGACGTCTACTTCAGTGACGACCGCTGCTTTCATCCTGATGCCAGGGGAAAGACCTACGCCCAGGAGGGCGAAGGCATGCAGGACGTGCGTGGCAAGGGCCGCAAACTGACGGCCGCCGATATGGTTTACAGCTTCAAGCGACTGGCGGCCCTGCCAGATTCCGAGGGCTTCTGGGTGATTGAAAAGAAGGTGCAGGGCCTGGACGCGTTTCACAACGGCATCATCGGCCTCAAGGGCAAGAGCGAGGGCAATGATCCGGATGCCGAATGGCACCGCGCCATGGAGCAGCCCGTGGCCGGTCTGAAGGCGCCCGACGATCTGACCTTCCAGGTGACGCTCACCGAGCCCTACCCCCAGTTTCTGTACGCAATCACGCTGACCTATGGCGCGGCCGTCGCGCGAGAAGCGGCCGAATACTACGACAAAGACCTATCGCGCAAGCCGGTGGGAACGGGTCCCTACCTGCTCAAGCGTTGGCGCTTCAACTCGGAACTGGTGTACGAGCGCAACCCCAACTTCAGAGACGAGCGCTTCCCAACCAGCGCGAAGCCCGAGCACGCGCGATTCAAGCCATACATGGGCCGGCGACTGCCCATCGCCGATCGCGTGATTTTCAGGGTGATCAAGGAAGGCCAGACGGAGTTCCTGGAGTTCCTGCAGGGCAATCTCGATGTTTCGGGTATCGACAAGGACCAGTTCAGCGCGGCAGTCTCGCCTCAATCGGAAGTGACACCGGCGCTGGCAGCCAAAGGCATCAAGCTGCTCAAGTATGCCGACCCCTCGATCTCGTACATCAGTTTCAACATGAATGACAAGGAGGTCGGAACTCCGGGCGGCGCCAGAGCGACCGCCATACGCAAGGCTGTTTGCGCCTGTATTGACCGGGAAGACCTGATCCGCCGTTACCGCAACGGCCGCGGCGAGGCCACACGCCAACTGGTGCCGCCGGGGACTCTGGGTTACTCACCGGCCAACGATATGCCCGCCCAGACCTATGACCCGGGCAAGGGGCGCCGCATTCTTCAGGAAGCCGGCTTCCAGGTGAACGAGGTCGGCCGGAACCTCTATCGTACGACAGACCCGGCCACAGGCCGACAACTGAGCATGAGCATCCTGCTGCGTCGCAATGACTCCCAGGCCGCCGACTACGCGGTGTTCCTGAAGTCGTGCGGCGACAAAATCGGCATTCGCATCGAGTGCGAACCCATGACCTTCGCCGAGTTTCTCAAGCGCCAGAATGAGGGCACGGGCCAGGCCTATGATGCCGGATGGGTCATGGACTACCCGGACGCCCAGAACATGTTGCAGTTGCTCTATGGACCCAACAAGCCTCCCGGCATCAACAGCGCGTCCTATGCCTCGCCCGAGTACGACCGCCTGTATCGGGAAATGGCGATTCTTGAGGAGATCACGGAAGCTGATCGCGCGCGGAAAGCGGAGCTGATTCGCCTCATGCACGCGGAGCTGGAAAAAGACTGTCCCTGGGTGGTTATCCAGTTCAGCAAGGTGTTTTCGCTCTATCACAGCTGGTACGAAACGCCGGAGCCCAACGCCTTTGCATACACCTACATCAAGTTCATTCACTCAGACACCCCGGCACGGGCCAGGCTGGCCACAAGCTGGAGCGAGAAGCCGGTGCTGCCGGCGGTGATCATGCTGCTGCTGCTGGGTATCCCGATGATACTGATGGGCGTGAAAATTCTGAAACAGGCGGCCTGACCCGATGCTGAACTACGTTCTGCGCAAGCTGGCGTACATGCCCTTCATCCTGATCGGGGTAATCGCCATCACGTTCACGCTTTTCTTTCTCGTCACCAGCCCCGAAGCGTTGGCGCGCCAGCGACTTGGGCCCAAGGCTAGCCAGAATCAGGTCTATGAGTGGCAGGAGACCGAGGGCTACATCGTCTGGACCGAAGCGGGCCAGACCAAGCGCAAGGCCAATGCCGAGAAAGATGAGCCCGAACCGCTGGTGGAAGGCCAGGACTTCGAGCGCGTCGGCAAGATTATGCTCTTTGGCCGCTACATCCAGGAGATCGTGACCTTTAACTACGGCCTCGACCGGAGGGACCGTTCCGTAGCGCGGGTCCTTTTTGACGGTATGTGGGCAAGCCTGGCCCTGACCCTTCCCGCCTTTCTGATCGCCGAGCTTCTGGGAGTGTTTTTCGGTCTGTTTGCCGCCATGTACCGCCAGACCAGGTTGGACCACGTGCTGGTGATCAGCGCCATTGTGGTCATGAGTGTGAATTCAATCGCGCTCTACATGTTCGGTCAGAAGTTCCTCGCCGCAAACTGGAATTACTTCCCGGTCAGCGGCTACGCCGAGGGCTTTGGCGCCGCGCGCTACCTGCTGCTCCCGATCCTGCTTTATGTGTTCATCAGCTACGGCGAGCATTTGCGCTTCAACCGTATCGTGATGCTGGACGAAGTGAATCAGGACTACGTGCGTACGGCGCGGGCCAAGGGTGTCAACGAGAACTCCGTGCTGTTCAAGCATGTCCTGCGCAACACCCTGATTCCATTGATCACGCGCTGGGTTGTCGCCATTCCGGGGCTTTATCTGGGTGCGCTGGTGCTTGAGAGCTTCTTTGCGATACCGGGCCTGGGATACCTGACCGTGGACGCCATCTCCAACAGCGACGTCAATGTGGTACGAGCCACCGTCGTTCTGGGCGCGATCAGCTTCATGCTGGCCAATCTGCTGTCTGACGTGCTTTACGCCGTGGTAGACCCGCGCGTGAAACTGAGCTGACACGAGGACACATGCCCTGGTCTGAACTCATCCGGCAGATGCTCAAGAAGCGCTTGGCCCTGCTGTGTCTTGCCATCATGGCCCTCTTCGTTCTCGTGGCCTGCACCGCGCGGCTATGGGTGGACGAAGAGGACCTCGTGCCGCGCGCGGGAGAGACCGCACTGGATGAAACCACCGGCCTTGAGCGCAGCTACCACCCGCCGGGCTGGCTGCTATGGATGGACCCCGGGCACGGCCACTTCTCCAAAACCGGCCAGAACGTCCAGACCAAGGAGGACAACCCGCCCCTGCCTGAGGCTCAGCGCCATTGGGGAGTTACGGACATACGCACCTGGCACCTGCCCCTGGGCTGCGACATTCACGGCGTCAGCGTGCTGGCCAAGCTGATCCGCGGCACCGAGCTGGCCTTCCTCATCGGTCTGATTCCGACCATTATCAGCTCGTTCATTGCCGTCGTGATCGGCCTCGTTGCGGGCTACTTCGGCAAGTGGATCGATGACCTCGTGGGCTACGTCATCTCCACGCTGGCCTCAATTCCCTTTGTTCTGCTTCTGATTGCTTTCGTACAGGCCGTGCGGGACAGCGACGCCGTCGCGGCGGCACTTGAGAGTATTGGCCTTGACAGCAAACCCTACCGCAACCTGCTGCTGGTGCTGATCGTCATCGGCATGACCACCTGGATCGGTCTTTGCCGGCTCGTGCGCGCCGAAGTCATCAAGCACAAGAGCCGCGAATACGTTCAGGCCGCCCGGGCCCTCGGCTGCAGCCACGCCCGGGTGCTGTTCAAGCACATTCTGCCCAACGTCATGCATCTGGTCATCATCACCTTCACGCTGAGCTTCGTGGGCTCTGTTGCCCTTGAAGTATTCCTGAGCTACGTGGGCATCGGCATCGAGCCGGAACTTCACACCTGGGGCCGGCTCATCGTTGGCGGGCGCAACGAACTCCAGCGCGACCCCAGCGTTTGGTGGCCCCTGACCAGCGCCACTGCCGTTCTGTTCCTTCTTACGCTCTCGTTTTCCCTCTTTGGTGATGCGCTGCGCGACGCGCTCGATCCCAAGCTGCGCACCTGAGCGCGCCACACCCTTGCGTTTGAGCTTCGCCCCCGTAACCTTGCGCCTCTGCCATGCGCACCGGTCTTTTCATCACGGGCACAGACACCGGCGTCGGGAAAACCGTCGTCACCGCGGGCCTTGTGCTCGCCCTCAAAGAGCGAGGCTTCAACGTCGGTTTCATGAAGCCCGTGGCTTCGGGCTGCCCCGTGCTCGACGGCGAGGTGGTCAGCCCTGACGTGCGCTTCCTGCGGGAGGTTACCGGCATCCATGACGACATGGATCTGGTCTGCCCCTACCGCCTCAAGCAGCCCGCGGCCCCCAGCATTGCCTCGCGGCTGGAAGACACCCACATTCAGCTTTCCTACATCGTGGACCAGTATTTCCAGCTTTCGCTGCTCCACGAAATCGTGATTGTTGAAGGTATCGGCGGCCTCATGGTGCCGCTCAACAACAACGAACTTGTCAGCGATCTCGTGCTGCAGCTTGGCCTTGAACTCGTCATTGTCTCGCGCCCAACGCTGGGCACCATCAACCATACGCTGCTGACCTGCCACACGGCCAAGATGCTTGGCATTCCCATGGCCGGCATCATCATCAACGGCTTCGGCAAGGAGCGCATCGGCCTGCCCGAGCGCACCAACCCCGACGAAATCGAGCACTTCTCCAACACGCCCGTGCTCGGCATCCTGCCCTGGATGCGCGACCTCAACATGGAGCTGGGCAAGGCACCCTCACTCGCCGCCGAGTTCCGCGAGCGCGTCAACATCCAGCCCCTGCTGCCCACCGACGACGAAGTCTAGGCTCCCCTTGCCGCGCATAGCGCCCCCCGGCGGAGTCGTGCCTCGGCGCCCTGCCGCTCAAGTCAGAAGGGCCGCCCCAGGGCGGCCCTTCACTGCTTTGGGCGCAATCCTCACCGTTACGCCAGGCGCGGCATGGCGTGAATGAACATGTGGCTGCCGGAGATGGGCGCATTGGCGAACTTGGAGCCCTTGACCGGTTCGCAGGTTTTGGCGTCCACCAGGGCCACCACGGGGTCCTTCTGGTAGCTGAGCACGAAGTACGTGTTGTCGAGCGTGAGCACGATGCCGCGCGGGTTCTGCACTTCAATCTTGCGCTTGAGTTCGCCGGTGTCGATGTTCCAGAAGGTGACGATGTTGCCGTAGGGGTTGGTGGCGGCGACGATGCGGGTTTCTTCGTTGAAGGCCAGGGAAAGCGTCTCGCCGACCATTCTCTTGTACACGTCTTCGGGCTTGGTGAACGTCGTCAACTTGCCGCCCTTGACGCGCACGGACATGCCGCCCAAGGCGTCTTCAGGCAGGCCCTCGCGCCGGGCATTGGAGCAGAGCAAGTCGCCCTTTCTGGTGACGATCAGGTGGCCTGCATTAATGTTCTCGTTTTCGAACTCAAGCTTTTCGATCAGCTCACGCTTGGGCACATTCACATAGGTGACGCAGGGCTTGGGACCGTCGAGCTTGCCGCCGCCGTTGGTCACGACCATGGTTTTGCCCTCGTCGATGAGGGTGCAGTCGTGGGGCGCAGCGCCGAAGGTCGGGAACTCGCCCTTGAGCTCGAAGGTCTTGCCGTCGCGGATGGAAATGATGCCCCGATAGGCTTCGTCGATGATGGATTCCGTTGCGTAAAGCTCCGCCCCGTCCGGGGAATAGGCGCCGTGGCCGTAGAACTTGGCCCCCTTGACCGGCGGCATGCTGCGCGTGACTTTGCCCTCGGCCAAGTCCACCTCGCAGCAGCCAGGACCGTGCTTCTCGAAGATCACCATCTTGTTGGGATCGCGAGGATCGGGGGCAAACCCGTGGCCCTGAAAATCCATGACCACCAGGCGCGGCGCAAGCGCCTCGGCGTCCAGGTCTACAATGGACAGCACCCAACGCTTGTCGCCAGTCTGGATGTTGACCTGCTGCCCCGCGCCCAGCAGTGTGCCGCGCTTGACGTTGGAAAGGTCGTGCTTGGGCTTGGCTTCCTGCGCGAACATGCGCGTGGCCAAAGGAGCCAGTGCCGCCGCAGAAAAGCCCATGGCAGAAATCTTGAGGAAGTCGCGCCGAGCGTTGTCCAGACGTGAGGGCATGTGTCGCCTCCGGTTGAGTGAGTCCCCGCAGGCTTGATTCTGCCAATTGCAGGGCCGGCCTCCAACAGCAACCGGGGTCATTTGGGTCCTGCCCGAAGTCCGGCAGGAGCCGGTGCGGCCCGCGCCGGCCCGACACCGCCCCTGCTTGCAGCCACAGCCCCCGCGCCTACAATGCCGCGCCGCGGAGGAGTGGCAGAGTGGTCGATTGCGGCGGTTTTGAAAACCGCTGTGGGCTTCGGCTCACCGGGGGTTCGAATCCCTCCTCCTCCGCCATCTCGCCCTCGCTCCCTTCATCTCAATGTCATGTCAGGAATGCCCCCCCCCCCCGTGGCCCGGCGGCCTGGTCTTGCGCTTCGTTGACAGGCCGCGGCCCGTCGTGCAGCACAAGCATCGCCGGGTTTTTGCATAACGGGCTACGCGCCCAAGGCGCCGCAACGTTTAATACTCTGACTTCGGAGATGTCATGGGCCGTTGGCAAACGCTGCTGCTGGTGGTGCTGGGCATGGGTGTCTTGTTCGCAGCCGCCCTGCGCAGCGCCATGGCCCAGCGGACCTCCAACGCAGCCCCCGGGTACCCCACGAACTCGGCCGAGACCGGGCCGGCGCCCAGGGTCGTCGCGGTGGACCCCACGCCCGAGCAATCCGCGCGCATAGCGGCACTTATCGACCAGTTGGGTGCACCAACGCTGCGCGAACGTGATCGCGCCATGAGTGAGCTGGCGGAGTTCGGCGCTGCGGCCATCAAGCAGGTTCAGGCCGCTGTGGACCACGACGACGACGAAATCGGCCACCGCTGCGTACTGCTGCTTGAAGTTCTCAACAGCGGTGACTCGGAGCTCTTTCTCGCCGCGCGCAAGCTGGGGCTTTCAATCACCCAGTTGCAGGAGAAGCTCTCCGCCTCGGATCCCTCTTCGCTCCTGGCCCTGCTTGAGCAGAACGCCGGGGCTGGCATGGGCCCCGTGTGGGCCCGCGTGATCAGCAGCCTCGCGCCCCAAAGCCAGCGCTTCGTCGCGGCCCTGGCCTGCCGCCGCGCCGAGGGTCCGGAGGGCTACGGCGCTGTGCTGGTGCGTGCCGCCAGGGACCCCGACATGCGGCGCAACGCCCCGCGCGGGCAGGGCTTGCTGGCGGTCGTTTCGCTGGTGCCGCCGGGCTTGCCCGAGCACGCGGCCCTGACCCTGGCCTCCCTGTGCGGCTTTGACAAGCCTATGGAAGAAGCCCTGGCCATCGAGCGTGCCCTTTACGCCGCACAGGGCCTGCGGGGTCTCTATGAAGCGGCGGCCTGCGCGGCGAGCCTCACGCCGGAGAATCTCAAGGCCGTGGAGGCGCTGGCAACGCGGCCGGGGCGCGAGCGGGTGCTGCCGGCGATCGTCATGGCGATGATGCCCGCGGCCACCGAAGGCCAACTTCGTGCACTACGCTTGGGCGCCATTCACGAACTAACCCTGCGGGAGACCGAACAATACGGGCTGCTGCTCGCGCGTTCAGGCATGGCAGCTTCATTGCGCGCAGCTCTGGAGCCCGGAACGCCGGCCCTTGAAGAGCGGCGGGTGGCGCTGTTGGCCCGCTCTCTGGCCATGTGCGCCAACGGAACAGCGGCACTTGAAGCTTTCGATACGCTTGGGCCCCACGCCCAGGTCGCCATTCTGGACGCCTGGTGGTTCGACCCTCCCGAGCCTGAGGTACTGCAACCCTTCCTGCTGGCCCGATTGAAATCGGCGCAGCCCGTAGTGCGGGCCGCTTGCGCGGGGCTTGCCCGGGGATATCGCGCGCCCTCCACCGCGGCAGCCCTGGCCGAAGCGGCCTTGACGCTCGAAGACACGGCCGAAGCGGCGCTGAAGGCCCTCGCCCCCATGGCCGATTTGCTTGAGGCGCGCGATGTCACCCGTCTGCAGGAGCGCCTGGCCAAGGCCGAGCCCCGCCTGCGCCAGGCCCTGATCCCCGTTCTGGTCAACAGCGGCCAAAACCAAGCGGAAGCCGCACTGAAAGTCCAATGGTCGGCGCACTTGCCCGGCAATGAATTGGCGCTTGCGGTCCGGTTGTTTGGCCGCCGCCCGCATACGGCCCTGGGGGCGTTATGCGCCGTTTCCTTTCTGGGAGCCGCCTGGGCGCGGCAGGACCTGACCCTATTCTTGCGCCACAACCTGACCCTCACAGACGCTCAACTGGTGCAGCTGCTTCTGACGACATCGGACGAATCGGGCTTTGCGCTGCTGCAAACGCTGGCCACGGACCCACACGCCCCCGCCAGCGCTGACGCCCTGCTGGCCCTGGCCATTGCGGGGCGAGACCAGGAGCTTGCGCCCAAGGTGGCCGAGTTGCACAGCGCCGGCAATGACCCGCGCGGTCCGCTGCTGGCGCTGGCGCTCGCCATCAGCCAGACCCCCGTCGGAGACGACTTCCGCACTCAGACACTCAAGCGGGGGCTCGAGAGCCCCGACTTGCAGGCGTTATCGACTGCGGTGCTCGTGGGCTGTTCCGGTCGCGTGACACGGGACGACCTGCTGGCTCTTCTGGCGGCCTCGCCGGACAAGTTCGCAAAGCTGGGATCGCCGCGCCTGCTGCTGGCGGGCGAACTCTCGCCGGGCGCGGCCAAGGCGTTTGCCCACGCGGTTCTCTTTGACAACGAACAGGCCCGGGCCCTGGCCGACCCCAGCCTTCTGCTGCTGTTGATGCATTGCGAGGCCGACGTGATCGAGCTGCTGTTCGCGGGTCAGGATACGCCCCTGCCGCGCACTCCCATTCAGCTTGCTGTGACCGCGCTCATGGGCCGCCGCGACAAGGCCGCCGAGATTGTGGCGCGCGTGACGGTGGCCAAAGACGGACGCGACTTCGAACTGCGCGAGTGGTCACGCGCATGGCTGGGACTCTCGCCCGAGCCGCTGGCCTCGGCCGTTCTCAACTCCATCGGCCCTGCCAGCGGCTGGTACCTGCTGCGGCAGGCGAGGCTGGCGGGTGAGGGGCAGGTGTACGCTCTTCGCCAGGTGCTGGACCGCTTCTCGTGGGATCGCCAGAAGCTGCTTCCGGGCGGCGTGGCCAGCTTCGTGAATTCAGGCGGTCGGGGTGACCCGGCGGCGGGCGGAAGCCTCTCCGAGGCGGCCTACATGGGCGTGGATCATCAGGACCAGCCCCTGCTCTGGCGCCCCTTGGTGCAACGCTGGCTTTCGGAAGACTGCGGCGACGACTTTGCGTTCTGGTGGGCGTCGCGGCGGGGTCTGGCCCGCCTTGAGGCGTCCAGCGGGCGAATCGTGCTGGCCAAGCTCAAGTGAGGAAGCCTATGCGCATCGTCTGGCTCTCTATCGCAGCCCTTGGGCTGGCGTGGCTGGCGGCGCGGCCCCAGGCCCAGGACGCCCGGGTTACCTTGGCCTCCGAGCTGGTGCAGATGAGGGAGTCATGGCTGGAGCGCGACGAAGCCCAGGCCGAAGTTCGCGCCCGCGCCCTATCGCAGGACCCTCGCGTGAAGGGCGAGCTTTCACGCTGGTACGCCAGCTTCTCCGCTGCGCTGCGGGCCAGGGCCCGTGACCCGCGTGCTGCCGAGAGCCTGCGTCCATTCCTGGCCGTGGCGCGCGATGCCCGTGCCTATCTCCGGGCGACGAGACTGCTGCTGGTTCTGGGCCTCGAACGTGAGGCGCTGGCATTCGTGCGCGAGGCAAGGTCGCGTCACGGCGACTCTCGCACGCTGATGAGACTGGAGGCGGAGCTTGTCTGGTTGTGCGGCGACATGGAGGCCTCCCTGACCGCCTACGCCGAGATGGCGTCCGTAAGCGGCGCCCGTTTTCCCTATGAAATAAGCGTCGTGGCGCAATGGGAACAGGTGGAGCCCTGGGCCGAGAGCGGGGAGTTCGTGGAACCCGCCCCATCGCCGGATGCTCCCAGCAGCCGGCGCCGCCCACCCCAGCCCATGGGGAAGATCGAGCCCTTCGTGAGTCTCTGCACCTCCCCTGTCTGGTTTGCCACGGAGGTTCCAGGCTTCGAACGCCTGTTGGCAGAAGCCGCCCGAGACACCGGGCGCGTTGCCCTGGCAAGGCAGCGCGTCGACGGCAGGCTCCAGGAGTTCAAGACTGCCCTAGACGCCGTCGACGCCGCCAAAGGCGGACTGGAAGAGCGCTCCAGGCTCGAAGCCGGTCTTCGCCGCGCGCGTTTTGTCGCGCTCGCGGAGTTGCGTATCGCGGCCATGGCAGACCTGGCCGCCGGTCGCGCCCCCCAGGCTGAGGCCCTGACGCGGCGGGGTTTGGTGCTGGCCCGCGGCGACTGCGCCCTGCTGGATTTGCTGGTCCAGGCGCTGGCGGCACAAGGCAAGGCCGAGGAGGCGCGCACCGAAGCCCTCGTCGAGCTCAACCGCAACGAGGGCCTCAAACTGGTCAACTGGCCCAGCGCCATGCAGGGCGCCATGCTTCAGGCCTATGACAGAGTGTTTGAGGCCGCGCGGGTGCTCTCGCGGGCGAACGTGGCCGCGGCCAAGACACAACTGGAAGCCCTGCGCGCGACCATGGGTGCCGGCGAAGAAAGCACCAGCCTGGATCCCGGCAACATCGGACTCTGGCTGCTGTTGAAGGGCGAAACGGAACTCGCGCAGCATTATCTGGAAGAAGCCTCACGCAACCAGGCACTGGATTCCGGCCCCGGCGTGCCACCCGACTGGGAACTGGCCCTCTTCACCCTGAAGTTGCCGCCGGCCGAAAAGTCCGACTCGACGGAACCCTGGTTTGACCTGGCGACGCGAGCCGGCGCGCTGAGGGCGCAAAGCGTCAACTACGCCGCCTTTATGGCCGGTATCAACGCCCAGAACATCTACTTCTATCGCCGCGACGATGGCCTGGTATCCGCCATGCGCTCCGTAAAGCAGGGGGCGGAGATCGTTGTGCGCCTTCAGTCCGACTTCCATCTGCTGCTGGCCGCGCGACTCAAGGCTCCTGACCTTGAAGCCCTGCTCAAGCCTGACAGCACGGAAAGCCGCAAACTCGCACAACTGCTCGAACAATACGCCACGCTGCTCGAACAGGCGCGAGGCGCCACCGACTGGGAAGTGCGCGAGCGCGCGGGCCTGCGCACCATGCCCGTAATCAGCGCCCTGGAGAGCCGCGCCCTGCTGCTGCGCGCCCGATTCGCCCAGGCTCCGGCCAATACGTTGCCCGAACTGGCAGCTTGGCTGGCCGCCAACCAGACCCTGCTCGATCCGAGAACCACGTTCAAGTCCGTTCAGATGGCCGAGCAGGAAGTCCGACTCGAGCAGCAGCGGGCAGCCGCAGGCGTACCTGTCGTGCATCACGGTGGCCTGCTGCTCGACGCCGCCCTGGCTCTGGCGCGAGCGGGCCGCTTCGCCGACGCAGGCCAGCTTCTGCTGCTCAATCCTACACCCTTCCTGGACCTGGAGGGCGTTTCGCGCCGCATGTTCCTGGCCTCGCTTTTCTTCCGAAAGGCCGCCATGCCGGATCTGGCTGCGCGCGCCCGCCTCAGCCTGCCGGGGCGCGGTCAGGCGAAACTGGCGCATATCGAGTTGGCCGCCGTGCGCCCCCTGATCCTCGAATTCGGCACCCCCCAGGACGTCCTGGCCTACATCAGGGCAGTTCTGTCCACCAGCCTGCGCGGCTACCAGGTCGAGGCTGCCCAGGCCCAGACGCCCGAACTCAAGGACGCGCCGCCCGGCTTCTGGCTTGAGGCGCCCCTGTTGGAAGTCGCCGCCGGCATTTTCGCCTCCACCCTGCGCAACGGGACCACTGCACAACTCGCCGCCTTCTGGCCCAAGCTGCTCGCCACGCCGGACTCACTCGGCATCCATTGGCGCCTTGCCATCTGGGCGGTGATTTGTGACCAGCCGGCCCAGCAGCGCTGGGACGCTTCGGGCCAATCCGCCGCCCAGGACTTTCTGAACGCCTGGCAACTCGTCGCCGAGGCCCTCTCGCTCAAGGCCGAAAGCAAAGATGCCAAGGCGGCCGTCGCCGCCCTCCGCTCCAAGCTTCAGCGCTGCGGCGGCAGTGTAGCCATTGAGGAGGAAGGCGGGGGCGACGTCGAAGAGTACTATCCCGACTGACAGGCCCCCACAAACGCCTGCCACAGGCGCGGCATCACCGGATCGTCGAGCATTCTCTCGGGGTGCCACTGCGTTCCCACACGCCAGCGGTGGTCGTTGAATTCAACGCACTCGATCACCCCGTCGTCAGCGCGGGCGGTGATGTTCAGTCTGGGCCCAACGCGACTTGCAGCCTGGTGGTGCATGGAATTCACGCGTGTGCGTGTGACACCCAGGGCCTCATGCAGGCGCGAACCGGGCGTGATCGAGATCTCGTGTGTCGTCGTGACGGGGCTGGCCCGGAAGTCGCGGTGCTCCAGGGGCCCTCCCAGATCGGGAAGGTGCTGGTGCATGGCCCCACCCGAAAGCAGACAGGCCAGCTGCATGCCGCCACACACCAACAGCAGCGGCAGGTCTGTGGCGTAGATCATCTCGGCAAACGCGCGGTCAAAGCGGGCACGGACTTCCGTGCAGTACTCTTCGTTGGGGTGCGGCGGTGCGCCGTACCACTGCGGCGGGTAGTCGTCGGCGCCGATCATCACCACGCCGTCAAGCGTCCGGATTGCGGGCGCCAGCAGCCTCACGTCATCGACCATGGGCAGCACCACGGGTGTGCCGCCGCCGCGGATCACCGCCTCTACATAGGCGGGGTAGAGCTTGAAGTAACTGCGGTCCTTGCCGCCTTCCGTCGCATGAACCACGTGGTCAACGCAGATGCCGATCAGGGGCATGGGTCTGCTTCCTTCAATGGGGTCGCGATCTCCGCCGTCCGTCTCTGGCTGAAACGGCGAACCTCCTTACTATCGGCATCCGCCTTGCCGGGCCTGAGCCCGGTGCCCACGACCTGCCCGGCCACCATGCCCATCCGTACAATGAAAGACGTCCTTGCCTTCCTCAATCAGCGGACCGACTACGAAAAGCAACTCGGCGGCCGCACGCGGGACACATTCGACCTCGACCGCATGAAGGAGGTCTGCGACGCCCTCGGCCGCCCCGACCTTGCTTACGCTGCGGCCCATGTCGCAGGTACCAAGGGCAAAGGCAGCACAAGCCGCTATCTGGCCGCCGCGCTCAGGAGTCAGGGTCTGAAGGTGGGACTGTTCACCAGCCCCCACCTTGAGCGCCTCAACGAGCGTATTGAGGTCAACGGCAAGCCCCTGTCGGACACCCGCTTCGTGAAGGCCTTCGCACGCGTGGTGGAAACGCTGGAGGCGGAACTCGGCGGCGGCCGCGACATCACGTTCTTTGAGCTCCTCACGCTGTGCGCCATGGTAGCCTTCCGCGACCAGGGCATTGACGCTGCCGTATGGGAGGTGGGCCTGGGCGGCCGGCTGGACGCCACCAATGTGGTATCTCCCGCCGTCTCCATCATCACCGAGATCGGCCTCGACCACACCCGGCAGCTCGGCGACACCATCGCTGAAATCGCCCGCGAGAAGGCCGGTATCATCAAGCCCGGCGTGCCCGTGGTCTGCGGGGCCCAGCACCCTGACGCCGTGCGGGTGATCACGCTCTGCGCCCGCGACGCTGAAGCGCCCATCATCCACTTCGGGCGAGACTATCACCTGCGGGACTTCTCGCGCGAGTTCCACCGCGTTACCTTCACCGCCGCAATCCGCGATGTGCGCTACGACCGTCTGGAGTTGCCCACGCCCGCGCGCCACCTCGCAGAGAACGCCTGCCATGCCCTCGCCGCCCTTGAAATACTCAACGCCGACGAGTCCATCCTGCCCGGACCTCTCGACCGCGCGGCGGTAGCTTCCGCTCTGGCCCGGACTGCCCAGCCCGGCCGCTTTGAGATTTTCGCCGGGCGCCCGCCCGTAGTGATCGACAGCGCTCACAATGAAGTCAGCCTCAAAGCCACCATGCAGACGGCCAGGGCCATTCATAAAGGGCGTCTGGTGCTCGTCGTTGGCATTGCCGAAGACAAGGACCTTGAGGCCTGCCTGCCGCCCCTGGCCCAAGGCGCCGACGGGGCCGTGTTTACGAGTTACGCCAGCCCTCGCGCGTCTGATCCGCAAAGCCTGGCCTCGCTTTACATGAAGTTCGGTGGCGCCGGGGCCGAGGTGGCCAAAAGCCCCAAGGCCGCCCTGGCACTGGCGCGCAAATTGGCCGGCGAGAACGGCATGGTACTGGTGACCGGTTCAACCTACCTGGCGGGAGAGTTGCGAAGCCAGGCGGCCAAAGGCTAAATCCCGGCATGGCAAAGAAGAAACCCGACGAAGGCGAACGCTTTGAGGTGCTGGTCTCGCAGGTCGAGGCGGCCCTGGCCGACCTTGAGGGCGGAACCCTGCCCCTGGAGGACGCCATGAAGCGCTATGAAGAGGGTGTGGCGGCCCTTCGGCGATGCATGGCCATTTTGAAGCAGGCCGAGGCCCGAGTTCAGGTGCTGTCCGAGCAGGACGGCCAATTTGTTGAAAAGCCCTTCGAAGAACCCCGCCCCGACGATGGCGACAAAGGCAAGCTCTTCTAACCCTCACCACACAAACTGGACCTCGATCCGATCGGGCGGCCCATGACGCCTGGGTACGGTGTTGAATTCATGGCTGTGGTTGTTGCTGGGGTTCACCTTATCGGAGCTCACCCTGTGATAGAGCGCAGTCCTGCAACCACGCCCTTCGCACCGCAAGCGCATCAACGCTTTCGCAGCCTCATTGCGCCGGCGTCGCTATCTTTGGGATGCTGACCTGGCACCGCTCCGAATCTCACTCCCTCGGCCTGCGGGAGCGCGGCAGTGCATCGGAATGGGCCACAGATGCGCTCGACCATCACCGTTAGCCGGTCGTTTAACGAGCGCCATGCGGCTCTTTCAACCAAGTCGGGCCAAAGTGAGTCTTGCCCAGCCTCCATTTCATGCGGCCCTTCAGCCGCCTGAAATGCGCCAGCCATCCTCGGCTTGCGTGAGCAGGCCGTAGTTCCTCTGTCTGCCTGCCCGGGGGAGCGGGTCACCTCCGGTCCCAGGTGTTGGGCAGCCACGGTAGGCTTGCTGAATGCCGGTGGCGTCGACCAGGTGTCAAAGAGGCTGGCCTCCAGGGGCACCTCGCGCCCGTCGGCGTCCCGATAGACCAGCACCAGGGTGTACTGGCCGGGCGGCAGGGTGCGCAGGGTCTTCTCGACGCCCTCGGAAATCATGAAGAAGGCGTCGTCGGCCGAAGGCAGGGAAATGGCCTTGCCCGAGGCATCCTCAAGCCAGAGAACCACCACCCCAAAGCTGCTGCGCAGGGGCTTGCCCATTAGCGTGGCGATCTTGATGGTCAAGTCGCCGTCAGGGGATAGGTGCCCGTGGCCTGCCAGACGGCCAGACATTCTTCACGGAGCTGCTCCGACTGATCTTTCTGGCCGCGCCGCACCTGCCCCCCGGTAGATGGGCGAGGTTGCGCATGCAAATCGCCGCGCACCGGGCGTGTGAGCAATCGACAATGGGGCCGGCAGAACCCACAATCCCTCCATGCCCAAGCCCGACAATCCCCTGCTGGACCTGCTCAAGGGGCGTGCGGAAGTCAACGCCAGCCTCAATGTCCACCTGAGCGAGCGCGACGGAGCCTCGCTTCACGACAAAATGCGCCAGGCCTACTGGTGGATCGTCAACAACGCCATCATCTGCCCCTACTACGACATCGAATTCGGGGCCAAGTCCCGTCTCAAGAACACCGCCGGAGATGAGCTCATCCTTCACGATGACCAGAGCTTCTCCAGCTTTGTCCTCATCCCCATGCTCACCCTCTTCACCTGCCGCCGCGCCCTGATGGTGGGCGGACCGGGGCGCGGCAAGACGTCCAGCGCGATCCTGATGGCGCTATTGTCAGGCATGAGCAAAGAGGACACGAGGCGCAGCATCCAGCGCGGGCACCCGCAACTGACGATCTCGGATCTGCTGGGCGCGCCGCTTCCCGCGGACATGATGAAGGCAGAGAGCGCCAAAGACATCAAGGTCGCCTGGCGCAACTGGATTGGCCAGCGCGTCAAAATCATTGACGAATACAATCGCATACCTACCAAGACGCAGAGCGCTCTGCTCTCGCTCATGGGCGAGGGCTACGCCGAGATGTTCGACCAGTACGTCTATTCCGGCAAGTCGAGCTGGTTTCTCACGGCTAACGACGACGCCGGCGGAGGAACGTTTCAGGTCATCGAGGCCCTCAAAGACCGAATTGACGTGGTCGTGCGCGCCGTGCCCTTCAACAGCGGCTTCATTCATGCGCTGCTCCAGCGCATCGAGAGCGACAAGAACCCCGAGGACCTGATCCCCGGTGAGATCATCTTCACAGGCCGGGAGCTGGAGGCCATCTACAAGGCCATTCTGGCCGTGCAGGTGCCCGCCCCGGTGATGGATCGCCTGGCTTTCTTCATGGGCCAGCTTGACTTCTGCCGCATGGCCAGCAGCCAGTTCGAGTACAAGAGCAAGGACACACTCAAGCTCGCGGGACAGGGCGTGGGCGCTGTGTGCAGCGAGCAATGTCCGCTGGACAAGAAGGTCCACCTCTGCACCCAGACGGAAAACGGCGTAAGCGCCCGCAGCTTCCAGACGGCGCTGCACTTCATGAAGGCGCTGGCCTACTTCCGCGGCCACACCCAGGTCGAGATCGAGGACATGAGGCAGATCCTGCCCTGGGTGCTGCACGACAAGCTGGTGCCCAACACGCGCAGCCTGTTCTTTGAGGGTAAGGGCCAGCGCCAACTGCTTCAGGATCGCGTGGCCTGGATCCGCAACATGGTGGACATGAGCAACGAGCAGTTCTCGCGCCACGAACCCGTGCGCCGCGAAGTGACGGCTCTGCGGCAGGAGCTGGATCGCGGCCTCAACGGCGTGGACCTGCGAACGGTGGAAAAGCGCCTGGGGGTCGTGAGCGCCGCCATGGACCGCCTGATGAAGGCCGAACTCAGCCCGCCGGCCTATGAAGACCTGATCCATCTCAAGTCCATCTACAGCCGCTACCGCAACTACGCCGCCTGGCTCAAGAGCAACCGCGCCCATGCCTGAACGCGCCCCCCAGGGCCTGTCGGTCGTCGAAGCCATCGAGCGCGAGGCCATGCGCCGCTACGTTCGCTTTGACGCGGCCTTCTGGCGCGAAGTCATCGACGGTCCCCTCGTCGAGCTGACTGAGAGTCTGGCCGGGGAGCCCGCGGCCCAGAGCCGCCGGCTGGCTGAGGCCTATCTGCGCCTGTGCGCTGCCGGCATCGGTCAGGGGTACTTCTTCTCTTCGCAGGCCGGGGCCCGGAACTTCTTTTCTATGGCCTTTGGCAGCTTGCTGCCGCGCCGTCTGGCGGAAGTATCGCGCGAGAAGCGCCCGGAGGTATTGGCTCAGTGCTTCAATCTGGCCGAAAACCTGGAGCGTTCGCCGGGATGGTTGCGCCACATCTTCATGCGCCTGTGCTCACGCCTCAAGAGCCTCGAGGGGCTGGAGGCCCTGGTCGCGGATGTTGCCCGGCGTGTGTTCGAACCGCCACCGCGCAAACTGGGCGATACATTTACAGCCAAGTGGCTGCACCTGGCCGACGACGATCTGCGTTTTCTGCCCGGGCGCATCGAATTCGTCGCGCCCACCGTGCTGCGTATCTTCGACCGCCACCAGAACGGCCGCAACGGCGGCGCGCCCGTCACGCTGGGCGTCTGGCTTGCAGACGAGCCCGTGGCCCTGGGGCCCATGGGCGCTTTGCAGCCGCCCGGTCCGCCCGAAGAAGAAGATGAGAAGCTCTGGCAGGCTCTGGCCCGCACTGACATGCGCTTCTCGCCCGCCTATGACGCAGTGCGCAACGCCTGGCATGGCGCGGCGACGCTCCAGACTTCGCAGATGCTGGTCGTCCTCTATCCCTGATTCAGGTTGCCGACCCCGTCCGTGCCGCTACAGCGCCTCCAGGGCGTCACAGACGTAATCGACCTCAGCCGCGCTCATGGTCGTGAAAAAGGGCAGGGCCAGAATCTGACGGGCGATGCCCTCGGCGATATTCAGGGTGCCGGGTGTGTCGCCGTATTTCTCGCGGTAGAAGGGCTGCAGGTGCAGCGGCGGGTCGAAGTAGCGCTCCGTCGCAATGCCCTTGTCGGCCAGCGCCGCGATGACTTTCTCGCGTGAGACGCCCTCGCGGCAGATGATGTTGAACGTACTCCAAGCGCGGCGGCAGCCGGCAATCTCCATGGGCAGGATGAAGCGGTCTTTCAGCGGCCGTAGTCGCCCCCGATAGTGATCGGCCAGGCGCTGGCGCCGTGCCAGGGTTTCGTCGATGCGCGACAGCTGGCTCACACCCAGCGCCGCGGACATTTCGTCCATGCGGTAGTTGAAGCCCAGCCTCGAGTGCGTCAACCAGCTTGCGCCCTTTCCCCCGCCCTTGGGGGCGGAAGGGTCGCGCCCGAGGTTGACAAGGCTGCGGCAGGCGTCGGCATAGGCCGCGTCGTGGGTGACGATCAGGCCGCCCTCGCCCGTAGTCACGGGGCAGCCCGGATAGCAGCTGAACACCGTGGCCAGCGCCGCGGGGCTGCCGCCGACCTTGACCGATCCCGCCTGCGCCCCCAGAGCCTGGGAGGCATCCTCGATTACGGCCAAGCCGCACGTTTCGGCCTCGCCGCACAGTGCGGCGCTTTCGGCGGGCAGTCCAAATGTGTGCGGCACGAGTAAAGCCTGGCTGTCCTCACTCAGTGCCGAAGCAGCCTTGCGGGGGTCCAGGTTGAGCGAAATGGGATCAATGTCCACAAAACGCGGTCGAGCCGAGCACTGCTCAACGGCGTTGGCCGCGGCGATGAAGGTAAAGGGGCTGGTGATGACCTCGCGGCCGGCGGCAATGCCCGCCGCCAGCAGAGCGGCATGCAGGGCTGTGGCATGGCTGCTGGCGGCGATGGCGAACTTCGCGCCCACGTAAGCCGCGGCCATTTCCTCGAACAGGGCCGTTTGAGGCCCTTGCGTGAGTCTGCCGGATTTGAGGACGGCGTTGACCGCCGCGACGTCTTCGGGCGTGATTTCGGGCTTGCTCAGGGGGATGTTCATGGCGCCACGTTAGCTCGAAGGTGCATTGTGTGCAGCCTGCCGCTTCTCACGGGCGCATTTGACCCTACTATCTCGCCATGTTCGTGGACGAAACCGAGTTGAAGGTCAAGGCGGGGCGCGGCGGCGACGGCCACGTCTCATTTCATCGCGAGAAGTATGTGGACAAAGGCGGTCCCGACGGAGGTGACGGCGGACGCGGCGGCGACGTCGTGCTCGTGGCCAGTCATCACCTCGATGGCCTGGGCCATCTGCGCTATACGAAGGAGATCAAGGCCAAGAACGGCGGCAAGGGCGGCACCAGCAACTGCCACGGCGCCAACGCCGACGACGTGATCATTGAAGTGCCCGTGGGCACACTGGTGTATGAACTGGTGGAGGAAGGCGAGCCGCAGAGCGAAGAGCCGCCTGAGCCCGCAAGCGACGAAATCCACGCCCCCCCCGAGGCGTTCACCGCCGAGGGAGCCAGCGGCGAAGACATCGAACTGAAGCCCCGTCCCCGTTCGGCCCGCCTGCTGGTGGACATGAACGAGCACGGCATGCGCTACGTTGCGGCTTACGGCGGGCAAGGCGGCCTGGGCAACAAGCACTTCGCCACGGCGACCAACCAGAGGCCCACGCGCTTCAAGCCGGGCAAGCCCGGCCAGGCCAGGCACCTGCGCTTTGAGCTCAAGCTGATCGCCGACGCCGGCCTTGTAGGCTTGCCCAACGCGGGCAAGAGCACGTTCTTGTCGCGCTGCACCAAGGCGCGGCCGAAGATCGGCGCCTATCCCTTCACCACCCTGGTGCCCTACCTGGGCGTGGTTCAGCTTGACGAGGAACATTCGTTTCTGCTGGCGGATATCCCCGGGCTGATCGAGGGGGCAAGCCAGGGCAAGGGGCTGGGCCACAAGTTTCTGCGCCACGTAGAGCGCACCCGTGTGCTGATCCATCTCATTGACTGCAGTGAGAACGAACCCGAGCAGCTCAAGGCCGACCACGACGTGATCGTGCGCGAACTCAGCGCGTTCTCCGTGGAACTTGCCCTCAAGCCTCGCCTGCTGGTCGCCAATAAATCCGACGTGCCGGGCACGGAGGAGAAAGCGCAGGAGTTGGGCCGCCTGCTGGGGCGGAAAGTTCACGTGATATCGGGCGTGACGGGCGCGGGCCTCAAAGAGCTGCTGTGGGAAGTGTACCGGCAGGTGCAGTCCCAGCGCGTCAAGCCCGAGGGCGAAGAGCCGCGCAGCGCCCAGCCCGGCCTCAGGTAGCGCCGCGCTGCGAGTAGTCGATCAGCACATAGAGCTTGAAGACGCCTTCGGCCAGCAGGCGGTCCTGAACGCGCGCGCGGGCGTGGAACAGCCCCATGCCATCCATGCGGCGCTGACAGTCGGCCTCGAGGTCGATGGTCTCGCCTACCCGGGCCCGGGAGTAAAACTTCAGGCCCGTCAGCCCCGTGAGGTAGCCCTTGATGACGCGGCCGCCCTTGTCGCGGGCATGCTGGGCGTCGCCCGCGGCAATGGCCTGGGCCAGACATTCAATGAGCGAAGGGTCCGAGAGTTCGCCGTTTTCCACGAAGGGATCGGATTCGCGGACGGTGCGACGCGCGCAAATTCGCTCGGCGCCCCAGATGGGGACTTCGTCCACGAGCACCATGGGCGGCCGATGGGGGATGAGCGACTTGAAGTCCGGCGGCGTCATCAGGGCGGATTGAAGCAGGACACGGCGTCCTGTCACGCACAATCGCCCTGGAGGGTCGTGAAAGCGGCCGCTGCCCTGCCGGTAAACACGGGGCCCGACCATTGCTACACGCGTTGACACGGAGGGCTCTTACGGTGAATGCAAGCCCCCGCCAGTCGCCAGGGGAAATGCCAAAATGGGCGCGACGCCGCGGCGGTTTGAGTGCTGAGCAAGCACCTATTACCTGTCTTCCGGTGGCGGGGTGCGGCGGGCGCGCTCCAGTTCCGCCTGCTTGAGACGCGCCGCATCGCTGGCATCCAGAAGCGGCATGGCCGCCGCGTTGCCCCGGACATCGGCCAGGTAGCGGTCCAAGGCGCGATCCGACAGTCCGCTTCGCAGCAGGGCGCTGGCTGAGCCGGCGCGGGCCGGATCAGAGAAGCGGCCGCGCGGGAAGCGTGCAAGATAATCGTCGTAGTGGCGTGCCGCGCTTTCGTAGTCGCGCTGGTAGTAAGCCTCGCGGGCCAGCAGATAGAGGGCAAGCTCGCTGTCATTGCCCACGGAAACGCGTGCGCCCTGTACCACGCGGCCAGCGGGGCCAAAGCGTGTAACCAGCAGGGTGTCCTCGCCGGAAAGGCGCGCCGGCACCTGCACGGAGGCCAAGCTGGCGCCGAGGGCCTGCATGTCGGGCTGGCGACGGTCGTTGCGGCTACGCACAAGTTCGGCGTCCATGCTTTCGCAGCAGGCGGCCACGCTTTCAAAGAAGCGCAGGTATTCGCGGCGTTCGGGTTCGGGCAGGCCGCGCGCGATGGCAGCGAGGCGGCGGCAGCGCTGGGGCAACTCGGAGAGTTCGAGTTCGGCGCGCACGAGATCGCGCAGGGTGTCGGCATCGCGGGCGGGCGCGAAGAGCACCTGGCGCTTCATCTCGCTGAAGCGGTCATAATTGTCGGCCAGCAGCGGCAGGACGTCAGCCTCAGTCACGGAGGCCAAGGGCGCATAGGCACCATCAAGGGGCCCGCTGTCCAGGGGCGCCTGACCGGGGCCCGAAAGCCCGGGCAGACCCACAAGGGCGAGCACCACTGCAGCCGCCAGGGCACCCGCGCCAACCTGTAGCGCCCGCTGCCACAGGGGCGGGCGCGCCGACACCAGCTTCTCCCGCGCGGACCTGGCCAGGTCGACGTACTTCAGGCGCTCATAGACGCCCTCGTCAAATCCGGCCGGCACCTCGCACAGCGCCACGGACTGCAGCATGCGCCGCGCGGCCTGCACTTCCGCCAGCCGCTGCTTGAGCGCGGGGTCACGCTCGAGGCGGCGCTCGAAGTCGCGCTCGGCCTCGGCGCTCAGCTGCCCGTCAATGTACTCGTGGGCTTCGCGCGGCAGGGGTGCGTATTCAGAGGGCTCCATCGTGAACATCCCAGGGGTTCGGGCGGCCCGGGGGAAGGCCGCACTCCTGCTACGTCATGGCTGCGTCAAACCGGAAGAAAACACGCCGTTATCTCAGCTCAATCTTGACGTGCCGCGCCAGCCGGTTGGTGAAGAACTCGCGGGCGCGTGCGAGGCGGGCCGAGACCGTTTTCACAGAACAATTGAGAACCTTGGCAGCCTGCTCGTGGGTCAGCTTCTGCATATCGACCAGTACGAGTACTTCGCGGAACTTTTCGCTCATGGCGGCCAGGGTTTCCTCGATGTGCCGGCGCAGTTCAACCTGGTAACTGTGGGCCACCGGCCCGGGATCGGGCGAGTCAAAATCAAGGCCCGCTTCGTCGTCTTCGCGCTGGCCGCCCTTGAGTACGGTGAACGTCACGGGCCGCTTCTTGCGCACGTAATCCGTCACGAGGTTGCGCGCGACGCGATAGAGCCAGGCCGAGGCGGTTTCGTCACGGATGCGGTCCAGTTCCTGATAGAGCCGGACAAAAGTCTCCTGCGCGATGTCCTCCGCCGCGCCATGATCGTTCACCAGCCGCATCACGTAGCTGAAGATGGGCCGCCGGAACTGCTCTAGGTAGCGTTCGAAGCGTTCCATACGGGGCGAGGTTGATCCGGACGTGGGCGCTGCATGTTTGACGGCTCGTGCCGATGGTTCCATGGCTGCCCCTCAGGATAGCTGTCCACACCCCGGGTGTCCAAGACACCCTGCCTTTACCTATACGCTGCGCGGGACCCGCCAAGGCAGCCAAATTGCAGGCAGGTACGACTTCGCACGGCCCGGCCCCCCGGGTGAATTGCGCGCCCCCTCGCCTCGATTGATGTAAACTGCCCGGTGGGGTTGGGAGCCCCGGAGGCCGTGCCATGGCGTCGCCACTGAGCCGATGGACCCAGAAAAAGCTGCTATACCCGGTGGCCGTGTTCGCGGTGATTGTCCCCACTTTGCTCATGGCCCTGTACGGCACCTGGGCTTTGCGCGAAATCGAGCTTCGACCCGCCTCCTATCGGGGCGACCTGCGCGAACTTCGGGCTGCCGCTACCCGCGAAGTCGAGAATCTGCTGGCGCCACTGGCCGCCATTGCCCCCCCGGCCTCCGCTGAAGACAGCGCCCGGGCCATGCGCGAAGTCGAGTCCTACCTCGACAATTACGTGAAGTCTCTGGCTGTGCGCGCCTATGTCGGGCAGGGCGGGCAACTCGCAGGCGTCAAGCGCCTGACGAACGAAGACACCCGTGCTGACCCGCCCGAAGTGCTGGAGTTCATCCGGGCCCTCAAACCCGAAAAATCGGAGGGCACGCGGCGCCACGTGATCAACATCGAACGCCAGGGCCACGCGGGCCTGCGGCGTGAAAGCTACGTCGCCTATGTTCATCTTGCCGGCGGCGGAGCCATTGTGTGGGAAGTCAGCGAAGCTCAGGTAGATTCGGCACTGAGAAAGCTGGTCTCGGGCTACGAGTTGCGCAACGGCGCCCTGCGCGCGGCCGTGACGGACGAGCGCATTCTGGAGTTCGAGGCTTTGCCCGGCGAGGCCGAACTTGTGGGCTATGCTCCGGCCCACCCTGAAATCATGACATGGATCGTGCTGACCCTGCGCCTGGAGAGTTCCGCGCGGCTGGTCAACCAGGAGACCTGGCTGTCCAGCATCTTCATTGTGATTGCCGTGTTGGGCGTGCCCATTGTCGCCGCAGCCACTCTTTACGCCGTTCAGATGATCCTGCGCGAAGCCAGCGAGGCCCGCAAGAAGGTCGATTTCGTGTCCAACGTGACCCACGAACTCAAGACACCCCTGACAAGCATCCGCATGTTCATCGAAACCCTCAAACTGGGCCGCGTGAAGGACCCCGAAAAGGTCAATGCCTGCTACGACACGATTTTGCAGGAGGCCAACCGCCTCGGCATCCTCATAGACCACGTGCTGACCTTCTCCAAGCTCGAGAACCAGGTCAAGAAGTACAACATGCAGCCGGGCGATCTGGGGCAGGTGGTGCGCGAGACCGTCCAGCTTTTCAAGGCACAGATGCGCGATACCGACGGCGAAGTTCGCCTGTTCGTGGTGCCGGGGCTGCCCCAAAACGCCGAGTTCGACAAAGACGCCGTGCGCGAAGTCGTGCTCAACCTGCTAAGCAACGCCATCAAGTATTCCGGCGATGACAAGTTCGTCACCGTGCGCGTGGGGCAGGACCGCGAAGAGATGTTTATCGAGGTCGCGGACCGCGGCATCGGCATCGATCCCGCCGACCAGCAACGCATCTTCGAGAAGTTCTACCGCGTCGATGAAGCACTGACGCGCAAGGTTGACGGCACGGGCCTGGGCCTCACCATCAGCCGCGAAATCGCCAAGGCCCACGGCGGAGAAATCACCGTCGAAAGCGCGCGTGGCAAGGGCTCGCGCTTCACGGTCTGGATTCCCATACGTATCAGCAAACCCATGCCGCGCAGCGCCTCGGCCCGCAGTGATCGCACCCCTACCCGTGAGGCGCTGCGCCCGCCCGAGCCCGCTGAAACCGCACCGGGAGTCAAGCCGTGAAACTGAAACGAATCCTGGCCGCGCTTTGTCTCTGCCTGCCGGCGCTGGGCGCCCTGCAGGGCCAGCCGGAAGTGGGCGACGGCGAGCCCCCGCCCGAAAAACCCGACGCCAGCTCCCTCAAGCCGCGGCCCGAAGACGACCCGGACGCCGCAGCCTGGGTGGCCCGCCTTTCGCCCTCGCGGCCCCAGATGGCCAGTGTCGAGCAGGGCCCCATTCTGCGCCATTGCCTCTCTCCCGACGGGGCGCGGCTCTACTTTTTCCGCGACCTCAACGCCGAACCGCCCTCTGCGCGCCGCACCCGCGCGCTGCCGCTGTCGCCGCGCTATGTGCTGTTCTCCGCCTCGCCCGAGGGCTCGCAGGCCCGAGTCCTCGAGACAGGCTTTGACGCTCTGGCCCCCCTGTTCCTTGAGGACGGCCGCCTGCTTGTCGTAACGCGCCGCCTTGACCTCAACGGCGACGGCAAAGTCAACGCCGAAGATGATCGTTCGCTCGTTATCTGCGGCCACGATGGCACCGCCGAGCGCGAGGTCTGCGCGCTTCGCCCCACGGAAACGCCGCTGCTGCTGTGGAAGCAGGGCTCCGAAGTACTCACGGCTGAGTTCGCGCGTGACGACGTCAACGGCTGGATTTACTCCCTTTCGCTCAGCAAGGGCGAGCGCCGCCCGCTGTGCAGGGGCTTCAATGTGTCTCTGGCGCTTGAGGACGGCAGCCTGCTCATCGAGCGGCTGGTAGCACGGCCGCCCGAAGAAGGCGTGCCTATGAACCCCTGGGGCCGACGCTGGCCCATGCCCGACGAAGAAGAGGAGTTCACCGACGACACCCAGCCTCTGCCCGAGGCCGGCCTGCTGGACCGCAGCGAGCATGTCCTTCTCAACCCCGCAGACGGCAGCGAACGCATCCTGTACAGCCCCAGCCGCCGCGCACGCCTTCACATCACGGGCGAAGGCAGCTTCTTTGGCGTTCAGGAGTCCTCCAGCACGATCAATGCCAGCCGTCTGCCCGGCGGCCGCTTCACGCCTGCCCGCACCCTGGACACCTTTGAGCTGCTCATCGTCGATGATGCCGAGCACTACGGGGCGCGCCAGCCGTCTTTGCGCAACAGCTACTTCCCGCTGGCCTGGATTGCCGGCAGGGGTCTGCTCGCCGTCGAGCGCTCCAACCTCAAGACACGCCTTGTACTCGTGGACCGTTCTTCCAAGCTGAACCTGCTGCTGATCAGCGAATTCGGCTATGAATGCGCCGGCTTCTGCGCCAGCGCCGACGGCCTCACCCTGGCCTGGCTCAGCCTAGAGGACACCAACCAGGACGGCTTCCTCGACCCCTGGCAGGACGAGGCCCGCCCCTGGTTCATGCGCCTGACCCAGCGCTGACCTCCGCCCTGCTTCCGCTCTGGCAGCCGTCGCACGCTTCGTTAGAGTGCGCGCACCTTTGCCCCATGGGATACCACCATGCCCGCTACCAGGACTGCCAAGCCTCGCGTGATCCGTGCCCCGCGTGGCAGCAAGCTCACCTGTAAATCATGGCTCACAGAAGCGCCGCTGCGCATGCTTATGAACAACCTCGACCCGGACGTGGCCGAGGATCCCGCCCAGCTCATTGTGTACGGCGGCAGCGGCCAGGCCGCGCGCAATTGGGAGTGTTTCGACGCCATCGTCAAGTCGCTCAGGAAACTGGGCAAAGACGAGACGCTGCTGGTGCAGAGCGGCAAGCCCGTTGCCGTGTTCAAGTCGCACGAAGATGCGCCGCGCGTGCTGATTGCGAATTCCAATCTCGTGGGCCACTGGGCCACATGGGAGCATTTCAACACCTTGCGCGAGCGCGGCTTGATCATGTTCGGGCAGATGACGGCCGGATCGTGGATTTACATCGGCACGCAGGGGATTCTGCAGGGCACCTACGAAACGTTTGGCAGCGCGGCGAGAAAGCACTACGGCGAAAGGGCCGACCTGCGCGGCAGGTTCGTGGTCACGGCAGGTCTGGGCGGCATGGGCGGCGCGCAGCCGCTGGCCTGTACGCTCTGTAACGGCGTCATGCTCGCGGCGGAGGTGGATCCTCACCGCATTCAGAGAAGACTCGACACACGCTATTTGCATGAGAAAGCAAGCAGTATCGACGCGGGCATCGATCGTGCGCTGGCCGCGGCCAAGGCGGGAGAAGCGGTCAGCATCGGCGTCGAGTGCAACGCCACGGAGTTGCTGGGCCGCCTGATCGAGCGCGAGGTCACGCCCGATCTGCTCACCGATCAAACGAGCGCCCACGACCCGCTCAACGGCTACATTCCCGACGGCATAAGCTTGGCCGACGCGCTGGAACTGCGCCGCCTCAGCCCCGAGCGATACAAGGCCGACAGCATGCGCACCATGGCCAAACATTGCCGGCAGATGCTCGAGCTGCAAAAGCGCGGGGCGCACACGTTTGACTACGGCAACAATCTGAGAGGGCACGCGCTCACGGCCGGCGTGCAGAACGCGTTTGATTTCCCCGGCTTCGTGCCCGCTTACATTCGCCCGCTGTTCTGCGAAGGCAAAGGCCCGTTCCGGTGGGTGGCGCTCAGCGGCGACCCCGAGGACATCTACACCACGGATCGCGAGCTTTTGAAACTGTTCCCCAAGAACAAGCATCTCGCCAACTGGATTGGCGGCGCACGGGAAAACATCCAGTTCCAGGGTCTGCCCGCAAGAATCTGCTGGCTTGGCTACGGCGAAAGGCATCTGGCGGGCCTGAAGTTCAACGAGCTCGTGCGCAAGAAGAAGGTGAAAGCACCCATCGTGATCGGCCGCGACCATCTCGACTGCGGAAGCGTGGCGAGCCCGAATCGAGAAACCGAAGCCATGAAGGATGGCTCAGACGCGATTGCCGATTGGCCCATCCTGAACGCGCTAATCAATACCGCCTGCGGAGCCACCTGGGTCAGCTTCCACCACGGAGGAGGAGTAGGCATCGGCTATTCTCTGCACGCGGGCCAGGTCATTGTCTGCGATGGAAGTAAAGCCGCCGACAAGAGAATCGAACGCGTACTGACGGCCGACCCCGGCATGGGCATCGCAAGACACATCGACGCGGGCTACAGCGAAGCGCGTAAAGCCAACAAGCGCGCCAAGAAGCCGGTGCAGATTCCCATGGGGTAACCCACCGGGCAAGGCGCATCGACGCCGGGAACTGCGGCCCGCTTCTCACTCGGGGCTTGGTCTGCTCCCCGAAGGCCGGTCCAGGTGAAGTGAAAGTCCGGATCGGCCTTTGGACCGGAAAGGACTGCCATGGAGCGCAAGAGACATGATCCCGAGCAGATTGTGGCACCTCTGAGGCTGCCTGTCCTGGGTTTGGAGCATGGTCGGACTTCATCGGCAGGCACGCGCTCGCGGCGAACATCGCGGGGCTTCGTCCGCTTCGCCGCGCTTGGGTCCTGGCAAGCAACCGGTTCGGATGCCCGGCCCCGCCCCTGCGGCGCTTCGCATCCGCTCTGCAAACTCATTCTGAAATGGCTCTAATACTTCAGCGCTGGACTTGTGAACCCGCTGCCCCGAGCAGGGCGCGGCACGGAACAGCGATGTTGCATGGCCCGGCCTGCCGGAACCGAAGTCCAGCGTTGTGGAACCGACAGGAATCCAAGGCTGGAGCAGTGCCCCCGGCGCGATTGTAGGGGTCCCTGCCCACTCCAACGGAACATGCGGTTCCGATACATCAGGGTCTTCGAGAAAGCGTCTATGCCCCGAATTCCTGCAGGCACTTCACCGTTTCTTCGCTGCCCTTGATGGAGGCGATGGCCCTCACCGCTGCCTCTGCCGCGCTCAGCGTGGTCAGGATGGGAATGCCCTTCATGATGGCGCGGCGGCGCATGGCGGCCTCGTCGGTGCGGGGGTCCTTGCCGCTGGGTGTGTTGATAAGGAGCCCGACCTCCCCGTTGATGATCATGTCCAGCACATTGGGCCGGCCTTCCTGAATCTTGTTCACGCGCTGCACCGGCACGCCCGCGCCTTCGATGGCCTTGGCCGTGCCGCCGGTGGCCACGACGGCAAAGCCCAGTTCGTGGAACTTCTGCGCAATCGCAGGCACACGGGCCTTGTCCTTTGTCTTCACACTGATGAAGACCTTGCCCGAAAGCGGCAGTCTTTGGGAAGCCCCGGCCTGGGCCTTGGCCATGGCCCGTCCGAAACTGACGTCAATGCCCATGACCTCGCCGGTACTGCGCATCTCCGGCGCCAGCAGTGCGTCGGCCCCGGGGAACTTGTTGAAGGGAAACACCGGCTTCTTGATCGAATGGTGACGCGGCAGAATCTCCTGAGTGAATCCGAGGTCCTTGAGCTTGTGGCCGCACATGCACTTGGTGGCGATCTTGGCAATGGGCACGCCGATGGCCTTGGCCACGAAGGGCGCCGTGCGCGAGGCGCGCGGGTTGACCTCAATGACGTAAACCTGGCCGTCCTTGATGGCGTACTGCACGTTCATCAGGCCGCAGACCTTCAGCGCCTTGGCCAGCCTGATCGTGGTTTCGCGCAGCTCGCGCAGCACGTTTTCCGGCAGCGAGTGCGTGGGGATGCTGCACATGGAATCGCCGCTGTGGACGCCGGCATACTCGATCTGCTCCATGATGCCGGCGATGGTCACCTGCTCGCCGTCTGAAACGGCATCGACGTCCACCTCGATGGCGTCGTCAAGGAACTGATCCAGCAGCACCGGACGGCCTTCCGCCACTTCAAGCGCCGGCCCCACGAACTGCTCCAGCTCGGCCTCGTCATAGCAGATTTCCATGGCGCGACCGCCCAGCACAAAGCTCGGGCGCACCAGCACGGGGTAGCCCACCTTGCGCGCGGCTTCCATGACGCCCTGGCGCGTGGTGGATGTGGCGCCTCGGGGCTGGCGGATGCCGAGGCGCTGGCACAGGGCGCCAAAGCGCTCGCGGTCGGAGGCTTCCTCAATGGCATCCACACTGGTGCCGATGATGGGCACGCCGGCGTCGGCCAGGCGCCGTGCGAGGTTGATCGGGGTCTGCCCGCCGAACTGGACGATGACCCCCACCGGCTTCATGGCTTCGTAGATGTTCATCACGTCTTCGAAGGTCAACGGCTCAAAGAACAGGTGATTGCTGATATCGAAGTCGGTGCTCACGGTCTCGGGGTTGGAGTTGACCATGATCGACTCATAACCCAGCTCGCGCAGCGCCATGCTTGCGTGCACGCAGCAGTAGTCGAACTCGATGCCCTGGCCGATGCGGTTGGGACCGCCCCCGATGACCATGATTTTTCTGGCCGCGCTGGGGCGTAACTCGCTCTCTTCCTCATAGGTTGAGTAGTAGTAGGGAGTTCTGGCCTCGAACTCGCCGGCGCAGGTGTCCACAATCTTGTAGGCGGGGATCACGCCCAATTGCTTGCGGCGCTGGCGGATCTCCTGCTCCTTGCAGCGGAAAATCGTGGCAAGCTGGGCGTCGGAAAAACCCATGCGCTTGGCGTCGCGCATCATCTCGGCATCCAGCAAGGCAGCCCCGCCTGCCGCCGGCTCCTGGGCCTTGCGGCTTGAGCTTGTGCCGCGACTTGCCAGCTCGCGCAGGTCGGCCTCGAACTCGAGCACCTGCTGAATGTTGTCCAGGAACCAGGGGTCAATGCCGGAAAAGGAGCTGATCTCGGCCGGTGTCATGCCCATGCGCAGGGCGCGCCGGATGTTGAAGATGCGCTCGACGCCGGGAACGATCAGCCCCTCCTTGAGCTTCGGGCGCGGGATCTTGCGTGTGTCGCTGGTGGCTTCCTTGCTGTCCGCGCCCAGGCCCGCGCGCCCGATTTCAAGGCTGCGCAGCGCCTTCTGCAGCGCCTCTTTGAAAGTACGGCCGATGCTCATGGCCTCACCGACGGACTTCATCTGGGTAGTCAGGCGCGGATCGGCGCCGGGGAACTTCTCAAAGGCCCAGCGAGGCGTCTTGACCACGACGTAGTCAATGCTGGGCTCAAAACTCGCGGGCGTGGCCTTGGTGATGTCATTGCGCAACTCATCCAGGGTGTAACCCACGGCCAGCTTGGCGGCGAACTTGGCAATGGGAAAGCCCGTGGCCTTGGAGGCCAGCGCCGAACTGCGCGATACGCGCGGGTTCATTTCGATCACGATTCGCCGGCCGCTGCGAGGATCTACCGCGAACTGGATGTTGCTGCCTCCCGTTTCAACGCCGATCTCGCGGATGATGGCCTTGGCCTCATCGCGCATGAGCTGGTATTCCTTGTCGGTCAGCGTGAGCGAAGGCGCCACAGTGATGCTGTCGCCGGTGTGCACGCCCATGGGATCGAAGTTTTCGATGGAGCAGATGACAACGAAGTTGTCCTTCTTGTCGCGCATCACCTCGAGTTCGTACTCCTTCCAGCCCGCGAGGTACTCCTCGATCAGAACTTCGCTCGTGGGCGACAGCGAAAGACCCTTGCGGCAGATTTCCTCGAACTCCTCGGCGTTGAAGGCTATGCCGCCGCCTGTGCCGCCCATGGTGAAGCTGGGACGTATCACCGCCGGCAGACCCACGAACTCCCTGGCCGCGCGGCACTCGTCCCAGGTCTTGGCCGTCTTGCTGATGGGCAGGCCAAAGCCGAGCTTCTGGATTGCGCGCTTGAACAGTTCACGGTCCTCGGCCTTGTGAATGGCCTCAATGGAGGCGCCGATCAGTTCGACCTTGAACTTCTTGAGCACGCCCAGGCTGTGCAGGGCTACTGCCGTGTTGAGCGCGGTCTGCCCGCCCAGCGTAGGCAAGAGCGCGTCGGGCCGCTCCTTTTCGATGATCTTGGCGCAGATCTCCGGCGTCACGGGCTCGACGTAAGTGCGATCGGCCATTTCCGGGTCGGTCATGATCGTGGCGGGGTTGCTGTTCACGAGCACGACACGGTAGCCCTCCTCGCGCAGGGCCTTGCAGGCCTGAGTACCGGAGTAGTCGAATTCACAGGCCTGGCCGATGATGATGGGGCCAGAGCCGATGATCATGATGCTCTTGATGTCGGTGCGCTTGGGCATTTTTCGAGGTCAGAAGTCAGAGGTCAAAGGTCAGAAGTAATCCTGGCGCGAGTCATTCTTCTTCGTCGGGTTTTTTGCGCGCCTTCGTCGAGGTCTTGGCTGATTTGCCGCTCTTGGCCGTCGAGTCTTCAGGCTTGGTCTGGGCCGTCTCAGCCGGCCTGGGCGGGGCCTTGGTGTCTTCAGGCCGCGACTCCTGTGCGGGTGTCTCCTTGAGGGCCATCAGGTCCTTGAGCAGTTGCTCGCGCTCGGAGTAGGCAAACCAGTGAACCCGAGAACGCCTCCCGCTGGGAAACACGATCTCCACGGCGTCGGAGCGCCGCTGCACGCTCACGCCGCGGCTCTCTTTCCAGCGCACTTCCTCTACCGTGCCGGTCTCGTCATTGACAAAGCGCAGCAGGCCCTGCCCGACTTCCACGGCCACGGCGTCCTGCGTCGGGCCCGGACGTTCGAGCCACAACAGCACAAGCTGGAACATCGCGCCCAGGGCCGCCGGCAGCGCCAGGAGAAAGAACACCCAGCCCGGCGCCGAGGTCAAAACCCATACCAGAAAGGTGACAAACGCAAACAGCAGCACAACCAGCGCCGGCGCCCCGAACAAGAGGGCCCGCCGCAGATAGGCGCGCTGCATCTCCCCGAACTCGTCGCGGTCAGGCTCGTAACGGCGGATGTCTGATCCCGTCGGCATCAGCGCTCCGAGGTGACCCGCGTGTTGCGCGACCTGCGCATGGTGGCCGCGCGTTTGCGTGTCACGCCTGACTCGATCACCGCCGTGGCCATGGCGAACTCGCGGGTGTGGCTGATGCTCAGCCACAGCCACGTCGGACCCATGGCGTCGAGAAGCTCGCGCGCTCTTCCCGTAACTTCCAGGCCCGGCCGGCCGTCCTCGTCGTTGGCCACCACAATCTGGCCAAAGCCGACACCCCGCGCCCAGCCCGTGCCTAGAGCCTTCATGAACGCCTCCTTGGCTGCAAAGCGCGCCGCCAGGTGAATGGCCGGGCGCGCCTTGGCCAGGCAGTAGGCAACCTCGGACGGGGCAAAGACGCGTGAAAAAAACTCCTCGCGGCTCGCGGCGAGGAGTTTCTCGATGCGCTTGACTTCAACTATGTCAGTTCCGATGCCGAGTATGGCCATCTCAGTTCCAGGGCAGGCTGAGAGACCTTAGCGCCACGGCGCGCAAAATCAACGCATCAGGCGCGGGCCGGGGCGGCCAAGTCCCGCGCGCGCCGCAGGTATTCGAACTTGAAGATGGTGCGGCCCTCTTTGCGGAACTTCTGCTCCCAGTTGGTGATGCCCTCGGGCGCCTCGTCTCCGAAGAGCCGGCTGACCAGTGTAAAGTCGCGGTGGTCGGAGAATTCCCGCTCCATCTGTTCGGCGTAATAGGCGTGGTCGGTGCCCAGGAGGACCCGGGCCCCGTCCTTGAGCACCCGGGCCGCCTGCAGCACAAAGGGCCCCTGGATCAGGCGCCGCTTGTGATGCCGCGACTTGGGCCAGGGGTCTGGAAAGTAGATATGCAGGGCGCTGAGGCTGGCGTCGGGCAGGTTCTCGCGCAGGGTGTGGGCGGCGTCGTCGCGCAGAAAGCGGATGTTTGAGAGGCGTTTGCCCGCGGCGCGCTCAGCGGCGAGGCGGTAGTAGCGGCTGGCCCACTCAATGCCCACAAAGTTTACGTCAGGGCGTCGGGCCGCTTCATTCATGAGGAAGCGCCCTTTGCCAATGCCGATCTCCAGCTCCACGGGATGGTCGTTGCCGAAGATGGCCGCAAGATGGAACCGCCCCTCCTTGAGCTGCTCTATGATGTAGGGCTTGATGTCGCGGTCAGGCATGGCGGGGGAGCATAGCAGCGTCCTCCGTAATGGCGACAGCACCGTCGTTCCCTATGGAGTTCGTGGGGCAGCGGCCGGCCATGTCCTCACAGGCTGCCTCGCCTTGAGGGGATTGGGGCTGCCGCCACACATAGCTGGAGATGCCGTCTGGAGTCTCGCGAAAGACATCCGGCACTTCCGCCGGACAGAGACCACAATTGACGCAGGAAGCGTCGATGTACCAGCGGCCCGGTACGTTGAAGGCCACACGATTCTGTGGATCAGGCATGGAAGGTCTCCCTGGCAGGGCGGTCGTGGCCGAACTACTTCGCCGGGGGGAGCAATTCCCGAGTTGTTACGCAGGCTCTCCCTCGCGGCGAAGAGGGCGGGGCTTTGCGTCAGCTCTGCGGACTCACTCAGACAAAGCTCTCAGCCGAGACACTGAGCGCCGGCGCATCTTCGCTCTGGCGTTGCCGTCACCCGGACGGCCATGGACAGTCCCCGAACAATGAATTGAACCATAATTTGTTTTTCAAATTACCGTTCAAAATATATCCCACAAGTCAGTTTCGGTCAAGCCCAATCCGAAATGAACGGCACCCCGCACTGGCGGGGTGCCGTTCATACCTGCCGTTCTGAATCAGCCGTTGTTGCCGATACTCTGTACAGGGCACTGCGCCATGGCGTCTTCGCACTGCGCCTCTTCTTCCGGCGTCTCGGGCTGCTTGTAGACGTAGTCGTGCGTGCCGTCGTCCGATTCCTTGAAGTTGCTCGGAGCAAGCTGGGGGCACAGGCCGCAGAAAATGCAGGTCTTGTCCACGTACCACTTGCCCGGAACGTTGTCTTCCCACTTTTCGTTGGGGTCTGCCATGGTCCTCTCCTGGTTGCGGCGTCGTCTGCTCTCGCTTCGGCGCCCCTCGCGGTTGACCGCGACTCTCGCTCACTAAATTAGACTATACCAGTCCACTATTCCGAACGGCAAACGAAAATAGGCTCCCACCAGCCCAAATCAAGGCTCTCCTTGGAGCCGCTTGTCACGCGCCTTCTACGCCTTTGCCGCGTCCACCATGCGCTTGAGCGCCGCTTCCGTTTCCGCCCCGGCCTGGGCCAGGTCCCCGTTGCCGAACAGGCCAAACATCGCCGATGGCAGCGGCAGGCTGATGTAGGTCTTGCCCTTGCGCGAGGTCACGGAGATGCGGCAGGGCAGGCAGGACGCCACCGTGTTCTCCAGCGTCAGGAACTTGCGCGCGTAGTTGGGCTCGCACACCGATACCACGATGGCTTCGTCGTCGTAAGTTACGCCCTTGCCGGCCATGATCTGCTTGAGGTTCAGCACGTCGATCACGCCATACTTCTCCTTCAACACCGCCTCTTGCAGGCGCTTGGCGGCGTCCGCCGCTGACAACTTCGACTCCACCGTATAGAACGAGCTGGCCATGGGATCTCCTTGCGGTGCCTAAGATTAGCCCCGCGCCCCAAACTTGGAATGCCCGGGCCGCCGGCCGACGTTAGACTGGGTTAACGCGGCCCATGGGCCGGGAAACAGGAGACTGCCATGCATACCATCGATCTCAAGAAGCTGCGCGAAGCGCTGGCCAAGGGCGCAGTCGCCGGCTTCTACGACAACCGCAGCCGCGTCTCGTACGACAAGCTGCATATCAAGGGCAGCACCAGCCTGCCGGTACCGGAGGCCCAGGCAGGCAAGGGCCTCCCGACGGACAAGGCGGCCATGCTTGTGTTCTACTGATCGGGCTATTCGTGAGATGCTTCCACGAAGGCGGCCCGTGCGGTCGAACAGCTTGGCTACAGCAACATTCACGACTACCGCGGCGGCATCGCGGAATGGAGCGAGGCAGGCCTGCCCGTCGAGGGCAGTCTGGCTCCCCAGACCCAGCCCAAGTAGCGCCCCAAGAGCACCTGGGAGCGATCTGCCTCCGCCCATGGCGGCCGTCGCCAGCGGACCAGCAGCCCCGCGGGCGACTCCATATTGGAACGCGCCATCGCGCCAGTCCGGGTATTGGCGGGGGCGACGTGTCAGTCGCCCCTGCTTAATGCGCCATGGCCTGGGGGCCGTTGTTGTGCCGGAAACGGCGCCCCGCAAACTCGGCCACTACAAATGCTCAAGGCGCTTCTAATAGCAGCCGCCGCGTCTACCATGTGCAATCCTCTGCGGATTTCAGGAGACACGGCATGACCATCACATCCGGCACCATCTGGCTCGTACTTGGCGCCCTGGGACTTCTGCTGCTGGCTGGAGCCATCGCAGGCGCGGCATTGTTCTGGCCCGCCGGCGTGATCTTCGGCGCCCTGCTGCTGGCTTACCTGGCAGCTGTTCTGCTAGGCGCCCTGGTCGTGGTTCAGCAGCAGGAGGTGGGCGTGCTGCAGACCTGGGGCAAGTTCAACCGGCTGCTGGAGCCGGGACTGCACTTCAAGACCCCGATCATGGATCGCGTCAGTGGACGGGTCTCGCTGCGCGTCCAGCAGCTTGACGTGCGCGTGGAGACGAAGACCGAAGACAACGTGTTCGCCGTAATCGTCGTGGCGGTCCAGTACTTCGTGTTGCCTGAGCGCGTCTATGACGCGTTCTACCGGTTGCAGAGCCACGGCACGCAGATCACGGCGTTTGTGTATGACGTGGTGCGGGCCCGCGTGCCGCGCATGACGCTGGACTCCGTGTTTGACCGGAAAGACGAGATCGCCGATGCCGTGAAGGCCGAACTGGAACAGATGATGGCGGGCTTCGGCTACGGCATCCTCAAGGCACTGGTGACGGACATCGAGCCCGATGGAAAGGTCAAAGACGCCATGAACGAAATCAACGCGGCACAACGCCTGCGTGTGGCGGCCAGCGAAAAGGGCGAAGCCGAGCGCATCCTGAAGGTCAAACAGGCCGAGGCCGAAGCGCAAAGCAAGGCGCTGCAGGGCCAGGGTATCGCGGATCAGAGGCGCGCGATTGTCGAAGGCCTGCGGGAGAGCGTGGGCGAGTTCCAGCAGTCGGTCAAGGGCGCCAGCTCGCAGGAAGTGCTCAACCTGATTCTCCTGACGCAGTACTTCGACACGCTGAAGGAACTCGGGCAGAACGGCCACACCCATACAATCATGCTGCCGCACTCGCCGGGCGCCCTTGGAGATCTGGCGTCGCAGATTCGGGAGGCCATCATCGCGGGCAACGCAGTGAAGGGGTAGATTGCGGCGGGGCGGGCACAGTCCGCCGTCGCCACCCCCGGGGGTAAGCACGGTGTCCCGTCAACGCGTTTGGGAGTCAGCCGCGCGAAGCCTCGGATGGAGATTGAGGAAGCTGTCGGGGTGGGCATGGCTCAGGTCGCCGCCGGCGTAATGCAGGTCGTCAATGGCCCGGCAAGTCTCTGGAGGGCGGTTCAAGACCCCTGATCGAGCAGGTCCAGGCGCCCATGCGCACCCGAAGTCACCGCTACTCTGTTCATGGCTGATTACCGCTGTTGCCCGCCTGGCTTGTGAGCAAGTTGTTCACGGCCCGTTGGCCCGCGGCCTCAATGGCTTGCGCCGCCTTGGATGCCTCGGTCCAAATGCGCTCGGAAGACTTCTGGCGTATCGCGATATAGGGCACCGCGGAGAACTTCACAGCGAAGAACAGGCCCACGAGCACAAGTACGCCGGCGATCCAGCCCTCCTTGGAAGTTAGCAGGGACTTCATGGACGACCAGTTCTCAAGTCCGTGGGCCACGCAGCCTGCGGCCAGAGCCAGAAGCGCAACGAAGAACGAAACACTGTGCCAGCCCTCCCGGAACCGGTTGGCATCCCATGAAGTCTGGGTGGTTGTCACCTCCCATCGGACTTCTTCGGGCTTCGACTTGTTCCACGCCAATGTGGCGACGCTCTCGCTGCCGCAAGAGTTCGCGACTCGCGCCACGGATTGAAACCAAGGCAACGCCGGAGCTCCTTCGCCGCCTTGCGTGCCTTCGGCGCCTTCAGTGGGCATTCGATCGACAAACGTGACCGCCTGAGCGGTACCACTTCGCGCTACTTCTTCACGAATGATGGTCTTCAGTATGTCGAAAACCTTAACCAGCTCTGCGTCGTTAGCCGCAAACACAGGAATCAGCATGGTCTTGCCTCAGGGTTGCAGGCTTCCAGACGGAGCAGGAGCTGCGCTGAAGCCACATTCAATCCACGTATTCGACTAACTCCATGGTAGCGGCAACGACCTCGCCACCGTCACGTTCTTCTCGCTTCACGATCAGACCAGGATACTGATAGGAATACCAAGTATTCGTAGTCCACACTCTCGTTCCCGTTCTCGGATTCGAGGAACCATCCTGGACCAGATACACGCAGAATGTACCGGCGGTAACTGTGATGTCCCCGGCATAGGCGCCCTGGGGTGAAAACCCGTAAGCGTCGGGAGGCGGGGGATAGGGTCCCACCGACCTCGTGAGGCTCTTTCTGAAGGTCTCTGTGCCGTCCTTTCGCTCCACAACCTCGTAGGACGCCTCCCCATTACCGCTCGTCAAGATTCGGTGCATCACCATGGCCTCGATGGCCTGGCCGCTTCCATAGGAGACAGACTTCCATGTCCAGCGCCTTCCAGGTTTGCGGTAAAGGTATGAGGCATCCCTGGCCAGCGCTTCATACTCCTTCATCTTCTCCGCGCGACGCTCCGCGGCCCTTTGACCAAGCGCGGCAATTTTCTCCGCAAAGCGCGGCTTGACTTGCTGGTAGTCCGGGAACGACTCGATGGATTTCAAGGCCGTATCGGCCTGGTCCGGCGTCGCGGCAGACGCGATGTCGCGTTGGGTCCTCTCCAGCAATTCATTGAACTCAGAGTCCTGCTGAGCGGATTGCACCTTCTGGTACACAAATGCCCCCGCCAGCAGAACAACGACTGCCACGACATAGCACCCGAGATTGAACAATGCGCCGGTCGATGCATCCCGATCACCTTTCCGCGCCTTGGCGCTCTCGGGCTCGTCGGCCCTCTGGGTCGGCGCGGCGCCCGCGATGCTCGAGAACTCTGATGGAACGGTACCCGCGCCAAGGTCAGGCACTATGGCCACGGCACCGCCGACTTGCTCTTCCGCGTTTCCGTACCAGAAGAGCTTCTCCTCGCGCGACATCTCTTCGCCAAACCCGGCCGAGGGGCAGGCGTCCAGCAGCCGCTGATAATCCGGCGGCGTGTCCTCCATCGAGGCCAGGTTGCGAACAGCATTGATGATGTCGTTGAAAGCCCAGATGTCGTTGTCAAACCGCTGGAAGTGCCGCTGGTTGACAAGCGTTCGACGGACAGCCTCCAGTTTGGCTGCAGCGCCCACCAGATTGTTGGCTCGGGCCAGGGCGGCCGCCTCGCGAACGCTCAACAGAATGAAGGCTTCGTCGGCATTTCCGCGGGCGATTCCCTCGGCGTCCTCATACCACTTCTCAAATTCGTAGGAGGCGTCGGCAGCATCGGGCTGGTCGCGGGGCGGCGCCGGAGACGCGCTCGCCATGCGCGCCGCTTGTCGCAACTCCTTCACAGATGCGTAGCGGTCGTCGCGCCGGGGTTCGCAGGCCTTGCCGACGACCCGTTGCCAGTGCGGCGGAAGCTTCAACAGGTGGAGCGGGGCGGGCGCGAGCCCCGTGAGCATCTCGTACAGCGTTGCCCCCAGCGAGAAGACGTCGGCCCGTTTGTCTGCGTTCTTGGCATCCCGGCGCTGTTCAGGGGCGGCATAGTCCGCCGTACCCATCCCGGCCCCGCTCATGGAAAGCGAGGCGCCTTCGTCGGTCTTGGCGAGACCGAAGTCCAGTAACTTGACGTTGCCGCCCGGCGTAACGATGACGTTGGTGGGCTTGACGTCCCGGTGGATGACGCCGCGCTCGTGGGCGTGCTCCAGCGCGGCGCACATCTGGTCGAAGAAGTCCTTGGCTTCCTGCTCGGAGAGCGTGTTTCTCCGGATGCGCCGGTCCAGGCTCTCGCCCTCCACGTACTCCATTACCAGGAATGGCCCGGAGTCGTCCCAGCCGAAGTCCAGCAGTTTGGCAATGCAGGGGTGATCCAGCCGGCGCGCGGCCTGGGCTTCCTGCTCGAAACGCTCGGACGATACACCCCGTTTCGGCAGCATCCTTTTGAGGGCGCAACGTGCCCCCGTGTGGCGATCCCGAACAAGCACCACACGGCCCATGCCGCCGGCGGCGATGGGCTCAAGGAACTCGTACCGTGCGGGCATGGAGCCGCCCGAACCTGGCGGCGCCGGCATGCCGCCGCGAGCGCCCTGCGTGGCCTGTGAGACTTCAGGGCCGACGGACTCCCGGCTTGCTTGTGAGACTTCGGGCGGCATGGATCGACCGCCCCCCGTGATGTCGGAGCCGCATTCGGGACATACACGCAGAGAATCACCGTGGACCGCACCGCAAGAGGGACAACGCATGACCACCTCGCCGGGTCGTGAGTGGCACAGGTCACCAGAGGTTAGGGGAGTACAGTATTCAGTGCAATGGCCCCAAGGCCAGCCACTAACCGCCAGACTTCAGTCCGTCGTCGCTCGGCATGGTAGACTCCTCACGTGTACACACGATCCGCCCTGCTTGATATGCACGAGCGCTCGCAGAAGTCCTTGCGCGGCTTGATGGCCCATTGCACCGCATTTTCTCCGCAGGAGCTTGCGCGCGAAATGCCGGACTTCGGCGACCCCACCCTGCTGGCGCAGTTCGCGCACGTCATGGGCGCCCAGCGTTACTGGTTGGGCTGCCTTCAGGGGCGCATCGAGGCCGAGGATCCAGCCCTGGCGGGCATGGCCGAAGCGGAGGCCTTTCGCGAAAGCATCAGCGCCCAAGTTTCGGCCTATCTCGCGGGCGCCGGCGAAGCCGAACTCAATACGCCGCGTGCCGTAAAAACGTTCCACGGCGAGCGTACTCTTGCGCCGGCCCACGTGGTGCTGCGCACGATCACGCACATCTACGACCATAAGGGCAAAATCGCCGCCATGTGCCGCGCGCTGGGCAAGCCTATCCCTCCGGGGCTGGACTTCCCGCTGATGCAGAGGATGGAATAGTTGTTCGATTTCGAACGTTCCATCTCCGGAGGCTGCATGCTGCCGGTTCTGTTCATCTCCCATGGTTCGCCCGCGTTGCCGCTTGAAACGGACGCACCCGCGCACACATTCCTGCGAGGACTGCTTGAAGGCCTCCAGCCGCGCGCGATTCTTGTGCTGTCCGCGCACTGGGAACAGGAGCAGCCGACGCTCACGGCGGCGCCGCGGCACAGCGCCATTCATGATTTCTACGGTTTCCCACAGGCCCTTTACGAGTTGGCCTATAACCCGCCCGGAGCACCGGACGCAGCCCGGCGTGCTGCGACATTGCTGGACAAAGCGGGCATGGCCGCCGCCTTGGACGTTCAGCGCGGGCTGGACCATGGCGCGTGGTCGCCCTTGCTGTTGGCGGTACCCAAGGCAGATATCCCAGTCGTCCAGATTTCGCTGCTGGCGGGCCTGGATGCGTCGATACACCTGGCCCTGGGACGGACCCTGGCGCCCCTGCGCGAAGAGGGCGTGCTGATTCTTGGCTCTGGGGGCGCGGTTCACAACTTGCGGGCGCTGGACTGGGGGAACTTTGCAAGCGTGCAGAAGGCTCCCTGGGCCGCCGAGTTCCAGTCATGGCTCGACGGCACGATGGCGATGACGGGCGAAATCCGGAGCGCAAGACTTGCGTCCTGGCTGGAGGCCCCCGGGGCGCGCCAGGCGCATCCGCGCGCGGAGCACCTGCTGCCGTTACACGTTGCCGTGGGCGCGGCCGAGGGTGAACGGGCGCTCAAGATCCACGATACATGGCAGATGGCCAACATGAGCATGGCCGCCTGGCGACTTGGGTAGCTGCCCAGTGGCGGCCCTCGGGCATGGAACCAGCGCTCTGCGCTACCAGCCGGCAGCGCAGCCGTCTTTGCGGCTGTCGCTGCCCCCGACCAGCAGGCCATTCTCCCGCAAGATCACCTGCCCGCCCCCGAAGTGAATGCGCTCAAAGCCCCTGAATTCCCGAAGCTGATGCCCGCACTTCCGCAGGGCTTCCAGCGTGTCCAACGCCATTCCTTCTTCGACCAGCACCCGACCCCCCGGCTCTTGCGCACCCAGCCCCGGCTCTGACGCCGCAAGCTGCCAGCGCGGCCGGTCCAGCGCCTGCTGGGGGTTCAGGCCCAGGTCCACCATGGCACTCAGCACCTGGAAGTGCGCCTGAGGCTGCATGTGCCCGCCCATGATTCCAAAGCAGGCGTGCAACTCCCCTTCGCGCGTGGTCAGCGCCGGCATGATCGTGTGGTAGGGCCGTTTGCCGCCCTCCAGCGCGTTGGGGTGGGTCTCGTCGAGCGAGAACAGCGCCCCGCGATTTTGCAGACTCACGCCCGTGCCCGGCACCACCAGGCCCGTGCCCATGCCCATGTAGTTGCTCTGGATGAAACTGCAAGCGTTGCCCTCGCCATCGATCACGCTGAGGTAAACGGTGTCCAAACCGCCCAAGGGATCGCCCGCTTCAACTTTGACCGCGGCCTGCTCGCTGATCAGTGCGCGCCGACGGGTGGCGTAGTCCTCCGCGCAGAGTTCGCGCAGCGGAATCTCCGCAAAGGCCGGGTCGCACACGAAACGCTGGGCGTCGGCAAAGGCCAGGCGCATGCACTCGATCATGCAATGCACCCGCGAGGCCTCGTCCATCTGGCCCAACTCAAAGCCGCGCGCCAGATTGAAGGCCAAAATGGCCGCAAGTCCTTGGCCGTTGGGCGGGCACTCGTAAAGCGTGACGCCGCGGTAGTCCGTGGCCAGCGGGGTCTCCCAGGTGCTTTCGTGCAGGCTCATGTCTTCCGGGGTAATCCAGCCGCCGTACTTGCGGACGTGTTCGCTGAGCTTGCGCGCAAAGAGCCCGGTGTAAATGTAGTCAGCCCCCGCCAGGGCAATGCCCCGAAGCACACGGGCAAGCTCAGGGAGCTTCATGAGCTCGCCGGGCCCGGGCGCGCGGCCGTTTAGCAGAAGCTCCTGGCCGCTGGGCTGCTCGGGCCCTTCAGGCTCGCCGGGAGAAAAGCCCGGCCGGCGCAGCAACTTGTCCACCCCCAGCGCCCAGGAAGCGCCGATCCACTCACTGACGCCAAAGCCCCTCTCCGCCGTCTCAATAGCCGGCGCCAGCAGCCGCGCCAGGGGCACGCTGCCAAAGCGAGTCAGCAGCGATTCCCAGCCGCGCACAGCGCCCGGAACGGTCACGGCCGCGCCGGAGAAGCGCGGCATGGCTGCATGGCCGCGCGCCTTGAGTTCGGCGATGGAGGCGGCCTTGGGGGCGCGTCCGGAGCCGTTGAGCGCGTGGACACGCCTGGACTTTGCGTCGAAGTACAGCGCGAACATGTCCCCGCCGAGGCCGTTGGAGACGGGCTCCACCACGCACAGCATGGCGGCCGCGGCCACGGCGGCATCGGCGGCGTTACCGCCTTCCTGCAGGATGCGAAGCCCCGCCTGCGCGGCCAGGGGCTGGCTGGTTGCGACCATGCCGCGCGTGGCCAGAACGCAGGAGCGGCGGGAGTTGAACTGAAAGTCGTGGTTCATGGCTTATGCCTGGGCCTGGGCCTCAAGTTCCTCCCAGCGCGCATACATCGCCGCCAGTTCGCGCGAGGCAGCTTCACGCAGGGCCGCGATCTTGGCGGCTTCGGCCTGTCCCTGCGGGCGGGTGTACAGCGCGGCATCGGCCAGTTCGGCGTCAAGGCGGGCCACCTCCTGCTCCAGCTTCTCGATTTGAGCGGGCAGGTTCTTGAGTTCGTTCTGGGCGCGTCGGCGCGCCCTGCGGGCCTCGTCATCGGAGTTTCTGGCCGCGGCCGGCGCGGGTGCCGGCGAAGGTGGCGTGGCCGCCTGTCGCAACTCCTCCAGCAGCGCCTCAATGTCGCCTTCGTGGAAGCGGGCGCGGCCGCTGCCATCGAGAAAGAGGATGCGCGTGCATACACGGTCAAGGAAGTAGCGGTCGTGGCTGACGACCAGCACGGCGCCGCTGAAGGCTGTCAGGGCCTCCTCGAGCGCGCGCAGCGTGGGCAGGTCGAGGTCGTTGGTGGGCTCGTCCAGGGCCAGCACGTTGCCGTTCTGGAGCAGAAGCTTGGCCAGCAACACGCGGTTGCGCTCGCCGCCGGAGAGCCGGCGGATCTTGGTGTGTTTGCGCTGTCCGGGGAACAGAAACTGGTCCAGGAACGGCGCCACACGCTGCACGCGGCCGGCTACGTTGATCACGCCGTCGTGGTCGTGGGCGATCTCCTCGACGACGCTCTTGTCTTCATCCAGCACCGAACGCGTCTGGTCAATACGGGCGACCTTCACCGTCTCGCCGATTTCCACTTCGCCGCTGTCCGGTGCAAGTTCGCCCGTCAGGATGCGCAACAGTGTGGTCTTGCCCGTGCCGTTGGCCCCGACGATGCCAAGGCGCATGCCCGCTGTGATGTCCAGCGAGACATCGCGCAGCACGGCTTGCCCGTTGAAGCTCTTGCTCACGTGCTTGAGGCGCATGACCTTGCCGCCCAAACGCGGGCCCTCGGGAATCGCAAAATCCAGTTCCTGGCGCGTCTGAAGTTCCGCCTGGGAGGTCATCTCGCGGTAGCGGCTCACCCGCGCCTTCTCCTTCGTTGTGCGGCCGTGGGCCCCGCGCCGGATCCAGGCCGTCTCGCGCCGGATGGTCGCCAGGCGGTTTTGCTCCGTCGCGGCTTCAGCCTCCAGGCGGCGAGCCTGGTCCACGAGAAAGTCCTGATAGCTGCCGTCGGTCGAGTAAAGCTTGCCGCGATCCACCTCCACGATGCGGTGCACCACACGGTCAAGGAAGTAGCGATCGTGCGTGACCATGATCAGCGGCGTGCGGCCCTGCAACAGGAAATCCTCCAGCCAGTCGATGGCCACGACGTCGAGATGGTTGGTGGGCTCGTCCAGCAGCAGCACGTCCGGTTCGGAAAGCAGCAGCGCCGCCAGAGCCGCGCGCCTCGCCTCGCCCCCGGAAAGCGACTCGCTGGGCGCATCAGCGTTGCGCAGGCCCAGGTGCGCGATCATCTCCTCGACGCGGTGCTCGACGGCATGGCCGCCCATGGCGCCCAGCCGTGCGTCCAGACGGCTCTGTTCGGCAATCAGCTCGGCGAGGTCGCCGGGGGACAGGCCGGGCACCGCCATCTGCTGGTGCAGATGCTCCAGGCGCCCCAACAGCTCCTCGCGATTGCCCAGACCCTGGCGCACGACATCGCGCACCCGCCCGCCGGCGAGGCGCGGCTGCTGGGAGAAGAAGCCGATGCGCAGCCCCTGCGTCGCGGTGCGCTGGCCGCTGTCGGGCGCCTCAACCCCGGCCAGCAGGCGCAACAGGGTGGACTTGCCCTCGCCGTTGGGGCCCACCAGGCCGACGCGCTCGCCTTCAGCCAGGCCAAAGCTGACGGAGTCGAGCACGACGCGGCTGTCGTAGCTCTTGCTGGCGTTGGTCAGGGCGAGAATCGACATGGGGCGAGCATATCACGCTCCAGCAAGATGGCATGGTCGGGCCTCCGCGCCCTGATGCTCCTGTGAGCGCCAAGCCTGGCCCTCTCCGTTTCGCAGGACGGTAAAGGCAGGTTTCGAAGAACAGGTGCTTTCTCGACGGCGCAGGAGTTGCATAGTGGCGCCATGGCCCATGACGCACCCCTGCTGTTGCCGGTGGATCGACCCATGGCGCGCCTGTTTGCATACATGCGCCCCATGAAGGGCCGGCTCGCCTTTGCCGCGACTTCCGCCGCCGCCAACAAGGTGCTGGACCTTGCACCGCCCATCATCGTCGCGTGGCTCACGGATGTCGTTCTGCGCAAGCCGCCCGCATTCATGCAGGCGCTCTCAACGGACCTGTTCACCCAGATTGTCATCGTCGCCCTGCTCACCGTGGCCGTGTTCGGCCTCGAAAGCCTGTTTCAGTGGATGTACCAGTACGGTTTCATGACCTTGGCGCAGAATGTCCAGCACGCGCTGAGACTGGACGCCTACGCCCGCATGCAGAGCCGGGAAATCCGCTTCTTCGAGGAGCACCGTCTGGGCAAGACCCTGGCCATGCTCAACGACGACGTGAATCAGCTCGAACGCTTTCTCAACTCGGGCGCCGCCGAACTCGTTCACCTCGTCGTACTGGTCTCCTTCTCCTGCTATGTGCTGTTCAGCGCCAACTGGATCATGGCGCTGGTGGGGCTCATCCCCGTCCCTGTCATCATCTGGGGCAGTCTCAAGTTCTCCCAGCTCATGGAGCCGCGCTACAAAGAGGTGCGGGCTGCCGTAGGCGAGGTGGCCTCACGCCTCGAGAACAACATCGCCGGCATTGCCGTGATCAAGAGTTTCACGGCTGAAAGCTTCGAGCTGGAGCGGGTGCGCCAGGCCAGCGACGCCTACCGCGAGGCCAATCACCGCGCGATCCGGGTTACGGCCCTGTTCACACCCATCATCCGCATGGCGATCGCTCTGGGTTTCGGCGGGGTGATCGTGCTTGGCGGCTGGTGGGCCGTGGAGGGAGTCATCAGCCTGGGCGAGCTGGTCATGTTCTGCATGCTGATCCAGCGCCTGCTCTGGCCCCTGACGCGCCTGGGCACCACGTTTGACGAGTACCAGCGCGCGAAGGTCAGCGCATCGCGCGTCTTCTCTCTGCTGGCAACGCCTCCGCTGGTGCAGGACCCCGAAGCGCCGCGCGAACTCCAGCGCGCCCGCGGCGACCTGTGCTTCGAAGGTGTCGGCTTCAGCTATCGGACGGGAGCGCCCGTGCTGGACGGCCTGAGCTTTTCCGTGGCCGCAGGCGAGATGATCGGCATCGCCGGGCCCACGGGCGCGGGCAAGAGCACCCTGATCAAGCTGCTGCTGAGACTCTACGACCCCGGCCGGGGGCGCGTGAAGATTGACGGCCATGACCTGCGGGAGCTGCGACAGGCGGATTTGCGGCGGCAGATCGCCCTGGTCAGCCAGGATGTGTACCTGTTCCACGGTACGATTTTTGAAAACATCGCCTACGGCAGCGGCGCTGAAGGCGACGGAGCCCGCGTGTCCGGCGAGGGACGCACGGCTTTGCTGGAAAGAGTCATCGCCGCATCCAGGGCGGCAGAGTTCCATGAGTTTGTGCAGTCCCTGCCCCAGGGCTACGACAGTGTGGTGGGCGAGCGCGGCATCAAACTCTCCGGAGGCCAGCGCCAGCGGCTGTCCATTGCCCGCGCACTGCTGAAGGACGCACCGATTCTGGTGCTGGACGAGGCCACCAGCAGCGTTGACACTGAAACGGAGCGCGAAATCCAGCAGAATCTGGCGGCCATCACCCGCGGGCGCACGGCCCTGGTGATCGCCCACCGCCTGAGCACCATCCGCGGAGCACACCGCATCCTCGTGCTCAAGGACGGCCGTCTGACAGAAGAAGGCACCCACGACGAACTGGTGGCCCAGGGTGGCGTCTATGCCGACCTCTGGGCCGTCCAGAGCGGGACCCTCGGTTTTCAGACGCCTGTATCCTGAAGTTGTCACACTGAATTGTCTATTGACGGTTTCCGGCCGCAGCCTATCGGTAGGGGCGCCCTGCGGCCCACTTGTCGCAGGGCACACCCGGGCAAAGCAGCGCGGCCGCGTCTTTGCGGCCCGAAAAGGTAGGTATGTCCCAGACAAACCCAGGCGCGGACGGCAACGTCGAGCGTATGCGGCGCTTCATTTCCCTGGCGTTTGAGGGTGGAGTGCTCGAGGCCTGTGACGAACTGATTCACCCTGACTGTGAAGTGATCGACCCCAACGTGCCTGACGGCGGATTGCGCGGACCCGGGCTGGCCAAGGTGGTGGTCCGCGCCGTCCATAGTCACTTTGAACGCTACACCCTGCGCCTTGACGACGCCTTTGCCGCCGGCGAAAGCCACGTGGTCAATCGCTTCACGGGCCATGCGGTGCATCGCGGCGGCTTCTTCGGCTCGCAGGCGACGGGCCGCGAAGTGAACTGGACCGGCAACACCATCTACCAGTTCGAGGCCGGGCTGATACGCCGCGTGTGGATCCAGTGGGACATGCTGGCCGTACTGATTCAGCTTGACGTCGTGCCGCCGCCTGTGCCTTCCACGCCCCCCGGATGGGTCGTGCCGGCCAAGCCCGGTACGCCCTATCACGCGGCGGACCGGCGCTCGTTGCCGCGGCGTACCACGGGCAAGCACATTGATCCGGAGGTTCACAAGGCCGTAGTCCGCCGCGCTCTGGAGCTGGCGAGTCAGGGGCGGGGCGAAGAGATGATCGCCGAGTGCTACGCCGAGAACTTCCAGCGCGAAGACAACACCAGCCCGGTCATCGCCGCGGACAGCAGGGGCGCACTGCGAACCTATGTGCAGGCGATCCCCCGGTTCTTCGGGAACTACCGCGTCGAAATCGAGGAGCAACTGGCAGCTCGCGACCGCGTCATGACCCGCTTCCGCGTTCGCGGCGTACACCTCGGCGGCTTCATGGGCGTTGCCACGGGCGGACAGAGCATTGACTACACGGGCGCCATCATTCAGCGCTTCGAGGAGAACCTGATTGCCCAATCCTGGGTCACCTGGGATTCCTACCGTCTGTTTTTCCAGCTCGGCCTTCTGCCGAACATCTACCGGCCTTGGCGCGCGTGACGCCCGTCTCGCGGCGCGCGGCGCGCGGAACAGGCATGTGGCTGGTCCCTCGCGGTGTATGATGCCGCGCCATGCTTGAAGACATCGAAGGCAATCATCGTCTCGGACAGGAGCGGCTGCGCGTTCGGCGCCTGGGCATTGACACGCACCAGGAGCCCGTGGCCTACCTGCGCGCGGACAGCGCGGTCTGCCGCTCCGAGGGCTTTACGGCGCAGAGCCGCATTTATGTCAGCGTCAACGGACATGGCGTCATTGCCACGCTCAACGTCGTACACGGCGAACTGGTTTCGTCGGGCGAAGTGGGGCTGTCGGAGGCGGCCTGGCGCCTGCTTTCGCCCCGTGAGGGTGACCTGGCAGCCTTCTCCCATCCCAGCCCGGTCGAATCCTTCAGCGCCCTGCGCGCCAAGATTTACGGCCACGAACTTTCCGGCGGCGAACTCGGCGCCATCATCCGCGACATCGTGGGCGGCCGCTACGCCGATGTACACCTTGCCGCCTTCATCACCGCCTGCGCCGGCGACCATATGTCGCTGCCCGAGATCACTGAGCTGACGCGCGCCATGGTACTGGCGGGGCGCCAGCTCACCTGGCCGCGCGCTCCCGTCCTGGACAAACACAGCGTAGGCGGGCTGCCCGGAAACCGCACGACGCCCATTGTGGTGGCCATTGTGGCGTCCTGCGGGTTGTGCATGCCCAAAACGTCTTCGCGGGCCATTACTTCTCCGGCCGGCACCGCCGACACCATGGAGACGCTTGCGCCTGTCAACCTGACGCTTGAGCAGATGCGTTCCGTCGTGGAGCGCGAAGGGGCATGCCTGGTCTGGGGTGGCTCGGCCGACCTTAGCCCGGCCGACGACGTGCTGATTCGCGTGGAGCGGGCCCTTGATCTCGACAGCGAGGGCCAGCTCGTGGCCTCCGTGCTTTCCAAGAAGCTGGCCGCCGGCGCGTCCCATGTCGTGCTCGACATGCCCGTGGGCCCCACGGCCAAGGTCCGCTCGCCGGACGCCGCTTCCAAGCTCGGGCGCATTTTCGATGCCGTCGCCCAGGGCGTGGGATTGACCGTGCGCACCGTGCTGTCCGACGGCACCCAACCCGTGGGCCGTGGCATCGGCCCCGCCCTGGAAGCTCTGGACGTGCTGGCCGTGCTTCGCTGCGACCCAGGCGCTCCCCAGGACCTGCGCGAACGCGCCGCCGTGCTGGCGGGGCACCTGCTCGAAATCGGCGGCAAGGCCGCGCTCGGCCAGGGCAGGACTCTGGCACTGGCCACACTCGAAGATGGCCGGGCGTGGCAGAAGTTCTGCGCCATCTGCCAGGCCCAGGGCGGCATGCGCAAGCCCGGCGTGGCCCCTCACACCTACACGATTGTGTCCAGCAAGCGCCGCATGATCGCCGGAGCCGACAACCGCAAGCTGGCGCGCATCGCCAAGCTGGCCGGCGCTCCCAAGTCGCCGGAGGCTGGAGTCTTCATGCAGGTGCGCGTGGGCCAGACCGTGGATAAGGGCCAGCCCCTCTACACCATCCACGCCCAGACGCCCGGCGAGCTGAGCTATGCACTGGAATACGCGCGGCACAACAGCGTCTTCATGACCGTTGAGGAACAGGTATGAACCTGCTGCTGGCCTGGCCGGGCAATGAGACCCTGGCCCAGAAGCTCGGCCATTTCCTGTCGGTGCCGGTGGAATCACCGGTAACCCGCCGCTTTCCCGATGGTGAAACATACCTGCGCCTGGGCGATGTCCGGGGGCGCGACGTCGCCATCGTGGCCAGCCTCGACCGCCCCGATGACAAGACCCTGCCCCTGCTCTTGCTGGCCGATGCCCTGCGCGCCGAAGGCGCCGCCGGCGTTGGCCTTGTCGCGCCGTACCTGGCCTATCTGCGCCAAGATCGCCAGTTCCTGAGCGGCGAAGCCGTAACCTCGCGAACCTTCGCGCGCCTGCTCTCGGGCGCTTTCCAGTGGCTGGTGACGGTGGACCCCCACCTGCACCGCTATCACTCGCTGGGCGAGATTTACAGCATTGACACGGCTGTCGTACATGCCGCGCCGGAGATCGCAGCCTGGATCAAGTCCAACGTGGAGCGCCCTCTGGTGATCGGTCCAGACAGCGAGAGCGAGCAGTGGGTCCGCGAGATTGCAGGGGCCATCGGCGCGCCCTATGCCACGCTTGAAAAGACGCGGCGGGGCGACCGCGACGTCGAGGTGAGCATTCCGCATATCGAACAGTGGCCAGGGCACACGCCGGTGCTGGCCGACGACATTGTCTCGACGGGTCGAACGATGGTGGCGGCCATTGGCCGCCTGGCGGAGTTGAAGCAGCCGGCGCCCGTGTGCGTCGGCGTCCACGCGATCTTCGCCCAGGATGCCTGGCAGGCGCTCGTGGCAGCCGGGCCTGCGCGCATTGCCACCTGCAACACCATTGCACACCCGACCAATGCCATTGATCTGACCGCAGCTCTGGCCGCGGGCATCCGCAAGCTGGTTTGACGGGCGTGCGCCCGGGCTACTCCAGGGCCTTCTTCTGGAGCTTGCAGAGTTCAGTGCAGCCGCGCGCGGCCAGATCGAGCAATTCGTCGAGGCGCTTGCGCTCAAAGGGCGCCTTTTCGGCGGTGCCCTGAACCTCGATGAAATGGCCCTTTCCGGTCATGACCACGTTCATGTCGGTTTCGGCGCGCACGTCTTCTTCGTAGCAGAGGTCCAGCATGGGTGCGTTACCGATGACGCCGACGCTCACGGCGGAAACGGAGTCAATCAGGGGCCAATACTTCAACTGACCTTTCTCCTTCATGGCCAGCAGGGCATCCCACAGGGCAACGTAACTGCCGGTGATGGCGGCCGTGCGGGTGCCGCCGTCGGCCTGCAGCACGTCGCAATCGAGCCAGAGCGTGCGTTCGCCAATCTGGGCGAGGTCAATGATGGTGCGAAGGGAGCGGCCGATGAGCCGTTGAATCTCAACGCTGCGGCCATCCACCTTGCCGCCCTTGTCGCGCTGTTTGCGGGTGTTGGTGCTGCTGGGCAGCATGCCGTACTCGGCGCTGAGCCAGCCCTCGCGATCTTCAGGCTTCTTCTGGTAATTGGCAGCCTTGACGTGCGGCGGTACCGCATCTTCCACCATGGCCGTGCACAACACACGAGTCTTGCCGAACTCGACAAGCACCGAGCCGGGTGCGTGCATGGTGAAGTGGCGGGTGAACTTCACGGGGCGAAGCTGATTTTCCGTGCGACCGTCGCTGCGCGTCATAGGTGGCGTCTCGTGTTGCGTGCTTCGTGGCTCGGCCGGGGCGAAACACGAACCACGGATCAGTGTCCCGTCGAAACGATTTCGTTGTGTTCGTCCAGCACGGCCACCCTGGGCTCATGCTTGAGGGCTTCTTCACGCGTGAAGGTACCGAATCCCGCGATGATCACGCGGTCCCCCACCTGCACCAGGCGGGCCGCCGCGCCGTTGAGACCAATGGTCTTTGAGCCGCGCTTGCCCTCGAGGATGTAGGTCGAAAAGCGCTCACCGTTGTTGATGTTGTAGATGTCGACCTTCTGGTGCGGCAAGAGGCCAACGGCATCACTGAGGTCGCGGTCAATGGTGACGGAGCCCTGGTAGTACAGGCGGCACTCCGTCACGGTGGCGGCGTGAAGCTTTCCAACAAGAAGTTCAACCTGCATTCGTGTCTCGCATCAGGTGCAAAGGCTCGTGTCGCCAGGATTCTAACGCGTGGGTTAGTAACAGCAATCCCGGGAATGGTCAGCGGTTGCATGGCAGCAAGGCCTCGCTGCCAACTACATCCCCTCGAACAACGCGGTCCCGATGCGCACGTGGGTGGCGCCTTCCTCAATGGCGACTTCGAAGTCGTTGGACATGCCCATGGAGAGACTGGCCAGACGCAGCAAGGCCTCGTCGCCGGAGAATGGGGAGGCCATTTCTCTCAGGCGCCGGAAGAGCGGGCGGACGCTTTCCGCTTCCTCCGCCAGAGGGGCCATGGTCATGAGTCCCTGCCACTCCAGATGTGTCAGGCGCAGAGCCTGCATGAAGAAGGCGCGAAACTCCGCCGCGGGCAGACCCTGCTTGCTTTCCTCTCCGGAGACGTTGACTTCAATGAAGGCCGCCACGGTCGGCAGCTCAAGCTGACGCGCTCGCCTGTCGATTTCCTCCGCCAACTTCAGCGAATCCACACTGTGAATGACGTCGAACAGCTCCAGGACGCTCTTCACTTTGTTCGTCTGCAAGTGACCGATGAAATGGCGCTTCACTCTCGTGCGGTCCCAAAGGCCCGGCACCTGCGGGAACTTTTCCTTTGCCGCCTGCAGCCGGTTTTCGCCGATGTCCGTCACGCCCAGTTCAATCAACGCCTGCATCACCTCGGGTCCCACGCTCTTGGTCACGGCGACCAGCGTCACTTCCCTTGGGTCACGCTTGACCCGCAGGCAGGCCGCCGCGATGCGCTCGCGCACGCGTTTCAGGTTGCCCGCCAGGATTTCCCGTTGCGCCCCGTCCATGCCCGCAATCTAGCGCTCGACGGGCAGCCCGGCCATAACTGCCCCGCTTCCACTTTCATACCCCGCCCTTTCGGAAGGGGCTGATGTGGATAGGATGCCGGGTCTTGTGGGGCGCGGCATGCTGCGCCCCCGCCGTTACTGGAGCCTGCATGCCGGACGAGACCATCGATCAGTATCGCGCCCAGCGCATGGCCAAACGGGATGCCCTGGCCAGGATGGGCGTCAACCCCTACGCCGTGCGCACCCCTGCGCGCCAGAACATCGCCCCGTTGAAGGCCGAGTTCGAGAAGCTCGAAGCCGCGTCTCCGAAAGTCGAGGGCAAACAGGACGGGCCAAAGATCGGCGGCAGGGCCGTGGCCGGTCGCGTGCTGGCCAACCGCAAAATGGGCAAGGCGGTGTTTCTGGACCTGTTTGACGAGTCCGGCAAGATCCAGGTTTACCTCAACGCCAAGAGCCTGGGCGAGCAGGCCATGGCAGTCTATGAGCAGATCGACCTGGGAGACTTCATCTGGGTCAAGGGCGACGTGCAGCGGACCCGCACGGGTGAAATCACTTTGTTCGCCGCGGAGTTGAAGTTCCTCACGAAGTCCCTTGCGGTGCCGCCGCTGCCTCGCGTTTACAAGGATGAGCAGGGCGTGGAGCACAGCGCGGACGCCTTCACCGATACGGAGCTCCGCTACCGCAAGCGTTACCTTGACCTCATGGTGCACAGCGACGTGCGGCGGCGCTTTGAGCAGCGGTCGCTCGTGCTGGCGGCCATCCGTGAGTATCTGGGGCGCAAGGGCTACCTTGAAGTCGAGACGCCCATGCTGCACCCCATTCCCGGCGGCGCCAGGGCCAGGCCCTTCATCACGCACCACAACGCGCTGCACATGAACATGTACCTGCGCATCGCGCCGGAGCTTTACCTCAAGCGCCTGCTGGTGGGAGGCTTTGAGCGGGTGTTCGAGATCAACCGCAACTTCCGCAACGAGGGCATCGACCCCACGCACAACCCTGAGTTCACGATGATGGAGCTGTACGAGGCCTACGGCGACTACCACTCCATGATGGAGATAACCGAGGGCCTGATCCGTCACGCTGCCCAGACCATCAGGCCTGACGGCAACCTGCTGTTCAAGTGGGGTGAAGTGGAGATTGATCTCGGCAAGTCCTTTGCCCGCCGTCGATACACTGACCTGTTGCGCGAGTACGCGCGCGTGGACTTGCACGATATGGCCGGCATGAAGGCCAGGGCCAAAGAACTGGGGCTGGAGGTCCACGATGACCACTACAAGCTGGCCGACCAGGTGCTGGAGGCCACGGCACTGAAGCACTTCATTCAGCCGACGTTCCTCATTGATTATCCGACGGCCATCTGCCCCCTGACCAAGGCACGGGAAGACGACCCCCAGCTATGCGAGCGCTTTGAGTTGTTCATCAACGGCGTGGAGTTCGCCAATGCTTTCTCTGAGCTGAATGAGCCCACGGAGCAGCTCAAGCGCTTCAGGGAGCAAGTCGAGCTGGGCGAGAAGACCAAGGATGTCGAGGCCCCCAAGGAAGTCGATTACGACTACGTCGAGGCCCTGGAGGCCGGCATGCCGCCCGCCGGCGGCCTGGGCGTGGGCATTGACCGCCTCGTGATGCTGCTGACCAACACCCACAGCATCCGAGACGTGCTTCTGTTCCCCCACATGAAGCGCGATCACAGCCACGGCAGCGGCGGTGCCACGCAGCGCGCCCAACTGGCCCTGGAGACCCTGGTCGAGGAGATCACCTCGCCCGAACTGCGCAAGCTGGGCCGCGAGGTCGCCCCCATCATCGACCGGCTGGAAGGCCTCGTCGCCGAGTTCAAGGTGGCCCAGGCCGCCCGCAAGCAGCCCTGATGCCCCGCGACCAGCGGTTGAACGGGCAGGCCATGGACGGCTTGCCCGTTTCAAGCGGCTGAAAGGCCGCTTGAAACGGAGGTCGGGCCGAATTCACTTCGGCCCGACCGGATTGAAGAAGTGGCAGCACGCCACTTTTTCAACGACCTGATAGATTGATGCCATGTTCATAGCCCGCGCCCTGACATTTCTGCTGTTTCTGCTCCTGGCCCTGGGCATGGCGGCCTGGCAGGTGCAGAACATCCTGGCGGATGTCACGCGCGCAGGGTCCCTGGAGGCCTCCCTGTTCATCCTGGCCCTGGGCCCCCTGCTGCTGGCGGGCCAGGCCTTCGGCTGGCGCCTGCTGCGGGGACATGAAGGCCTGGGGCCCTCTTTGGTCCTGGCCGGCGCGGGCGTGCTGGCCCTGCCTCTGACGGCCTTCATCGCAGGCGTGCTGAGCCTGATCATGGCGCGCGGCGGCAACCATCGGCGCATCTGGGATGCCGCGCTGGCCGTGGGCGCCCTGCTGGGCCTCAACGTGCTGGCATGCGTGGGGCTGGGATTTCTGTGGTTCCAGGGCCAGCAGGGCCTGTCGCTGGGCGTCTCCTGCGTGAAGGTGCAGTTCTTTCTGGTCGTGGACTATTTCCTGCTGCGCGCCATCTGGCACTACTTCGGCAGCGCGGCCAGCACTTTCATCAGCCTGCGCTACCTCAGGCGGCGGGTGATTTCGCTGTTGTCGGTCGGGGGAGTGGCGGTGGGCGTGATGGTGCTCATCGTCGTCAACTCCATCATGAGTGGATTCCAGGCGGACTTCCGCGAGCAGATCCGCGGCAGCTCGTCCCACCTGCTGGTGCGCTTCGATTCCGACCAGTTTCACCCGCGCGGCGCCGTGGCCCAGACCCTGGAATGGGCCGAGTACGTTCGCCTCATCGAGTCCGAACCGGAGATCAAGGCAGCCTGGGAAACCGAGCTGGCCAACGCCTCGCGCCGGGCCGTCGAGGCCGGCGTCGACGCCGACGCCCTGCTTGAGCGCCTGCGCAGCGGGCGCGGCATCTCCACGGGCGACCTTCGCTTCCTGCGCGACGGCCCCGACACCACCACGGCTTCGCGCTTCTATCTGGTGCGTAAGATTCCGGGCGCCAGCGAGGCAGCCCAGAAGGCCCGCGATGCGCTGGATGAGGAGGCCCGCCAGCGCTGGTTCTACCCTGAATTCAGGCGCCGCATGCAGGAGGCCTTCGACGGCACCGAGGCCGTGCTCAAAGGTCATCGCGACCCCAAGGGCGAACCGGACGTCGTGGGCGTGAGCTGGCGAGTCAGCGTCAAGACCGTGATCACGCCGCGAAACCGCACCACGGAGCTGCCCCTGGCCGAGCTCACGGGCGTGGACCTGTCCCGCGAGACGACAATTTCGAGCCTGGGCCGCTATGTGGGCGCAGCCGAGACTCAGTATTTCAAGGTCCGCTACATCCTGCATCCGTTGCAGCAGGTGCTGGGAGGCCTGATCGGTTTTGAAACACCCGCAAGCAAAGAAGCTTTGGCTGCTTCGTCCGACTTCCGCTACACGCCTACGGGTGCGGCTCAGGACCGCGGCGACCTGGCCTCGCTGCCCTATGACATGCGCCGCATTCTGCGCCAGCGCCGGCTTTCGACGACGAGCGACAAGATTGCCTGGGACAACTTTGACGATGTGCGCTTCTACAGTTTCACTCCGGCGACGAAGATCTACGAAGTGGCCAAGGAGGGCTACAAGCGCGCCCTGCGCACCCAGGACCTGGACGAGCTCAAGGCCATTGCGCTGGAAACCCATCGCGCCCTGCGCGCGCTGCTTGACGCCGAGTTGGCGCGCCCCGCCGGCGCCACCGATGAAGAAGCCATGGCGCGCATGGGCTGCCGCATCCTGCTTGAGCACTACCTGACCGGAGTGCACCAGTCTCACCGCCGCATGCTGGACCTTGTCAGCCGCTACGTGGACAAGCTGGCCGCCATGGCGCGCAACGAGGACATCGTGCCGCCCGAAGAAAAGGCCTGGTTTCTCAAGGTGTGGGAGGCCATGCGCGACGCCACGGAAGCGCGTCGCCAGAAGATCGTCAGCCTCGAGATCAGCGAAGGCGAGCGCGAACAGGCCCTGCTGGAGCTCGTGCTGGCCTATGTGAAGATCGTCAAGGACGCCATCGCCCGGGGCCGCGCCGAGGGTTATGTCTCGGCCGACGAGCTGCGCGAGGCCTTCACGCTGGATGAGGAGCACGCCCGCAGCGAGCTGCCCTTTGCCGAGGAATCCGGTCTGTTTCCCGCGCGGCCTCTTCCCCTCGCCTATGCCGTGGAACAGCTCGACCGCCGCATGGCGCTGGTGCTCAAGCGCCAGCAGGCCTACGAGAAAGTCCTGCCCCTGCGCGCCTCCATGGGCGACCAAGAGAGCATCGACGACTACACCCGGCGCGCCGCCAAACCCGGTCAGCGGCCCAGCCCCGGCGACCTGCCCGGCATCATCCTCGGTGAGGCTTTGGCCGAAAGCCCCTGGATGGGCGGCATCATGGTGGGCGACACCGTGGCCCTGACGATTCCGCGCATCTACCGCGACGAGGACGGACGCCTGGTGCCCCGCGCCGTCGAGGCCAAGTTCCGCGTCACGGGGTTCTTCCGCAGCGGGCTCTACGAGGAGAACCTCAGCCGACTTTACTGCGACTTCGACGAACTGGCCCGCCTCATGGCCGACTCGGACGTGCGCTACATCGTGGGTGCGAAATTCCGCGACTACACGCCCTATGAGGGAGAGATCAACAACCTGCGCCTCAAGCAGGAAGTCGGAGATGCACTGCGCGAGGGCGGCGTACTGCCGGCCACCGCGCCCGGCGTCTGGGAGGACGAAAAGCGCTCCCTGCTGGAGGCCGTCAATCGCGAGAAGATGATTCTCTCGCTGATCATCGGCTTCATCCTGGTGCTGGCGGGGGCCTTGATCGTCATTGTCGTCTATCAGCTTGTCAGCGAGAAGGTCAAGGACATCGGCATCCTCAAGGCACTGGGGCACTCGCCCTGGGGCATTCGCAGCGTGTTCATGTTCAACGCCCTGTTCATCGGCCTGTTCGGAGCGGCTCTGGGCAGCGGCGCGGGCGTGCTGATTTCGCAGTATCTCAACGAAATCGAAGACTTCATCGACCGCATGACGGGCATCCGGCTCTTTCCGCCGGACGTCTACTTTCTGACCTACATTCCAAGCGTCAAAGGCATCGAACTGGCGGAACTGGCCGTCAACATCGCCGTGCCGGCCGTGCTCTGGAGCTTCGCCTGCGGCATCCTGCCGGCTCTGGCGGCGGCGCGCAAAGACCCCGTGGAAGCGCTGCACAACGAATGAGCCATGAGCGTTGCCCCTCCACAGACCATGAGTGAACGTGCCGCCTGGCAGGCCTATGACCAGTGGCGGCTGACGGGGGGCAATCGCCGGCTTTCGTTCAGTTTCAGGCAGCGCCTGCTGATTGCCCTGGCCTCGGCGGCATTTCGCGTGTTTTCGCGCTTCGTTTCCGACTCGCTGCACTGGGATGTTGACGACCCCCACGGCGTGGACAGGTGTCTGCGCCGCCAGGAGTCCAACTACATCTTCGCCGTTTGGCACAACCGGCTGATCGGCGCCGTGAGCTATTTTGAGCGCTTCCACACCCGCGTACAGCGCGACCAGCGCATCGGCCCCCTCGTCAGCGAAAGCTTTGACGGCGAACTCATTGCCCGCGCCATCCGGGACTGCCAGGGCGAGAATGTGCGGGGCTCTTCCAGCCACAATGCCGTGGCGGGCCTGAGGCAGGCAGTGGACGCTCTCAAGGGCGGCCTTTCTCTTTTCGTCACGGGAGATGGCCCCAAGGGTCCGCGCTACCAGCTCAAGCCGGGCTGTATCATGGCCGCCAAGCTCTCAGGCCGGCCCATCGTGCCTGTCATCTGGTCGGCCAGCCGCGCCCTTCAATTCCGCAAGTCCTGGGACCAATTGCTGATTCCGCTGCGCGGCGCGCGGATGCACCTGACCTTTGGCGCCCCCCTCTATGTGGCCGAAGGCGCCGCAGCGCGCGAAATCGCCACGGCGCGCCGCGAGCTGGAGGCAGTCATGCAGGCCATGGCGGCCCAGGCCGACAGCCACACCCGCATTGCGCGCCTGATTCCGCCCCCGCGCGCCAAAGAGAAGACCCGCCTGCGCAGGGCCCAGCCGGTGGCCGCAATGCGCCGCATGTGACTGCCGCGGTTTTGGCTGCGACTGCGCGCGCAGACTTTGCGTTCTACAATCAGGGCCGAGGTCCGGAGGTGTCGTCCATGAAAGACATGCCCAAAGTCATCGCCATGTTGGTCCTGTTGCTGGTCGTGGCGCTGTCAGCAGGGGCTTACCTCTGGCTCTTTGCGCCGGCCCGTCCCAGCGTCATGACGGACAGCGGCCGCGCCAACACCCCCGCCCCGGCGGAGGCTCCGCGGGTCAACCGGCCCCGGAATTCCGACGAGCCAGCCCGCCCCGACCCCGTCGTTACCCGCAAACCCACGCAGGAGATTCAACTTGACGCCGCCAAGCCGCTGCGCCGCATGGTGGTCAGCGGCAGCGTCTCCGATCCTGCCGGCGGCCTCCTGGCCGACATTCGAGTGGAATTCGCCGGCAGCGGCGAGCTCTCAAGGCTTGCCGGCAGCGGCTACACCGATCCTTCAGGCCGCTACTCCATGCTGGTGTGGGAGCGCCTCGACTCATCGCGCTCGGCCCCCGGCCCCACGGGGGGCCGCGTGTTCGCCCGGGCCCAGGACGGCCGCCTGGGCGCCACCGAGGTCAAGGCCTTCGAACTTTCGGCTCAGGTGGAGATGGATGAACTCAAACTCGAGCGCAGCGTGGCCATCGAAGGTCGCGTCACGGACCCCGACGGCGTGAATGCGCCCTTTGCTCAGGTGACCCTGCGCTCGCACGGCATGCTCCGGGCCCCGGCGGACCCCGCTTCACCTTCCAACATGGAGCATCGGCCCGTGGTGCGCACGGTGCAGGCCAACGAGCGCGGCATGTACAGTGTAAACGACCTGCCTCCGGGCCTGTACGGCCTGACGGTTGAGCAGTGCTACTTCGGCGCGGCTCAGGCCAAGGTGGATGTGGACGTCAGCGACGGCATCAGCCGCTGGCAGGACGTGACCTTGCAGCGGCTGAATTACGTCCGCGGCCGGCTTCTGGACCAGGATGGACGGCCCATCGAGGGCGCGGTGGTTTCTCTTCGGGCGGTGACGGCCATCAAGACACCTGAGGGCCGCGAGATCCGCCCCGAGGGCGCGGCGCTGGAAGGACCCCGCAACGTACGTGAAGGGGCCCGGGGCGAGATCAACCGGCGCTCCCTGGGCGCGCAGTGGCGCTGCGTGACAGACCCCCAGGGCCGTTTCGGCCTCGTCAACCTGTTCGATGCCGAATATGCCCTGACGGCAACCCTGGGCGGCGCTACGGCCGAGGTGGCCGGCGTGCGCATCAACCAGGCGGACTACACCCTGACGCTGAACCTTGAGAACAGCCTGGGCGGCAGCGTGAAAGACGCCGAGACCGGCCGGCCTGTGGAGCGCTACGACGTGCGGGTGGTGCCGACGACCGAGCAGGCCAGCCCCTTTGACCGCGTGCGGGCTGACTCGGTCTTTCCCTGGCACGAGGCCGGGAGCTTCCGCCTCGTGAATGTTCCGGCCGGCAGCCTGAGCCTGCGGTTCTCAGCACCCGGCTATGCGCCGCTGGTGCTGCCGGTGGCGGCCCTGGGCCAGGGCGAGCGCCGCGCCAACCTTGAGGTGGCGCTCCTCCCTCTGTGCGAGTTGAGGCTCTCGCTCAAGCAGGGCGAGCGGCTGCTGCCGCGCGAACCCGTGATGCTGCTGTTTGAGGGCCGCGTCGCCTTTGAGGCCTCCAGCGACGAGTTCGGCGAGGCGCGCCTGCCCGGCGTGGCCCCGGGGCACTACGAAGTCCGGGTGCAACGCGCCGACGGCAGCGAATGGCGCGCGGCGCTGCAGGTGCCGGCCAAGGCGGCCCATGAGCAGAGCGTCGAGCTTGCAAAGAAATAGCCGCGTACCATCATGCGCTCATGAGCACGCGCAGTTTCAGCGTTACCGAGAACGAGGCCCATCAGCGGCTGGACCGCTTTTTGCGCAAGCTGCTGGAGGATGTATCGCTCAGCGCGATCTACAAACTCATCCGCACGCGCCAGATCACGCTCAATGGCGGCCGGGCCGCGCCGGAGGCCCGCCTCAAGCCGGGGGATGTAATCGTCTTCAAGCAGGCAGCCTCGGACCGCCATATGGAGCCCCGCGTTCGCAAGCGCGCCGAGGGCGGCCTGTCAAGCCGGCGTGACTTCCGCATCGTGTTTGAGGACGCCCATCTGCTCTGTGTCAACAAGCCCGCGGGCCTGCTGGTTCACGCAGGCGACCGCGGCGAGGGCGCCGACACCCTCATCGACCAGGTCACGGGCTATCTCGTCGGCGCGCCACGGCAGGGCGCGGACTCGCTCAAGGATTTCGTGCGCCCCTCGCCCACCTTCGCGCCCAATCTGGCTCACCGTCTGGACCGCGACACCTCGGGCCTCGTGCTCATCGGCAAGACCCTGCCCGCCACCCAGGCCCTGACGGACATGATCAAGCACCGGCGCATCGAGAAACTTTACCTGGCGCTGATCTTCGGCTCGCTGCCGCGCGGGGAGGGCGTCATTGACGTGCCCCTGCAGCGCCACGAGGACGGCAAGGGCCGTCGGCGCAAGGTGCAGACGGGCCAGGGCCAGCGCGCCGTCACGCGCTACAAAGTGCTGGCAACCCGTGGCCCCTATTCCCTGGTGGAGCTGGAACTGGTCACGGGCCGCACCCACCAGCTCCGCGCCCACCTCGCCCACCTGCAGAGTCCCATCGTGGGGGATGACGAATACGGAGCGCGGGAGAAAAACCGCCACGCCCGAGAGAAGCTGGGACTTCAGCGTCAGTTCCTGCACGCGGCCAAACTCAGCTTTGAGCACCCCGTCACGCGCCAGGCCCTCACCTTGAGCGCTCCGCTGTGGTCGGACCTGGCCCTGGCGCTGGAGGCCGCGGGTTTCTGGGCCAACGACCTTCCGGCCTGGGTCGCTGCTGCGAAGGACCACGCCCCTGGAGTGTCGCCATGAAAGTCGTGCTCGTCCTGGCGATGGTGCTGCTCGTGTCAGGTTGCGCCTTGCGCCCGGATGAGCGTACGCGCGTCACGCCGCGCCGCGAATTCGCAGCCGAGCGCCTCGACCGACGCCGCGAGCCCATTATCCTGATTCCCGGCACGCTGGGATCGCGCCTGCACAACGCCAAAACGGGCGAAATCGCCTGGGGCAGCTTCGCCGCCTCCCTCTCGGAACTCGAAGATGACCTCGACCTGCCCATTTCCGGGCCGCGGCTGAGTGACAACAAAGACCAGCTCGAGGCCTACCGCGTGCTCGACCTCGCGGAGGTGCTCCAGGGCGAGGGCAAGGGCGAAATACGCTTCTATGCCGAAATCATCGACACCCTGACCTCCACGCTGGGCTACCGCGCCGCCTACGGCAAGCGCTTCTACAAGGGCCAGGACCTTTTCGTGTTCTTCTATGACTGGCGGCGCAGCAACGTGGAGGCCGCGGCCCAACTTTGCGAGTTCATCGCCGCCATCCGCCGAGACCTCGCCGAGCCGGCCATGAAATTCACGCTGCTGGGCGTCAGCAACGGCGGCCTGATTGCCCGCTATTACCTGCGGCACGGCGGGGCCGATGTGGTCAGCGGACGTGACCTCGGCGCTCCGCTTTCGCCCACCCGCCAGGGCCAGGCCGACGTGCGCCGCCTCATCACGCTCTGCACCCCCCACGCGGGCACACTCGACGCCTTCAAGCTCATCCACGAGGGCTACTCCCCGGCCCCCCTGGCGCGGCGGCACCCGCCCCTCACCATCTTTTCCATGCCTGCCGCCTTTGAGCTTCTGCCCGACCCCGGCCAGCGCGTGTTCGTGGATGCCCTGGGCCAGCCCCGCACCTTTGACCTGTGGGATGCCGACAACTGGGAGAAGCTGGGCATTTCCGTGTTCAGCCCCGGCGAGCGCGAAAAGCTGCGCTATCGCATCCTCTCTCAGTTCAACGACGACCGCGACCGAGACGCCCTGTTCAACGCCGAGATGGCCAGGCGCCGCCGACATCTCGAACTCTGCCTGCGTCATGCCGCGCGCTTCAAGCGGGCCATTGCGGGCGCGCCCGAAGTGCCTACGTCGGCGGTGTGCGGCGCCACCACGCCGACACTGCAGCGCGTGGCCCTGATTGAAGACGGCACCGAGTGGGACTTCGTGTTCGAGCCCCGCTATACGTGGCGCGCCGGCGACCCCGTGGTACAGGCCATGCTGGGCATGGGCGACGGCGTGGTCACCCGGCGCTCGGCCCTGGGCCAGTTTCTGCCGGGCACCGCGCCTGAGGCCGCAGCCGCCGGGGAGGCCCTGCGCGGCGCCATGACGTCCGTACACCTGACCAGTTGCCGCCACCGTGAAATGTTCGACGATGAGCTGCTGCAACTGGCCCTGATCGAGGAACTCACGCGCTGAAGGCGCCCGGCGCTGCCCCTTGACGGCGCCAAGGCCGCGCACCACTATCAGCCTCGCGGGGAGCAGGTTCTTTGGCCCCGTCCCGACACGACCAAGAGCACCTTCCATGCCGACGACCGCGATTCTGGGCCTTCAGTGGGGCGATGAAGGCAAGGGCAAACTTGTGGACCAGCTCTGTGCCCGCCACGACCTCTGCGTGCGCTTTCAGGGCGGCGGCAACGCCGGCCACACCGTATACCCCGAAGGCCGAAAGGTCGTGCTGCACCACCTGCCTACCGGCGTGCTGCACCGCCACTGCCTCAACATCCTCGGCCCAGGCATGGTCGTGGACCCCCTCAAACTCATCGCGGAGATCGACGAGGTCCAGGCTCTCGGATACTCCTGCGACAAACGCCTCGTCATCTCCGATCGCCTCGCCATCACCACGCCCCTGCACACCGCGCTGGATGCCGCGCGCGAAGGCGACGACGGCAAGATCGGTACCACCAAGCGCGGCATTGGCCCGACCTACGCCGACAACTACGACCGCATCGCCCTGCGCGCCTGCGACCTTCTGGACAAGTCGGCGCTGAAGGAGGCCCTGGCGCGTAACCTGAAGGTGCGCGGGCCCCAACTGGGCAAGGCCGCGCCGACCCTCGATTCCCTGCTGGGTCCGCTGCTGGAGGCCGGCAAACGCCTGAAGCCCTATATCCGGGATTCGGCACTGGTGCTCAAGGAGGCCCTGGATGAGGACAAGCGGGTGCTGTTTGAGGGCGCCCAGGGGGCGCTGCTGGACGTCTCCTATGGCACCTATCCCTTCGTGACCTCAAGCCACACCATGGCGTCGGGCATTCCGGCGGGCGCGGGCCTTTGGGTCAAGCTGGACCGCGTGATTGGCGTGACCAAGGCCTACTGCACCCGGGTAGGCGAAGGCCCCTTCCCCACAGAATTGCCCAAAGCCGAGGGCGACCGCCTGCGCGAAAAAGGCGGCGAGTACGGCGCCACAACGGGCCGCCCCCGCCGTGTAGGCTGGGTGGACCTCTTTGCCCTTCGCTACGTTTGCCGGCTTTCCGGAGTCACGGAACTGGCCGTAACCAAGCTCGACGTTCTTTCCGGCTTGGGCTCGCTCAAGGCAGGGGTTGGCTACAAAGGGCACAAGGAGCCGGGCCTGCCGGCGGAAATCAGCCGCTTTGCCGCGCTCAAACCCGAATACCGGGCGCTGGATGGCTGGAGTGAGGCCCTGGGGGCCGCGCGCGGCGGGTCAGACCTTCCGGCCACGGCCAGGGCCTACCTGCGCTTCATGGAGGAGTTCGTGGGTGTGAAGATTGGCATCATCAGCGTGGGCCCCGAGCGGGAGGCAGCCTTTGAAGTGAAGGGCGCCCCGCAAGGCTGATTTGAACTTGAAACAAATTTTGGCGAAGCAAAGCTTCACGATGTAGCGTTAAAGGGACGGGAACGGGGCAACAGGAGCAACCATGTCGGCGACCATCCGCAAACTCACCATGAGCTTCCCGCAGAAGCTGATCCGGGAGCCCATCCTTCACAATATTTCGATGAAGTTCGGCGTGGTGTTCAACATCTCGCGCGCCAACGTGAACGACGAAATGGGTTATCTTGAGCTCTCGCTGGAAGGCACAGATGAGGCCCTGGACCAGGCCATCAAGTACCTCAGTGAACGGGGCGTGACGATCACGGAAAGCTGAGCAGGCCGCCGCAACGTTCAAAAGGCCGCGCATGGCGCGGCCTTTGTCGTTGGAGGGTTCGCGTGATCAGCCCTGGGAACGGCGAGGCAGACCCTGGGCGGGCTTGACCGGCGGCAGCGCTTTGGCTTTGGCCTTGGCACGGGGCGAAGACTCCGGACGCTGGGGCTTGAAATAGTCGAGGCTGGCGCTCTCGTAGGCGCTTTCTCGGTCCATGGCTTCGAATCGCTCCCCTCCGTCGGCCAGGGCGGGTGATGGCGGGGGTAGGGGTTCGCGGTCACGGACGCGCTCGCGGGAATCGTGGTCGCGCGAATCACGGTGGCCCCGCGGATTGCGGCCACGCGCGCGCTGACCCCGCGCTCCGCGAGAGCGATGGGCATGGACATGTTCGGCCACCTCTTCCAGGTCCGGCAGGGGAGCCGCCCCGCGGTCAGGATTCTGGAGGCGTTGCAGGTAAGCGGGGTCGTTGGCCTTGAGTTCAGGGATCTTCCGGCCCACCAGGCGCTGGATGTCCGACAGGGACCCGAAGTCCTCGACGGAGCAGAAGGATATGGCCTCGCCCGAAGCCCCGGCGCGCCCCGTTCGGCCGATGCGATGCACGTAAGTTTCTGCTTCGTGGGGAATGTCGTAGTTGATGACGTGGCTGATGTCGTCGATATCCAGGCCGCGCGCGGCGATGTCTGTTGCGATCAGGATGCGCGTTTTGAGGGACTTGAAGTTCTCCAGCGCTCGCGTGCGGGCGCCCTGGGTTTTGTCGCCATGGATGGCCTCGGCGGCAATGCCCCAGCGCCGCATCTGCTTGACGACGCGGTCAGCACCGTGTTTGGTTTTCACGAAAACCAGCACGCGTGAATACTTGAGCGTCGAAAGCAGGTGGGCCAACAGGATCGACTTCTCGCGCCCGCCCACGTAGTACAGGCTCTGGTTGACCTTTTCGGCTGTAGTGGCGGGCGGCGCAGCCTCAACATTCACGGGACGGTTGAGTATGGTGTCGGCCAGGCGACGGATTTCCGGCGGCATGGTGGCACTGAAAAAGAGCGTCTGGCGGGCCTTGGGTACGAGGGCCACGATGCGGCGGATATCGAGAATGAAGCCCATGTCCAGCATGCGGTCCGCTTCATCCAGCACAAGGAACTGCACGCCGGAAAGGTCCACAAAGCGCTGCTCGATGAGGTCCAGCAGGCGGCCGGGCGTGGCCACCAGCACATCGACGCCCTTGCGCAGGGAATCTGTCTGCGGGTTCTGGTTCACGCCGCCGAAGATGACGGCAAAGCGCAACCCGGTATAACGGCCATAGGCGCGGAAGCTCTCGTCAATCTGGGCGGCCAGTTCGCGCGTGGGGCTGAGCACCAGCACGCGGATCTTGCCGGGCAGCGCCGCGGGCATCTCCATCAGGCGGTGCAGAATAGGCAGCGCGAAGGCCGCCGTCTTGCCGGTGCCGGTCTGGGCGCAGCCCAGGACGTCAGTGCCCGTCAGCGCGTGGGGAATCGCCTTCGTCTGGATGGGGGTGGGCTGGGTGTAGCCCAGCTCCGCGACGGCCTTCAACAAAGGTGCTGCCAACTTCAGGTCTTCGAAACTCATCATGCCTCGATGTTATGCCGGGACTTGCTTCCTCAGGCATTCAGCATAACACAAACGGGCCCTAAGCGCCGATGACAATGTCGCCCCGTTCTTCGTCGAAGTAGATGCGCCTTCTGCCCGCGTAGCGCTTGTCCACAGTTTTCTCGTAGCGCCCAATACGCAGCACCACACCGGGATAGAGCCCCCGCTCCAGTTCGATGGACCCCTGGGTGGAAAGCGCCTTGCGCCGGGCGCCCTGCAGACGTTCGAGCAATTCCCGCAGTTCTGATTCCAGGCGCGAAGTGTGCTCCAGCAGCCGGTCCAGCTTCCATGCATCCAGGGGTGTGAGGCTGTCGCGCCGCTGGGTCAGCGGCCCCAGAGTGGCCTGCAACGATTGAATGACTTCACGCAGCTTGGCTTCACGGGCTTTCGCGGCCTCCAGGTCCAGTTCGGCGAAGAGGTCGCGGCCCACCTGCAGAAGGGTGCGCGCGCCCTTCTCGCTGCCGGCCTCAAGCGCTGAAATCCGCTCCAGCGCGCATACCTCGCCTCCGGCAATGGGCCCCCGCGCCACACTGACGCGCCGCCCATAGACTCGCGAACTCACAATTTCCTTGGCCACCAGCACTTCGCCCCGCGCCTTGATGTCGGCGTTGGTCACGAACTTGGCCGTCACGTCGCCGTCCGTCTGGATCGTGCCTTTGTCGCGCGCGTTGACCCCTCCCTTGAGCGTGATCGCGCCCCGCGATATCAGCCTGGCGGCCTCCACAAGACCCCGCACGCAGATGCCCTCAGCGCCCTCGACGCAGAAGTTGTCTCGCACGTTGCCCGGCACGTTCACCAGACCGCCAAAAGTGATGTTGCCCGTGCTGTAGTCCACATCCTTCTCGACTTCCAGCACCCGAGACACCCACAGACTGTCGCCACTGACAACCACCCGGCCATCCATGGTCGCCACGAAGGTCTGGCTCTCCGCATCCAGTCTGACGTTGGGCCCGGCACGGAACGGAGAAGGCCGGCCGTCTCGGGCCGCGAGTACCTCTCCGCGCACGTTGCAGCCGGGAACTCCGAGGGTGGGCCGGTGGAGGCGGGCAAGGGGCTGGCCCCTGGTCACGGCGTGGAAGTCGCGCATGGCGAAGAAGTCGATGTCCCCGTCTTCATCGGGGTTCTGCGCCTGGGGCGCCTGCACCAGCCAGTCAAGGTGGCCGTCGCGACCGTGCATGGGCACCCGCCCGTGATCGGCCACCAGCGCCTCCCTTCCCGCCTTCAACCGAACGACGATGTCCGGCAGGTCCTCCTCGCGCAGGGCTGTCAGGCGCTGATCCTCGAGCAGGAACTGACGCAGCTCCTCGACGGAGAGGTCGGCCACCGCCGCGCTTTGACGGGGCACCAGCAGGGCCTTGAGGCCGCCGTCTTCCAGCCGCAACTCCAAGGCTGCGCGCAGGGCGAGCCAGTTCTCGATGGTGGATGTTGCGGCCATGGGCGGCTCTCCCGCGTGAATACTATAAAAAGTATAAAATTTCCAAAATAGGCTGCAAGCGCCGGAAGCAATTTCCCGCCGGTCGTTGCCCCTTTTCTGAGGCGTTGCTAACGTTCTGCCCCCCGTACCACGGGGCGCCGCCGTCTTTTGACGCGGCATGGGCGTTTGGATTAACTAAGGAAGAAGCGACAGTGGCACTCGAAAACTACTCACGCGGCCAGAAGATTGCGGTGACCGCGCTCATCGTGCTGATTGCGGGTATGTTCACGGTCACCGGATCGATGACCGCCCTTTTGGGCGACAGCAGCAAGCAGCCCACCCATGCAGGCGTGATGGATGGCCGAACCTACGGCATCATTGAATTCCAGCACATCCGGCAGGGTCTGCGGACGGCGCGTCAGCTGGATTATTACCAGGGCCAGGGCGAGGAAAAGCCTCGCGCGATCTATGCCCGGGTGCCGGCCCTGACCACGATGGCGCAGGACGCTTCGGACACGCCCTTTGACCGTTCGCTGCTGGACATCTGGCCCAGCTACCAGGACAACGACATCTGGTGCCATCTGGCCTTGGTCAAGCGGGCCGAGGCGGCGGGCTTTGTGCGCCCCTCGAATCAGGCCGTGTGGAAGGCCGTGACGTCGCTGATCAACGCCACGGCGCAGGAGCTTGAGCGCTTCAAGCAGGAGAACCTTTATCGCGAGTTCCAGGACCGCTTCGGTTTTCCCCTGCGCGACATCGAACCCACGCTGCGCGACTGCCTGATGGTGCGTGACTATGTGGACTCGCTGCTCGCCGCCGAGCGCACGCGCCTGACGGACATTGCGGCCGTGGCGGCAGGCAATGACATCGAGGTCAAGACGCAGTTCGTGCGCCTGGGCATCGAGCCCTTCCTGGCCCGGGCCCGGCAAGAGGTCGAGCGCGAGCACTACAACCACCGCGCCGCCAGGGCCGCCAATGCTCTGGGTCTGTCCACTCCGGCCAGCGGCGATGACCCCTTCGAGGCCACATTCGAAAAGCACCGGTTCACGCAGCTATCCAGCGATGCCGAGTTCGAGTTCGACCTGTTCCGTGCCGAGTTCGAGGATTTCCTGATCGCCGTGCCGCGTGATGAAAAGCTTGAGCGCATTTACTATGCGGCCATGCGCAAGAACGGCGAATTTGGCGCAACGGAAGCCGACAAGAAGAACATTGACGCCCGTGTCGAAAAGGCCTTCAACGACGAAGACCTCAGGCGCCGCAAGGACCCCGAGTTCAAAGGCTTCACGCCGGAAGAGGAGAAAAAGCTCCGCGAAGAACTGAAAGCGAGGCTGATGACGGAGCGTTCGTTTGAAGAAGTTTCAGCGGAGATCTACGCAACGCTGCGCAAGGAGAAGGCCCCCCTCTTCGCCCAGGCCGCCGTGGCGGCCTTCAAGGCCGAGTTGGATGAAGAGCGAGAAAACCGCGAAAAAACCCTGCGCGCCGAAAGCAGCCTCAACCAGCAGAAGCAGCGCAACATCGAAGCGCTGCGCAGCCAGCGCCAGGACCTGCGCTCACGTTTTGACGCCATCGCCAACCTGATCAACACCTATTTCACGGGCGGCGCCCTGCGCATGCCGGTGCTTCCCAACGCCGGTGCAAGCGACGACCAGAAGAAGAGCTTCGACATCCAGCTCTCCAACCTGATTGAAGACCTCGCCCGCAACCTGGAAGACGACATCGGGCGTGAGCAACTGAACAGCCTGGTGACCACGGCCCAGCGTTCCATCCAGGACCTCGACCGCCAGCTCCGCGACAAGGAGGCCAGCCTCGAGGACAAGGCCTCCCAGAAGGAACTCAAGGGGCCCGACGGCGAAGTGATGGGCGAAGAGCAGCGCCGCCTCGAACTGGCCCGTGTCCAGCTCGAGATCGACGGCATCAAGGAGCAGATTGCGCTGCGCGACCTGCTGCTCGAGGGCAAGGGCGGCCGCAAGGAAGACTCCGTGCGCCGCTTCGTTGACCAATTCCGCAAGCTCCTCGTCGGTTACAAGCTTACGCTTCGCGCGGCGACCAAGGGCAACGACGCCCTGCGCAAGTTCGCCGTGGAAGAGCTGCTCGTCGAGATACCCGCGGAACTGGGTCGCGCCCTGCGCGAGGCCAAGGACCGCATCGTTTCTCAGGCCGGCATCGACGATCTTGAGGGCGCACTGCAGCTCCTGCGCGCCGACAACGAGGCCTTCGATGCCCGTATCCGCCGCGAGGCCGCCAACACCCTGAGCCTCAATATCGAGGCCAAGGCCGACAGCTACAAACTCAAGTACGCCCGCTTCGGCTCGGCCCGCCTGCTCAAGTGGGCCGACGTCCTTGCCGACGACCGCCTCGCCTTCCTCGAAAACGTGGACGGCGCCAAGCGCTTCCTCGAAGAGCCGGGCTCCAACGAGGGGGCCTTCAGCGAGATCATGGGTTTGGCTGACAAGGGCCTGTACATGCTGCGCCTGCGCCGCAAGGTGCCCAAGTTCCAGCAGGGACACAGTGACGTCCGTGATCGCGTGCTCAAGCTCGCCGCCACCACCCGCGCCCGCGAACTCTGCGTGGCTGAGATGAAGGCCCTGCGCGCCGATATCATCAAGCGCGGGTTTGACGCCGCCGTGGCTGACTTCCGCAAGAAGTGGCCCCAGGCCGAGGTCAAGGAGACCCCCTTCATCACCAACGGCATGGACATCCCCGGCGTCAACAGCGAGGGCGACAGCGAGCTGCTTGCGTTCTCCTCCACCCCCAGCCTGGTGGACCCTGACAAACCCTACGTGGACCGCGTCAAGGACATCAAGCCCGAAGAAGGCATCAGCGAGATCATCCCCGAAAAGTTCAACCGCGACATCCAGCGCCGCCCGGACGAAGACCAGTGGGCCTACCTCCTCGCCCGCGTCACCGACCGCCGCGCCATGCCGCGCCGCCTCAGCGAAAAGGATGTCGAGGATTCCAGCTTCGGAAGCGGCCCCGCGGACATTTTGCGCGCACGCCGCCTGGCCTCCTCCCAGGTCGTGCTCGACTTGATCAACCCCAAGGTCGTGCTTGAGAAGCACAAGATCGAGCGCTTCCCCACGCCCAAGGAAATCGAGGACGCCAAGGAAGCCGAGAAGTCCGGCAAGTAGTGCGTTCCACCTGAAGGGGGGCGCGGCATGGCCGCGCCCTTTTCTTTCCCCATGAAGAGACAGGACACTCTGGGCCTGGTGCTGGCCGGCGGGCTGGCCACGCGGATGCAGGGCGAAAAGGCCCTGCGCATGCTGCGAGGGCGCACGCTGCTGGAGCACGCGTCGGAGTTGTTGCGCCCCCATTGCGGCGCTGTGGCTGTTTCGACGGGCGCCAGACGCCTGGATTTGCCGTCGGGCCTCACGGCGCTGCCAGATCTGCCTCCCTATGTTCAGCAGGGTCCCCTGGCCGGTATTCACGCCGGATTAGTGCATGCGGCCCGGCGCCATGAGCGGCTGCTGGTGCTCGCCTGTGACCTGCCCCTGATTCCCCCTGCCCTTCTGGAGCTTCTCGTCGAGAAGCTGGACGCCGCAGACGTGGTTTTCTGCGAGCACGGCGGCCAGCCGGAGCCCCTGGTTTGTGCCCTGCGCACAGCGGCCATGATCGGACCCGTGGAAGGGGCCCTGGCGGCGGGACGCCTCAAGGTCGTTCCCCTGTGGAGGGCTGCTCGCTGCGAGGTGCTGACCGATGCCCAACTGGCAGCCTTTGCCCCCCTCGATCGTGCCTTTGCCAACGTGAACACCCTTGCGGACCTCGAGATGCTCGAGCGCCCGGAGGCCTGACAGGCACTTCACCGGCGCCGGGGCCCTTGGTAACGTCAGCCAGGCACGGGGGTGCAGGAGGCCCTGGCCTCCCCAGAAGAAGCCGACCATGACCAGCAAAAGCCGCGCGCCCGCCGTGAGTGACAAGGCCAATTCATCCGCCGCCCAGGCCGCCAAGCGCATATTGGCGCGCCTGTATGCGCCTATTGCCGGCGATCTCGCGCGCGTGGAAGAACGCTACCGCGCTGAACTCTCCAGCGACGATCCCTACATCGCGACGCTGCTGGAGTACATCGAGGATTACTCGGGCAAGAAGCTGCGCCCCGCGCTGCTGCTGCTGGCAGGCAAGGCCTGTGGCAAAGTGACACAAGACCACATCATCCTGGGCGCCGTGGCCGAGATGCTGCACACGGCAACCCTGGTCCATGATGACATTCTGGACGAGGCCCTGCTGCGCCGCAAGCGCGCCTCCATCAACGCCCTGGCAGGCAACGAGGTCTCCGTGCTGCTGGGCGACCACATCTTCAGTCACGCGTTCGAAGTGAGCCTTGGCTGCAGCACGACCGAGGGCGCCCGCCAGTTTTCGCGCGCCATGGCCATTACCTGCCTGGGCGAGGTCATGCAGGTCAACAACCGCAACAACTTCGACCTCGATGAGCCCAAGTACCTCAAGATCATCGACGGCAAAACGGCCGAACTCTACGCCACCAGCGCCCGCCTGGGAGCCCACTACGCCGGCGCCGCCCCGGAAGTCTGCGAGGCCTTCTACAGCTACGGCATGCAGCTTGGCCGCGCCTTTCAGATCATGGACGACCTCCTGGACTTGCTGGGCGAAGAAGCCCTCGTGGGCAAGACGCTGGGCTCAGACGTCGAAAAGGGAAAGCCGACGCTCCCCCTGATCCATTTCCTCAGCCGCTCGGACAAGAAGCAGCGCGCTCTGGCGCTCACGGCCGTGAAAGCCGGCGCCAAGGGCCGCGACGAGTTGCTCAAGCTGCTGCACTCCACGGAGAGCTTCAAGTACGCCGCACAAAAGGCACGCGGCTACATCGAAGACGCCAAGCGCGGCCTGGCCGTGCTGGGCAAGAACGAGTTGCGGCCGCTATTTGAGGAAATCGCCGACTTCGTGCTCTCGCGGGAGCTCTAGCAGGTCGTTGAGAAGGCGGCAACCGGCCACTTTGTCAACGACCTGCTAATCCTCCTGGCTCCCCACGGCGCCGGCCAGATCCTCCCACTGCGCGTAGTGAGCCTTGATTTCCAGGCCCAGGGCCTCGAAATCCCGGCTCAGGACCAGCGCGTCCTGGCTGCCGCCGCCGGAGAACGCGGCTTCGAGCTGCCGGCTCAGCTCCGCCTGGCGGGCCTCGAGTCGGGCGATTTTTTCCTCGAGCGCACGCAGCTGGGTCCGCATGCGGTGCAATTCGCGCTGGCGGGCCTTCTTCTCCTCGCGCTCAAGCGCCAGAGCGGACTTGCCGGATTCGGCCGCTTCGCGCTGGCTGTGAAGCTGAAGGGCGCCGCGCCTGCTCTCGACCGCCTCGCGATGCCGCGTGTCCCACCATTGGGCGAACTTGCCCTCAAAGGCCTCCAGCTTGCGGTTGCGCACTTCCACCACGCGGGTGACGAGCTTGTCGAGGAAGTACCGGTCGTGGCTGATGATGAGCAGGGTCCCGTCGAACTCGTCGAGCATTTCCTCGAGCTGTTCGCAGGCCTGAATGTCGAGGTGGTTGGTGGGCTCGTCGAGCATCAGAAAGTTGACCTTGGCGTGGACCAGCCGGGCCAGTTGAAGGCGCGATTTCTCGCCGCCCGAAAGGGTTCCGATGGGCCGTTCGAGGTCATCGCGTTTGAACAGGAAGCGATGGAGCAATTCGCTGGCGGGCTGGAACAGCAAGCCCGTGGCGGCCACCGTCCAGTCGATCAGCGAGGCGCGGTGGTCGAGCACGTCGTGAAGCTGGGAGTAATCGCCCAATTTGACGCTCTTGCCCAGGCGCAGGCTGGGATTTTCCCAGTTCGCGTGCTTGAGGATTTCACGGAACAGGGTGGTTTTGCCCGAACCGTTGGGGCCAACGAGTGCGACGCGCTCGCCGTACTCGATGTCAAGCGACGCGTGGTCGAAGATAACTCGCGTGCCCGGCCCCGGCGTATCGGGCATCGGGTGTTGGGCGTCGGGCAGCGTGCCTGAGCCATCATCGGGGCCCTGGGGCCTGGTCCCCGATACTTCGCCCCCGAACGCAAATGAGTAGTCGCGAATGCTCAGGGCGATACGACCGTGGCGATCGCCGCCGGCGAAGGAGGCACGAAAGCGATGCTCGCCCCGATCGACTTTCTCCACTTTGTCCATCTGCTCAATGCGCATTTCCAGGGCCTTGGCGCGCTTGGCCTGGCCGGGGTCGTCATAGGCCTTGGCCATGTCCTTGAGGCGGCGGGCCTGAAACTCCAGGCGCTTGATCATGCGCTGCTGCGCGTGGTACTGGCGCTCCTGCAGGGCGTCAGCCTCTTCCTTCTGGCGCACATACTCCGTGTAATTGCCGCTCCATTGCCTGATCTTCCTGCCGCGCAGTTCCCAGATCTCGCTGACGCAGGCGTCGAGCATGTGGCGGTTGTGGCTGACCATAATGACCGCAGCTTCGCTCTTGCGAACGAAGTCGATGAACCACTCGATGCCGTCCATATCGAGGTGGTTGCTGGGTTCATCTAGCAGCATGACCTGCGGCCGCGTCAATACGATACGGGCGAGGCCGATGATGTTGCGCTCGCCCCCCGAAAACGAGTCGATACGCTGATGGAAGGCCGACTGCGGCAGGCCCAGGCCGCTGAGCACGGACCCGATGCGACGGTCGAGGTCGTAGGCCTTGGCGGCGTGGTGCTCATGCTGCAGGCGCTCGTATTCCGCCAGCAGGCTGTTCTGGCCTTCCGCGATAGACTGTTCGAGTTCGGCCAGGCGCCTTTCCCTGGCTACGTCCGCCGCGAAGACGCGGCGCATCTCCTCAAACACGGTCGCGCCGGGGGTGTAGGCCAGCTCCTGAGCCTGGTAGGCCAGCGTGATACCCCGCTGTCGAAAGACGTTGCCTTCCGTCGGCTCCAGTTCGCCGGCGATGAGCTTCAGCAGCGTGGACTTGCCCGTGCCGTTCTGGCCGATGATGCCGACCTTCTGGCCGGGCTCGATGTCGATCGTGACGTCCTGCAGCAGCGTGGGGCCGCCGAAGTGCTTGATGACGTGACTGAGGGCTACCAGGGCCATGGGGCGATTGTTGCGTATTTGCCGCCGCTGGCAAGGCGCTGTCGAAGGGCCCCGGCCAGAACAAAGACGCCCGCGCATGGCGGGCGTCTGAAGTCAGAAACTTCAGGTGCTAGCGGCTGACGCTGGCCTTGGGCTCGGCCCTGGCAAACTTCACCAGGCCGGCAAACAGGGCGTCGGCCATCTTCTCCTGGGTGTCGGTGCGGTTGAGCTTGAGGGCCTCGGCCTTGTTCGAAAGGAAGCCCAGCTCGATCAGGGTGGCGGTCATCTTCGTCTTGGTCAGCACGCGCAGGCCACGGGGGTCCTTCTTGGCGCCGCGGTTGGCCATGCCGACTTCACTCACGAGGGCGCCCACCAGGGCCTGAGTCAGGCGCTTGCTGCTCTCCGAGGACTCGTTGAAGAAACCCTCGCTGCCGACCACGGAGTCATCGCTGGGCGAAATGTTGGCATGGATGCTGATGAAGAGGTCGGCCTTGCCCTCGTTGGCCATGGTCACCCGCTCGTCCAGCTCGGGGTAGGTGTCGCCGGTGCGCGTCATGATGACCCTGGCGCCCGCGCCTTCACACAGCTTCTGCAGGCGCAGCGCCACGTTCAGGCAGATGTGCTTTTCAGAAATGCCGTGGCCGATGCCGCCGGGGTCCTTGCCGCCATGGCCCGCGTCAATGCAGATGGTCCAGCCGCGCAGGTCCGTACCGATGGCCTTTTCGGGCTTCTTGGCCTGGGCCGGCGGGGTCAGGGGCTCGAGTTCGTAATTGCCGGCGGGCTTGCGCCGGGCGCGCACCAGGTCTTCGCGGCCGATGTGCCGCGCCACAAAGTCGAAGACCGACTCGGGCAGGAGCAGGTCGTCGTTGCGGAAGTAGGCGTTGCGCTCAAAACGCCAGAAGAGGTTGTTCATGATCATCACATCGGAGTTTTCCCTGAACACGAGGCGATGGCGGCCGTCGCGGCTCTGGATGGCGTGGTCGCCAGTCCCGTTGGCCTCGCCCACTTCCCAGCCCAGGCGCGCCTTCATCTCCGAGAGCCAGATGGTGCGGGGTTCGGGGTCGGTCTGGGGCGGCACGGTGCCCATGGCGGCGTAGTTGCCGCCATCAATCAGGGTCTGGCAGCCCGTGGCCAGCACGGAAAGCAACACAAGAAGAACCAGGCTCAAGCGCATGAGAAACTCCAGGTCGGTTGGCGCGGCACTGCCGCTTTGGGCCCGCCAAAGCGGGCACTCCCATGGCCTATCGGCAGGCGGGCGATGCGCGGTTGAGCAAAAATCGGGGGCTTTGGCGCGGCGGCGAACGGAAAGCGGGCGGACCCGGGGGTCCGCCCGCCGCTTGCCTGGAGCCGGCCTAGAACATCCACTGAATCTGGATGCGCAACTGCCAGACGTTCCAGTAGTCGGACTGGTCCGCGGCGATGCTGCCGGGGCTGCGCGTCGGCATGGGCTGGCCGTGTGGGGCGTTGGCCGGCAGAGTGCCGGCGCCGACGGCGAGCTGATAGGTGATGTACGTGAAGTCGAGCTGCGCCTTCAGGTTGTGGCCGCCGATGTAATAGCCGACAGCCAGGCCAAGCTCGGTGGAATCAGGGCGCAGGGCGTTGCGCTTGGTGCTTGCGCCCGCCAGCCAGAATTCGTCGGCGTTGAACATGCCGAAGCGGAAGCCCACGTCGAACTGGCGCGGCAGGATCATGTAGCCGACTTCGAAGGTCCAGCCGCAGTCCGTGAGGTCACCGGGGAAGGCGCGGTTGGCCGTGACGCCGTTGCCCTCGAGGGGGCCGAAGTTGTGGAACTCCGTCTTGCGGTAGAACCAGGCCACATTGACGCTCAGGCCGTGCCAGCGGAAGTGACCGTCCAGAGTGATGGCCACGGTATCCTGTCCGGTGTTGCTGCGACCGGAGCCCGGGCTGCTGGAGGTGGGGCGCAAGGCAGCGTTGGAGAAGCGGCTGGTGAGCCAGTTGAAGGCGAAGCCCACGGAGAAGAGGACCTTGTTGTAGGTGTCCTCGCCGCGCATATCGACCATGTCGTCGGCCACTTCACCCAGGGGGTGCGTTTCCACGCGCAGCACCGGCATCAGATCGGCGTCCACGGTCTGGCTGAAGGTATCAGCGTTGACGGCGCGGTCCTGGTTGCGGAAGTCGTTGTTGGCGCGCAGGGCGCCGTTGAACACGCCCACCCAGTACTTGACCCAGGGGGTGTCGCCGCCGATGACGCCGGAAAGCCACAGGCCCTTGCCCCAGCCCTGGTTGAAGGTCTCGCTTACGACGGAGCCTTCCACCATCTGCTGCTTGTTGTAGCCCGTGAGGAATTCGTAGTTGAAGGGGATCTTCGTCTGTCCGACGCTGACGTTGATCTCCTTGTACTTGGCCCAGGTCAAGAAGCCCTCTTCAAACAGGTCGCTTCCGCCGGCGGTCCAGTGAAAGAGCACAAAGTACTTCCACTCCTTGCCAAAAATGTTGCCGCGGAAGAACGTCTTGGCGCGCGTGACGCGGAAATTCCAGAAGTCGCGGCCGTTGGAGGCGCGCACGCTGTTGCCGTCGGAGGGCCCTTCGGCGTCCTGGGCACGCTCATCGTTGTAGGTGAGGCGGAACTGCACCCAGGTGCCCATGGTCAAGGCGAAGTTGCCGTCCTCCGTCGCCCATGAAAACAGCCGGGCCTTGCTCAGTTTGGTGGCCAGCGCGGGCTCTTCATCGCCCCCCTGGCGCTGGACGACCTTCATGGCATCCACTTCGGCGCGCAGACGCGCCAGCTCTGACTGCAACTCTCCAACCCTGTTGTCCTGCGCTGCCAGCGCGGGCGCCATGCACAAAGCGCCAAGCACCAACAGCTTCGTCCATCGTCCGAAGCTACTCATGGGTGTCTCCCTCCTGTTGACTTCAAAAGAGCCGGCTATCCCAGATCGCCCGATCCCCCAGCCATGCTCCAACGGCAAAGTACACCGCAGCGCGTCTTGAAACAAGATATTCGTATCCTATAATCGCTTTTGGGGCCCGGAGCGCATCATGCGAGTTCTCGTCGTCGCCGCCAATCAGGAACACAAGCCCGACCCCGTCGTTCCCCTCGGCGCCGCCTATGTCGCCGCCGCCGCCCGCGACGCCGGACACGACGTGCGACTGTATGACGCATGTTTTGCCTCCACTCGCTGGCCCGCCGAGATCGCCGCCGCCATCACTTCCTTCCAGCCCGACGTCATCGGCTTGTCCCTGCGCAATGTCGATGACGTCGCCTGGCCGCGCGCCACCAGTTACCTGCCCCACTACCGCGCCGTCGCCGCCGCCATCCGTGAGGCCGCCCCCGAGGCCGCCCTCGTGCTCGGAGGATCGGCCTTCACCCTGTTCCCTGAAGAGTTCATGCGCGAACTGGGCGCCGACTTCGGTATCTGCGGCGAGGGCGAGATCGAGTTCCAGCTTCTGCTGGCCGAAATCCAGGCCGGGCGCGCCACCCATCGCCTGCGCCGCGCCCTGCCCCTGGCCGCCCCGGCATCCTCCATCGAACCCGCCCTCGACCTCATTGACATCGACCGCTACTACCGCCGCGGCGGGGCCCTCAACGTCCAGACGCGAAGAGGCTGCCAGTTCCTGTGCAGTTACTGCACCTATCCCATGCTCGAGGGCGCCCACGCCCGCCCCGGCGATGTGGGACGCGTCGTGGACCTCATCGAGCGCTTGCACGATGAACGCGGCATCCACCACTTCTTCGTCGTCGACAACACCTTCAACGTGCCGCACGACCACGCTCTGGCCTTCTGCCGCGCGCTGTCGGCGCGGGCCATGGGGGTGCAGTGGACGGCATACATCACGCCGGCGGGGCTCACACCGGAGCTGGTGCAGGCCATGGCCCAGGCCGGCTGCACAAGCGTGGACCTCGGCACGGACGCGGCGTCGGGGCCCACCCTGGCGGGCCTGCGCAAGTCGTTTGGCCTTCGTGAGATCGAACGCTGCTGCCAGTGGCTGCACCAGGCCGACATCCGGTTTTCACACAGCCTGATCCTGGGCGGTCCGGGCGAAACCCGGGCCACGCTGGACGAAACGGTGCAGGCCATCAACGCCACGCGGCCCAACGCCGTCATCGCCATGCTGGGGGTGCGTGTGTATCCCAACACGGCCCTGACCCAGCAGGCCCGGCGCGACGGGCTGCTGGACCGTCCGCCGGGGCTGGAACCCCTCTTCTACATCAGTGAGGCGGTGCGCGACGAGCTTGAGAACCTGGCACGGGACATCCGCGACCGCCATCCCCACTGGTACTTCCCGGGCCTGGAGGGCAACCGCTGGCAGCGCATGTGGCAGCGCCAGCGCAACGCGGGAGCGCGCGGCCCCCTGTGGGCTTTGCGTGAGGCAGCCACCTTTACGGAGGACAGGCCATGAGTGACGTAGCGGCGCCGCAACGTGTGCTGATCTCGCCGATGGAACTCCGCGTCTGGCGCGTGCTGCAGGCGGTCTTCTTCCTCGTGGGGGCTGTGATCCTCGGCGCCCTGTTCATCGCCCCGAAGCTCGGCCTGCACCTGCTCTGGAACGTGCTCATTCCCGTGGCGCCGGCCCTGCTGGTCATCGCGCCGGGCCTGTGGCGCAACGTTTGTCCCATGGGCACGACTTCGCTCATGCCGCGCCACCTGGGTCTGTCCAGGCGCAAGCACCTGAGCGCGGCGGCACAGGGCTGGATGGCCGTCGGGGCCCTGGCCCTGCTGCTGGTGATCGTTCCCTTGCGGCACGTCATCTTTGACACCAACGGCTATGCCATCGGGGCCGCGCTGGTGGCTGTGGCGGCGCTGACGGTGGGGCTGGGCATGGTGTTCGAGTGGAAAAGCGCCTGGTGTTCGGGGCTGTGCCCGGTGTATCCGGTGGAGCTGCTTTACGGTGAAGAACCCTTGGTGAGCGTCAAGAACGCCCATTGCCGGAGCTGCGAGAACTGCGTGCTGCCGTGCAAGGACGGCACGCCGGACCTGCACCCGGCCAACGCGAGCAGCCAGGCCCCGGCCCGCTGGTCGGGCCTGATTCTGGCGGGGGGCTTCCCGGGTTTCATTTGGGGCTGGTATCAGGTGCCCAACTATGAGGGCCTCGAAGGCTTCAAGCACCTGCACATCGCCTATGGTTATCCGCTCGTGGCCATGGCGGCGGCTCTGTGCGCCTTTCTGGCCCTGCGCGCCGTGGTCGGCGCGTCCCGCGAACGCATGCTGGTCAGGGTGTTTGCCGCTGCCGCGGTGATCGTTTACTACTGGTTCAAAGCGCCCGTGATGCTGGGCTTTGGCGGAAATCCGGCGGCCGCCCTGATCGACCTGCATGCCACGCTGCCGGAGGTTACGCCGTGGGTTCTGCGCGGCATCGTGATTGCGGCCTTCGCCTGGCTGCTGGTACTCAAGCCCAGCCGCGGCCGGGTTTGGGCCATCAAGCCGGCGACGGCCTAGCAGGCGGCGCGGGCCGGCTTCGTCACGGGCCTCGCTTGGCGCTGCATCCCCGGCCTTCTGCCGGCGATGTCGGCTTGTCGCGTTTCTTGATATGACTACTCAGACGACGAGGAGAGAACCATGAAGACTTTCGACATCAGCACCAAGACGACAGAGCAGAAGACGCCGATTCTGCGGGACGACCGGCGGGCCGTGATGAGGCTGGAACTGAAGGCGGGCGAGGCCCTGCCCAGCCACGCTTCACCGGGGCCCCTGTCTCTGCTGGTGTTCCGCGGCGAACTGGAGTTCAGTGACGATGAAACAAAGCAGAAGGCGCTGCTTCAGCCCGGCCAGGGCATCCTGCTGGAAAAGAAGTCGCTGCACTCGGTGCGTGCGCTCAAGGACACGACCTGCTTTGTGAACGCGCTGTTTGCCTGAATTCGTTCACGCTTTGAACATCGGGCTCTGAAAGGCCGTATTTGCGCGGCCTTTGTTTATTTTTGTCCGCAACCGGAAAACAGCGGGCGGGTTAAAGACAAAGATATCCAGATATCACCTCAACGCGTTCGGAGATGAACATGAAACTCGCTTCGCGGCTTGCCCTGGCCTGCCTCTCGGGCGCCCTGCTGCTTGCGGCACAGGCTCCCGCCCGGGCCCAGGAGACCCGACCTGGTACCGGCACCGCCCCGAAGGGGCTGAGCGAGGACCAGCGCATCATTCACTTCCTCAATCGCTTCACATTGGGGGCGACGCCGAGGCTGCTGGCCGAGGTCAAGGCCAAGGGCATGAAAGCCTGGCTGCAGGAGCAGGTGAAGGGAGCCGCGCCCGAGCCCCAGTTCCTGCGCGACCGCCTCGGCGAGATGGGCTCCCTGGAGCTGTCGGCGGCGCAGATCGTGGACAACTATCTGGAGCAGGTCGGCAAGGATGCCACGCCGCGGGAGCGCCGCGAAGCCCAGATTCTCGAGAACATCCCGCAGAAGGAACTCATCGATTCCATCGTGCTCCGCGCCATCTACAGCCCCAACCAGGTGCGCGAGGTCAGTGCCGACTTCTTCCGCAACCATTTCGCGGTCAGCGTGGACAAGGGCCCCGTGAAGTGGCTCGCCGTGGAGTACGAGCGCAGTGTCGTGCGGCAGCACGCCCTGGGCAGCTTCGCCGACATGCTCAAGGCCAGCGCCCACCACCCGGCCATGCTGTTCTACCTCGACAACTGCCTGTCATCGCGGCCCGCCAGCCCCGAAGAGCTCGAAGCCATCAAGCGGCGCGGCAAGAACGTGCCCGAGCGCATCGAGCAGGCCCAGCAGCGCGGCCTCAATGAGAACTACGCCCGCGAACTGCTGGAGCTGCACACCCTGGGCGTGGACAACTACTACTCACAGGACGACGTCATTGAGGTGGCCAAGTGCCTCACGGGCTGGACCATCACGCCGCGCAACTCGGCCAAGCCCCTGACCTTCTGGTTCCGCCGCGACGCCCATTGCGGCGGAGACAAGGTTGTGCTGGGCAAAACCATCAAGTCCGATGCCCAGAACCCCGTGAGTGAAGGCGAGGCCGTGCTGGAACTGCTGATCGGCCATGAGGGCACGGCGAAATTTCTGGCCTGGAAGCTCTGCCGCTGGCTGGTCAATGACGAGCCGGGCGAGGCCATGGTCAAGCGCATTGCCGCTGTGTTCCAGAAGACGCGGGGCGACCTGGCGGCAGTCTATCTCGCCATCTTCGAAGACCCGGACTTCTTTACGGAGGCCAATTTTCTTGCCAAGTACAAGCGGCCCTTCGAGTTCGTCGTCAGCGCGCTGCGGGCCACGGGCGCCGAAGTCACGGAAGTGGACGCCATCCAGCGCGCTCTGGCCGGCATGGCCGAGCCCCTTTACCGCTGCGACAACCCCACGGGTTTCTACGACCACGCCGAAGCCTGGCAGGACCCCGGCGCCATGGCCCTGCGCTGGAAGGCCGCGCTCGACTTCGCCAAGGGCAACGTGCGAGGCGTGCGCCTGCCCGCCTCGCTCTACGCCGACCTGCCCGAGGACAAGCCCATGGAGTGGAAGGCGTTGCTCGCCGCCAGGCTGCTGTGTGTCCCCCTGAGCGAGAACACCTCGCGGGCCATCGACGACTTTGTGGCCCGGGCCGTGCAGGCCAGCGGGCGCGTCAAGGTGAAGGACCTGGCACCGGAAATCGTCGCCGGCCTGCTTGGTTCACCCGAGTTCCAGAAACAGTAACCCAACACCCGACAGGGGAGCCAACGTGAACTTCTCTCGCAGATCATTCCTCAAAGTGGCCGGTGCCGGCGTCGGCGCCCTGGCCCTTCCCTCCTTTGCATGGCGCGGACTCTTTGCGCAGGAGGCCGCCGCGGCCACGCGCAGCCTGGTGGTCATTTACCTGCGCGGCGGCGCCGACGCCCTGAACATCGTTGTGCCCTTTGCCGACAGCCGCTACTACGAATTGCGGCCCAGTATCGCCATCGCCCCCGAAGCCGGCGGCGATGGTGCTCCCGTCATCAAGCTCGACAAACAGTTCGGCCTGCACCCCTCGCTGGGGGCGCTCAAACCGCACTTTGATGCCGCGCGCTTTGCCCCACTCGTGTGCACGGGCTCGCCGCACACCACGCGCAGCCACTTCGACGCCCAGGACTTCATGGAATACGGCGCGCCGGGCTCGCGCACGGTGCGCGACGGCTGGCTCAACCGCTATCTCAGCGCCACGAACAAGGCCGCGGGTATTGACGCTTCCAGGCTGCGCGCGGTGGCCATGCAAAGCCTGCTGCCGCGCTCCCTGCGCGGCGAGTATCCGGTGCTGGCGGTGCCCGATGACAAGGTGCTCAACGACGGCAAGCTCATTGACCTCTTTGACGACGTCTACAAGGACGGCGACAAGAAGGAAGGAGAGAAGAAGAGCGGCGAAAAGAAGGACGCCCCCAAGGACATGATGGGTGAGCGCCGTGAAGAAGACAGCGTCACGCAGACCGGCAAAGACACCGTCGAGACGCTCAAGCGCTACAAGGAGATCCTGAAGCGGCCCATCGAGGGCAAGCGCGCGACTTTCGGCGTGGACAAGTTCGGCCGGGCCATGCGCGACATTGCCGCCTGCATCCGCGCCAACGTGGGACTGGAGGTCGCCAGCGTAGATGTGGGCGGCTGGGATGACCACGTCAATGAGGGCGGCGCCGAGGGCGCCCTGGCGCAGCGCCTCAAAACACTGGGCGATAACCTGGCGGCCTTCCTTGAAGATCTCGGCCCCAGGGCGGAAAGCACGCTGGTCTATGTGATGACCGAGTTCGGCCGCACGTGCAAGGAAAACGGCAACGAGGGCACGGACCACGGCCACGGCGGCTGCGCGTTCCTGCTGGGCGGCAAGGTCAAGGGCGGCAAGGTCCACGGCCAGTGGAGCGGTCTGGCAGAGAAGGACCTCTACCAGAAGCGCGACCTACCCGTCACGACCGACTATCGCGACGTATTCGCCACGGTGTTGGCACAGCACATGAAGTTCGAGGTCCCCAAGGGCTTCTTCCCGGACTACACGCCCAAAGCCGTGGCGGGGCTGTTTTAGCCACGATCTGCGTTTGACTGCCCGGCCCCTCATGGCCGGGCACCAGGAACCTGCCTGGCGGCGTGACCGCGCTGTCGGGCTTTCGACGAACCATCTCTCACGAGGCACGCAGGAGCGACCATGCATCCCAAAGACTGGTGGAAGTACCTGCTCGTGGTCGTGGTGCTGGGCGCGGCGGGCATGATGTACATGGGCGTGAAGACCTACGACGACGCCCCGCCCATACCCGATTTCAAGGACTCCACGGGCCGGGTTCTGGCCTCGCGCGAAACCATCCTCGACGGCCAGGCCGTATTCCAGAAGTACGCGCTGATGCAGTACGGCACCATGTTCGGAGACGGCGGCGCCCGCGGCCCGGATTTCACGGCCGAAGCCCTGCGCCAGGTCGCGCTCTCGATGAAGGCGCACTACGACTCCGAGCTCAAGGCCGGCGCTGACTTCAAGGGCGAGGGCATCGGTCCGCGCGTGCAACGCGAGATCAAGGAGAACGCCTACGACAGCGCCACGAAGTCCGTGACGCTCAATGCCGCGCAGGCCAAGGCCTATGCCGACATCGAGAAGTTCTACGTCGCCAAGTTCACGCAGCAGGGTCCGGAGAGCTTCAAGCCCGCGGGCTACATCACGAACGAGGCCGAGCTCAAACAGCTTGCGGCCTTCTTCTTCTGGGGCGCCTGGGTATGCGGCGCCGAGCGCCCGGGCGGCAATTCCAGTTACACGCACAACTGGCCCTATGATGAGCTGGCCGGCAACCGGCCCACTGCAGGCACCGTGTTCTGGAGCGTGATGGGCACCTTTGCCCTGATCTTCGTGTTCGGTCTGGTGCTCTACGTTCATGGTCGCATGGGCCAGGCTGCAAGCTGGCAACCCAACACCTGCGATCCCGTGGCCACCCACGAGCGCGCCAACAGCCAGGCGATCACCGCCACGCAGCGGGCAACCTACAAGTTCTTCGCCGTGGCCATGCTGCTGTTCTTCCTCCAGATCGTCGCGGGCATCTTCACGGTGCATGACTTCGTGGGGTTTACGACCTTTTTCGGCTACGACTTCTCGCGCGTGCTGCCCATCACCATCACACGTAGCTGGCACGTGCAACTGGCCGTGCTCTGGATCGCGACCTGCTGGATTGCGGGCTCCCTTTTTCTGCTGACCCGTATCTCGCCCCTGGAGCCCAAGGGCCAGGTTCGGCTGATCAACCTGCTGTTTGCCCTGCTGGCCACGGTGGTGGCAGGCGTGCTCGTGGGCGGCGCCCTGGGCCCCCACGGCCTGCTAGGCGAGTGGTGGCGCTGGCTGGGCAATCAGGGCTGGGAGTTCGTCGAGCTGGGCAAGCTCTTCCAGTGGATACTGTTCGGCGCCCTGGGCCTGTGGTGCCTGATCATGTTCCGCGGGCTCAGGCCGGCCCTGCGCGCGGCTTCGCCCTTTGCCCTGCCCAACTGGATGCTGTATGCCGTCTTGACGATCACCCTGCTTTTCGGCAGCGGCTTTGTTGCCGGGGCGCGCACCAACTTCGTGATCGCCGACTTCTGGCGCTGGTGCGTGATCCACATGTGGGCGGAGTGCTTCTTTGAAGTGTTCACCACCGTGATCATCGCCTACTTCATGGTCATGATGGGCCTGATCTCGCGCGATTCCGCCAACCGCGTGGTGTTCATTGCCACCATTCTCTTTCTGGGCTCGGGCCTTCTGGGTATCTCGCACAACTTCTATTGGAACGCCAAGCCCGAGCCCATGCTGGCCATCGGCTCGGTATTCTCCACCATGCAGGTCATCCCGCTGATTCTGCTGACGCTGGAGGCCTGGAAGTTCCGCAACCTGCCCGGCAGCGCCCTGCGCGAAAGCGGAGAAAAGGGCGGCCTGGCGCAGTTCGGCCTGAGCGAGGCCTTCCTCTTCCTCATGGCAGTGAATTTCTGGAACTTCATGGGCGCGGGCGTGTTCGGTTTCATCATCAACCTGCCCATCGTCAACTACTACGAACACGGCACCTATCTCACCGTGAATCACGGCCATGCCGCGCTCATGGGCGTTTACGGCAACCTCTCGATCGCTGCCGTGCTGTTCTGCGGCCGCCTGATGATCAGGGCCGAGCGCTGGAATGCGCCGCTGGTGCGCGTGTCATTCTGGTCTTTGAACATCGGCCTGGCCCTGATGGTGGTGCTGGACACGCTGCCGGCGGGAATCCTGCAGTTCATGGCCGTGCTGGAGGGCGGCATGGTGTATGCGCGCAGCCAGGCCTTCATTGAAGGCAGCACGTTTCAGACCCTTACGTGGATGCGCGCCGTCGGCGGCGTGATGTTCTTCCTCGGCGGGGTGACGCCTTTGGCCTGGTTCGCGCTCAGCCGCATGGGCTCGCTCAAGGAGGCGGTCGAGAAGCTGCCGGAGCAGCGGCCCATCTACGACGAGATCGCCGGCGGCATCGAACATGAACCGGCGGCGCCGTCGCCCCTGGACCTGCAGCCCGCACTGCGCAAGTGATCCTTCCAGGCGGGGGCAGGCGCTTGCGCCCTTGCGGTGCAAGCGTTTGCCGTCAGCCTATGTAGAGGCGCAGGCCGAAATTGCTGCCCCAGTGCAGCAGCAGGTCGTCACGGACGTCAAAAAAGTCCACCGCGTTGATCGTCAGCTCGAGAAAAAACCGCACGCGGCGGCTGCCGATCTCGAAGCCCGCGCCGGCATTGCCGCCCAGCCCCCAGGTGCGCACCGGTTCGTCCAGTGTGCTGCCCCAGGTGTCCAGGGCGCGGCCATAGGCGACTCGAAAGGTGAGGTCCGTGTACCATGAGAAATTCGCGCGCCGGTCGAAGTAGACCCGCGCGCCAAAATCGTAGATCTGGCCCTCGAACTGAAGGCTTGCCGCAAGCGAGGCCCGCGCCACGAGGCTCACCTGCTCATGGACCGGCATGGCCAGCTCAAGGCCAGCCCCCGCGCCCAGCAAGATGGGGTAGAGCCCGCCGTAAACAGAAATCCCAAATCCCCGGCCAAACCAGCCCCGGATCTCGCGGCGGTCCTCCCGCACTTCGACCCTGGCACTTTCCGGTTCGGGAGCGGGCTTGGCCTTTGGGTCGCGGCCGGGGCCCGGCATGGCAGGACGCCCCGGCAGCGGCTCGCCGCGCGGATTGCCGGGATGGGGATAGCCCCGCGTGTCGCGAGCTTGCGCAAACAGCGCCGGCCGCCAGGGCATGGCCCTTGCCAGGTCAAACTCCGGCAGCGAGGCCGCGCCCAGCGCGGGCGCCAGCATCAACGCAAGCAGGACGGCACGGGCCATGACCCAAGGATAGGACGCTGCAAGGCAATTGCGAGTGCCGAAGCTCAGGGCCGCGCCAAGCTGGCCTTGGGGCCCCTTTGCTGGCATGCTTGGGGGCATGCTGATGGACACCCACGCCCACATCAACTTCGACTCCTTTGATGCGGATCGCGAAGACATGCTCGCCCGCGCCAGGGCCGCAGGCGTCGAGAAGATCATCTGCATCGGCATGCAGCCCCAGGGCGGGCGCGAGGCGCTGGAGCTGGCGCGAAAGTACCCCGGCCAAGTCTACGCCAGCGTGGGTTGCCACCCCTACGATGCCGCGCTGCTGGACGACTCCTGCCTGGCCGAGTTCGAGGCGCTGCTTCGCGAGCCGCAGTGCGTGCTCATGGGCGAGATGGGCATAGACACCGTCAAGGCCGGCGTGCCCCTTGAGGTTCAGGAACGGGCGTTTGAGCGCCAGCTTGAACTGGCCGTGGCCCTGAACAAACCCGTGTGCATCCACAGCCGCGAAGCCTTCCGCCACGTCGAGCGCGTCATTACCCGCGTCTGTCCCGGCGGCTACAGAGGATTTGCCCACTGTTTCAGCGACGGCGCCCTCGAGGCCAGGCGCTGGCGCGAACTCGGATTCCTGGTCAGCTTCGCCGGCCAGGTGACGTTCAAGAACGCCCAGTCGCTGCGCGAGGCGGCCCGGGCCCTGACGCCCGACGATGTCGTGCTTGAAACCGACTGCCCGTTCCTCGCGCCCATGCCGCACCGCGGCAAGCGCAACGAACCGGCATACACGCGCCTGACGGCGCAGTGCCTCGCCGATCTTTGGGGCCTTCCGCTGGAAGAGGTGGCCCGGCGCACGTCGGCCAACGCGGCGCGCATGCTGGGCCTGGAGTGACGCACCGGAGCTTGAAGCCCGCCGCGACGCCACGGCCCCCGGGGTCTGCGCAACGCGGCTCCAACAAGAGGGAGCAAGGCCATGCGAGTGATTCTCCTGCTGAGTCTGATACTGGTCCTGGGCGGCTGCACCGGCTACAGCCGCGCGCTGGAGCAGACGCCGCCCGACCCCGCGCTGGCATCTGCCAAGGTCTTCAAAGTGGCGCCGGTGAGCTTCAGCTGGAAGCCACCCGCCGACTGGGAAGTCACGGGCGAGGAATGGGAGAAAGAACGCAAAGTCCTTTCCGACGCTTTTCGCCAGGAATTGAAGGAGGAGTCGCGCAAGCAGGTGGACATCCTCAAGCTGGACGACAAGCCGACGGAAGGCGTGCGCGTGGAATGCAACGTGTTTGCGGCCGATCGCGGCGGATGGGGTAGCAGCGGAACCATCTCGGCGGAAGTCACGCTTACGGACATCAAGAGCGGACGCGTGCTCTACAAGGGGAAGCTTGAGGGCAACAGCCGCAACGCGGGCATGGAGGGCAAGGACTCCTGGGGACGCTTCAGGGTGGGCCTCCAGAACATCGCGCGCGAAGTGGCGGAAATCATGGACGCCGGCTAGGGGCCCGAGCACCTATGCTTTTGCTGGGTTTCGCGAAACCTCGCGCGTGACGCGGGGTTTCTTTGTTTGTGGGCAGGGGACAAGCGGGAGCGAAACCATGAAAGCACTCATTCTGATTCTGGCACTGTGCGGCGCGCTCGGCACGCCGGTCTTCGCGCAGGAAACACAGCCGCGCGGCGAGGCCCCCAAGGGCGAGCCGGGTGCTCGGGAAGGTCGCGAAGGACGGCGCGGCATGCGGCACATGCGCCGGGCGCTGCGGGAGGTGTGGCGCGAGATGACGCCCGAGCAGAGAGAGGCGCTCAAGGAAAGGCTCAAGGCCCGCCGTGAGGAGATGAAAGCGAAGGCGGAGGAGATGAAGCAGAAGTGGGAGTCCCTGACTCCCGAGGAGCGGGAGGCCGCCAAGGCCCGGATCAAGGAGCGCGCCGAGGAAGCCCGCAAGAAGATGGCGGAGCTGCGCGAGCGCCTCAAGAACATGTCGCCGGAAGAGCGCAAGGCCGAGATCGAGCGCCTGCGCGAAGAATTCAGGAAGAAGCGCGAAGAGCGCAAGTAGCGTCCCGGGCCGCCGGCCCACTTTTTGCGGAACTTGAACGGAGAACATCATGAAGAGCATCGCAGTCATCCTCGGGACGCTCCTGCTTTTCTGCGCCCCCATTTTTGCACAAGGCCCGGGGCCGCTGGCACCTGAACCATGTGCGGAAACGATCGCCAAGCCCGGAAAGGACCGCCGCGGGCCCTCCGGCACGGAGAAGAAGCAGGCCCAGCGTGACGGTCGCAAGCACGCGGGCAAAGATGCGCGCAAGCACCGTGGCCAGCAGGACAAGAAGCACCGCGGCGAAGGCAAGAAGGGCCACAAAGGCAAACCCGGCAAAAAGCACCGCGGCGAGGGCAAGAAGGGCCATAAGGGCAAGCCCGGAAAAAAGCACCGCGACGAGGGCAAGAAGGGCCGCAAGGGTAAGCCCGAACGTCAGGGTCGCGACAGGGGCCGCCGTAATCGCTAGCCACGATCAATACCAAAGCTCGAAGACGACCCACCCGATCCGGCCGCTCGCGCGGCCGGTTTCGTTCACCAACGAAGTTGGGCAGGAACCGGATTCCACCGCGCCGGCGCGGACTCAGAGTCACCCCGCCCGCCTTGGCGGCCCAGGTACCTCGTTGCTGAGCCCGAGGCAGCAACGGAGGCGCCGACGCCCGCGCATCCCGTGGCGTTGTCGGGGCTGGGACTTTGGGCCAGAAGGCTTGTCCGGCGCCCGCTTCCTTTCAGGGGCGGTTGGGTGAATGGCAGCAGCGCCGACCAGGCCAGCAGAGCCGCCAGAGCCGTGGCCCAGAGCCCCGCGGCCGTTTGGACCTCTTCGCGCAACACCATGGCGCGCGGCGCGCGGCACTCACCCGCCACGCCCCGAGCAATCAGCGTCGTGAAAAAGGGAACGAGCAGAAGCAGAAACACCAGCGCGCCAAAGAAGCCCAGCATGATCCGCACCGTCGACAGCAGCTCTTCGACGTCGCCGCGCACTCCGCCCATGATTTCCATGACCGGCCAGGGCGCGAAGAACACCACACCCAGTACCGCGAAATCGCCAAAGAACAGCACCAGCACCAGCGCCTGATACATCGAGAAGCCGAACATCACCTGCGCCACCCGCACCATCACGGCCACGCGCCACAGCGCCACGAGCCCCAGGACCCACAGATTGGACTCTGCCGCCGCCAGTGGCGGCAGCAGTCGCTCAAAGGGTATGCCGTAGAACCAGGCCATGGGCGCCGTAAGCCAGAACACGCCAAGAAAGCGGCCAAAGGCAGGCCAGAACCCCTCTCTGAAGGCTGCCCCCGGCCAGCCCTTGCGCACCGCCGCCAGCCAGAGCACGACAAACAGCAGAAATGCGGCCGCCGCCGAAGCCACAAAGGGCAACGCCAGGACCACGGGGTTATGGGGAATGAACTCGGCATCGTACTCGCGGGCAAGCGCCGCCGAGGCCACCAGGAGCAGGCCCAGGCCCAGAAGGCCGCGCGCCGTAAGGGCCCGCTCAATGGCACCGCGTCTGAGCAGCAGGACTCCCAGCCAGTCGCCTATTCCCATGACTGAAGCTCCGTTTCGCGCGACACCTCACGCCGGATTGTGGCCCGCGCCTGCTGCGCCTGCGCCGAGTAGACGGCCCGAACCAGCGCCTCAAATCCGCGCTCAAGTTCTGCCACCGTCATCCGTTCGGGCACGAAGGTGACGTCAAAGAGGGTGTAGGCGCTCCAGGCACAGGGCAGCAGTCGCCCCTCGCGCAGCAGGCGGCGGCGCAGGGCGGTACCGGGAAAGGGTGTCTGCAGGGTAACCTGAACGTCGGCGGCGGGGCAGGCCAGAATGAAATCCGCGAGTTCCTCCAGAGTCTGGGGCGTTTCCCCGTCCATGCCTGCGATGAAGCAGGCGTTGACGGCCACTCCGGCGTCCTGCAGATTCTCAATGGAGTCCAGCACCTCGTTCACGTTAGCCTGCTTGGGCCCCATGCCCGAAGGCACCATCCGTGGCGACTCCACTCCCATGAGCACCTGCACACAGCCGGCCTCGGCCAACTGGCGCACCAGGCGGGGGTCGCGCCCGATGCGCCAGTCAGCCTCGGTGAACCAGCGCACGCCGCGCCGGCCCAGGGCCCTGAGCAAGGCACCGTGATCCCGGCTCCCCGCCCATGTGTTGTCGTCGGCCAGCTCAATCACGGGCCGGCGCGTCAGCGCGCAGATGGCATCCAGCTCGCGCTCGATCAGTTCCAATGGCTTCTCGCGAAAAGCGCCCAGCAGCCTCGACGCGCCGCAGAACTCGCAGGCCAGGGGGCAGCCGCGCGCCGTCTGCAGGGTGAAGCGCGGGCGCGGCTTGTCCGCGGCGAGGTCAAAGCGCGGCAGGGGCGCCCGGGCCAGGTCGGCCGGGGCTCGATAGCGGGGCTGCAGGCGGCCGGCCCGGGCATCGGCCAGGATGGCGGGCCAGGCCGCTTCGCCGTCTCCGATACAGACGGCGTCAACGTGCTGCAGGGCTTCGTCGGGGCACATGCTGGCGTGCAGTCCGCCCAGGACCGTGGGCAGTCCCAGCGCACGCAGGCGGCCGCTCAGGGCATAGGCGCCATCCACGGAGGCCGTGAGGGCGCTGAGCGCGACCAGCACAGGCCTGCGCGCGGCAATCTCCTGCGCCAGGGCTTCGTCGTCGCCGGGGGCCTCGTGGTAACTGCAGGTCCATGGGGCCGGTGTGGCCCCCGCCAACGTGAGCAGGCCCAGGGCCGGCAGGGCGGCCAGAGCCTGGGCCCGCTTGCGCAATCCCGGCAGAGTCAGGCCCAGCTCGCGCAGGCGGGGATGGACGACACGGACTCCGCTGAGAGCAACAAGGCATACGTGCGGCATGGCTTCTCCATAACGCTCTTATATACGCTCAATATATAACGACATGAATGAATGTCCAGCAGATTCCGTTGCCCGGACGGTTGTGCTGGCGCCGGCACAGGCTGGGCACTTGAATGGGCCCCCATGAAGGACCCCCATACTCAAAGCGCCGAGGCTGCCCTTTCCGAGCTGCAAAGTTCACCCAATGGCCTTGCTCCCGCCGAGGCCCTGCTGCGCCTTCAGCAACACGGGCCCAATACCCTGCCCGAAGCAACGCCGCCCACCCTCGCCCAGCTTTTCCTGCACCAGTTCAAGAGCCCGCTGATTTACGTGCTGCTGCTGGCCGGAGCCGTTTCGCTCGTGCTGGGCGAGTTCACGGATGCTGCCTTCATCTTCGGCGTACTGGTGCTCAACGCCGTGATCGGCACGGTGCAGGAGGCCAACGCCCAGCGCCAGGCCGCCTCGCTCAAGAGCCTGACGGTGGCCCACGCCCTGGTGCTGCGCGAGGGTGAAGACCTTGAAATCAACGCCGCGGACATCGTGCCCGGTGACATCGTGCTGCTCGAGACGGGCAACAAGGTGCCCGCCGACCTGCGCCTGCTTTCGGCCAACAACCTGGAGATCGACGAATCCCTGCTTACCGGTGAAAGCCTGCCCGTGGACAAGAACCCGGGCTCGCTCGCGCCGGCCCAGGCCGCACTGGGCGACCGCCTGAACATGGCCTTTGCCGGCACTCTGGTCACGCGCGGGCGCGGCACGGGCCTGTGCGTGGCTACGGGCCGCAGGACGCAACTGGGCGGCATTGCCAACCTGGTAAGCGGCCGCGAGTTCGCCAAGCCCCCCCTGCTCCAGCGCATGGAGCGCTTCACGCAGGTGATTTCCCTGATTGTGGCGGTGGCCTGCGCGGTGGTGGCCGCCGTGGCGCTGGCGCGCGGGCACACGCTGGAGGATGTCTTCTTGCTCGCTGTGGGCCTGGCCGTGGCGGCGATTCCCGAGGGCCTGCCCGTGGCCCTGACCATTGCGCTGGCCATTGCCACCTCGCGCATGGCCAGGCGCAATGTGATCGTGCGCAAGCTCATTGCCGTGGAGGCCCTGGGTTCATGCACCTTCATTGCCAGCGACAAAACCGGCACGCTCACGCTCAACCAGCTCACCGTCAAGCGCCTGGCCCTGCCCGGACTCGCGCCCCTTGAAATCAGCGGCGAGGGCATGACGCCCGAGGGTGAGCTCCTGCTGCCGCCGGGCATTGACGCCCTGAAGGCCCGCGCCGCTGCCGAGCGCCTGGCCCGCGCCGTGACCCTGTGCAACGAGGGTTTTCTGGGAAGGCGCGACGGCCACTGGGCCCACCACGGCGACGCCGTGGACGTCAGCCTGCTGGTCCTGGCCCACAAGCTGGGCATAACGAAGCCGGCCATGGAAGCGGCTTTCCCCCTGCTGGCTGAAATCCCCTTCGAAAGTGAGCGCCAGTACGCTGCGACCCTGCACCAGAGCGGCTCCACCAGGATCTGCTGCATCAAAGGCGCACTGGAGAAACTGCTGCCCATGTGCGCGACCATGGGCAGCCTGCAGGGGGACTTGCCTCTGGACGCCGCGGCCATTGAGGGCACCGCCCATGAACTTGCGCGCGCCGGTTATCGCGTGCTGGCCGTGGCCGAAGGCGCCCCGGAACTGGCAGACGCCAAGGACTTCGGCCCCGGCCACCTGCGCGGAATGACCTTTCTCGGCCTCGTGGGCACCATTGATCCGCCCCGCGCCGACGCCAGAAAGGCCATTGCCGCCTGCCGCGGCGCCGGCATCGAAGTCGCCATGGTCACGGGCGATCACCCCCTGACGGCGCTCGCAATTGCCAAAGACCTGGGCCTGGCCCAGGAAGAGTCCGCCGTCGTGACCGGCCCGGCCCTGCGCGCCGAGCAGGACGCCGCAAGGCGCGTGGCCATGATGGCCAAGGCCCGCGTTTTCGCCCGCGTTGAGCCCAGCCAGAAACTGGAAATCGTGCAGGCACTGCAGAAGGCGGGGCACTTCGTGGCCGTAACCGGCGACGGCGCCAACGATGCGCCGGCGCTTCGCGCCGCCCATGTGGGCGTGGCCATGGGCAAGGCCGGCACGGATGTCGCACGCGAAACGGCGGACATGATTCTCGTGGACGACAATTTTTCGTCCATCGTCGCGGGGATCGAGGAAGGGCGCGTCGCGTACGCCAACGTGCGCAAGGTGATCTTCATGCTGTTCTCCACGGGCATGGCCACCATTTTCGCCTTCATCAGCGCGCTGGTGCTGGGCCTGCCCATGCTGTTCACGGCCGTGCAGATGCTTTGGCTGAACATCGTCACCAACGGCATCCAGGATGTAGCGCTGGCCTTCGAGCCCGCCGAAGGAGGCGAACTCAGGCGCAAGCCGCGCCCGCCCAAGGAGCCGATTTTCAACCGCTGGATGATCGAGGGCTGCGTCATCAGCGCCCTGTGGATGGGCGCCTGGACCGTCGGCGTGTTCTGGTGGACCTTGCAGGCGGGCTGGTCAGAGAGCGCAGCTCGCAACGCGGCACTATTGATGCTGGTGCTGTTCCAGAACGTGCAGGTGGGCAACTCCCGCAGCGAGACGCGCTCAGGCCTCTGGCTCAACCCGTTCAAGAACCGCTTCCTGCTCATCGGCACCATTACGGCCCAGGCGGTACACATTGGCGCCATGTTCACGCCGGGACTGAGGGACGTGCTGCAGCTTGAACCGGTGTCGATACACGAGTGGCTGCAATGGCTCGCCATCGCCGTCAGCCTGTTCTGGATGATGGAGGGCTACAAGTTCGTGCGCCGCCGCTTCTATAAAGTCTGAGACCCCGCTTGCTGACAGCATTCACCATCACCCGGCCGTTGAAGCGCCAGCGCGCCGGGGACGCGTGGGCGCAGCAGCGGCAGGCAAACTCGGGCACGAGAAACGCGCGCTACACAAAGCGGCAAACGGCGCTAGATTGGCCCGGGAGAGCCGGCGGCGCATGGCGCCCAATCGAGGACGAGACATGGCGGTGGCAGCCCAGGTAACCCTTTCCAACGACGAACTTCAGCGCTATGCGCGCCACATCATTCTGCCCGAGGTGGGGCTTGAAGGGCAGCAGAGGCTCAAGGCCTCCAGTGTGCTCTGCGTGGGAGCCGGCGGCCTGGGCTCGCCCCTGGCCATGTATCTCGCGGCCGCTGGCGTTGGGCGCATCGGCATCGTTGACTTTGACGTCGTCGATTCCTCCAACCTCCAGCGCCAGATCATCCACGGCACTTCCAGCGTCGGCAAACGCAAGGTGGACAGCGCCAAGGCGCGGCTTCTTGACCTTAACCCGCACCTCAAGGTGGACATCCACGAAGTCGCCTTGAGCAGCGAAAACGCCCGCGCCATCGTCAGGCAGTACGATGTCGTGGCCGATGGCACGGACAACTTCCCCACCCGCTACCTCGTCAATGACGCCTGCGTGCTCGAGGGCAAGCCCAACGTCTATGCCAGCATCTTCCGCTTTGACGGCCAGGCCACCGTCTTCAACTACCAGGACGGACCCTGCTACCGCTGCCTTTACCCCGAGCCTCCGCCGCCCGGCATGGTCCCCTCATGCGCCGAAGGCGGGGTGATCGGCGTGTTGCCCGGCGTCGTGGGCTGCATCCAGGCCCTTGAGACGGTCAAGGTCCTGCTCCGCATCGGCGAGCCTCTCAAGGGCCGCCTGCTGGTGTTTGACGCCCTGGCCATGAAGTGGCGCGAGCTCAAGATCCGCAAGGACGCCAAGTGCCCCATCTGCGGGCCGCAGCGCAGCATCCACCAGCTCATCGACTATTATCAGTTCTGCGGGATTCCCAAGGCCAACGAGGAAGCCGAAAAAGCCCGCATGGCATCGACCCAGGGCCAGAAGGCCGACGAGATTACTCCCGCCCAGCTCAAGGCGCGCCTGGACAAGGGCGACAAGCCCTTCCTGCTCGACGTGCGCAACGCCAATGAACTCGGCATCTGCAAGCTGCCCTATGACGCCTTCATTCCCACGCCCGAAATCGGCCAGCGCTGGCAGGAACTGCTCGCCCACAAGAACGAGGAGATCGTCGTTTACTGTCGCAGCGGAGGACGCTCGGGCAGCGTCACTAAGTTCCTGCAGGAGAAGGGTTTCCCCCGCGTCAGAAACATGATCGGCGGCATGCTGCGCTGGAGCGACGAAGTGGACCCCACCAGCCCCAAGTATTGAAGCGCTGCCTTCTCGGCCCCCGCGAGGGGGCCGTTTCATTTCTCGAGGCCGGCTTCGTCGGATTTGGCCGGCGCCTCAGGCGTGAAATACTTCAGGCCCACCACGCCCGCCAACACCAGCGCCAGGCTGACCAGGCGCCCCGTTTCGCGCGAGTCCCCCAGCCAGACGATGCCGATGATGGCCGCGCCAAAGGCCCCCAGGCCCGTCCATACGGCATAGGCCGTGCCCACGGGCAGAGACTTCATCGCCCGCGCCAGCAGCACGAAGCTCAGGAGCATGAAAATGATGGCCGCCGCCGACCAGCCGTGGCGCGCGAAGTTGTCGCTCTTCTTCAGGGCAATGGCCCAGGTAATCTCACATGCGGCCGCCAGCAACAGCCAGATCCAGGCGTTCATGCGCGCCTCCGCCTCAGCGCCGCCAGTAACGCCGGCAGGACAGCCAGGACAAGCCAGGGGCCCGGCCGCGTCGAGGCTGTGCAACTGTCGCTCTCGTCCACCTTGCTGTCGTTGCTGCCCGGCACGCCCAGAGTCACGCTGCAGGGCACGCTCAGCCTCCAGGTCACGTTGCCGCCCGAGGGCGAGTGCGTATTGACGCGCAGGGTGGCCACGCCGCTGTGCGTCAGCAGCAATACCGTGGTCTGGTTAATGGTGCCGCCCGAGGCGCTGAAGGTCGTCAGCAACGTGGCGCTGCCGCCCGTGTTGTCGTACACGTCAATCTTGGACAGCCCCGTACCCTGAGCCTCAAAGCGCACGGTCACGGTCTGGCTCACGGCGCCGAAGTTCAGCTCCAGACCCTGGGGCGTCTGCCCGCCGCCCACAGCGCGCGACCAGGTGGCCAGCTTGCCCACCTGAAGCTGCAGGGTGCTGGAACCCACCACCACCTGATCCTGCGCCGTCAGGGTTGCCGCGCCCGCCGTGGCGTTGAAGCTGCCGGAGAAATCGCTGGTGCCGCTGCCGGTGGGCCGCACTTCGACGGCAAAGCAGCGCAGCCCCGAGGCGTTGCCGCTGAGGGCGCAGTTGGCCGTGCCCGCCCCGGCAACCACCTGCTGATTGACGAAGCTTGAAACGGGCGTGGCATCGGCCGAGTAGCCCCGCAGGTCGATGAGCCGCACGGTCAGGCCGCTGGGGGCGGAAGTGTTCAGGTTCGCCGTCACGGTGTAAGGCTGGGCGACGGCGCCGAGGTCAAGTTCGAAGAGGAAGGTACGGATGCGGGTGTCCGGCGCAGCGCCCGAAAGGGGCAGACTGGTCTGGGCGCAAAGGACGGGGGCCCACAGCAAGGCGAGCAGAAAAAGGCGCATGGAGTCTCCTGCGAGGTTGAACGAGCGAGAGGCGGCCGCGTTTGCGCCCTTGACGGTCCGGAGCAGGGGGCTATTATTGAACCTGGTCGCGCGGCGCATAGTCGTGAACCTGGTCAGGTCCGAAAGGAAGCAGCCATAAGCGAATTCTGCGGGTGCGCGGCCACTGAATTCAAGCGGACGAGCCTTTGGGTTCGTCCGCTTTTGTTTTGGCTCGGGGGAATTGACCCGGCACCCGGACCGCTTCGCTTAC
>QEVF01000037.1 GCA_003576915.1 Planctomycetota bacterium | reverse complement strand
GCGGCGGCTGCTCGGTCGAAGGCGGCGTCTCGCCCTGGTATCTCCTGGCGGGACTGGCCAGCCTCATGGTTCTGGCCCTGCGCCGTCGCAGGCAGGCAGCCTGAGCTTCAAAGAAGTCAAAGCAAACGCCCGGGTCACCGGGCGTTTGTCTTTGGCCAGCCGATCCTTAGCGCCCAAATCGCGGGCCCCTGGCAGGCTGCGGAAAAAGTGGCATCCGGCCACTTTTTCAGCCCGGTCGGGCCGAAGTGAATCTGGCCCGACCTTCATTTCAAGAGGCTTTTCAGCCGCTTGAAATGCGCAAGCCATCCATGGCTTGCGTCCGCAGGCCGTATTTCAGCGGCCTGCTAGTCTTCCTCGGCGGCCTCAATGGCCATCTCGATCAGGATGATGATCAGGTAGATGATCGTGAAGCACAGCAGCCACTCCCAGGCTTCGCGATGACCATGGCCACCATGACCTTTGGCCGCGTCTTCCACGCCATCCATCGCCAGGCCGCCGCCGCCGCGCTCCAGGTTCGAAAGCTGGCTGTCGCGGTGAACCACGCCGTCAGAATCCAGGCGGGCCACAGCGCGGGGCCGGCCATGATCCGACAGGTAAAGCACGGAGCCGCCGCTGCCGTCAGGCCGTTGCTGGAAAGAGCCCAGCGAAGAACACCCACTGCAGAGGCTCAAGACGGCGCAGGCAAGAAAGGCCGGCACAGCGCGAAAGGTTTGGCCCATGTTGACTCCTGGCAGGTTGCTGAAAAAGTGGCATCCGGACACGTTTTCAGCCCGGTCGGGCCAAAGTGAAACTGGCCTGACCTTCACTTCAAGCGGCTTTTCAGCCGCTGAAATGGGCAAGCCATCCATGGCTTGCGTCCGCAGGCCGTGTTTCATGGGCCTGCCAGGCTTCACTCGCCCCAGGTTGATTCTCCCCCAGGCCGCCCGTGAAGCAACGGTCCTGCGCCCTGCAATTTGTAGCGGTAAGGCGGTCCGGCCGCACTGGAAGCCGTGCCGCAGCGATGTTAACTTGCCCCTTCAGCCCACAAGGAAGAACGTGGACCCGCAAGCCAACTCAAGCATCGAAGATTCGGTCAAAGAAGCGTGTGGCATTTTCGGCGTGTTTGACCATGAGAACGCCGTGGAGCTTGCCTACTACGGGCTCTATGCCCTGCAGCACCGGGGGCAGGAGAGCGCAGGCATAGCCTGCCTGATGGACGGCCGCATCAAGAGCTATCTGGGCATGGGGCTGGTGGGCGAAGTGTTCCGCGACGAGTTTTTTGCCAAGTTCAAGTCCCGGCACGCCATAGGCCACACGCGCTATTCGACGGCGGGCTCAAGCAATATCCGAAACGCCCAGCCCATCACCATTGACTATGCCGGCGGGCAGATCAGCGTGGCCCACAACGGCAACGTGACCAACGGCTGGCGCCTTCGGCGCGAACTGGAGGAGCAGGGCTCGATCTTCCAGACGACCAGCGACAGCGAAGTGGTGCTGCACCTGCTGGCGCGCCCGGAGATTCGCTCCCAGCCTGACCCCATCGCGGCTGCACTGCGCCGCCTTCAGGGAGCGTTCTGTTTCATTTTCCTCACGCCGGAAGGCATCATTGCCGCCCGCGACGAAAACGGCTTCAGGCCCCTGGTGCTGGCCAGGCTGGGGCCGGCGACGCTGGTGGCGAGCGAAACCTGCGCCTTTGACATGCTGGGCGCGGAATATCTGGGTGAAGTAGCGCCCGGCGAAATAGTGCGCATTGACGCGCGCGGGATTACACGCTCGCGCTATGCGGAGTCCAAGCGCGTCAGCCACTGCATCTTCGAGCACGTGTACTTCGCGCGGCCTGACAGCCGCGTCTTCAACCAGAACGTGCATCTGGTGCGCAAGGCCTTTGGCCGGCAACTGGCCCTGGAAGCGCCGGCCCAGGCCGACCTCGTGGTGCCCGTGCCGGACAGCGGCAACTCGGCGGCCCAGGGTTACTCGGAGCAAAGCGGCATTCCGCTGGAGCAGGGCTTCATCCGTAACCACTATGTGGGCCGCACGTTCATTCAGCCCAGCCAGGGCCAGCGCGACATCGGCGTCAAAATCAAGCTCAATGCCGTGCGCGACGTCGTCAAGGGACGGCGCGTCGTGGTCATTGATGACAGCATCATCCGCGGCACGACAAGCAAGGGCCGCGTCAGGCGCCTGCGCGACGCCGGCGCGAAAGAGATTCACCTGCGGATTTCCTGCCCGCCGACGCGGCATCCCTGTTTCTACGGCATTGACTTTCCGGACCCCAAAGAGCTGATCGCCAACCAGATGGGGAGCGTCGAGGCCATTTGCAGGTTCCTGGAGATTGACAGCCTGGCCTACCTCAGTGTGGAGGGCATGCTCAAGGCCATGGACAAACCCGGAAACTTCTGCGCGGCCTGCTTTACGGGTGACTATCCCGTGGAGTACGACGCCGAGTTTGACAAGAACGCCATGGAGGGCGCTCGCGCCCGCAGGTGAAATCTCCGGTCCGGCGGGTGTCTGTTTCCGTTACAAGTGATTGCCCCTGACCGGCGGGAGACCCCATGCACTCGTTCCGGACCCATTTCTGCATCTTCTGCGCGCTCATGGCGGCGCTGATAGGGCTCATGCTCGCTCTGGGGCCCCTGCAGGTCGGGGCGGATGAGGCGCCGCCTTCCCAGCCGCGCCCCATGAAGGACGGCAAGCCATTGCCCAGCCGCGCTTCGTTTGCGGCGGAGGGGGAAGCCGATGCCCGGCGGATACAGGGCACGGTTTCGATGCTGGGCAGCGGTAGCCTGCTGGGCGGCTTTCGCATGCTGGCCCTGGCCAAGTTCGACGACAACACCAACCAGACCCAGGATTTTGCGAGCGACGAAAAGGGCCGGTACTGGATTGTGCTGGGAAAGCGCGTCAAGGAGCTGCGCGTTTTTGCCTACGGCGACTACGTGATTCCCGACAGCTGGTCAACGTTGCCCCTGCCCTCGATGAAGTTTGAAGGAGAAGAGGTCTGGGAGCTCAAGGTGCGCCCCAACGTGCCCGTGGAGATCAAGGGTCGCATCACGATCAAAGGGCGGGGCACGCCCGCCGAATTGGGCAACGTGTACCTGGCCCCCCTGGACGTACGCCAGGACGGCACCATGCAGGTGTTTGACGCCCCGCTTCAGACGCGCTGCGACGACGACGGTCGCTATGCCTTCAAGGTGCCCGCGGGATACTATCGCCTCTGGGCCGTCTGGGCGGACCGCACGGTGCGCGATTGGCCCCACTACATCGGGCTCGATCGGCGTGTCGAGCTTTTCGCCTCCATGGAGCGCAATCTGGAGGTGTCCCTGGGCCCGGTGATTCAGGGGCGGGTCACGGACTCCCGCGATGGCAAGGGCCTGCCCGGGCGCATTGACCTTTACACCAACGCCTTCCTCCGCCAGTTGAACAACACGACGTCTGACGGGGAGATGCCCGACGAAGAAGACGAAAACGGCAACGACATCACCTGGCCCGCGGGCACGTTCAAGTTCCGCGTCTTCAACGTGGATACCGAGGACTTCGCGGCCGTTATCAGGCCGCGCGGCAACAACGCATCGTTGCGCGTCATCAATGGCCTGAAGATGGCAGACCTCAAGAACCGCACTCTGGATTGGAAGTTGTTCACGGAAGACCAGATTGTCGTGGACCTCAGGGCCCAGACCCGGGACCGGGCCTTGCCCATCTTCCAACTGGACCTCAGCCTTGAGGCCACGCGCCTGGACGACAAGTCGCTGGCCAACCTGCGGTCCGCTTTCACAGTTTCAGGCTACACCGACGACAACGGTCTGGTGCGCTTCTCGGGCCTGGCCCCCGGGCGCTACAACGTTTACGCCGAGCAGCAATCTCTGCTTCTGGCGGAAATCACCGTGACGGCCGAAAAGCGCCAGAAGATCGCGCTGGACTACGACATTCCCGTGGCCGTGGGCACCTTGAAGTACGACGACGGCACCCCCTGCACCGAAGCCCGGGCGCTGGTCACCATTGAGGTGCCGGAGCGGGGCAAGATGGGCCCCTTCTTCCGCAACCCCTTCGAGAGCAGGGCGCTGCGCGAGAAGGGACTTGGCCTGCTGCCGCTGACCTTCAAGGGGGCTACGTTCAAGATTACGTTTCTGGCCAATGATCCCGGAAAACCTATCCCCGATGAGTGGCTGACGGCCGACTTCCCATGGCGCAGCGAAGAATGGAGCGTCACAGTGACCGAAGAAAAAGCCTACGACTTCGACCTCACGCTCAAGCCCGGACCGGCCAAAGAGCCCGAGCCGGTGGGGGGGCCGGCCCGGGCCGGCGAGCACTGGTATCGCATGGAAGACGGTCAGGGGGCGGCCATGGGCTACGCCCGCCTGGTGGTTGAGCACGGCGAGCAAGGCCAGAAGTTCGATTGGGAGATGAAACTTGCCTTCTCCGGCGGCACCTATGAGGAGCAGCGTCTGCTGGAAGTGGACGGTGGACGCCGGCTGCTGAAGGCCTCCTACAGCGCCGACGGCAAGCTGATCGGTGATGCCGCGCGCAAGGAGGGTCGTCTTGTGGGCACGGCGCGCAAGGGCGACGAAATGCTGGCCGTAGACCTGCCCCTGACCGATACAAGCTGCACGCTGATGGACTTCCTGCTGGCGGCGACGCTGCCGCTGAAGGAAGGCGCAAGTCTCAAGCTGTCGGAACTCGACGAAGCCAACGGCTTTGCCGACAACGGCGAGACAACCCTCACCTGCCGCGGCAAGGACGCCATTGACTGGGAGGGCAAGTCGTTGCCCTGCTGGAAGTTCGAACTGAGCAACAGCAAGGTGAACACCCGGCGCATGACCATCTGGGTCAGCGCGGCGAGGGAAATCGTCAAGGTGGACTGGGGGGGAGGCGTGTTCCAGGTGTTGAGCCCGAAATCAACGAAGGACCTGTACAAGCCCAGGTAGGCGGGATTTGGACCGGCGGTTCAAACCTGCTGACAGGGGCCCCCTTTCTTGGTAACGTCCCGCCGTTCGAGGCAGGAAACAGTCATGGCCGGACTTGCTGACAAGACGCTTCCCGCGGACATCAAAACCGAAGAGCTGCTGCTCAATATGGGCCCGCAGCATCCGTCCACGCACGGCGTGTTCAAGGTCGTGGTGCGTACGGACGGTGAGATCGTTCTGGCCAGCGAAAGCCACTGCGGCTTCCTGCACCGCTGCGCCGAAAAGATCGCCGAGAATGTCACGTATATCCAGTACGTGCCCTACACCGACCGCATGGATTACCTGGCGGCCATGTGCAACAACCTGGGGTACTGCCTCGCGGTGGAGGAGCTGGCGGGGGCGCGCGAATCAGTGCCGGAGCGCGGCCAGTACTTGCGCATCATCGCGGCGGAACTCAGCCGCATTGCGTCGCACTTGATGAGCGTCGGCACCTACGGGCTTGACGTGGGGGCTATCACGCCGTTCTTGCACTGCTTCCGGGAGCGCGAGATGATTCTGCGCCTCCTGGAGGATATGTGCGGGCAGCGCCTGAACTACCACTACATCAGCATCGGGGGCGTGAAGCGCGATTTCCCGCCCTACCTGATTCCGAAGATTCTCAACTTCCTCGACTGGTTCGAGAAGAAGGTCCCCGAGTACAACCAGCTTCTGAGCGGCAACGGCCTGTTCCTTGAGCGCACCTGCGGTGTGGGCGTGGTTCCCGCGGAACTTGCCATCCAGTGGGGCTGGACGGGCCCATGCCTGCGCGGTTCGGGCGTCGATCGCGACCTCCGCCGCGACAATCCGTATTCAATCTACGACCGCTTCAAGTTTGACGTGATTGTGGCCAAGGGCGAAGAGGGCGTGATAGGCGATTGCTGGAACCGCTACTACGTTCGCGTGTGGGAGATGCTGGAAAGCGTGAAGATCATCCGCCAGGCCATCAAGGACCTGCCCGGTGGCGCTGACAACCCCAACAACCTGCCGGTGAACGACCAGAAGATCGCCAAGCAGATTCTGGGCTTCAAGCCCCCGGCGGGCGAAGTCTATCTGGCAGTCGAAAACCCCCGCGGTGAGCTGGGGTTCCACATCATAAGCGACGGCAAGAGCCCCAAGAGCCTGCGCACCAAGGTGCGCAGTCCTGCCTACTGCAACATCTCGATCCTTGACCACATCAGCAAGGGTTCGCTGGTGGCGGACCTCGTGGCCATCATCGGCTCCATCGACATCGTGATGGGCGAAGTAGACCGGTAGCGGATGCCGTTTCCGCTGCGGCATGACCGGAACTGAAGACGTTCCGAAGAGAATTGTGAGCAGCCGCTGGCCCGAGGGCAGGCCTCCGCAGCGCGCCTGTTGAACAAGATCAGCGATTCATGGCTATGGAGGCGGGGCCAGCAGGCTGTCAGGCCTGGCATGGAGAGCGGCATCGCCGTCCCGTCGATGCGTTCCGGGCGCGTCCCGCGTCTGAACATGGCCGGGATGGCCATTCAGCCGCATCGGCCTCAGAGGCCGATGCCACGAACGGCCAAATCGAGTCAGAAGGCGCACTGTTCGGCCTTCTGGGCGAGCGGGTGTGCGACCATGAGCAGAGTGTTGGCCAGTGTGATCGTGTGGGTCGTCGTTTCAACAGGTTGCAGCGCGGCTGAGCCGCAGAAGGCCCAAGCACAGTTTTCGGCCCATGATGGACCACCGCTGTTGTTGGATTTCGACGCTGATCTGCGAGTTTCTGATCGGTTCACATGGGCCTGTGCGCGCGCCATGTTTCGTGTGCCCTGGCCTCATCTGACCGGCAAGCCGGGGCACGACGCTCGGCACTCTCTGGGCGCCGTTGGTTTCTTCGATCAAGGGTGGCGGCAGAGTCCCAATCCATGTCGAGTGGGCTTACTTGCGTGCTACACCTTTGGGCGTGAGTTCAACGAAGGCGGGACATTCCCTTTCACGGTCACTCCCTCAGACGTCTATCCGTGGTGGCGCTGCGATACCGGCTCGGCGTTTGTGAGGGGCGCACTCGGTTGGATGCACGCCAGGGGCACGGACGATGCAGCGCGGCGCGACGGTCTGTCCAGCCTCGATGCTTTGCGCATCGAGGGCCATGCAGGCGGAGGACTCATTCTTGTGCAGGGGCAAGTGCACGCGGCGCTGGCCGTCGGCTTGCGTCCCGGCTCGGAGCTGGTGCTCGAGTTGGGAGTCCGCGTTTCCCTGGGTCGACCCCTTTTGCCCGGAGCGCTGACCATCGGGTACTGGTACGTCCATGGAGGTCGCATACAGGGTCATTACTTCACCCTGGGAGCGGAGTTTGACCTGTGAGCGAGCCCACGTGCCGCAGGCGCCCGGGTCACTCAAACCAGCGATCAATGCCTGCCGCGTGCAGGGGCATCAGCAGTGACTCGCGGGCAACGTGAGGCAGTGCCGCCGGCCACGGAGGGCCCTGGCAGGGGACATTCACAGTTTCGATGCCGGCGTCGCGCAGGGCAATCCTTACGCGCGGCAGATGAAACCACTGGCTCACGATCAGTGCCGAGCGAATCCCCCGGGCCTGCATGAGCGGCGCACTGAAGGTGGCGTTCTCGCGCGTCGAGCGCGAGCGCGACTCCTGGATGATCGCCTCGCTCGGCACACCGCGCGCCCGCAGCCATTGCGCCATGACTTCGCTTTCGTTGAAGTCGCCCTTGCTTCCGCCACTGACCACGATCAGCGGCGCGCGCCTTTCCTGCCACAGTGCCAGGGCGCGCTCAAGCCGCGCCTGCAGGCCAAGCCCAGGCTTACGTTCGTCGTACACGGCCATGCCGGGCACGAAAATGCAGTCGGCGCGTGAACCATCGCCGGTTTCGTCAGCACCCAGCAGGTAAAGCGCTGCCACAGAGGGAGCAAGCCAGAGCAGCGTCACAACAAGCAGCGACACAATCAGACGCTTTGCGCGCCGCCGGTGTGCCTTGGGCCTGGTCATGGGTCCATCATACATCACAGCGTCAGTTCGCCACGCGGCAGGGCCGCCTCCACAGGCACGAGTCCGCGCCGCTGAAGCAGCGCCAGGCCTGCCGTCAGAGGCCCGACGCGGCCCACGAACATCAATCCGATCACGACGAGCTTCCCCGTCGGCCCCAGTGCCGCTGTGGCGCCCATGCTCAGACCCACGGTCCCCAGAGCCGACACGCACTCGAACAGCAGCTCGATCGTCAAGGCGCCTTCTGCCAGCGCCAAGGCGTAGACCCCAAGCCCCAGCGTGCCCAGGTACATGGTGCACTGTGTGGCCGCGGCCTGCAGGCGCTCAAGGGGAATCTCGCGCCCCATCAGGCTGACTTCAGCGCGCCCGCGCAGGGTAGACCACACCACGGCGAACAGCGCGGAGACGCTGGTCGTTTTTACGCCTCCGCCCGTACCGCTGGGCGACGCGCCGACGACCATGATCAGCGTGATGAGCATGATCGTGGCCCCGCCCATTCCGGAGATGGGAACGGTATTAAAGCCGGTCGTGCTGGAAGCCGTCATGACCTGAAAGGCAGCCGTCAGCAGTCGCTCCGCCGGGGGCAGTTCACCCAGCAGGGGGTCAAAGCAATACAGAAGCGGCGTGGCGACTACGAAGATGCCCGCCGTCGTGGCCAGGATGACCTTGCTCGTGAACGTCAGACGCCTGGCGCGGCTGCGCAGGCTGAACCAGACGTCGGCAAGCACGATGAAACCGACCGCTCCCAGGTATCCCAGAAGGCCGATGGTGATGTTGATGGCCGGGTTGGCCGCGTAGTCTTCCAGGCTGTTGTTGTTGAGCGAGAATCCGGCGGTGCAGAACGCTGAAACGCTGTGAAACACTGCGTGCCAAAGGGGCTGACTCTGCCCCGCGGCCCGGAACTCAAGATACAGCACGAACGTGCCAAGGCACTCAATCCAGAAGGTGAACACCGCTACCTGCCAAACGAAGTGGCCGATGTTGAACTCGGAAGGAAGGGCGAATTGCGCCTTGAGCACACCTTCGCGCGATGGTCCCAGGGGTTGCTTTCTCGCCAGAATCACAAAAGACGAGAGGGTCATGTAGCCCATGCCGCCGAGTTGAACCAGGGCCAGAATCACGAACTGACCAAACCACGTGTAGTCCTCTCCGACGCTCACGGTTGCAAGCCCCGTGGTCGACATGGCTGACACCGCAGTGAACAGGTTGTCCAAGACGGTTGCGCGATCGCCGCAAGCCAGGTCGGGGCACAGCAAGGCCCAGCCGAGCAGCGCGTAGGAGAGAAACCCGACGAATACCAGTTGCGGCGCGCTGAGCCGGCGCGCGATAGCCGTTACACGATGCTCCACCGCGGAAAGAGCCGACATACGTGCCTCCACAGGCCCACGTTCCGGCCGGTGTCCGGGCGTGGGGGTGCAAACCCCAACGGGGTTCGCGAACAAGAGCGGAGGAAGCCACGGGTGGGCATCCTCTTCAACGCCTGCGGGGTTAGCTGACGGACTCGGGCCGAAGAGAATGTTGGCCCTACGCTTGCGCGATTCGCCCCTGCTGCCTGGGTCCCCCGCTTCCGCTGCCGCGGAACTCGGCGAAGACCCCAACACAGCAAGGGCCTGTTGACGTGTCAAGTTGTTAGCGTGGCCTAGCCTGCAACATGTGGCAGCGCCGCCGGTTACGTGCGCATGCCAAAGGGGCAGTGTGAGGGGCGAAAGCTCCGCCGGGGGCTACTTCTCGGCCCCGATCTTGCGCACTTTGCCGCGACCGATGCGGGCAATCTGCTCCAGCAGGGTGAAGTTGGCTTCACCCAGTCCGATGCAGTGGATCTCGCACTTGCGCAGCAGATTCATGCGTTCGATGTCCTGCGTCAGGTGTTCGCCCTCGTAGGTGCCGTGGAAGATGAGTTCTTCCGTGGTGTCCAGCGGTGCGCCGGTTTCAGGGTCGCCCGCCGTGTCTTCAGGGTCTCGCTTGTCGATGCGGGCGAAATCCTCCCAGCTCGGGGCGCCGTCAGAGAGCAGGAATATAGTGTCGACGCCTTGCTCAAAGGCTTCCCTGGCAACGTGTTCCTCGCCGCGCACGAGGCCGCCGGTCACGGCCCTGAAGGCGCGCAGCATGCCGCCGTGCAGGTTGGTGAAGCCCTTGAGCGTGCCGTGGGGCCGGTTGGTGTCGGCCGGCCCGGCCTTGATCTCGTCGAGTATCTTGATGGCGGTTTCGATGTTCTGCTTGTTCGCGGGGACGATGCCCTTGCCGGTGAGCACCTCGGCGTCATGGCCAAACCCGATAATCACGAAGGACATGTCCTTGTCGAGTGCGCGCAGGGAAAGCTTCAGGAACTCGCGGGCCGCCTCGAATCGATTGTTGATCTTGTCCCAGGGCAGGTCTTTTTCGCCGGGGAACTTCGAATCCTTGGGGTCCTCCTTCTTGGGAGGGTTTCCATCGGGGTCCTTTTTTTCGCCCGGGCCGCGCGTCAGGGGCTTTTTCAGGTCTTCCTTTTCCTTCTGGGTCAGCGGAATCAGCATGGAGTCGGAAAGGTCGATCACATAGGCCACGCGACGGCCCGTGCTCTCGATACCCAGGAACTGCGGCTTCTTCTCAGCGTACCGCGAAGGCTTGGTAGGGGCCTTGGGCTGGATATTGTTGAGCAGATCCAGCCACGGACCGCTCTCCAGCGCCACGGTGTCCGTCTTGAACAGTATCTTCATAAGGCGCGCGATCACGAGCTTGCTCCGCTCGTCATTCTTCTTGTCGTCCAGCTCCCGGATGACACGTTCGGCCGCCGGTTTGAACTCATCCTTGCCCAGCTTGGCGCTGTGCGACAGCAGCGCCGCCGCGCAGCTCTCCAGCAGCACGGCGCGTTCAGGCCCCTTGGCCGGCAGGTCGTCCAGCACCGCCGGAATGAGCGCAAGCAGAGAGGCGTCCGCCCGGGAGGCCAGGGCCTCCAGCGTCGCAGCGCGCAGGAACACATTGAGCTTGGAATTCTTCACGTCAGCAACCAGGGCGTCGCTGCCGGCGGCCGAGGCCTGAATTCGAGCGTTCTGATACCACAGCCAGGCATCCCTGGCCTGGGCGTTGCGCCGCGTCCAGGCGTCGAAGGCTCCGGCAAACCTGGCTTCGGAAAATCGGCTGGCGCAGATATGCACGATCAAATGCGCCACCGCCTCGGAAGGATCCTCGGGTCGCTCATAGCGCTTGGAGAGAGTGGCCAAAGCGCGCTCGTCGCGCGTGTCGGCGAGCTTCAACATGCCGCGCCAGCGTTTGAAGAGCGAAGGGCGATCTACAGTACGGTCGTACTCCCGGGCAACGGATTCGTAGTTCGCGGCCTGGGCGTCCGGATGGACGGCGAGAAAAAGCAGGCCCCATGCCACCATGCAGAGGGACGCGACGTAGGAGAGTGAGCGCATGTGAAACCTCCGTGCCCAAGGGCATGCTAGCAAGTGTTGTACCTTTAGGCACTTGCGCATGGTTGCCCCGCCCGCAAGGGTGAGTTCCGCGTTTTGGGGGGGCGTGGGACGTTTCTCCGGGGTAGCAGACTCAAGACGGAAGTAACGGCCTGCCTTGCCAAGGGCGGGGAATGTCCGATACTGGCAGACCCTGCCGAAGTCCCCGGAGCCGTTGCCGTGAAGCACGTTTATCTGGCCTTGGCCCTGTTCGTACTGACGCTGTGCGGTTGTGCCTCCCAACCGGAGTCCGGGTTGCGGGGCAGGGAAAGCAGTGGCACTCCCGCGACGTTCACTGAAGATGGCTCCGATGAAGAGCCCTTCGTGGCGGGACCCGGAAAGCCCACGATCAAGGAGGAGAACCAGACCGAGCTGCAGCGCGCGCAGTGGGCTTGGTATACCGAGGTCCTGCGCTTCCGCGGGGTGCGCATGCCCAAGCTTCTGGCGGACCTCGACTCCCGCGATGCGCGTGACTGGCAGTTCGTCCGCTCCAAGGTGGTTCCGCCCGCGGTGCGTCCCAAGAACTGGCCGCCTGAACTGCTGGATGCCGCCGAGCGTCCCGTTCCCCTGACCCGCGAACAGCAGGCCTACCGCGACTACATGATGTGGCCCAAGGCCATCCGTGAGCGCCTTCAGGCCAAGGACTGGGACAGCGCGGACAGCCGTTCATGGCTTGTGCGCCAGGGCCGGCTCTATGCGATGATCTTCGACTTCGACACGGCAGCGCCGCTATCGCGCCGCGAACTTGAGTCCGAGCGCTGGCTGCAGTTTGCGGATTCCATGCTGGGCCTCGGTGCCGAGGGTCAGCAGATGCTGGTTTCCAACATGATCGTGCGCCTGGGGCACGACAACCAGGACGTGGTCCAGAATGCGCAGACTGTGCTCTGGCGTGTAGGGCCTGACGTCATACAGCCTTTGCTGGATGTGCTGTGGCTCTTCAATGCGGGCAACCCCAACTTCAACAAGAACGTCGTGGCGACCCTGGCCATATACGAAAGCCGCGCGGCAGGTCCTGCGATCACTGAGCTTCTGGAGGGCCCGCGCGGCGGGGTGACGTGGCGCTCGCGGCGCTATTTCGTTGAGTTGCTGGGGCGGCTGCGGGACGTTCGGGGTGTGCGCGCGATCTCCGAGGAGATCGAGAAGACGGACATCACGGAGTATCGCAAGGATGACTCCGGCAAGCTGGTGCCCGACCCGGAGGGGACGGCTTCAGCCGTGTTCGTGTTCCACGAGTACTGCATGGACGCGCTGGGCAAGATCGGGTCCAAGGAAGGCCTTGCACCCATTATCAAGCTGTGGGAGAAGGACGCCGACCACAGGGACGGCGCCGTCAATGCCATCTTTGCCATCACGGGCCAGCGGGTGAAGACTCTCGGCGAGGCCAAGGCCCTCGAGGAACGCAGCAGGAAGTAGAGCCCCATGGATTTCAAGATCTCGCGCAGCAGCCGCCAGTGTTCCGTCTGTTCCCGCCGCTTTGATGACGGGGAGAAATTTCACGTGGGCCTGATGTCGCGGCCCCGTGAAGACGGGGTGTTTGACCGCGTGGATATCTGCCGCTCCTGCTGGGACCGCCAGGGTCCGGGAAATGTGGCAGCCCATTGGGTGAGCCAGTTCAGCCGGGAAAAGAAGCACGCCATCTTTGACCCGGACTTCCTGTGGAGCGTGTTCCATAAGTGCAGGCCGGGCGCTGAGGCCGAGGCTGCAGCTTCGGTCCAGGAGCTTTCCGCGGCAGACCGCGCGCGCTTTGCCTATGTGGCAGCCCTTGGCCTGGTGCGGATGAAGCAGCTCAAGTCCAAGAACACCCGGCGTACGGCCCGCGGCGAGTTCATGATGCTCGAGACTTCCGGGCGGCGCGAGAAGGACAGGCAGCGTTTTGAGATACTAAGTGTGGCCATGACGGATGACGAAATGCAGGCCATCCAGGACCGTCTGGCGGAGTTGGCCTAGGCATGGAAGAGCGCCGCACACGCATTCTGGTCAATGGTTTTGGACGCATCGGACGGGCGCTGTTCCGCCTGCTCTCAACCTCAGTCAGCCTGGAAATCGCGGCCATCAATGACCCGGTTCCGGCGGCCCAGCTTGCCTACCTGCTCAAGTACGATTCGGTGATGAACCGCTTTTTCAGTGAGGTCACCACGGACGGCGAAGCGCTGATCTGGGGCGGGCGGCGCATTCCTGTAACCCACGCGGAGACGCTGACCAAGGCGGAAATCCGCGGGGCTGACGCATCCATCGTCGTCAACAGCAGCGGCCGCAACAATTCCCGCGCCCAGCTACAGGCCCTGCTGGACGCCGGGGCCGCACGCATCATCGTTTCAAAACCGCTGCCGGCCGGAGTGTGTGATCGCACCATTCTCATGGGCGTCAACAACGCCGAACTGCGCCGCGAAGACCGCATCATAAGCGCCGGGTCCTGCACGGCCCACTGCTACACGCCCCTGATCAAGGCCCTGGCGTCGCGCTGGCGCATTCAGCGCGGCTACATGATGACTGTTCACGCCTACACCAGCGGCCAGAATCTGGTGGACGGCGGCCACGAGTCCGACCTGCGAAGGGGGCGCGCCGCGGCCCACAACATCGTACCCACCACCACGGAGAGCCTTCTGGCTTTTGAGCAGGTGATGCCGGATTTCGCAGGCCGTATTGTCGGCATGGCCCAGCGCGTTCCGGTGATTGACGGCAGCAACATCGAACTGGTGTTGGAACTCGGAGACGATGCCTCGGCCGAGGCGCTCAACGAGTTCGTACGGGAGTCGGCCGAGCGCCGGTTTGCGCGCATCATCGAGTACTGTGAAGACCCCATTGTCAGCCAGGACGTTGTCGGCAATCCCCATTCCTGCGTGTTCGACAGCCTGCTGACGCACAGCCAGGGGCGCCTGGTCCGGCTCATCGCCTGGTATGACAACGAATGGGGCTATGCCAACCGGCTGGCCGAATTGCTGGAACTCTGCGCCGTACACGCCGCCGCCGGTCTGTAGCGCCCCCTTGGGGTTGCACCTCACGCTCCGATTTGCCATATCATAAGGGCATGATATAATGTGCGACGCCCCCCCGGCACTCTCCCCCTGAGGGTCGCCATGATTGCGTCCGCGATTCTGGTCGTGCTTCTTCTGGCTTTCGCCCTCTCAGCCGCGCTCAGGGTCAACCGCAGCATGCAGCCACTGGACTTCGCGGCGCTGGCCATGGCCCTGGGTGTGGCTGCGTGGGTCGCCTACGGCTACTGGCGGGTGCGCGCTCGTGCCCGGGCGAGTCAGAAGTCCGCGCCGCGCTGGTATGAGCTTCGACCCAACGTCGTGGGAGGGTGCGTTTCGTTCCTGCTTCTGGTCTGGTGGGGAGCAAGAGTTCCCGCGTCCATGGGCCAGGGACCGGCGGGCCCCGAAGTGCCCGCGGCGCCATTTGAGAAGCCCTGGTTCGACAAAAGAGTCGTACTGATTTCTGTTGGAGACAGCGTCAGCACCGGGTTCGGAGCCGGCGAGGGTCTGGGCTACTTCGAGCTGATTCAGAGGAACCGCGACGACATCTACCCTGAAATGCGCGGTCGGGAGCTGCGTCGGGTGATACCGGAGCTCTCCGTCATGCGCATGGCCCAGAACTCCACCAACTCACTGGACCACGAGCGCGTCGTGCAGTCCTTGCCCTATTTCAAACGTGACACCTTCGGCCTCGTGTGCATGACCACCGGAGGCATCGATCTGATTCACAGCTACGGCAAGCGCGCTCCCAGGGAGGGGGCGATGTACGGGGCCGACTATGCAACCGCCAAGCCCTGGATCGAACGATTTGAAGCGAGGCTGGACCGCATGATGGGGGCGCTGAGCGAGCGGTTCCCCGGCGGCTGCGCGGTGTTTCTGGCCACGATTTACGACCCAACTGACGGTGAGTCGGACATCGAGAACGCCGGCCCGGTTTTCTGGCTTCCGGCCTGGCAGGACGGCCGCCCCGTCTTTGACGGCTTCAATAACGCCATTTTGCGCGTGGCTGAGCGCCATGACCACGTTCACCTGGTGGACGTCCATGGCGTCATGCTGGGCCACGGCATCCACTGCCGTGATCGCGATAACCCCCATTACTGTCCCGAAGACCCGACCTACTGGTACTACGTGAACCTCGAGGACCCCAACCAGCGCGGCTATGACGCCATCCGCAGAGTGTTTCTCAACGCCATGATTCAGGCGCTGGCTCCGAAGTAGGCGGCTTGTTCCCGGGCGTCCCTTCGCCATAATCGGCGCGACGCGGCAGGAGCAAACGTGGAGTCCGACCCGAGTTTCCGGCTCAAGGTGTTTGTCGTTATCGCCGGTGTTCTGGGCGTGTTTCTGGTGGCGTTTGTGGCCCAGCGCGTGTGGTATTGGCTCAAGACGCGCAAGCGCGACGACGTTGAGACGTCGCGCCTGGCCCCGATCATCGACTTCAGCCTGCTGGGACTGGGCGGCATCGTCATCTGGCTGGCCCTGGAGGGCCTGGTGTTGTCGGTTCATCTCGGGGGGTTTGCCGTGCAGCCCCCGTCACGCCAGAAAATCGCCGAGATCGAAGTCGGACGCATTGACGCCGCCAACGGTCAGTTGACGCTGCTGTTCTATCCGGTGGACGCCGCGGGCCAGCGGAGGCGCGAATTCAACGTGCCCGTGTTCACGGCGGGGCGTCGATTTGAGCTGGCCGTCGAGGTGTTTGATTGGCGCTGGGGCTGGCAGTTCCTGGGAGAAAAGGGTTTCTACCAGTACATCAGCCTGGGCGGGACCGAGGCCACGACGGCGGTCGCGCCCTTTGTGCGCGATCTGAGCATTCGTCCAAAGCCCGGCGGCGTGGGAGGCGCGATGTTTCTGGGACCCAGCCTGAAATGGCAGGCCAAACCTTCGAACGACGTGAAGGAAGGTGATGTCTACGAGGTGTTCATGTCCGGCGACCAGCTGGAGCTGCGACTGCGGGACGGGCCGGGACAATAGCCCATGGCAAGAGCGCATCAGGTCGTCGGCGTCGAAGGCGGAGGGGCCGTCCCCGCGGCTGGCGAGGGCGCCGCGCTCCACGGGGCCGAAGCCTGCATCGTCGGCGCGGCGCTTGGGTTGTAGGCCACCGGCATGGAATCGGACTGGCCCCGGCTCGAAGCCTGCGCCACGAGTCTGACTACTTTGCGATGGCTCAAAGCATTGCTGAGGAGCAGGCCCGAGCCGGCGATCATCGCCGTGCCCATGAAAGTGATCCAGCGCCACTTGAAGCCAATTTCCCTCTGCTCATGGCGCGCATACTCCGCGGAACCGGGCAGTGTGATCGACTTGTACCCGCTGGACTTGCCCCACATCCAGCCGTTGACCGCCCCATGAACGGGCGAGAACTGGGCGATCGTCTGCTGCTCCTGGTTAACGGTTCGGCTCAGGACGCCTTCCATGACCAGGGGCACTACAAGCCAGGCGCCGATAATCAGCGCCGCGAGAATGCCGGAGACCGACTTCGAAAGCCCGCTGAGCGACACGCGCCAGGTCACCTGTGAAACCACCAGCACTGACGCGCCCAGGGCAAGCAGCAGGAACAGATAGCCCGTGCTTTCTTCACGGTGATATCGCTCCACGATTTCGCGTTCTGAGGAGGCTCCCAGCATCGCCTTGATGGCGGCGGCCGCAGGAGCGCCGGCCGGAGCGGGCCCTACCACGGGTCCCGTCGCGATGTTGTAGCTGCCGGCGTCGCGGGCGAGTTCGGCGGCCCGGGCTATCGCCTGGGTGGGGTCTTCGAGCTTTGAGTTGAGCCGGCTGTAGCAAAGGCTGCCCACCACAAACATGAGCCCCAGGCCAAGGGCCGCGAGAAATGCGGTGTGAGCCGCCCCTCTCGCCCCGCCAGGCCAGAACATGCTGCCGCCGGCGGCCAGCAGCGGTTGCGGCAGCTTCTCCATTTCCTTGCGCACGCGCCTCGAGGCAATGGCCGGCTCGGCCGGGAAGGTGACGGCAGGGACAAGAAGGGCCAGGCCGATGTACACGGCGGAAATCAGCAAGGTGCCTACGGCATGGTTGTCGCTTGGAAGGCGCGTGGCCAGGAAGTAGGCGCCGAAAAGCCCGGGCATGACCACCATGGCCGCCGTCCAGTAGAGCCGCATGGACGTGCTCTTGTTGTGCGACAGGGGCTTGAGGCGGTTGGTGGTCGAAAGGAAGAAGTAGGCGCAATAGACAGCGGTCGTCACGCCAAAGGCGCACGCGTAGTAGATTCCCTCCGTCACCGTGGGATCCACGAACATCGACACGATGGGGAACATCATGCGTACGGAAGGATTGGCCGCCGCGAACATCAGAGTGGAAAACACGATGATCAGCACGACGCCCAGAGCGATGGCAAACATGTAGGTCACCAGCACCGCCGGAATGGCACGGGTGACCAGGCTCGAGGCGTACACCCCGATGAAGCCGATCAGAAGGCTGAGCAGGATGAGTATCCACAACGTCATGAAGAACACGGCCGGATCAATTCCGCCGAAGATATTGGCCAGCGCAAACAACGGAATCGTGGCCACCAGAAAGACCGAGGCCTGCACGCCGGCGGCGATGAACTTGCCCAGCGCGATTTCCCATGGCGACAGCGGGGTAAGCATCAGCAGGTCAAAGGATTTTCGCTCGTGCTCCGCCGCAATGGCCGTGCTTGAGAAGGCCGGAAACACCAGCATGACCACACACACAAGCACGATGGACATCGTGATGAAAAGGCCCGCGCCGATGCTTGTTGGATTGCTGTAAGTGCCGCGCAGATTGTCGTACTGCGTTGATATCCAGATGGCGAAGATGGCGCCTTGCACCAGCAGATAGGCCGTGAGGATGACCATCAACTTCCATCCCCGGCAGGCGACTCGCAGTTCGCGCACGGCAATCGGATTCATGAAGATGCGCTTGAACAGCGAAGGTGTCTCGATCAGCGTGCTCATGGCTACTCCGTGCGCTTGATGATGTGGTAGCCGTAAGTGGACTCCACCAGGCCAAACTCACCGACTTTCAGGCTTTGACCCATGGTGATGAACTCGGGAACGAGATTGGCGCCGGGGTGGATGGCGAAGCTGGCGTGGGGGTCCACGGAATCCTCATTATGTTCCTTCTGCAGGGCCTTCCAGTCTGAACCCTCCGCCCGGGCCTTGGCGAGCACATCTTCAGCAAGTTGCCGGGCCTGCTTCTTGGTGCGCGGCTGCTTGAGCGTCACTCCCTGGCCGTTCCAACTGATCAGGATGTGCTGAACCCTGCACTCCTGAACGACGGCGGGGCCGGGGGGCGGCAACGGCGCGACATCTGTGAACTCCTCGGCGGCCCGGAAAACACGGGCCAGCACGCCATCGTTCACCCACCAGATGAACTCGCCCCGGCTTTCACCCGTGACCCAGACAGCTACCTCGGAGCCCTTCCTGGTTCCGAAATCAAGCCGCAAAGTTTCCTGCCTTGAACCCTCGCCGAGCGTGTTGTAACGGACCTCGACATAGCGCTTGGGGTCCGCCAGACCCAGCTCCGTCCCCTGGGGGCTGGGGCGGCCCGCCACGTCATAGCCGCGCAGGTTCTTGATGGCCTCCAGCGCGCCGGTGACCGCCGAAAAGTTGCCGAACTCGGCCTGGGGACGGACCATGTTCCAGATGCGCTTGCCTGCGTTGCGGGGGTCGGGGGCGCTTTGGAGTTCGATCTCCGCATCCTGATCGCGGATCAGGATGCGGGTGGCCTCAAAATCCCGCGGCAGGGTCTTGAAGGAGTCCAACTGGAGCCACTCGCGCGGCTGGGGCCGGTTTTCCTCGTCCAGCTTCAGGCGTGCCCTGATGGTGTCGAAACTGCCGCCGAAGTCCACCAGCTCAAAGATGCCGGCCGGTCCTTCCTTGCCCGCATAGCGGATGTAGTCGGAAGACGCATTGTCACCCTTGCCCACAAGCAGGTGGACGACTTCCTTGCCGGTCTTGTCCGTCAAGATGACGTGCGCCGCCAGTTCGTCGCTCAGCTGGTAAAGGTAGAAACGCTGGGCATCTTCGGTCACGGGGCGCGCCAGCCGTTTTGCGCCTGCGATCTTCTTGAGCAGGATGCCGGGCTCCTCGGCGTCGGCCAGGGCGTTGAAGCGGTTGACCACGCGCCACGCCGTACCGTCACGGCTGAGCTTGAGCTTTTCGCCCTGGGCGGAGGAAATCTCGATGCCCATGATGTCGTCGGCGTTGAACCTGGCGACGTCAACCGTGCCGGACGGCAATTCCCGGGGGGCGGTGAAGCGATGGGCGGCGACGGCCCCCGCCAGCAACAACAGGACGACGGAGATGATCGTGAGCTGGCGAGAGCGCTGCGCAGCAATCACCTCGTCAGGCGTCAGGGCGGGCGTGCGTGGCTTTTCGCTCGTTTCGCTCATGGGTTGTCCGTGCCCTCAATCTTGAGGCGATATTCCTCGCGTGCCTTGGCGCGGTAGGCGCCGCGGAGGAAGCCTGCGAGCATGAGAACGGCGGGCGCACCTCCGAGGCAGATCACGAACCAGGTCAGCCGGTCGGCCTGGGTTACGCCGCCCGTGATACGGGGGGCGGCCCCGGTTTTGGCGCGCAGGCTGATCAACTCTTCGCCATAGATGCCGGCTTCGGCCACGTTGCGGTAAAACGCGATGCCGCCCGACAGGATCGGCCGGATGTCCTTCTCCTGCCAGCTTTCAAAGTAATCCGAGTTGAAGGAAGCCGCCACGGAAGTGACGATCAGACGGCCCGGTCGCACCTTCAGTTCCGGCACCGGCTGACCTCCGACGTCCTTGTTGTCTGCGGGTTCACCCTCCCAGCGCGGCACGAGTTTGTCCTTGCCGGCCCAGTAGCTTTCGAAGGTGCCGCTGAGCGAGGCGGCAATGAGAGGCTGGCGTCCCAGACGCTGGAGGCGCACGTCCTTGCCCGGCGTCTTGTCCGCGTCGTCTTCGCGTTCGGCGCGGCTTTCCAGCGTCAGGCCCAGGCGAGGCACGCGGGGCATGTTCTTGTCTTCGAACAGGAAGCGGTAGATGTTGCCTGAAAGGCGGATGATGTCCTGCCGCTGAAGCTTGAGTTCAGAAAGCCGTGTTTCGTCGAGGTTGAGTTCGACGGGAAACGGCAAAGGCATGCCGGAGAGCGCGCGTGAGAAGACACTGCCCTGGTCGGTGTCTTCGGGGCCGACGTTGGCGGCCAGGGGCAGGCTTACGGGTTGCTTCTGGCTCTGGCGGCCAAACCCGCTCACGGTCTGCATGAAGTAGCCGCCGGGCTGAATCAGCAGGTCAGGGCCGAAGGTGATGCCCAGGCGTTTGGCCCATTCGCGAAAGTGGGGCTTGACTTCACTGGGCCTCAGAGAGATTTCCCCGGTGTCCAGGCGGCCGATGCGCATATCAGCCGAGTAGCCCTGATAGAGCATGACCACGTTGCCGCCGCTGCAGAGATAGCGGTCAATCTCGTACAGCTCGCGCTCCGAGAGCAGGTGGGGCTCGAACACGATCAGCACGGCCACATCGTTGGGGATGCTCTTGCTCTGCTTGAGGTTGATCTCGCGTCCCACGTATTGAAGGGCGCCCGTGATGTACTGGGACACTTCGGAATAGGATGAAGCCCCGGCACGCATGGGGTTCTGCCCCTCGGGGGCAATGACACCGAGCACCGCCCGCGGCTGCAGCAGCGTCCAGAGATCCTGCTCGAGGCGGTTGACGATGGCATCCACTCCGCGCTCCGTCGAGAAGTCGGACACCACGGTCATGATGCCGCCGGAAATCAACTCAACGTGCGTGTAATAGAAGCGCGGTCCGCGCCGGGCCGGCTTGTCGGGCGTCGGGGTGCCTTCAGGCGGCGGCGCTTCTCCCGGGGGGGTGACGCCTCGGGGCTGCTTCTCGGGGTCGACGCCTTCGCCCGGCGGCGTGCCGGCCGGCTTTTCTGAAGACTCGCCGGCGGCATCCTTGTCCCCGTCGGGGCCGGGCATGGGCGGGGCGGATGACTTGGCCTGCGTCGGGTCAACGGTTGGCTCCGAGGTTTCCACAAACGGCAGCCGCGCGGGGGTGCCCCAGGGGATGGTCTGGGTGGAGGCGCTTACCTTGTCGCCCCCCAGTTCGCGCAGCCGCTCGATGGCCTTTTCGATGTTGCTGCCGACTTCAGGGTAGGAGGCCGGCATCTGTTCGCTGCGGTAGTAGTTGATCTGCAGGGGGTTCTTCATGTTGCGCAGCAACTGCTTGAGCGGGGGCTTGGTCTGGCGCGACTTGAGCTTGAGCACGGCGAACATGACGTCGAACTCGATGGACTCCACGCGGTGCTGGGCCGAAGCGTCGTCGGAGGTCACCACATTGATGACGCCGTTGATGGCCGTCTTCTGGCCGCCGTAGCGCACCAGCAGGCTTGAGAAGTAACCGGAGATTCCGATGGCCGCCTTGGACTCGTCCTCGCCCGTGGTCTGGACGTCCTGGGTCATGGAGATCTCGTCCTTCTTGAGATCTTCGGCCTTGGCGGCGATCTCCGATTGCGGAATGCGCACCACCGTGTAGCTGAGTTTGCCCGCGCTTGCGGTGGCGAGTTCCTCAAGTTTGTCCCGCACGTCGCGCTCGAGATTCACGCGCGAGGGCGGCGGCTCAGCGCTCACGTAATACGTGATCTGAACCGGATCGGGCAGCTTGTCGAGCAAGGCCCGGGTGCCTTCCGACAGCGTGAAGCGGCGGTCCGCCGTCAGGTCCAGCCTCAGGCGATACTCCATGCCCAGATAATTGAACGTGCCCAGGGCCAGCACCAGCAGCGCCGCATACAGGAACAGAAAGAGCGTGTAGTTGCGCTTGCGGTTAACCATAGCGACGCGACTCCAGGCTCATCACGTTCAAGACCACAAACAACACCACGATGGAAGCAAAGAAGACCAGTCCGTTGGTGTTTACGATGCCGCGCTCGATTTCCTTGAAGTGTTCCAGTACGGAGGCCTGCGAGAAGCCGGCAACCACGTGCTGTGCCACGGCCTGCATGGCTCCGAATTGCTCCTTGCTCATGGAATCGGCAGACCAGAGATATGCGCCCGCGTTGGCTGCCAGTCCGAGGACCACGGCCGTCGAGCCCAGGGCGCGATCACGGCCCACGGCCGCCGCCAGAAACGCCAGCGCCAGCAGTGGAAGGCTGAGCGCATGCACCAGCGCCGCCAGGGGGGCGGTGCGGGCGATCTCTCCGACCAGGGGACGCAGTTCGCCCATCCCGACGATGCCGAGACAGAGCAGCATCGAAAGGAAGAAGGAAAGGGCCTGATTGTCGGAAAGGCCCGAAACAAAGGCCCCGACAGCAATGAACGCCGAGCCAAGGATAAAGCAGGCCAGGTAGCCTCCAAACACAGGTCCCCAGTCCGGCGTGCCAAACCGGATCAGCATGAACGGAAAGGCCAGCGTTGCCCCCAGCATGGCCGCGAAGAACGTGACGGCCGCAAGGTACTTGCCCACCGCCACCTGCCAGGTGGGGACGGGCAGCGTCATGAGCAGCTCGAAGGTGGCCTGGCGGCGATCTTCCGACCACAGCTTCATGCTGACGGCCGGCAGCACAACGGCGGCGACCCAGGGAAAAATGCCGAAGAACGTGCGCATGGACAGCTCGCCGCGCTTGAACCAGTCTCCGCCTCCGCCCATGGGGTCCAGAAGTACGCTCAGCAGCATCATGATCACGACGAAGGCGCCGATGATGCCAAAGCCCACCAGGCTTCCGAAAAACGCGCCCAATTCACGCCGGTAGATCGCGCTCACGATTGTCCTCCTTCATCCGTCACCGGCTTGAGATCGGACTTGGGGACAATCTTGGGCAAAGTGGCGTCCGAGGCGCGCTTTTGGGCTTCCGCGCTGGCCTGCTTGCGCTTTTCCATGGCTTCCTGCACCAGTTCGCTGGGCAGGCCGAGTTCCGTCGAATTCGCGCCGGCTGCCGGCGCGTCTGCCTTGAGGTAGTCCTGCCGCAAACGGTCCGGCTGCTGGCTGTCACGCGGCCCCTTCTGAAGAAGACGCAGAAAGACATCTTCCAGTGTCTGCGATTCCGGGGCGAGCTCGGCGACGTGCAGGCCGCACTTGACGACCAGCCTTCCCAGATCGACGCAGGTATCCCGCAGGGCCTTGCCGCCCGCCTTGGCCGAGATGTTGAAGCGGGCAAAACCATCGGAGGCCGGCATGGCCCGGACATCCTGAACACCGGGGACCGAAAGCAGGGCCTGGGCCAGGCCGGCGAAGTGCCCCAGCACGAGCAGATTTATGCGGGCGCTGCCCGAGGCCAGCGATGCCAGTTGCTCGGCGTTGCCGTCGGCGATCTTGCGACCGCCGTTGATGATGACCATGCGCGAGCTGACGGCCGCCGCTTCCTGCAGAATGTGGGTGGAGAAGATGATGGCCTTGTTCTCTCGCAGTCGCTCGACCAGTTTGCGGATCTCGATGATCTGGCTGGGGTCAAGGCCGCTGGTGGGCTCATCCAGCACAAGCACCGGTGGATCGTGAATCAGGGCCTGGGCAATGCCCGTTCGCTGCTTGTACCCCTTGGAAAGCTCAACGATGGGACTCTTCAGTTTGGCCGTCAATCCCGTGTCGCCCACCACCTGCCTGACGCGATCGTTGAGTGCGTTGCCGCTGAGCCCCCGCGCCCGGCCCACAAACCGCAGGTATTCCTCGACGCTCATGTCCATATACAGGGGAGGGGTTTCCGGCAGATAGCCAAGGCGCTTGCGGACTTCGGCTGGCTGGGCATGTACGTCAAATCCGTCGACCGTGGCAGTGCCTTCGCTGGCGCTGATAAAGGTCGTGAGAACCTTCATCGTCGTGGACTTGCCTGCCCCGTTGGGACCCAGGAAGCCCAGAACCTCACCCTTGGCGACCTGGAAATTCACCTCGTCCAGGGCCTTGAAGGTGCCGTAGTACTTCGTGATGCCGCGCGCCTCAATCATGCGTTGGGGTACTCACACCCGGTACCGGAAGTCCGGCCAAGGTGTTACGTGTTCCAAGCCTCGAACTGGTAACAACTTCCGGCATTTGGCCCGGGCCACAGATGTTAATGACATGCGTCGCCGTTGCAACAGCAGTCGCCCTTGGCCCATGTGAAGATTTTATGAACGGCGGCGCGCAAGGGCTTCCGCACGGCGGATGATGGCGGAAGCGACGTTGGTGCCGGTGTACCGTTCGATGCCCTCAAGACCGGGGCTGCTGTTGACTTCAAGCACCAAGGGCCCCCTGCGAGTCTCCAGCATGTCCACCCCGGCCACTTCCAGACCCATAAGCGTGGCCGCCCGAACGGCCAGGCGCGAATAAGGGCGGGACAGGCTGAGGCGCTGGCCCTTGCCGCCTCGGTGGATGTTGGCCCTGAATTCGCCTCGCTGGCTGGTGCGCCGCATGGCGGCCACGACGCGGCCACCAACGACAAAGGCTCGGATGTCGCGCCCGCGGGCCTCCGATATGAACTTCTGCATCACGAAATTCTGGCCCAGGCCCCACATGGTTTCAGAGATGGCCCTGATGCTCTCCACGCTCTCCATCAGCATGACGCCCACGCCCTGGGTGCCGCGGACTGGTTTGACAATGACCGGAGGGCCGCCCAGTTGTTCCACGAGGGCCTCCAGGCCCGTGGGATCCCGCAGGGCCACGGTGGGGGGAGTTGCCAAGCCCTGGCTTGCCATGAACTGCGCGGCCTGCAGCTTGTCGCGAGAGAGAGAGATGGCGCGTTCGCTGTTGAGCACCGGCACGCCCATGAGTTCGAACTGCTTGACCACCGCGATGCCGTAATCGGTGATGCTGGTGCCGATGCGGGGCAGGACCACGTCGGGCGTGGGCAGGGGTTCGCCATGGTGGAGCAGTGAGAAGTCCCGTCCCACCATGCCAAGAGCACAGGCCAGTGTGTTCACGACGGTGACATCGTGGCCCCGGGTCTTGGCGGCCTCGATGAGCCGGCGCGTCGAGAAGATGAAGCGCGAACGGCTGAGAATTGCAATGCGCATGTCTGCACGCTAGCGGTCCGCCTTGCGGCGCGCAACGACCGTCACGGCGGGCCCTTGACAAGGCTGGCCGTTCTTTTACCTTTCCGCCCTCGCGCGAGAGCGCGGCGGCACAAGCCGCATTGCCTCGTTAGCTCAGTTGGTAGAGCAGCTGACTCTTAATCAGCGGGTCCTAGGTTCGAGTCCTAGACGAGGTACCAGCTTCAAAGCCGCCTCCGAAGCCAAGCCGGAGGCGGCTTGCGTTTTGGTGCGCCGCTCCCCGGAAACTGCTGCTGCATGAATCGGCGCCATGGCAGCTCCATGGATGGCGGCACGACAGGATCGTGAGGCCGCCGCGGAGCAAAGCTTCGGCGTCCTCCGCAAGCAACGCCCAGGGGACCCTCGAGGCGAGTCGGGAGTCTGCCAGCCGTCGTCGTGAACGGTTGTCCTTACCGAAAACGCCAAACTGACGGCTTCGGACTTCACAAGCAGTGATGACTCGCCATGTTCGCATTGAATGCACTGCTCGGACACCGACCAACACAAGTGATCGAACGTGTCGAAATCGGCAACTCGACAATGGAAAAGCAAAGGTGCCTCACTCGCTTGCGCGGCTTGCATGAACGGTGCGCCAGCAGGTTACGCGGCTCGTCGTCGATAACGATGATGCAGTCCGCCAAGCACAGGCATGGCGATCACGCGGCCTTCCGACGGTGGCTCGACCTCGCGGTGTTCCGGACAGTCGCCGTCGAGCCCCAAGTGCGTTCGGCTGGAGTCGTAGTACGCGACGTACTCTTGTAGCCGTTCCCGCAGGTGGCCTTCGTTGAATACGATCACGTGGTCAAGGCACTCTCGGCGAATTGAGCCGATCACGCGTTCCACATATCCGTTCTGCCAAGGCGAGCGCGGCGCGCTGACCAGTTCATCGATGCCCATCGCCTGCACCTGCTTGACGAACTCTTTGCCGTAAATGCCGTCGCGATCCCGCTGCACATAGCGCGGCACGTTGTCCCAGGGAAAAGCTTCAGTGATCTGCCGCGCCGTCCACTCGGCGGAGGGATTTCGCGTTACGTTGAAGTGCACAATCTTACGACGAGCTAACGAAAGCACGACGAACACATAAAATACGCGAAACCCAACCGTCGCAACGGTTACGAAATCGACCGCGACTGTCTCGCGTAAATGGTTTCGTAAGAACGTCCGCCACGACTGGCCGTTTGAAGTTCTTCTACGACGCTCCGGCCTCGTCATGTATTTCGCCACGCTTGACCGAGCTACGTCGATTCCCAGCTTCGCCAGTTCACCCTGGATCCGCGGCGCGCCCCAGAAGCGGTTAGCCGCGCTCATCTCGCGGATCAGGCGTTGTACTTCATCGGGTACCGCTGGTCGGCCTCCCCTCGCCCGGCTCTTCCAGCGCCAGAACAGGCGAAATCCCGCACGCTGCCAGCCGATCACTGTCTCCGGCTTCACGATGACCAGCGCGTCGCGCCAGCCGCTCCATGCGCGCGACAGCCAAGCCCAGAACACGCGGTCCCATCGCTTCAGCCTTGGCCGATTCGGTTGCTGGCGTCGCAGGACCATCAACTGCTGGCGCAGCGCAAGATTCTCGGCGACCAGCACAAAGCGCTGCGCAAACAACACGTACACAAGTTGGAGCAGCAGTTGCATCGCGAATTCTCCAAGCGCCAATCCGCCAGCGACAATTGCAGGGCACTGTCGACGCTGAGCAAATGTGTCCACGCGACCGGATCTTACGCGAGATAAGGCAACGCGCCAACCAACTTACTTTTCACTCGCGCAGTATTTCTCGAAAACCAGTGTCTTCGCGCCCGTTGATCTCCATGTCTTGTGGAGGTCTTTGTCATGGGTGAGGGTCGCGGAGTTGCGCGCGAGGCGCGCGGTGATGGAGGCAGGCGCGAAGCGGTGGCTGAGCCCGTGTCGGCGGTGCCGGTTGAGCGGGTTCGAGTTGTGCGCGAGACGTCGCCTGCGTCAGGGCGGGGTTGCCTGGCGTTGGTCGTGCTTGGTTTGACGGTGGTGACGGTGGTTTGGTTGTGGTTTCGCCACGACGTCATTTTTCCTGTTGAGTTGCGCTTGGGTTTTGAGGTGTACGCGACGTTTTATCGCGACCTGTCCATCGTTGCCGTGGTGCTGATTGGCTTGTCATGGCTTTGGGCGCTGCGCTGGCGGTCCAACGCGCGCATGCGTTCGCGGGCCATTCTCGCCACCGGCCTTGTAACGTTGGCCGCAGTCTTTCTTGCCTGGCTGTGGACGCAGGTTCATTTCGAGCCCACGGCACGCGACAAACAGGTCAAGGAGTTGGTCACCTGGGCGACCGCGCTCTTCATGTTTGCCGCGTGGTTCAAGCTCATGCGGCCCTGGCAGTCCGGCGGCTCGCGTCGGGTTATTGACGCGGAGGCGGATGATGCCTGACGCCACGCCAACTCCTTCAGCCAAGACCGCAGCCGAGCCTCGGGCAGACCCTGAAGCGGCCGGCGTCAAGGTTGACGTTGCAACCCTCGCACAACAGCTCGCATTCCTGCAACCTTCGGGCACGCAATCCGGCAAGCATGAACCGCTGAGTGTTCGCGCGCGCACTGAACACCTATCAATGCGGCACCTCGCTTTTGCCGACATCGAGATTGAACTGGCAAACACAAAGATCACGCGCTTCAACGACGGCGGCGAGTTCGAAACCATGGAGCACGCCACCGCCATGGCGCTTCCGGACGGCAGCCGCGTCAACAAGACGGAAGACATCGCGTACTGGTGCTGCAGGTTCCGCAAAAAGAAACAGCTCGCGTACTGCGGGCCGATGACGAAGGAGCGGGCGAACTTCTGTTCGCGGTGCAACCGCGTGCTGTGCGCGCACCACTCTTGGCAGTTTTTGTTCTCAGCCAAAAAGCATTGCGCATGGTGCCTGTTCGTGCGAGGCATAGAACTCTCACTGACCCTCGTTGGCCTTTCATTCAAGCTTGGCTTCTTGATCGCGCGCGGCTTCTGGCACGCGTGGTTCCGCACTTTTCAGTGAGTCGCCCATGTCGGTTTGGTCCTGGGAAGAACTCGAAAAACGTTTCTACGCCTGCGCGGCCGGCAAAGACCGAAAGCTCACGGCGCCTTTTGAGGGCTACCTGCGCCACACCAAAGACGACAACGACCTGCGCCTCTACTACCAGGACCTCGTTCGCGAAAGTGAAGCGCGTAAACGCGCGGGAGACCCGCACTACCACCCCGGCGCGCACGATGGCATCGAACGCGGCACCATCACTCTTGGCGCGGAAACACGCACAGGCGTTCCTTACCGCATTGAACTGCGAAGAACAGGCGAAATCCAAAACACGCCCTCGATAAACTCGATCATCGCCGGCCCGGTGGGCTCGGGCAAAACCAACCTCCTCGCCTACATCGTTCTGCAAGCCTTGCTGTTCTGCCGCGTACTTGTATTCGCGCGCAACGCAAGCTTCAGAAAACGCATTCCCGCAGAACTACGGGACTACTTCAAAGTTGTCCAGCTCGAGGAGTTGCGCCTCTGTCCAACCAAGCCCACTTACGTGGACGCCGCCGCGCCAATTGCCACAGTTGCCGAAGAGATGAACAAGACCATTCACTGGTTTTGCACGGCCTTCGGCCAAAGGTTTTCCCGCCACGACGCCTTGCTCGTTTTGCATCGAGGAATCGAACTCCTGCTCGACGATTTCAAGACGCTCTCTCCAGACACGCCCGCACAAGACCGCGAATGGCCGGGCTACCACGACATTCTCAAATTCTTCGACACCCGGGCTTACCGCGCGCGCATGGGCGGCAAAAGCCAGCACGAAGAAAGTCTCACGCTGACGCTGAAAAACTTCGGGCTCAACGGCCTCGGCGTGCTCGACGCGCGCCGCGGCATCACCGTTCACGAACTCTTGCAAACAACCAACCTTGTCATCGAAACGAGCAGTTACTCTCCAGAAGACGCGGCTTTCGTAATAGAGCTTCTTCTCGGCCAGTTGTGGCTGAGGCAACAGTTCACCAAGGCCAGCATTCCCGAACTCAAAGTCCTCGTCGCGCTCGACGACCTGCAAGAAGCCATGGTGAATGATGGCGCCGTGCACAGGTTGATTCGCGTCAGCAGGCACGCCGGATTTTCGTTTCTTCTTGCGCCGCAAAACATCGGTGCCTTAAGCAACGACGTACTGGGCAACGTCCAGACATTCGTTCTCGTGGGTCCGCAGACCAACCAGCGCGACCTGACCATGAGCATGGCCGCCATGGGGCTATCGTTCAAAGACGACATGACTCAGGAATTGCAGCGCGGAGAGCTCGGCAGAGCCATCGCCAGGCAACCCTTCGCAGCCTACTGCCAACCCACGCTCATTCGCGTACCCCTCCTTCGTGAGGGAAACTACGAAGAGCCTGAACGCCGACAACGCACGCGCGACTGGCTCGAACGCCACGTCCCACAAGACGGCACGGTCCAACAAGCCGAGCCCACCGCGCAAACGACTCCGATGGCGGAGTTGGACCGGCGCGTCCGCGCGTTCACCAATAGCGCCAATGAACTCTGGTGGGAGGGCCACGAAGTCCACTTCAGCGCGGCTGGCGTCAAAGGAGGAGCTGAAAAGGAAGCGCTGCTTCGGCGCGCACGCGCTCAAGGGTTCATCCACGCCGAGGACGTTGCTGTTACCGGCAGGAATGGAAAGACCATCCGCCTCGCCATCGTCACCGACCACGCCAGAACAACGCTCAAACTGGAATCACCGGACAGCTTCGCGCGCACGCGCGGCAAACACACCACGCGCTACTACCAACACATGTTGGGCGAATTGCTCCGCGCAACACCGGAAGTTATCAGCGTCGAACTTGAGGGCTTAATCGGCCCAAAACTCAAGCGCGTGGACATCCTTGCAAGGCTCCAAGACGGCAAGTCGATCTGCGTCGAATTCGCATCCAATGTCAATAAGCGTTGGGAGAAAGAGAACGCGCGCGTGCTTGAAGAAGCCGGAGACCAGATCGCGAAGTACGTAATCGTCGCCGAAACCAGCCGCGCTCGCGATGCGTTACGAAAGCAGTTCGCCAACGAATCCCGCATCACCGTTATCAGCTTCTATGAAGTCATCAAACAACCCTCACTGCTCGCCAGAATTCCTGAAAAACCAGTAGTCCTCAACCGCTTAACTCAAGTGAAAGCACCGTGAGCCCCGGACCGAGTACGCCAGAAAGGATTTTCAGAAAAAGCCGCGGTAGCCGACCGTTTACGTCGCGCGCAGATGCGCAAGCAGTCCAAGTTTCAGCCAGGAGCACTTGTGAACCTGATCTGCCGCACCGAACTCGGACACCGGGACGCGCAGCAAGACAGCGTCCTCGCTCACACGCGCCACGTTCAAGGCGTCCCAATCCACGTTGTGGGTGTAGCCGACGGCGTCGGCGGCCTTGCGCGCGGCGAGGAGGCGTCACGGCTGGTTTGCGAGGCGCTCGCGGCGCACCTAGCAGGCTGTTGAAATAGTCGTCGTGTTCTCCCTGGGAAAAACGTAGCACGTGCATCCGACGGAGGGAGCAGCGATGCGCGGGCACAAGAATCGGC
>QEVF01000011.1 GCA_003576915.1 Planctomycetota bacterium | reverse complement strand
CGGCACATCCTTGGGTATTTCGCCTGCCATGATTCCACCTCCCGGCACCATTGAAGGCGCTCTTAAGGGTGGCTTCAATCCCCAGGGGAGCGGTATAGGTTGCCTCAAGGGCCTGCCGTTCCGTTGGCTCAACTTGGACGCACTGTGCAAACTCATGCTGCCGGGCCACACGATCACAAGGATCAAGTATTTCACTGCCTTGGTATCTGCCCGGCCCAACGATCCCCAGCAGCCGGTACGCCACGAAACGTACTTGCGCGCGCTTCGAACTTTGCCCCATGCGGAAATCGTGCTGGGCCACTACCTCACCCACACCGTCACCATGCCCGTTGCCAATCCGGCCACCGGCACGCCGAAGTTCATCAAGGTGTTGAAAACGGAAGAAAAGGGTTCGGACGTGAACCTTGCGGTGAGCCTCGTTCACGACGCACACCGCAACCTGTTTGACGCGGCCGTGGTGATTTCCAACGACTCGGACCTGGCCGGCGCAGTCAGAATCGTGAGGAGCGAACTCAAGAAAGTCGTGGGCGTGCTCAATCCACAGCAGCGCGCCAGCCGCACGTTGGCGAAAGAAGCGACTTTTCTGAAACAGATTCGCCAAGGCGTCTTGGGTGCCAGCCAGTTCAACAACCCGCTGACGGACGCCAACGGAACATTTCACAAGCCGGCTACTTGGTAGCCTGACTTCACTTCGCCTGCGCCCGAATTACCTGCAAATGCGCCGGCATTGTCGGATAGGCTCTCATTCAACGGGCACCATCACCCCGCGACGCCGTGGAGCGATCCATGCGAAGCACCCCGGCCATCACCACAACAACTGCGAGAAATCGAACGGCGCAGGGAGCAGTCAAGGCCATTCACTGCCGAACAACTCCACGCCGCAACAGGAACTGCCCCGAGGGTGGCCGCCGGTCAGATATCCGCCTTCATGGCCGCATCCAGAGCGGGGTGCGCGGCGAGCAGGCGCGCCGTCTGGGCTTGACCGCGGCCCTGTTCCAGAAGGGTTTTGCGCAACTGCGGGCTCAACTGTGATGGAAGATGGCCGCGCCACAGCACGGCGGGCCGCCTGCCGGCTGCGGCGGCCTCCAACTCGTGAAGCACGGCCTGGCCGGCCTCGAGGCTGCGCTGGAGCTCCAGATCGCCGGCCGTCCGGGCGGAGAGGGCGTGGACCATGCCCTGAATCAACTGCCGGACGACCGGCAGCCATGCCGAAGCGGGGGGGCCCGGGGGCCAGCTTTTGCAGGCCTGTTCGGCGGCCAGCCTCACACGGACGATATCGCAATAACTGGCAATGTATTGCTCGGCGCCGGCCAGGGTGAAGTGGCTGCGGGCGTCATCCATGGTTTCGGCCGCGGCCTCTGACTCACCCCGGAGCAGCAGCAGGTCGGCGAGGCGTGCGCGAAAGGCGGCGCCATGCATGGTGTAGGCGTATTCGTCGCACACCCCGATAGCGAGGGTCAAGGCCTTTCGGGCGCGTTCCAACTGGCCTTGCGCCTGCCAGACTTCGGCGATGTTTCCCTGGGAGAAGGCAAACGAAAGATTGTGGCCTGCAGGCCGCATGAGTTCCAGGGAGCGCGCGTAGGCGGCTTCACTCTCCTCGAGGCGACCCAGCATGAAGTAGGTGCGGCCGAGGTTGTTGCAGGCCACGCCCATGCCCCGGACGTCGCCCAAACGCTCAAAGCCGGCGAGCACTTCCTCGAGCACGGCGACGGCGACATCGAGGCGGCCCGTCGACCGCAGGTGATTGGCCAGATTTCCCAGCGCGGCCAGGCGCATGCCGGGCGACTGTGCGATCTCCGCGGCCTTGCGATGCATGGGCTCGCAGAGGTGGGCCTGGCCCGAATCTTCATAGAACCCGGCAAGCCATGACGTGGCCTGGGCTTCAAGGTCAGGCAGGCCAAAGGCCCTGGCCTCAGACGCTGCCGTCTCCATCAGGCGCTCCGCGTCGTCGCGTCGGCCCGAAAAGGCAGCAATGCGGCCTTCAGCGACCCAGGTCCTGACGCGGGAGTGGGGCGGGCAGTCCGGTGCCGCCCTGACGCGGGCGCAGCCGGCAAGCGCCTCGCTGAAGCGCCCCCTCGACTGGTGCTGCTCGATCAAGAACAGTTCAAACTCGAAAGCTTCGGCTCTTTCAATCAGAGGCGAGGCCAGCAGCCGCTCGGTGTAGAGCTGGGCGAGGTCATCCTGCACGCGGCTGTGGGCCAGTTGGCGTGCCAGGCGCAGGTGGCTCACCTCGCGGCGACGCAGGTCCTCGAGGGCCTGCGGGTCCTGGGCCGGGTCCATGTCCTGTTGGGCGCGATGGCAGTGCTCGGCGAGTTCGCCGGCGACGCGCCCGAGGTCTGCGGCGAAGACCTGCTCGAGCACGTCCAGGGCCAGGGTGTGCAGCCGCGAGCGATCCGACGGCAGCCAGAGTTCATAGGCCACCTCGCGCAACATCGCGTGTCGAAAGAGATAGGCCTGCTCGGCTTGCATGGGCGCGGGGACGGGGCGAATCGGGGGCTGTATTCTACCGGCGCCGCGCCGCCGGCTGTGACAATTAGCGGCATTTTCACGATGCCAACGCCGCCTTGCCGCTATGCTGTTGGCGTTTGGGCCCAGGGAGAGCTTCATGCTCGCGAGAACGATGACGATATTGGCGGCCGTAGCCGCGCTGACGGGTCAGGCGCAGGAAGCGCCGGCGGATAATGTCCAGCTCAAGGTGGTGCAGGAGAGCGTGGAACTGGCGGCCGACACGACCTACGAGGCCGGCCAGCGGCTGAAGTCTGCGGCCATCGGCGTGAGCTTCGTGGTACCGCCCCGATGCACGGCCAGGATTCACGCCGATTCGTGGAATGTCACGTTCAGGTCAGAGGCCGACTCCGTTGTGGCCTGCCTTGTGCTGCAAACGGGCCTCGACGCGACATTGTCTGAACTGAACCTCAACAGCAGCGTGGACTTCGGCTTTCTGGAGTCGTCTGTCAGCGTCAAGCCCGCGGCCAAGGCCCGCAGCGAGGGCAACCGCTCGTTTGCGGAATACGAGGGCGAGGGCGCGGGCTATGGTTTTGCCCTGCGCGGGGCCAAGGGCAACGGCCTGGCCTGCATCGCGGCCGCGACCAAGGCCGACAAGGAATCGGCGCGCAAGTTTGCGGATGCCCTGGAAAAGAGCGTGCAGATGGAAGATCCCCAGAGCGCCCAGGCGCAACTGTTATGGAAGGCGCAGGTGCTGGGCCAGCACCTGACGGCCGTGGACGAAGCCACCCACCTGACGCTGGACCTGCACCTGCTCAAGGATTCCACCTATTACATGAAGGCCAGCGTCAACGGGCAGAGCCAGGAACAGACGGGCACCTGGCGCATCGAAATCGGTCTGATGGGCGGCCTGCTGGTATTGACCCGTCAAGAGGGCGTGGCGACGCTGCGTCTGGCGCTGGCCGGCATGGACCTGAGGCTGGAAGGCCTGCCCGTCACGAAACGGGCCAGTTCGCTGAAATCCGCCAACGAACGGCCCGCTGAGCCGGCCAGACCCGGACCCACGCCGGAGAGCAAGCCCGAGCCGGAGTTCAAGAGCGACATCCGTGAAGTGGCCAAACTTGAAGGACAGGACTGTGCCTTTGACACCCAGTATGCCGCGGGCACGCGCCTGAAGGTCGAACTGCTCGGCATCTCGCTCAAGATACCGGAGGGCTGCGTCGGCGGGGCCACGGCCGGCGTGAACTACTTCATCTTTCGCCCTACGGACCAGCAGGGGGTCGGGCTGGTCATGGCGCAGACGGGCGTCAACAGCATCCAGGAAGCGGCCGCGCTGCTGGCCGGCAAACAGGACCTGAGTTCGCTGGAAGAGGGGCTGGTGATGGACCCCGACGGCGCGCCGAAGATCGAAGGTTCCAGGGCGTCCATGCGCTACACCAGTGCGGCCTATGTGGCCCACAGTCTGGCCCTGGTCGGCCCCTCGAAGAACGGCGTGGTGGTCAGCTTCATCGGGCCCCGGCAGGCCGAGGCCAGGGTGAAGTCGCTGGTGCAGTCCGTGGCCGATTCGCTGCAGTTCGCCAGGCCCAACGACGCGGAGATGCGCAAGCAGTGGAACGAGGGGCTCAAGGGCTACTGCCTGCACTACTTCAATTACCGGTCGTCCAAGGGCAACCAGCCCGGCAACTGGTGGGACGCAACCACCAACATCTGGATGCACTTCGGCTCGGACAACACCTACCGCTGGATCTACAAGTATGAGTCCTCGGGCGGCGTCAAGAACAGCGATGTCATCGGCGGCACGGCTTCGGATGACAACAAGACCGAAGACGGCACCTGGCGCATCGAGTTCACCTTGACCGGGACGCTGCTTTACCTGACCAACGACAAAGGCGAACTGAACGTCGTGCTGCTGCAGTTCGACGGCAAGAAGATCACCGCCAACGGCAAGGAAGTCTCACGTTCCCAGAGCGACATCAAGCGTTGACCGCGCTGAGTCGGAGGGGGGCACTCCCGGGCTCTTGAACATGCGGCCCGGGGCCGCACTTTCCACCCGGGAGGGCGGCCCCTGCCGCGACCTGTTCAGCGCTGGTTGACCTCCGTCGCCGCCTGGTAGGCGTCTTCCAGTTCCTTGCCATTGACCTCTGCGGCGGCGACCTGCTGCACGACGGGCGTCTCCTCGCCCTGCACAAAGCGGGCAAAGATGCGCTGGAACAGCAGGCTGGCGCGATAGGTCATCAGATACAGCGTGGGCACGTAGAGCGTGGTAAGAAACGTGGCAACGGCCAGGCCCCAGCTCACCGCCGTGGCCATGGGCTTCCACCAGGCCACGGAGTCGCCGCCGAAGATCCACGAGAACGTGAAGAAGTCAAAGGAGATGCCCAGCACCATGGGCAGCAGTCCCAGCATGGTGGTCACGGCCGTGAGCAGCACGGGCCGCATGCGTGTCTTGCCGGCCTCGACGCAGGCCTCCTTGACGTCCATGCCCTCGGCAATCTTGATGTTGATGAAGTCGATCAGCACGATGGCATTGTTGACCACCACGCCCGCGAGGCTGACCACACCGATGCCCGTCATGATGATGCCGAACTTCTGCGAGTGCATGATCAGTGACAGATTCACGCCGATGAAGGACATGATCACGCTGGTCATCACGATGGTGGTCTGGAGGGCGCTGTTGAACTGGGCCACGAGGATCATTCCGATCAGAAGCAGGGCCACGACGAAGGCCTGCATCAGGAACGTGGCGGCCTCGGCCTGGTCCTCACTCTCGCCTGTGAACCTGAACTGGGTGCCCGCGGGGAAAACGCCGCCGGCCCTGGCCTGTTCCAGGCGCTTGAGCACTTCGGCGCGCACCACGTTTTCGTCCGTGCCCGCCGTGACGCCGCTGGACACCGTGATGATGCGCCGCGATTCCTTGCGCCGCAGGGAGCCCGCGCCGCCCACATAGTCAAAGCGCGCCACCGTGGAAAGGGGCACGGGGTTGCCCATGATGTCGGAGATCAGGATGGACTCCAGCACCGTCGGGTCGTTGCGCAGGGCCGCCGGCAGCCGCACCACGATGTCGCGCTCTTCCGTGCCCTCGTCGTAGCCGCCGATGCGCCGGCCGTTGATGAGCATCTTGACGAAGTTGCCGATCCACTGGGTGTTCATGCCCATGAGGGCCGCTTTCTGCCGGTCCACGGTCAGCTTGAACTCCGGCTTGCCGGCGCGATGGTCGTCACGCAGGTCCACGACGTCGGGCACTTCGGCGACGATGGCGCGGACCTTCTTCGCGGCCTCCACGAGGTCAGCCTGGTTTTCCGTGGAGACTTCGATGTTGACCTTGGCGCCCGTGGGCGGGCCGATGTCCTGTTTCTTGACCTCGATCTCGGCGCCGGGGATGTCCGCCACCAGGGCCCGCAACTGCTCGAGGTACTGCGTGGGGCTGCCTTTGCGCAAGCTGTCCTTCTTGAAATGCAGCGTGACCGTGGCGCGGTGGCTCTGGTCGCCCGAGGCCTCAAAGAAGTTGCCGCCGCCTGTGCCCACGCTGGTCTGGATGGATTCGATGTCCTCGCTGGGGGGCAGGCGCTTTTCGATCTCGCGCGCCAGCTTGTCGCTGGTTTCCAGGCTCATGCCGTCCGGGCCGGTGATGGTCACGTTGGCCACACGCGGCTCCACCTCGGGAAAGAACTCCACGCCATGCCCCAGGGCGCCCAGCATCATGAACGAGAGCACCAGCGCCCCCAGGCCGCCGATCACGGTGGTCTTGGGCCAGGCCAGCAGGCGGCGCAGGGTCACTTCATAGGCGCCCACCAGCACGGCGCCCGTGCGCGTGAAGTAGCTGGCCAGGCCGCCCTCGCCGTGGACTGTGCGCTTCATGAACAGAACCGCCATGACGGGGTTGATGACCAGGGCGACAAACAGCGAGCAGGTCAGCACGATGATGACCGTCAGCGGCAGATAACTCATGAAATCGCCGATGATGCCCGGCCAGAACAACATGGGGCCAAAGGCCGCCAGGGTGGTCAAAGTCGAGGTCGTGATGGGCCAGGCCACTTCGCCCGTGCCGTCCAGCACCGCCCTGACGCGCGGCTTGCCCATGTTCAGGTGCCGGTAGATGTTCTCAATGACCACGATGGCGTTGTCCACCAGCATGCCGTTGGCCAGCACCAGGCTGAACAGCACCATCATGTTCAGGGTCATGCCCATCATCTTCACGATCACGAAGGTCATCAGCATCGAGAGCGGAATGGCGAAGCTCACGAACATGGCGTTGCGCAGACCCATGGCGAAGAACACGCAGAGCAGCACGAGCACCAGGCCCGAGAGCACGTTGTTCTCAAGGTCGCTCACCATGGCCGTGATCTGTTCGCTCTGGTCGCCGCTGAGGGTGTAGTTGATCTCGACGGGGAAGCGCTGGGCCTTGGCTTCGGCAATGCCGCGCTTGATGATCTCGGTAATGAAGATGATGTTCTCGCCTGCGCGCTTGCGCACGCTCAGGGAGACGGCGGGCTTGCCGTTCTCGCGGGCGTAGGAGGTGGGCTCCTTGTAGGTGCGGCGTGCCGTGGCCACGTCGCGCAGATAAATGGGGCGTCCCTCGACGTGGTAGACGACGATGGAGTTCACATCCTCGGCGGTCTTGAAGGCGCCGGGCAGCCGCACGCTGGGCTTGACATTGCCCGTGTCAACGCCGCCTGCCGAGATATCGACGTTCTCGCCTGACAGCGTCTGGATGAGCTGGTTGACAGGAAGGCGGAAGGAGGCCAGCTTTTCGGGGTTGATCTCGATCTCGATCTGCGGTTCGAGGTTGCCCGCCAGGTCCACGCCCAGCACGCCGGGCACCTGTTCGAGCTCGTCCTTCATCTTCTCGGCCAGTGGCTGCAGCACGCTCAAGTCGGCGCCGTAGAGCGAAATCGTGATGATGGGGAACTCGGAGAAACTCAGCTCGGAGATGGTCTCGTCTTCGGCGTCGGCGGGGAACTCCGTCTTGGCGATGTTGTACTTCTCACGCACTTTCTGCAGCGCCTCCTCCACCGTGACGCTGGGCAGGAACTTGCACGTCGTGATGCTTACACCCTCGCTTGAGACACTCGAGAGCTCGTCCAGCCCCTTGAGGTTCTTGAGCTGGCGCTCCAGGGGCACGGTGATGTTGTTCTCGACGTCCTCGGGGGCGGCTTCGGGCAGGGGCACCACTACCGTGATCAGGGGAACCTTGATGTCCGGCTGCGACTCGCGCGGCAGCACGGCGTAGCTGTAAACGCCCATGATGACGATGGCGAGAACAAGCACGGCCACGGCGGAGCGCTGTCGCACGGCGATGTCAGTAAAGATTCTCATGGCGAGGTCCGGGGTGCGGGGAGTTACTTCGCGGAGGCAGGCTTGGTGGGATCGTCACGTACGATGACACTGTCGCCATCGTTGAGCAGGCGCGCGCCCAGCGTGGCAATACGCTCTCCGGCCTTGAGGCCGGAAAGCACCTCCACCTGGTTGCCCGTGAAGCGGCCGACTTCCACTTCGCGCTTCTGGGCGCGACCCTCACGGAGAACCATGACGTACTTCTTCACGCCTTCAAGCTTGATGGCATCCAGAGGCACCACCAGGGCCGCCGGGTTGTCGTAGATGGTCAGCATCAGCGTGCCGAACACTCCCGCGGGAAGCGAGAGGCCGGCATTGGGCATCTCTGCCTCCACACGGAACGTATGGGTCTGCGGATGGGCCGTTTTGTCCACCAGCCTGACGACGGCCTTGCGCGACGAAATGTTCATGGCGGGGAAGCCCACGCTGATTTCATCGCCGGCCTTGACGCGGGCGACGTGCGCCTCGGGCACCTCGTAGCTGACCACCAGCGGGTCCAGAACGCTGACCACGCCGATGAGTTCGCCCATGTTCACGTATTCGCCCATCTGGCGCAGGCGCTGCGTCAGTACGCCCGGCAGGGGGCTCACGATGTAACTGTCACGGATGTGCTGCTCCGTCGAACGCAGGTCAGACTGGGCCAGGTCGAAGGCCGTTTGGGCCTGGTCGAGCTGCTCGCGCGTCGAATCCGCGTAGTCCATCACACGCTTGAGGGCGCGCCGGGCGCTTTCAAGGCGCGTGGTCTGGGCGTTGAGCAGCACCTGAAGGTCCGAGTCCTCGATGCGCGCCACGGGCGTCAATTGTTCCAGCTTTTCCACGGCGTTGGGCGACGCGCTGCTTGGCACCACGTCGCCTTCCTTGAACGGCAGCCACGCAATGCGCCCCTGCCGCGCGGCGCGCAGCTCAATCACTTCGCGGGGCTTGGAAAGGCAGGGCAGCTTGATTTCGACCTTGAAGAGCTCGGGCTTCAGGGTCATGGCCGAGACATTGCGCGCCGGCTTTGCGGGTGGCGCGGCCACGGCCGGTTCCTTGGAACATGACGCAAGGAGCAGAAGGGTCGAGGCGAGGGCGATGAGGGAGAGGTGTCTCATGCGTGACTCCGGGGAGTTCTCTGGTTCAGGACGCCATGGAACAGTGTCTGGACGATTTCGGATGCGGTTTCGTGACTGGGTCGTACGGCCTGCGGGCAATCAAGAACAGCCACCAGCTCGGTGAACAGCAGGGACCAGAAGGTCTTGGCCACACGCTGGGCCACGGCCGGCTCCAACCCGCGGGCCGCCAGCAGCTCCACCCACTGACCCATGATGCAGGCATCCTGCTCGCGCATGGTGTCAAACAACGAACGCAGGCTGGTGCGGCCAAAGCGGACCGCCAGGCCAAAGGCCAGGGTGGCGCGGCGCACCTGGGCCAGGTTCAGCATGCCTTCGGCGTAATGGTGCAGGATGCCCGCCAGGTCGTTCTGGGGGGCAAAGGCCGCTTCACGCAGGGCCTGGGCTTCCTTGAAGAAGTCCTGAATGATGGCCCGCGCCAAAGCCTCCTTGTTCTGCCAGTGGTAATAGAGCACCGGCTTGGACACCCCCACTGCATCCACAATCTCACGCACGCTGACAGCGTCATAGCCGCGCTCGGCAAAGAGGGCGGCAGCCTGCTCAAGCATGGCCTGGGAGGTTGGGTGAGGGAGGGTAGGTTCGGCGCTGTGGGACATAGCTAATGACGTTAGCCTATTTACCGTTAGGTAGGCTATATAGCAGGCAGCTAGTTGAGGGTCAAAGCAAAATACCGACTAGTCGGTCACAGCGGGTGTCGGTTGAGCCGACAACCAAGGACACTCGATCAGATTCCCTGAAAAAGCAAAGACGCGGCACAGGCCGCGTCTTTGTTACAAATCCTTCAGGGGTAATTACTTACCTTCCTTCTTCGCCCAGGTGAACGTGTGGGTCTGCTTGCCTTTGCCCTTGTATGCAACCTTCAACTTACCGTTCTCCGTTTCGACGTCCTTTTCAAACGAGAACTCCACGTTCATCTCAACGCTGTCGGCGCGGCCGGCCTCAATGTTGAACAGGTAATGGCCGGTGTTGCTCATCGTGATGTCCAGGTCGCCCAGGTTCTCGTTGGCCTGCTGAGCCAGCACCGAAATCGTGAAGCTGACCTTGGCGAATTCCTTGCCGTCCTTCTTGATGATTTCTTCCAGACGGCAACTGGCCTTGGCTTCCTTCACTTTCATTTCGTCGTCTTCGCCCATGAACTCCTTGAGCGCGGCTTCGCTGATCTCCCAGCCTTCTCCCACGGCCACTTCCTTGCCGGGCATCATGGGGTTGGCAAAGGGCTGCTTCTTGCGCAGGACCTTGGCGACATCCTTGGCGTCCTTGTTTTCCTCGCCCTTCTCGAACTTGGCCGACCAGACGCCGCTCTTGGCGTCGAGCTTCCAGAGGATGACAACGCCTTCCTTGTCGCCCTTGCTCTCTACGGCTTCGCCGAATTCAGGCTCGCCCAGCTTCTGCTCGGACTTGGTCTTGGACTCCTTGATGTAGCTGACGCGGGCCTCGGTCAGGCTGCCGTCTTCGCCCACGCTGATCTCTTCGGTGGTCGTTTCTTCCGTTCCCTTGCTCTGTTCGGCGCCCTGGAGTTCCTGGCCGCCCACAGAGACCGTGATGCTGCCTTCCATGCTCTCGACGGACTTCTCCGTCACGACAACGCCCGCCGCGTGCTTCTCCTTGAGCAGCACCTTGCGCGCCGCCGGCTTGTCCTGCGCGCCGGCCGGCACCACCATCAGCGCGGTGAGCAGCAAGGCACCCATCCACATCAGCTTGGTCTTCATGTTCTAACAGTCTCCTTTCGGTCCCTGAATGGTTCGAAATACGCAGCGAATATAACGCGCAAAAGGGCTTTGTGCCGCGCCAGAATTCCGGCATGTCACCCCGGCGTCATTGGCCCCGTTTACAGGCCGGGGTGCCTGAAGTATCGTTCGCGCCACTGGGCCACTTTCAAACTCTCGGAGAAAACTATGTCGGGTCTACGTTTTGCGGCCGCTCTGGCCGTGATGGGTCTCATGTCGGCGGTGGGCGGCTTTGCCGCCGTCGCCGTGTTTTCAGGCAACGCCGTTCAGGCCGAAGGCGAGAAGAACATCGTTCAGGCCACGGAGTACCAGCTCCAAAGCGCTGACGGCACCACGCGTGGCGTGTGGGGCGTGACGGACGAGGGCATGGCGCTGTTCAGCATCATGGACAAGCAGGGCAACCCGCGCCTCAACATGGCTCAGAGCGACAAGGAAGGCATGCTGCTCTCGTTCATGGACGGCAAGAACCGCCTGTGCATGTCGCAGAACGTGCTGCCCGACGGCGGCGCGATCATCACCTTCTATCACCCCAACGGAAAGACCGCCTTCCAGGTTTCCTCGACGGGCAAGGGTGACTCGACCCTGATCCTCAACGAGAAGGACCAGAAGAGCAGCGCCATGGTGGCCATCCTTGAGGACGGCCGCAGCGTCATGGCCCTGACCAAGGACGGCCAGGTGCGCTACCGCGCCATGCTGGGCAAGGACGGCACGCCGGAAGCCGCCTTCATCAACGAGAAGAACGAATACACCTGGAAGGCCGGAAAGTAGCTGACCCCGCAGCTTCGAGCAGCCGCCGGGCACCCCCCGGCGGCTGCTCTGTTTGTGCGCCGAATGCCTCAGGGATAGCCCGGATCAGATTCAGCTCCGGACCGCCAGCCGAAGCGCTGCTGTGGTCGCCCCAGCTCAAGAATACGACGGCCGGTGTGGATGCGGCCCGCAAGCACGGCTTGAAGTGTTCTGGGTTGGGCATCGGCGCTTTCCTTCGGCGGCGCGGCATTACGGCCCCCGGCGCACAAGCGTTCTGTCGCGGGGCAGGAGAGGTTGGACGAGCCTCCTCACTGGAGGGCGAGGTCGGTGGGCCACGGCGGGCCGCTGATTCCAGCGGAACCGTCGGCCACGATCTCAACGTGGGCTAGGCGGTGGGGCAGTGGTGCAAACGAGCTTCAGCTCGCCTGCCTGGCGCAAAAGCGAAGCCGCCCCGGATGTGGCTCCCGGGGCGGCTCTGAAAGATGGTGGACCGGAAGGGATTCGAACCCATGACCCCCTGAATGCCATTCAGGTACTCTACCAACTGAGCTACCGGCCCAACTGCACTGCGGGCGGCGAATGATAGCGAGCCCGCGCGACAGTTCAAGCACCCGTCAGACCACCGGCTTTCCCTGCATGTCCGGGGGAACGTCCAGGCCCATGAACTTCATGACCGTGGGGGCGAAGTCATACAAGGTGATCGGGTCGAGCGCACCCAAGGCGGGGATGCCTGCGCCGGCGGCCACAAAGCACCCGTGCCAGTTATGGTTGGAGTCGTCGGGGCCCGTATCGTTTTCGAACACCCAGAGCGGCAGGCCCTGTTGCGGACGGATACTGCCCAGAGCGCGCCAGCGGAGGTCGTCGAAAATCACCATCGCGTCGGGCGCGATGTTGTTGACCTTCCTGTAAATCTTGCCGGGCTCAAACCAGTGCGTCTCCATGGGCCGACCTTTGTCGTCGGGAATGGCCTTGATTTCGCCGGCAAGCCGCGCCGCAAACGCCGCTACCTCGCCGGGCTCCAGTACGCCCTGGGGTTCGCGGCCCTTGATGTTGAACATGATGCGCGAGTAATAACCGCCCTCGGCCCAGACCTTCGTCTTCGTCCAGTCAACGAGCCCCGCCTTGATCAGCTTGCTCAGGCCGGTCTGCTCCTTGGGTCGCTCCTTCAGCACCAGATAGCCTTTGTCGATGAGCCATTCATTGAGGTGGATGCCGCCGTCCATGCCGCGCGCCCCGTGGTCGCTGACCACCATGACGGCGGTTTCGGGGTCGTTCTCGTAAGGTGCAATCAGCTCGCCCATGAGCCTGTCGCAGAGCGCGTAGTAGTCGCGCATGGCGCTGTTCAGTTTGTGGCCTTTCTCGTAGTAGCGGTGATTGGGGTCGGTGTAGCGCCACAGCGCGTGCACGATGCGGTCGGTACCCATCTCGACCATCATGAAGAAGTCCCAGGGCTTGTGTTTCAGCAGGTGCGCGGCCAGCTTGAAGCGGCGCTCGGCCATCGTGATCAGATCACGCAGGATCGTTTCCTTGTCGTCGGCGCGGAACTCCTCGACGTCAGGGATGTAATCGCAGACGGTCTTGATTTCGTCCTTGAGCGCGGCGGGATAGGTGTAGTTCTCCTCCGTGCCCGGCAGCGGGAAGCCGCTGACCATCACGCCGTTGAGCGGGCGCGGCGGGAACGTCTGCGGGACGCCGAGGATGATGTTTCTTCTGCCGGCTCTGGAAAGGTGGTCCCACACACGGGGTTCACGGATGGCCTTTCCGTCGGCGAAGACAAAGCTGTCGTAGCTGTAATCCTTGCGGTTGCGAAAGCCATAAAAGCCCAGCACGCCGGGGTCCTTGCTCGTGACCATGCACTGCCACGCAGGAATGGTGATGGGCGGAACGCTTGAGCGCATGCGTGCAAAGACGCCCGTCTTGCGCATGCGCGTAAGGTTCGGCATGGAGTCTGCCCACTGCTCAAAGGCGAAGCTGGGTTCGAGGCAATCCAAACCGACGACGATCAATTTCTTGGCCATGGCGGAAGACTAGTAGCCGCGCCTGATTCAGACAAGCATCACGGGTCTCAGGTGAAGGTCTTGACGGCGGCGGCTACCCCCGCGACAGCCACCAGCGCTCCGAGTAGCACGCGGAAGGCCTGGGCCTGCACAAAGCGCGAGCACAGATAGCCCAGACCGAGTCCCAGCCCCACGGCGGGCAGGCTCAAGGCAAACCACTCGAGGCGCTGCCGGGTGTAGGCGCCCTCAAGCGACAGCGTGGCCAGGCGCGTGGCCGTGGCGCACAGCGAGATGAACACCAGGCGCGCTCGAAGCCGGACGGGGTCTTTGCTGCCGGCGGCGAGGAAAACGATGACCACGGGCCCGGCCATGGAGAAAAGGCCGCTCAGCACTCCGGAAACCACCCCCGTGGGCAGTGCCGCGCGTTCAAGGCTGCGCTCGCGGGCCAGGGCGTGGCCGCGGCTGTAGATCAGCCAGAGGCCCGAGGCGGTGATGGCCACGGACAGCGTGGCCAGCAGCCAGTCCAGTTCGATGCGCTCAAGCAGCAGTGAGAACAGGACGCTGACGGGCAGCATGCCCGCGAGGAGCAGGAGCACCTGACGTTCCAGACGCAGTTCCCGGCGCACAAGCCAGGCCATGGCCGCGCTGGTGATGAAGTCCGCCATGCCGACCCAGTAGAGGCCGTCATGCAGTGAAATGTCGCCGTTGTGGCCAAAGGCGATCACGAGCAAAAGCACGGCGTTGAATACGATGGCGCTGGCGGCGCCGACGATGCCCTTGACGAAGTAGGCCAGCAGGGGCAGGAGCGCGAAAACGAGTATGACTTCGATGGGCACGGTGCCGATTACGGTCAACCGGTGGAGAGAAATCAATGCCCCATCGGCGGCGCCTTGCCGGCCGCGGGCAGTTCTTCTTGGGCCGGCGGCGTGCGCGCGGCTTCACGGGCCAGTATCTCGGCGCGTTCCTGCGTGAAGTGCTCGAAGATGCGCTGTGCTACCTGGCGCGAGATGCCCTCGACGCCTGCCAGCTCCTCGAGGCCTGCGAGCTTGACGCCCCTGGGAGAGCCAAAGCGCCTGATGAGCGCTTTCTTGCGCTTGGGGCCTATGCCGTCAATGGAGTCAAGGCCGCTGGCCACGGCTGCCTTGCGCGCCAGTTCGCGGTGAAACGTCACGGCGAAGCGGTGCGCCTCATCGCGGATGCGCATGAGCAAAAACAGCGCGGGTGAGCGCTGGTCCAGTGTGAGGGGCTCAGGGCGGCCGGGCACAAAGATGCGTTCGTCGCTGCGCTGGCGTCCGGCGCTGTAGCCTGACTCCCAGCCGGGCTTGCCCTTGTCGCGGCTCTTGGCCAGGCCGATGAGATCAATGCCGACGATATTGAACTCTTCGAACACCTTCTGAACGCGCCCGAGCTGGCCCGCGCCTCCGTCGATGACGATCAGGTCGGGGTAGCGCTCTTCCTTGCGTGCGCGCTCAAGGCGGCGGCGCAGGATTTCCTCCATGCTCGCGAAGTCGTCGTTGCGGTCATGGCTCTTCACTTTGTACCGGCGATAGAGCGACTTCTCCGGCTTGCCCTCGACGAAGCAGACACCCGAAGCCACGGTTTCCTGGCCCTGGGTGTGGCTGATGTCGTAGCACTCCATGACCACCGGCAGATTCTCCAGGCCGGCGGCCTCCTGAAGCTGCTTGAGGAGTTCGCGCTCGCGCTGCTGGGTTTCGTCGCGCACCTTGAGGGCATGGCGGGCGTTGGTCTGGGCCAGCTCGACGAGCTTGCGCTTGTCGCCCTGCCGCGGCGCCAGCAGGCGCACGCGATGCTCGGCCTTGTCGGAGAGCCAACTGGAGAGCGCCTCGGCCCCCTCCAGCTCCAGGGGTGTGAGCACTTCGTCGGGAATGAAGGCCGCCTGCTGGTACCAGGCCTCGATGAAGCCGGCCAGCAGCTCTTCATCGGGCAACAGCGACTTGATCTCGCGGGAACTGGTGTCGATGAGCTGCCCCTCGCGGTAAACCAGCAGCGCAATCAGGGCGCGGTCGGCTTCGCGGTAGAGCCCGATCACGTCGCGGTCGGCTGTGGTGTCGTCGCCCACGGTGGCGCGCTGGCGAGTGACCGTGGCGGCAATGGCCCTCATGCGGTCGCGCAGGCGCGCCGCTTTCTCGAACTCAAGATTTTCGGAGGCCTGGTTCATCTCGGCTTCGATCCGGGACAGCAGGCTCTTGTCCCGGCCTTTGAGGACATCGATGAGGCCATCGACGTGTCGGCGGTAATCATCGGCAGAGATGCGCCCCGGCACACAGGGGGCGCAGCAGATGCCGATGTCATGGTACACGCAGGGCCGGGTGCGGTTGTCCAGCACATGGTCTGAGCAAAGGCGCAGCGGAAAGACGCGCTTGAGCGTGTCCATGGTTTCGCGCAGCTTGTCCGAGCTCGCAAAGGGACCGAAGTAGGCGGCACCGTCGCGCTTGTACTTGTGAACGATGGTGGCCCGGGGGTAGGGGTGCCGCAGGTCCATGCGCACCGACACGTACGTCGCGTCGTCGGCGGCCAGCACAATGTTGTAGCGGGGGCGGAAGCGCTTGATCAGGTTGTTCTCGAGGATCAGCGCTTCCTTCTCGTTGGCCGTAACCACGAACTCCACCTGAGTGGCGCGCTCCATCAGGAAATAGATGTGGGCGCGGCCGTCGTTGCCGGGCCGCAGGTAGCTCCGCACCCGCTTGTGAATATCAATGGCCTTGCCCACATAGAGCAGCGTTCCGGCGTCATCCCTGAACAGGTAGCAGCCCGGCGCGTGGGGCGCGGCATCAATCTGCCTTTCCAGAAGCGAGCGCTCGTCTGCCATGGGGGCGGCCTAGTCTTCGCTTTCAGCCTCTTCGCCCGGGGCCGCCGGCCCGGCGGCCTTGTACTTCTTCGCGGCCTCGGCGGCGCCGGCAGACCATGAGTAGTCGCGCAGAAAGAGGCCGAACTCCCGCCGCGCTCCTTCTTCGTCTCCGGCCAGTTCGAAGCTCAGCGCATACTGGTAGGCGGCGTCATCGTTGACCGTGGAGCACCGGCCATACTGGTCGCGGACGCGGGCGAGAATGACCCGGCCCTCTTCGTGGCGGCCCAGGGTGACCAGCCCCTTGCCCATGCGGTAGAGGGCCAGGGGTTCGCAGAGGTGGCCGGGGTAGTCCTTGAGCCACTTTTCGTAGGCGGCCAGCCCGCTCTCTTCCAGCCACTGGCTCAAGGCTTTCCTGCCCTTGCGCTCGGCGGCGGCTTCATCGCCGCGCAGGGCCGTGTAGGCCTTGTGGCCCTTGCCCAGGGCTTCCTCCACGCGCCGCCGGCCATGGTCCTCGGCCTGGGCCATGAGTTTGTCCCAGGGCTGTTGGCAGAGGTCGGCCAGAATGGCCTTGTAGTCCTCGCCCTTGACGAGGCGCCTGCAGAAAGCGGCCGTGCCGCCCTTGCACGTCGCGTCGAGCCACTCGAAGAACAGGGCGTCTTCGAGGTAGTCGAGAGTATTGTGGTCCTTGTCCGGCTCGTCGATGCCGTCGAGCACGGCGACCGGATCGCGGCTTCCGAACACCTCGTTGCTGAGGATCAGGGGCATGCGCTCGGGCAACTGCCCGGCGCCGTAGACGGCGAGCCCCTCGCGGATCCACTTGGGAAGGTCGAGGTACTTCTGACCCATGATGCCGCGGAAGCCCGCGTGCTTGAGTTCATGAATGACGCGGCTGTGGTGGTCCTCTTCGTCGAGCACCACAAACTCGGTGTAGAAGGTCATCACCATCCAGGGCTTGTTCTTGCGTCCTACGGTGGTGGTGACGGCCCGCTCGCCGTCGCGGTTTTCGCCCTTGTCGCGGAAGCGGAACACGACATCGAGGTGGCCGGAAATGTCCACGCCCAGTCGCTCGCGCAGCACCTCCACGGCCTCGCGCGTGTAGGCGGGCAGCTTGCGGCGGGCGGCTTCCAGGCGTGTGTCGCCGGCGTACTTGCCGTTGTAATCCTGGATCACGTTGTAGGCGTCGAGGGTCCAGGACGGATCGATGTCGGCCAGGTAGCGATCAGCGCTTTTCGCAAGCGAAGACTTGGGCCAGGCTTTCTTGAAGGCCTCCAATTCCTTGCGGGCGTCATCAAAGCGCCAGAGGCGGAACAGGCACTCGCCCTTGAGGTAAGCCCAGCGCTCCGCGCGGGGGTCTTTGGGCAGGACCTTGAGGTTCTCGTCCAGGAGCGCGAGACAGGCCTCGAGTTTGCGCGCGTCGCGCAACACGCTGGCCAATTCGTCGCGGGCGCGGGGCACGTTGGCGTCCTGGGGGAAATCGGCCAGGAGTTTGCGGTAAAAGGGCTCGGCGCGGCCGTACTCGCGGGCGGCCAGTCCCGCGGCTCCCCCGAGATAGAGGACCGCCGGCAGGGACTCATGCTCGGGGTACTGTTTGAGGAAGTTCTCGCATAGCCGCAGAGTTTCGGCGTGCTTCTTGGCGTCGCTGGCCTCGACCAGGGCCCGATAGTCGGCTCCGGCGTCCGCCAACAACGGAGCGCAGATCCAGAGCAGAAGCATGCAGGCAAGGGTTTTCATGTCGCCATTGAAGCAAGGGGCGCGACCAAGGGTAGAGCACGCGCGGGCCAACTGGCCCCGATGGGCCTTACAGGCCGGTTCAAACGACGTTGACGCTGCGGGACTGCCCTGCTAACGTCGCCCTTCCCCCGCTGCGCGACGTGCTGAAGTGCGAGATTTCGCACTTGGCGCCCAAGCTTGGGGGCGCCAGACACGAACCGGGGGCAACCATGGCATTTGAACGCCTGAAACTTGGCGAATTGCTGCTCAAGAAGAAACTCCTGACCAAGGAACAGCTCCAGACCGCCATCGAGTACCAGAAGTCACTGGGCGGAAAAATCGGCAACATCGTCGTGAAGCTGGGCTTCATCTCCGACGAGCAACTGACCCGCGAACTGGCCCATCACTACGGCATGGAAGTGACGGATCTGGCCAACCAGATTCTGCCGCTGGATCTGCTCAAGTCGGTGCCGCGCCAGATTATCGAGAAGCACGAACTCATCCCCGTGCACGTGACGGGCAGCGTGGTCACGGTGGCCATGAGCGACCCCACGGACTACGAGGCGCTGGACGAATTGCAGTTCGCCACGGGCAAGAAGATAGAAACGACCATCGCCACGCGGGACTCGATCAAGCGCGCGATTGCGGAGTTTCTGGCTCAGCTTGAGCGCTCGGCCGAGGAAAAGGGCGGCGACAAGCCCAAGAGCGCGGGCAAGCTGCGTCCTGCCAGCGCGGGCTCACTCAAGGCCCTGGCCGAGGCCACGGAGAGTTCGCTGGTTGAGAACGTCAAGCGCAAGATCGAGGCCTCGGGGGCCAAAGTTGCCACGACCATGCTGACCCGCGCCGAGTTGCGCGCGGCAGTGATTCCCCTGTTGATCAAGAAGGGCGTGATCACGGAGGGCGAGCTCTTTGACGCGGTGATGGAACTCCTCAAGCGCAAGGGCCTGCTGACGGATCGCGAGCTCATCGACCGCGCCAAGGAAACGGCGGGGCAGTAGCCCGACATGGATTTTGGAGTTCGTGGCTTCGGCCGGGGCTCCCATGGCCCGGGAGTGTCAGGATCGGACCGGATTTCCACAGCCTTTCCGAAATTCAAAAACCCCTGTCCAAAACCCTGCTCCGGGTTCTAGACTGCAAACCTAAATCCTCTTTCAGGGCTACCTTATGAAGACCTGGACCCAGCAGGAGATTGCCTCCGAAGTGACGCGCACCTCGGGCGTCGCTGGCGATACCGTAAACAAGGTTCTGTCCGTGCTGCTGGGCGCGCTGACCGATGGTCTCAAGGCGGGCAAAGAGGTGGTGTGGCGCGACTTCGGCAAGATCTCCGTGTCCGGCAAGCAGGGCGGCCAGGCCCAGATTCCGGGCGCCGACGGCGGTCAGGCTCTGTCGGCCAAAGGTGGCGTCAATGCTTCGGACCTCGACAAGGTCTGTGCCGCGGTAGTCGAAGTCGTGGCCGGCAAGGTCATGCGCCACGACCGCGTGACCTTCTCCTCCCACTTTTCCGCGGCGCTGGTGGACCGCAAGGCGCAACTGGTGCCAGCCGAAGCCACGGGCCACCAGGGCATGCGCACCATTGCCGTCACCAAGCGCAAGATTGAGCTTACGCCCCAGCCCGAGCTGCTCAACGCGCTGGCCGGTCAGAACATCGGCTTTGAGGCCGAAGGCAAGCTCAAGGAGCAGCTTGAGCACGCCCGCGCCAACAAGATACTGCTGGCCTGCAAGGACCCCAACGACTTCTTCATCAAGACCATCGAGTACCACTTCAGCAAGGCGGGCTGGATCGTTGAAGTCGTCAGCACCTTCGACCAGGCCAAGCAATACCTGATCGAAGACCCCATTTCGCTCATCATCGTGGATTGCGTGATGCCCGACGCCGACAAGGTCGTCGAGTACGCCAAGACCCACAAAAAGACCTCTCTCGTTCCCATCATGGAGTTGCTGCCCGCCGGCCGCGAGAAGGACTGGTTCAAGACCTTCCGCTTCCTGGGCAACAACCAGCTCAATCAGCCCTTTGAAGTCAAGGACATGCTCACTTTGGGCGAGCGCGAACTGGAACGCTCCACCGAAGAACAGGCCGTCTTCGAGCAGGAAGTCTATTTCCGCTTCCCCACTGAAGACCGCTGGATTGACCGCGCCAACGAGATTGCCGCGCGCCTGTTTGCTGACAGCGGCCTCAACGAAGGCCAGCAGGTGCAGATGTGTACCGCCTTCAGAGAGTCCTGCTCCAACGCGGCGCAGCACGGCAACCGCCACCGCAAGGACCGCTTCATTGACGTCGAGTACTACCTGGACCCCAAGCGCTTGACGGTCGTCGTGACCGACCAGGGCAAGGGCTTTGACTGGCGCCTCTACATCGAGCCTGAGCAGGGCGCCGTGGACCGTGTTCGCGAACGCCGCCAGGCCGGCAAGCTCGGCGGCCTGGGCATCATGCTCATGACCAAGTGCGTGGACAAAGTCGAGTACAACGACGTCGGCAACCGCATCACCATCACCAAGTTCAAGGAAGACCGCAGCAAGAGCAACATCAGCGGTCCCCAGGTGCCGGCCTTCCAGCGCCGTTGAACCGGCATGCCATCACAAAAGCCCGCCGCTTGCGGCGGGCTGTCTTTTTCCCACCCCTGCCGCGCCGCGATGCGGGGGCTATAATCGCGCGCGAGTGGTTCGGGCAATCGCCGGCCGGATCAGCGGCGGGAGGAAAGTCCGGGCTCCACAGGGCAGGAGGGTTGCTAACGGCAACCGGGCGCGAGCCCAGGGACAGTGGCACAGAAAACATACCGCCCCGGCGCATCGGGGTAAGGGTGAAAAGGTGCGGTAAGAGCGCACCGCGAGCCCTGGCGACAGGGCCGGCAGGCAAAACCCCCTCCGGAGCAAGGCCAAATAGGGGTCGAGCGCGGCATATGGCGCGCGGCGCGGCTCGCGCCGTTTGAAGACCCGGGTAGGCTGCTGGAGCCTGCGGGCAACCGCAGGCCTAGACGAATGATTGCCGCTCCGGGATTTACCGCCCGGCGCACAAAACCCGGCTTACAGAGCCACTCTTGAACCAGGCGGGCCGTCGGCGAACTCCGGCGGCCCGCGCCAATTTGGGCGTGAGTTCGTCGCGCCGGGGCCGACTATCGTTTACATTTGAAGTGAGTTCCGGAGACCCGTTCATGAATCGCCGACTTTGCCTGGTTCTTCTGGCCGCGCTGCCCGCCGCCCTGCTTTCCTTCGTGTCCGCCGCATTCAGCCAGGAGGTCGAGCCCGAAAAGACCGAGGAACTTCGCCAGCCGCCGCGCCTTCTGGATCACCGGCAGTATCGCGTGGGGGAGCTGATTGAAGACGTTGCTTTCACGGACATCCAGGGCAAGGCCGGCAAGCTCTCGGACTACGCCGGCAAGACGCTCGTAGTTTTCACGACCAACACGACCTGCCCGCTGTGCAAGCGCTACGCGCCGAGTCTGGTTGAGTTCGAGAAGGCTTACGGTGAAAAGGGCGTCCAATTCCTTTACCTCAACGTCACGGAGGGCGAGACCGTCGAGTCGGCCCGGAAGGCCGTCAAGGATTACGGCTTCGCGGGTCGCTACGTGCTGGATCCCACAGCGCTGCTGGGCAAGGCCCTGCGCGCCCTGACCACGACCGATGCCTTTGTTCTCGACGGCGCCCGCACCCTGCGCTATCGCGGCGCCGTGGACGACCAGTACGGCATTGGCTACATGCTCGACAAGCCCCGTGTCCACTACCTGCGCGACGCCCTCAATTCCGTCGTGGCAGGCGAAGACCCCATGTTCAAGGCGACCTGGGCCCCCGGCTGCGACCTCGCGCTGGAGCTGGGCGAACTCAAGGCCCCCTCGGGCGTGACCTGGCACAGCCGCGTCAGCCGCATCATTCAGGCCAACTGCCAGGAGTGCCATCGCGAAGGCGAGAACGGTCCCTTTGAGCTGATGACTTACGCCCAGGTGAAGGCCCAGCGCGGCATGATCAAGAAAGTGGTCAAGAACCGCACCATGCCGCCCTGGTTCGCTGATGAGAAGGTCGGCCAGTGGCGCAACGACCGCTCGCTCAGCGAGCGTGACCGCGAGGATCTGCTGGCCTGGCTGGACAATGGCCTGCCTGAAGGCGATGCCAAAGACGCGGCGCAGGAGCGCAAGTGGCCCCAGGGCTGGCGCATCGGCAAGCCCGAGGCCGTGCTGGAGCTTCCCGAGGTGCAGAAGATTCCGGCCAAGGGTGAAGTGAAGTACCGCTACGTGAACGTAGAGACAAACTTTGAGGAGGACCGCTGGGTGCAGGCCATGGAGATTCGCCCCACGGCGCCCCAGGTTGTGCACCATGTGCTGGTGTTTCTGAAGTATCCCCGCAAGCACCCCAGGGCCAAGGAGCAGCCCAACGACATGGGCGGCCTCAACGGCTATTTCATGGGCATGGTGCCCGGCCAGGGCCACGTGCAGTTCCCCGAGGGCCAGGCGAAGTTCCTGCCCAAGGGCGCCACACTGGTGTTCCAGCTTCACTACACGGCCAACGGCGTGGAGGCCGAGGACAGAACCAAGATGGGCCTGATCTTCGCGCCGGGCGCTCCCGCCGTTGAGGTACATACCAAGGGTATCGCCAACACTTTCTTCCGTATTCCGGCAGGGGCCGACAACCACGCCATCACGGCCTCCTGGACGCTGCCCCAAGCTGCGCGCATTCTGAGTTTCGACCCACACGCCCACGTGCGCGGCAAGGCCTGGCGCTACGAAGTTCTGTGGCCCGACGGAAAGCGCGAGACGATCCTTGAGATCCCGCGCTATGACTTCAACTGGCAGCTTCTGTATGAACTGGCTGAACCCCTGGATCTGCCCAAGGGCGCGAAGATCATCGTGACGGCCTGGTACGACAACAGCGACAAGAACCCGGCCAACCCGGACCCCAAGGCCGATGTGTTTTTCGGCGAACAGACCTGGGAAGAGATGATGATCGGATACGTGAACTGGCACGCCCTGGACTGATGGGCGGGCGGTGAAGTGATATTCTGTTACATCTGAGTAGCGCCCTGGAATTCGCGACCCGCTTGGGAAGCGGGTTCTGGGGCGATACTGATTTTTGGCACGGCATTCGCTTTTAGCGGGCCCCAGACGGGGTTGTAAGTGAAGAATTGTTACTTGATTGGAACGTGGACCGCCCTGAGGCGGGACAATTTTGAAAAGGCTGCCGACATGCTCGGCGACGCTCAACGGAATCACTTGGCCCACCACGAACGCGCGAAGTCGCTGCGCGGCGCACGCCTGATGCGGCGTGTGAATTCGTGCGGTCATCGAACCGGCAGGCCGGCGTCGCAAACGCAGATCACGCGAGATTTCGCGTCGGCCCGTTCCACGTCTGAAGTCCTGAGTTCACCGGTTCACTCGTAGTCCCCAGCGCCTCGGCCAGCCCGTGCGCTGGCCAGAAAAGAGGCGCGTCATGAAACACAGAATTCAGATCAAACCGCTCCCCATCCGGGAGCCGCAGCGTCACGAGTATCTGCGCGAGCCGAAGTCCGCGTTGCCCGGCTGGGCGCCGCAGGGCTACGTCGATTGCAGCTACTGGCCCGACGAAGTCATCGATTCCGACGCCGAACCCGAAACTGAAACGCTGATGGCCGTTGCGGCTTGAAGCTGCGCGGCCGGCGCCGCGCGGGGTGTCCCCCCTCTTCCACCCCGAAGGCGGCGCCGGCCTTGTGGGGCGCGGCTGGCCGTGCCCCGGAGGTAGAACGACGTGGACCACAGTTGGGGCCGGGACCGGACCATCCCCCCAGAAAACCGGTCACGCCTGCCTGGCGTTTGGCGAAGTATGAGACTTCGCAACCGGCCCCGACTAAAACTGTTGTAGCGGAAGCTGGCCAACACCTTTGCGGGGCTCGAAAACATGAAAAACCATCGCGTGCTCTTTGCATTCCTTCCATGGCTTGATCTTTGCGAGCCTGCGCATGTAGGGGCGATCGAGCTTAGAACAGTTCGCCGTGATTCGCTCGCCAACGAAGGTTGGGACAAGTTGATAACCGACCATGTTCGAACGCTGATGGATCAACATGTCTCAATCAAAGGTGATTCGCGGGGACACCTCACCGTAGTTTGCCACAACGGTGCACCCATTTGGCTCGAACCCGACGCAAACGTCAAACAGGCAATACTCCGAGCATGCCGCCTTGTGGCCGTATCGGCGATTGCAGACAACGAGGAGCGCGCGTCGTTGATTGGCTATGCGAACTACGCCATCTTCAGACCATACTTCCAAGAAGGAGTTGACATAGCCCAACCTTGGTTCGCATTTACCTTTCGGCGAAAATACTTCGATCACGATGACATGGGGTATGATTCGAACAAGGTCAGGTTTAGCTGTCCCTCTTGGGCGCACGGTCTTAGCGACATTCAGGTGAACAAGAAGTTGCTGGATTCGTTGCAGGCCGTTGCAATGCCCGAAAGTGACCCCAAAAAGCTGGGAGTCCTCAACGCAATCCACTGCTTTCTCCTTTCTTACGTGGACGACGATTGGACGTTGGACCACGAGGAGGCAGCAATGGCGCTGCGCGCAATAGAGGTACTTCTAAAAGCCACAACACCAGAGAACCCTCGGCAGCGGAAAAAGGGGGATTTCGCCAAGAAAGAAATCCTCGCAGATCGTCTGGACTGGTTACTCGATCTTCCCGCCGAAAGAAACAGGTTTGGGGCCGTGGTCAAACGCCGGCTCCTGCCACACCTCCAGAAGCGACGTGACCAGCCGGTCTTATGGAACTGGTTTGTCGATCTTTACGAGCTTCGAAATGCAGTTTTTCACGAGGGCGATGCGAAGCCCACTGTGTGGGCTCCGCGCGAGCACTCTGTGATCGCCGCCCAAGTGTTTCTGGTTGCTCTGTGGAAGGTATTGACAAAGGAGTTTGGTGCAACTGAACCTGACAAACTCATGCGTCGTCTCCAGATTGCCGAGAAAGTACTCTGCGAATCGGATTGGTGGCGCGTAGACGAATCGGGACCTCATAGCAACGCATGGACGCGAGCTGCAAGTGAGGTTGCCCACGACGCGTTGGTTGAAGTAATGCGGAAGATGTACGACGAAGATAATGCCCCCAACACATGAACTACGAACTCATCACCGCCAAGGATGCCGCGCCGATCAAGGCCTGGGTCCACGGCGTCAAACTCGAAGACGAAGCGCGTGCCCAGCTCATCAACACGGCGCGCCTGCCCTTCATTTACAAGTGGGTGGCCGCCATGCCCGACGTTCACTGGGGCCTGGGCGCCACCGTCGGCTCCGTTGTGCCCACCCGGGGCGCCATTGTGCCCGCGGCCGTGGGCGTTGACATCGGCTGCGGCATGTGCGCCGTTCGCACGACGCTGCAGGCGAGCGACCTGCCCGACGACCTGCATGGGGTCCGCACCGCCATTGAGAAGGCCGTACCCCACGGTCGTACCGACAGCGGTGGCCGCAACGACCGCGGCGCCTGGCAGAGCCCGCCCGAAACCTACGCCGATGCATTCAAGGCCCTCGAGCCGGGTTATGGCCGCATTGTCGGCAAGTATCCGCACATCCAGCGCAACGCGCACCCGGTGGCCCACCTCGGCACCCTGGGCACGGGCAACCACTTCATTGAGGTCTGCCTCGACGAAGCGCAGCACGTGTGGTTCATGCTTCACTCGGGTTCGCGCGGAGTGGGCAACCGCATCGGAACGTTCTTCATCGAGCTGGCCAAGAAAGATATGCGCGGCCACGTGAAGAACCTGGCCGACGAAGATCTCGCCTACCTCGAAGAGGGCAGCGAGCATTTCGCCGATTACGTCGAGGCCGTCGAATGGGCCCAGAACTACGCCATGCTCAACCGCCGCCTGATGATGGACGCCGTGATCCGCGCGGTGAGCCGCGTGCCCCGGATCAAACCCTTTGACGCCGACCTGGTGGCCGTGAACTGCCACCACAATTACGTCGCCCGTGAAGTGCACTACGGCCAGGAGATTCTGGTTACGCGCAAAGGCGCCGTGCGCGCGGGCCCGGGCGACCTGGGCATCATTCCCGGCTCCATGGGCGCGAAGAGTTACATCGTCCGCGGCCTGGGCAACGCCGAGAGCTTTCACAGTTGCTCTCACGGCGCGGGACGCGCCATGTCGCGCGGCGAGGCCAGGCGGCGCTTCAGCCTCGCCGATCACGAGGCAGCCACGGCGGGCATCGAGTGCCGCAAGGACGCCGACGTGATCGACGAAACGCCCGGCGCCTACAAGCCCATCGACGCCGTGATGGAGGCCCAGCGCGACCTCGTGGAAGTCCTTCACAGCTTGCGGCAGGTCGTGTGCGTCAAGGGCTGACGCGCAGCAAACAAAAAGGGGCAGCCCGCGGGCTGCCCCTTGCCTTGTAACGTTTCTTCTACTTGCGCCAGGCGCCCTTGGTTTCTCCGAAGGCCAGCAGTGCCAGTGCCGTGCCGCAGCACTTGCCGAAGCTCTCGTGGTTGAGCCAGGTGCCGTCCTTCTCGCGCTTGAGCAGCAGCGCCTTGACCACGACTTCATTGACCTTGTCGTAGATCTTGCCGCCGGCCTCGCGGGCGGCTTTGACGGCGTAATAGTGGCCAAACACCCAGTAGTAGGCCGCGTTGTTGTAGAGCTCCTGCAGGTGGGTCAGGGGAAAGCTGCGCACGCGGTCGAGTTCGCCGCGCAGGTCCACCCAGGCCTGGAGGGTCTTCTCCAGGTGCTGCTGCGTGCGGCGCTTGGCCTTGAACATGGCCAGTTCGCAGATGGCGTTGCGGCCCAGGCAGCCGCGCACGTCCTGAACGTAGCCCTGCAGGCCGGGAACTTTCTCGAGCGTTCCGCGGCGGTAGGCGTAGGTTTCCAGCCCGGCGATGTTGGGGTCCAGGCAGCGCATGGCGTTGACCATGTTCTCGCCTGCCTTGATGGACTGGGCCGGCACCTTGATGCCAAACACGGAAGAAGCCTCATACAGCGCAAGCAGGGCCGCGGATGTGCCGAAGCTTGTGGCCTCGCCCAGTTCAGGGTAGTAGGCCCAGCCGCCCTCTTCGACATCACTGAAGGACTTGTCGGCCTTCCAGAGCGTGAAGTTGCCCTTGAGCAATTTGCCGCCGCGCTTGATCTGCACTTCCACGGTCTCGCCGGCGTAGAACTTGGCCATGACACGCCAGAAGAACATGTGGGTGGGGGTGTTGATGCCGGCGATGGAGACGATTTCGTCGCCGGGCTGCAGGCCGCCGTTGGCGCCGGGGCCCTGGGCTAGCAGAGACTTGATGCGGGGCGGGTCGGCCGCGTTGACGACGTCCAGCACCACGCCCAGGGATCCGGGTGAGAGTTTGGCGCGGGCCACCACAAAGCCCTCGAACTTCTGCCCGCTGCGCGTGTAGTGCACGCGCACCTGAATGCCGGCGGGAATGGTGGCCTCCAGGCCCGCCAATTGATCCGCCGAGGATACGGGGATCCAGTTGACGTGGGTCAGGCGGTCCCCGGGCTTCATGCCCAGAGCCGCGCCGCCGGGGCCGGGAACGACGGGGCCGTGGGCGGGGCGCACCATGGAGGCGCCGACGAGGATGCCTTCATCGCTGCTGACGTCTTCGTTGGCGACGTAAATGCCCAGATCGCCGTCAGGCGCCAGCGTCGCCATCAATTCGCCGGAGAGCGTCTGCTCGCCGCGCTTGAGGACGATCTTGACCTTCTCTCCGATCTTGAGCTTGTAGAGCTGGTTGTAGTAGTCCTGCGGGGTGGCAATGGCGGCCCCGCCCAGCTCCGTGACGATGTCGCCGATGGCGCAGCCCGCGGCCTTGGCCGGCGAGAGATCAAAGAAGCGGGTGATCTCGGGCTTGTCGCCCTTGTTGCCGCCCACTTCCATGCCCAGGTAGGCGGCCCAGGCCAGGGGGATGTTGCAGGTGATGCTTTCCACCTTGTTGTCGCGTTTGACCTTGAGCGCCACCGACTGACCGCAGAAGAAACTTGTTTCCAGCAGGTAGTAATCGACGGCATTTTCGATGCGCAGGCCCTCGCACTCGATGATGCGGTCGCCGGCCTTGACTCCCGCGAGGTGGGAGGGGCTGTTGATCTGCATATCCTTGACCAGCGCGCCGCCGCGATAGTCGCCATCCGTGGGGAGTTGCAGCACCAGGCCGAGCTGCCCGCGCAGTTTATAGGCGGCTGCCGCCTCGCTCATGCGCGCGGCATTGGCGCGTTCAAGCAGCGGCGTTTCGCCGTTGGTCAACTGGATCTTGAGCAGGCTGCCGGCCATGCGCCGCGCGCAGGCCTGCAGGGTGGCTTTGCGGTCGGCGTCGGGGGTATTCTGGTATTCCAGCGCGAGGAACTGCAGGCCCGTGGTGTAGCGCCAGTTGGCATACCAGGTGCGCAGCGGGAGTTTGCCGCGGAACACCTGCCCCATGACGAAATCGACGGCCTTGGTCAGGGCTGCCTCGATGCGCGCCTTGTCGTAGTTGATGTGGGCGCGCAGCGCCATGCCGCACAGCGAAGTGAGGGACACGGCATCGAGCGCGTAGTCCGCCACGAACGAGAGCATGGTGCCCATGAGCAGCTCGTTCCAGGAGCCGTCTTCTTCCTGGCTGTTGAGCAGGTGCTCGATGCCCTTGGAAATGGCGGCCGCGACATCTTCGTCCTTGGGCATGGGCCCGCTGAGGTCCAGCGGTTTCTCGGGCGCCCAGGCTTCCTGCTCGCCTTCGAGCAACTGGGGCAGGCGAGCCTTTGGCCGGTCCTGGCGCAGGCCCGGCACCGTGGCTTGGGCCGGTTCGGCGACGGATGCCTGGCTCGGGGCCTGCAACGCCACCGCGGCAAGCGCGGTGGCCACCAGAAACATCAGGGCGGCTTTGCCGTAACTCATGGAATCCTCGCGGGGTTGACTCAAAGGCTCTGCCCCGCGCGCGGCAGGGCAGGGCGATCGTGAAAGAAGCGGGGGAGGGAAAACCCTCCCCCGTGCGGGACTAGTTCAGGACAATGGTGAAAGTGTTCTTCTTGGGACCCCAGTTCACGATCTGGATGTAGTAGGTTGACTCCGTCGGGACCCACTCCACCCAGCAGGAGTCGCCGGGGCGGGTGTCGCTGGCGATCAGCACCTTGCCCGTGGAGTCGAAGATGAAGAGGTCGAGGTCCGTGGTGCCGTCTCCGCCCACCCAGATGGCGGCCAGCTCGCCCACGGTGAAGGTCATCTTCTCCACGACCGCACCGACCTGGGCCTCACCCTTCTCGTTCTTGCCTGCCGCGGCAATCGTGCCCCGGGCCTGCAAAACGCCCTTGGTGGAACCGCGGCCCTGCATGCCGAGCCTGGCAATGGCCTCCATGAACGGAGAGCCACCCTCGCCCGCCATTTTCTTGGCCTCGGTGAGCAGGGAGTCCGCCGTGATGGCGCTGCCTTCACCCTCGGCGCTGAACTTCTTCTCCAGGGCCTTGGATTCCTTGACCTTGACCGAGGACAGAATGCTCGAGGCTACGGCCAGAGCGCCGGCATGCTTGTTGTCGCGTCCCCAGCAGGCCAGGTCGCCGGCCAGGCGCACGAGCTGCTCAGGGCTGAACTCCGACGTCTGCTTCTCCTTTGAAGGCAGCGCCGGCTTGCCCTCGTCGGCCGTCTGTGCCTGCGTGGCGCGAGTGCCGGGGAAGCCAAACGCCAGGCCCAGGCCGCCCAGGAAGAAGATGTTCAAAGCCAGCGAAAGTACCAGAAGATTGCGCATGGAAGTGTACCCCTCAGTCAGTTGACTCTTGCCTCAAGTGCGGCAGGCACCCCCCGGCCTCGTTGGCCCAAGGAAGGTGACTACGGCAATGACCTGCCCCGCGTTACACGAAATTCCGGCGGCGCGAAACAGAACGCGCAAGCCGCCCGCCAGTTCGCACGACGGCCCCGGACCGTGCGGCATGTGATTTCATGAACGAAACAAAGGATAGCGGCAGGCGCCGAAGGCAGCGACAGGAAAGAGTCAAAAGGATGACAGGGGGCCTCAAGCCTCTGTGGGCTGGGCATCGGGCTCTTCGACGGGCTCTGGCTGGGATCGGGAGGTCAGGGCTTCTTCAGCGATTTTTTTCAGAGCCCGCAGGTCCAGTTTGCCGCTGCCCAGCATGGGCAGGCTTTCGACTTTGATGAAGAGGTTGGCCTTGGGAATGAACAGGTTGGGCAGCCCCTTTCGAGTCATCTCGTCGATGATGGCGGGAATGCGCGCGGGGTCGAGGGTGTGCAGCACGGCGAGTTTCTCGCCCTTCTTTTCATCCGGTACGCCTGTGACGGCAAAGACGCGCTCATCCATGCCCGCCGCCTCGCACAGGGCGTCTTCGACCTTGCCGTGGGGCACCATTTCTCCGCCGATCTTGGAGAAACGCGACAGGCGCCCCGTAATGTAGATGAAGCCGTCTTCATCGATGCGGGCGATGTCTCCCGTGACGTACCAGCCTTCGTGGAAGGCCTTGGCCGTGAGGTCGGGCCGGTTGAGGTAGCCGGTCATGACATTGGGACCCTTGACCAGCAGCATGCCGGGCTCGCCCGGCGGCAGGTCGGCCAGGGTGTCGGGATCAACCGTCTTGACCTTGATGCCGGGCAGGGGCGGGCCCACGGAGCCCTTGCGCGATCCCTTCTGGTAGAAGCCCGCGGCGCGGAAGTCCTGCGTATTGACGGAGATGACGGGCGCGCACTCCGTAATGCCGTAGCCCTCCAGGGGCTTGATGCCGAAGTGCTCTTCAAAGGCCTCGGCCAGCCGGGGCGGAAGCTTTTCCGCCCCGGTGATGAGCAGCCTCAGGCTGCCCAGCTGGGAGGGACTGGTGCGCTTCATGTAGATCTGAAGGAAGGTGGGCGTGCAGGCCGCAATGGTCGCCGCGTACTTCTCGACCATGTAGCCGACAACGGGACCGTCCAGCGGGTTGGGAACCCAGATCATGGCGCAGCCGTGATGCGTGGCCGCCCAGAGCAGAAGGTTGCCAAAGGAATGAAAGTAGGGAAGGATTCCCAGTACGCGGTCGCGCGGCGCAAAGTGCAGCACCTGCCCCGCGGCCTCCACGTTGCTCAGCACGTTGTAGTGGGTAAGGACTACGCCCTTGGGCTCGGCTGTGCTGCCGCTGGAAAAGATGATGGCGCTTTCGTCGTCGGGCCTTTCGGTGCGACGGCAGCCGCACAGTCGGCGCAGCAGCCAGATGGGGGCCAGAAAGGCCACGGCAAGGCAGAAGAGCCGCTTGAGCGTCGTAATGCCGGCAGCGATTTCCTCGAGGTGCAGCACCTGCACGTTGCCGGGCAGCTCCAGCCTGGCCTTGGCGACGAACTGCTTGCTGGTCACGATGGTCTCGATACCTGCCTGGCTGATGGCGCTTTCCAGGCCGGAGCGGCCCACCGTGTAATTCAGATTCACGGTCACACGGCCCGACAAAGACGCGGCATAGTTCGTGAGGGCTCCGCCCACGCTCGTCGGCAGCAGGATGCCCACGCGCTGCTGGCTGGCCCAACTGGGCCGCAGGGCGCGGGCGAGGGCGATGCCGCCCGTGAGGGCCTTGATCCAGCTTACGCCCTCGCGCATGGGGTCGGCCATGGCCAGCTTGAAGGGGTGTCGGCGGGCGATGCGGATCAGGGATTCGGCCAGGGGGCGCGAGGAGGCCTTGCGCTCGTCCCAGGCTGCCTCAATCAGCTCGCTGACCACGCGGCGGATCTCGCCCGAAGGCGTGCCGGCCGGCAGGGGTTTGCCAAAGAGCAGGGTGACGGCATAGGGCAGGCGGCGGGGAACGTGGGCGGTGCCCCGCCCCGCAGCCTGGCTGAAAATGCTGCCCCAGATGCGGTCCAGACAGCAGGGAATGACGGGAGTGCTGCGTCCCTTGAGGATGCGTTCAAGGCCGCGCTTGAAGGGCAGCAGCATGCCGATGCGCGAGATCTGACCTTCGGCGAAGATGCAGACGAGTTCGCCGCGGTCAAGGTAATCGCCAGCGTCCTTGAGGGCGCGCATGAGGACCTTGGGTCCCTCGCTCGTCGAAATGGGGATGGCGCCCAGGACCTTCATGAAGGGCTTGAGCCAGCGGTTATGGAAGTAGCCCGAATCCACGATGAAGCGCACCGGGCGGTCCACGCTGACCATGATGAACAGGCCATCCAGAAGCGAGAGGTGGTTGCACACAATCAGCGCCCCGCCCTGACGGGGCACGTTTTCCAGTCCCACGCGCTTGATGCGGTAGATCGTGTTGGTCGCCACCACCAGCACCAGCCGCAGCAGGGCGTCGGGCAGCAGGTAGAAGGTCCAGAGCGTTCCCGCCAGCATCAGGGCCGCGGCGCTGATCATGATGCCCGAAGGCGAAACCTCGGCTGCCGCCAGAAAGTAGCCGGTGATGCTTCCTGCAAGCACGCCGGCGAAGGACAGCACGTTGTCCAGCGCGATGACGCCGCCGCGCTTGTCCGCGGGGGAATACCACTGGAGCAGCGTTTTGAGCGGGACGACGAGCAAGCCGCCGCACAGGCCGGTCACGGCCATGAAAACGTGCGAAAGCGCCACGCCGGGGCGGATCAGCCCGAAGGCCAGGGTTGTGAGTCCGAGGCCGATGGCACCCAGGGGGATCAGGCCGTACTCAACTTTGCGCGCCGACATGCGCCCGGCGAGGACCGCGCCCAGGCCGATTCCCACGCCCAGCACCGCCAGGGGCGCGCCCACAAACTGCTCGTCCAGCCGCAGCACCGTCTTGGCATAGACGATCACGTTCTGTCCGACGAGGCTTGCCAGAGCCCAGTAAATGGCGCCGCCGATGACAGTCAGCCACAGGATGCGCTCACCACGGATGGCCTTCAAAGCGCCGCGCAGGGTGTCCACCATGCCGCCGCCGGCGCTGGCAGGCTGGACTTTGGGAATGGCAAAGGAGGCCGCCAATCCCAGCACCGAAAGGGAGGTCAGGACGGCGCCGACGACCCAGGGCTCGGGCGCCTGCTTGAGCAGCACGGGGCCCAAAGCCGTGCCCGCGATGATGGCGACCATGGTCAGCATTTCGAGCAGGCCGTTGCCGCTGGAAAGCCGCTCGTGGGGCAGGATTTCGGGCAGAATCCCGTACTTCGCCGGGCTGAACAGCGCGCTCTGCAGGCCCATCAGCGCCAGCACCAGCAGGCCGGGCACGCTGGAAGCCCCGGGCTGAAGCAGCACCAGCGTGGCTGCGCCCATCAAGACCAGCTCCAGGACTTTCATGGCGATGATGACGCTGCGCTTTGAGCAGCGATCGGCCAGGGCGCCCGCAGGCAGCGAAAACAGCATCAGGGGCACGGTCAGGGTGACCAGGGCCAGCATGGCCTGCTTCTGGGCGGCGGCGTCAAGTTCGGCGCCGGGTCCCAGGGATTGCTCGACCGCGCGCATGCCGAGCAGAATGACGACCATCTTCCAGGCGTTGTCGTTGAACGCGCCGAAGAACTGGGCGATCAGCAGGCCCAGCAACGGTCTTCGAGCGGTAGTCGGCGCGTTCGTCATTTGCATAACGTTGTTATAAAACATAACCCGCGGTTTGTGGCGCGCAAGCCAAATCGCCCGCGATTGCACGGCCCGCCCTACGAGGGGAGTTTTTTGGCCACCGGCATGCGGCGCCCCGCGCCGAAGGCATAGCGCGAAACCCGCAGCACGATGGGCGCCTGGCGCCGCTTGAACTCCGCCACTTCCACCATGCGCGCCACGCGCCGGGCCAGAGCTGCATCCTGGCCCTGGGCCACGAGGTCTTCGATGTCGAGCCGGCCATCGAGGTAGCCCTCCAGCAGGGCGTCAAGCTGGGGGTAGGGGGGGAGGCTGTCCTGATCGGTCTGGTTCTCGCGCAGCTCGGCGGAAGGGGCCTTGGTGTGGGTGTCCGGAGGAATCTCGGAGAAGCGCCGCGCCATCTCATACACGCGCATCTTGGACAGGTCGCCGATGACTTCCAGGGCGCCGCACATGTCTCCGTAAAGCGTGCTGTAGCCGACGGCCAGCTCACTCTGGTTGCCCGTGGCCAGCACCAGCGAACCCTCGGCGTTGCTGCGCGTCATGAGTACCAGCCCGCGGACGCGGGCCTGCAGGTTTTCTTCGGCCAGGCCGCCGGGCTTGCCGCAAAGCGTGCGCAGGTTTTCAAAGGCTCCGTCGATGGGCACAACCTCAAAGCCGATGCCCAGGGCCTGAGCCAGGAGGCGGCTGTCCTCCACGCTGCCGCGGCTGGAGAAGCGGGTGGGCATGGTGATGCCTTTGACGTTCTCGCGGCCCAGGGCCCGCTGGGCCAGGCAGGCCACCAGGGCGCTGTCGATGCCGCCCGAGAGGCCAAGCAGTGCTTTGGCAAAGCCGGTCTTCCTGAAGTAATCGCGGATGCCGAGGCAGAGCGCTTCAATCTGGTCGGCGATGTCGTCCTCGGCCCAGGTTTGGGGCTGGTTGGCGCGTGCCGCCAGGTGTTCGACGGCCACCACGTCGTCGCCGAACAGGCGGCCGCGGGCGCAGGTCAGGCCGTCGGCCCCCACGGCGAGGCTGCCGCCGTCGAAGATCAGATCGTCGTTGCCGCCCCACTGGTTGCACAGCAGCAGGGGGCGCTTGAGCCGTCGCGCGACGGCGGCGCAGAGCCGTTCGCGGAGTCGGTGCTTGCCTTCCTGCCAGGGCGAGGCGCTGATGTTGATGAGCAGGTCCGCCCCCCGGCTCACGCATTCAGCGGCCGGGTCCTGGCTGTACTCGATGCGGCCAAGCACGCTTTCTTCAACCCAGACGTCTTCACAGATCAGCAGGCCCAGCCTGCGGCCGCGGAACTCGGCCACGCAGGGCGTGAAGTCCGGCTCGAAGTAGCGCCGCTCGTCGAACACGTCATAGGTGGGCAGCAGGGCCTTGCGCTTGACGGCCAGCACGCGGCCGCTGTCGCACAGCACGGCGCCGTTGCTCAGGGGCTTGCCCCGGGGGTTGTCGCTGGCCAGCACCAGCCCGAACAGCAGCCCGCAGCGCAGGGCGGCGGATAGCCGCACCAGGCGGTCACAGGCGGCTTCATTGCGCGCTGCAAAGCGGCTCTGGAGCATGAGGTCGTGGGGCGGGTAGCCGCACAGGGCGAGTTCCGGGGCGACGCAGAGTTCGGCCCCCGCGGCCACGGCTTCACGGGCTGCGGCCTCGATGCGGGCCACATTGCCGTCAAAGTCATTGACGGTGGGGTTGATCTGGAGCAAAGCAATCTTCATGGCGGGGCTGATTATGCTACGCTCTGCGCCCTTTGCGACTGTCAGGTGAACGATGATCGGATACTACAACATCAATCCCGGGGGCAGCGGCATGCCCGAAGACGCCTTCGGCCCCCGGTTCTTCAAGACGCGCTTTTACACCTGGATCCGTGAGGCCTGCAGCATTGACGGCACCGTGCCGGTGCTCGAGATCATGCTGACATCCGGCCAGGTGCTGGACGTGTCGCACATTTCCGAGCTGAAGGACGACTACATGCTGGTCAGCGCCTTCATTGACGAACGGGACTGCGCGGACACCTACCACACCTACATCCGCTACCAGACCATCTACTGCATCAACGTGCTGAACAAGTCGCGCAAGGAGCGCAGCATGGGCTTCAACGTGTCCCACGAGCCGCGACTGGTGGCCGGCGAATCACGCCTTCAGAAGGCCGCCGCCGAAACAGCCAAGGAGTACACCAAGCGCGTCGAGCGCGAGGATGAAGAAGAAAAGAAGGACAAGAAGAAGGAAACCAAGCGGCGGGCCGCCAAGGCTCACGCCAAGTAACGCCGCGCTGAATTCAAACAGGGAGCCCGAAGGCTCCCTGTTTGATCGCGGGGCGTGATCAACGGGTGTGGCGCAGGGCGTCCAGGGCAAAGGCCGTGGCCAGCACCGGGCTGCCTTCCTGCCACTTCGGGTTCTTGTTCACCCAGCTCCCGTCCTGTCCCTGGAGCTTGCCGAGCTGCTCGACCAGTTCCGCGCGCCAGTCGTGCTTGAAGCCGCGGTCGTCCTCAATCGTGTCTTCGCCCAGGGCCTTGAGGGTGCGGGCAAAGCTGACGTAGTAGTAGAAGAGGCCCTGATCGAACTGCTTTTCCTTGCGGTAGCCGGGCACTTTGTTGAGCACGTAGTTCTTGCGGACCCAGCCCAGGGCCAGCTTCACCGGCAGGCTGTCCTTCTTCAGGCCGGCAAACAGATAGGCGCGCAGCAGGTTGTAGGTCATGGTGCCGTAGCTGTGCAGAGTCACGGTGCCGTCCTCGTTTTCCGTGCGCTCTTCGGACATGCTTGAATCTTCACTGTAGATGGAGCCGCCATAGTCCGGGCTGTCGGGTCCGGCGGCCTTGATGGTCTTGCCGTCCTGCGTCTTGGCCGTGAAGTCCGCGCTCTGGAGTTCGCCCGCGTTGTGGTTGCGCTTGAGGAACACCAGCGCGTCCTGCCACATGGGGTCGTCGCTCGCCACACCGCAGGCCTTCAGGGCATCCATGGCGTAAATCGTCGTGCTCATGTTGGCCGCGGGCTTGCCCTCTTCAATCTTCTTGGGCAGTTCTTCCTTGCTGTAGGCCCAGCCGCCAAAGCCCACGCTGCCGCGCTTGTATTCGGCGGCGGGTCCGGCCGGGTTGCCCACCTGCGACTGCTTGAGGTAGTCGCGGGCCAGCTCGATCTTCTGGGTCAGCTTGCCCTTCCAGGCGCCCGCTGCGTTGAGGTCGGCCATGAGCTGGGCGACGATTCCCGTAATGTACACGGCGCGCTGGCCCTTCATGGCGGGCATGACCTTTTCGGGCATCAGGGAGAACCCGCCCGAAGCTTCCTGGCTGTCGATGACGAACTCGACGCTGGCCTTGATGCGCTCATCGGAGTCGTTCCAAACCTTGGAGCCGTAAATGCCCTGAAGCACCAGAGCCGTGTACGCGATGTTCATCGACTTGGGGCCCCAGCCCGAGTCGGTGCCCTTGTTCTCGGGCTTGCCCTGCACGTTGTATTGCGTGAGGAGATAGGCCCACGCCTTTTCAATCATGGCGTCCCGGGCATCGGGTTTGGCCTGCAAGGGCTGGGCCTGGGCCGGGGTTTCCGGCCTGGCCGCCATCGGCTCGGCCTTGGCCTGCCTCGGGTCGGGGCGCTGGGCCTCCTGCTTCACGCAGCCCAGGGCCAGCATCAGCGCGGCTGCCAGAATCGTCAACTTGCTCATCGTCGTGGCTCCTTGTCGCATCGTTGGATCCCTCATCATGTGTTTCGGAGGTCGGGTCGATCTGACCGAAAAACTAGAACAGCGGCACCTGCATGTTGCGGGCCTTGAAAATGGCGTCAACGCCCAGGTAGCGGCCGGAGGCCGAAATGGCCAGGGTGAAGCCCATGAGCGCGAAGGCCAGGGCCTCGGTGCGGGCGGCCGTCTCGCCGAGATACCAGAGCAGGGCCATGATTCCGAGCGCCGTGGCGGCGACTCGCGTCACCGCTCCGGCCAGGGTCATGATGCCGAACAGGATTTCCGCCCCCACAATAATCCAGGCCGTGACCAGGGGGTTCTGCGCCGCGGGCTCCAGTACCAGCGAGTTGTACCACTCGGGCGGATGCTGCAGGGCCGCGCGATAATCCTCCACCAGGCGCCGCGCCCCCTCCACGCTGCCGGAAAGCCAGCCGTCGTAAAACTTGATCACGCCCGCCTGAAGCCAGACATACCCTACAAATAGCCGCATGGGCAAAAGCACGGCCAAAGGGGCCGTGGGGCCTGAAAGGAACTGGGGCACGCGGCGGGTTTCGTCGGCCATGGCGCAATCTTAGCACGGAAGGCTGCTCCTTTGCAGGCACGGGGGAAGGCCGGCAGGCCCCTGCCGCAAATCAGGCATCTACGGAAAGGGCCGCGCCCCTTCGGAAGAGCAGGGATGCCAGAAAGAAGGAAACGGCAACCACGACGATGCCAGGCGCGGGCGGCACGCTGAAGTAATCGCCCAGTACGAGGCCGGCCACGCAGGAGATGACGCTGACGCAGAGCGCGCCCCAGAACATGCCGCGATAGCTGCGCGCCACGTTCCGGCTGGCGGCGGCGGGCACCACCATCAGCGCGTTGACCAGCAACAGCCCCACGGCCCGCACGCAGACGCTGACGACGAGGCCGAGCAGCACGATCAGGATGAAGTCAAAGCGCGCCGGGCGTATGCCCCGCGCCTGGGCCAGGGGCCGCGAAACGGCCAGGAGGGCGAAGGCGTTGGAGTACAGACCCACGAGCGCGAGCGAGAGGCAGGCCGCGCCCGCCAGAGCCGCGAGGTCCGTGGTGTCCAGAAAGGTGACGCGGCCAAACAGATAGGCGTGCAGGTCGCTGTAGCCCTGCGCGCGGTGATAGAGGATGACGCCGACGGCCAAAGAGCCCGCCAGGGCGACGCCCAACAGCGTGTCCAGCGAAAGCCCCGAGCGCTGGCGCATGGCGGCAATCAGCAGCGCCACGACGACTCCCGCCGCGATCATGGTGGCGATGGGGTCCACGCCGATCAGCAGGCCCAGGGCCACGCCGCTGAGCGTGCTGTGGGCGATGGCATCGGAGAAAAATGACATGCGGTTGCTGACCACGATCGTGCTGAGCGAGCCGGCCGCCAGCGAAAGGCAGAGCACGGCCGCCAGAATCACGGCCTGCCAGTCCACGGTGAAGTAGCGCGCGAGGATCTCGAACATCAGTGTCCGTGGTGGTGGTCGGGCCCGTGGGTGTGGGTGTGCGGCACGGGCCGGTGATGGTCATAGACGGCCTTTCCGCCGCCGAACACGCGCGCGATGGTCTCGGCCGTCAAAAGGTCGCCGGCCTTGCCCTCGCACATCAGCACACGGTTGAGGCAGAGCACCCGGTCGGTGATGTCCGCCACCACGCTCAAGTCGTGGCTGACCAGAATGGCTGCCGCGCCGTGCTCGCGCACTTCATGCAGGATCAGGTCGTTGAAGGCTGCCTCGCCCTCGATGTCCACGCCGGCCGCGGGTTCGTCGAGCAGCAGCAGTTGCGCTCCCTCTCCCAGCGCCGCGGCCAGCAGCACGCGCTGCAGTTCGCCGCCGGAGAGTCCGCCCAGGCTCTTGTGCAGCAGGGCCCCCGCGCCCACGCGCTCGAGCATGGCCGAGACGCTCTTCCTCACGCGCGTCGCGATACCAAACGCCACGGGCCGGCGCTGCAGCGTCAGCGCCAGGAATTCCAGCACAGTCATGGGCAGGGTGCGGTCGAAGTTCAGGCGCTGGGGCACATAGCCCATGCGGCCGTTCACGCGAATGCTGCCGCGGAAGGGAAGCTGTCCCAGGATGGCCTTGAGCAGGGTCGTCTTGCCCGCTCCGTTGGGCCCGATCAGGGCCGCAAATTCGCCGGGCCCGAGGCTGAAGCTGACATGCTCCACGAGGGCTCGCCCGCCGATCTCGACGCTGACGTTCTCGACGCTGAGGACGGGGGCAGTCATTGCGGTTACTTCAAAGCCTCCAGAACGGCCTGCAGATTCTTGCGCATGGTTTCCTCGTAGGCGGTGGCCGAGGGCTTTCCGATCTCGAAGGGGTCCAGCTGAGCGAGCTTCACGCCCAGGCTTTTGGCCAGAGTCTCGCTGGCCGCGGGGTCGTGGCCGGGCTCGGTGAAAATGGCCTTCGCGCCGCTTTTGCGGATGGCAGCCTCCAGGGACCGGCGCTCCTCCAGCGTGGGCTCTTTGCCGGGCAGCTTGCGCAGGAAGCCCAGGTTCTTGAGTTCGAACTCACGGGCGAAGTAGGCAAAGGCATCGTGGTCGGTCACGAAGCTGCGGTCAGGCAAAGTGGCCAGCCGCGCCTTGGAGTCGTCGCGCAGCTTGAGCACCCGCGCCTGAAACTCGGAAGCGCGCTTGAGGTAACCTTCGCTGTTGGACGAATCCAGCGACGCCATGGCCCTGGCCATGGCTTGGGCCTGAAAGGCTGCGCCCTCGCAGGAGAGCCACACGTGGGGGTCCTGCTCGCCGTGGTCGTGGCCATGGTCGTGCAAATCGCCCCCCGGGGCGATGAGAAAGCTCTTGGGGATTTGTGCGCTGCAATCCACCAGCGTGATGCCCGCCGCCGCCGCCAGTTTCGCGGCGTCGAATGTCTCGAGTTTCAGGCCGTTGATCAAAAGCAGGTGGGCGCCCTCCAGTCTTCGCCGGTCCTCGGCTGTGGCCTCGAAACTGTGGGGGTCGGTGCCTTCGCGCGGCAATAACTGAACCGTGGCGGACTCTCCCGCCACGGCCATGGCCAGGGCGGCAAGATGGGTGGTCGAGGCCATGACCACCAGCTTCTCTCCCGGCCGCACTGTGCGCGTGCCGCCGCCGCTGCAGGAAGTCAGCAGGAGCGAAAACAGCAGGAACATGGCGGTGCGCATCACGGCCCCGGAAGATGAAAGCCAGGCTACGTTAGCCGACAGGCTATTTATTGCAACCGGGTTGCAGGTTGCCGGCGCTTGTCTGCGCGTTCTGCATCGTCGGGCCGCGGCGCCGGGTCACGCCGCGTGGCCGGGCCTCTGGTGCCTCGCGGCCTTCAGGTGATAGGCAAACTCCTGCTGCACCTCTTCGCCTGCGCTGCCCAGCGCGTCGTACACGTCATCCATGCGCCCCGTCAGCAAGGCCGTGTCCAGCTGGCGCGCCAGCTTGTCGGGCAGGCGCGGCATCACCTGCAGCGCGGCGCGGGCCACGTCCTCGTAGGGGAAGTTCTCCACGGGCGCCTTGGGCTCGAGGATGCCCATGCGGCCCACGGCCGCGACGTCCTGCACCGCGGCCTCGAGCACAAGCTGGAGGTCTTCTTCGGTGCTGGGGCGCGCGCGGTTGATGGCCTCTTCAATCAGGTTCTTGGCCTCGATCAGGGCGAGCTGCTTCTGCTCCATGAAGCGGGCCAGGTCTCTCGCGTGCAGGCGCCCCTCGCTGACGGTGACGATGGGGCGCTCGCCCTTTTCGCGCCGCGCGTCGGGGTCGGCTATGAGGCGGCGGTGGTCGGCCTCACGGCACTTGAGCGCGGCCTGCACCGTTTCCTCCGCCTGACGGATGTTGAGGTCGAGCAATTTGCCGCCGCGCGCGGCATAGAGTTTGAGCACGGCTTCCTGGATGAGCTTGTGGCGTGCGAGCTGCTGGACGATGTGCGGACTGGCGGCCATGGGGTCTCCCAAAAGGCGGGCGCAAAGCGCGCCCTCATGGCTTGGAACTTTGGGACACAGGAGCCGCGGAGAAATCTGAAGAAACCGGGCGAGCGCCGCAAAGCCTTGGGAGCACAAATCTTGTGCGCTGGACTTTTGGCACATGCAAGTGGCATCGGCATCTTGCCGATGGGAGCAGGCAAGGACGCCCGCGACACAAGTCAGGTGGGCTTGCGCTTTTCAGGCAGGCGAATCTGCGTCGGGGCCGGCTTGCCCGGGCTCTGGGGCAGGCGCACGGAAGCGCCGGGCTTGAGCGCGGGCTTGGCAATCTGGCTGGTGTTGCTGCCGGGCTTCTTCTGTGCGTCGGGAGGCGGGGTGGGGCTGCCCTGGGGCGCGGGCATGCGCACGCTGCCGCTCTGGGGGATGGGCTTGCGGATACTGGTGGTGTTGCCCTTGGTTATGGGCGGGGCCTGGCGCACGCTTTCGCCCGTGGGCCTCATGCGCACACTGGTGTTGGGACTGGGCGCCATGCGTCCTGAAACACCCGGCACCTTGGCCATGCGCGCCGAAGAAATGGGCACGGGCTTGCCCAGCAGCGAGAAGGGGTTGCTCGGGTCTTCCGCCGGGTTGTATTGCAGGTCAGCCGCGCCGGAGAGCACCTCGCCGATATCGTCCACGATCTCTCGCGCGCTCTGGTAGCGGATGTCGCGGTCCTTGGCCATCATCTTTTCGATGAAGTAGTGCATGTGCATGGAGATCTTGCCGCCCTTGAGCATCGCGGCGTCCAGGTTCTCCATGACCTGCTTGGCCATGATTTCCATGGAGTCGTTGCCGCCAAAGGGCAGCTTGCCCATGACCATGTGATACAGGGTCGCGCCCAGGGAGTAGATGTCGGCGCGGATATCCAGGTCCGCCTGGCCCTTGGCCTGCTCGGGCGAAATGTACTGCACGGTGCCGCAGGTTTCGTCGAGGTACTGGCCCTTGAGGTCCGCGCGGATCGGCGTCGAGAAGCCCAGGTCCACCAGCATCACGCGGCCATCGTTGTTCCACATGATGTTGTCCGGCTTCACGTCACGGTGCACGTAGCCGTGCTCCTGCATGTAGGCCAGGCCGCGCGCGGCTTCCGTGATGACGTAAATGGCCTTGGTTTCGGGGAACATTCCTTCTTTGTCGAGGAGGTCCTGGATGCTCTGGCCCTCGATGTATTCCATGCTCATGAAGTAGAGCGGAATGGGGCTGCCCTTGCCGACGACGCCGAAGCGGTAGCCCTTGGCGATGTTCTCGCACTCGAACTCTTTGAGCAGCCGGCCCTCGCGCAGGAAGCGCTCGACGAACACGGGGTTGCTGGTGTGTTTGGGGAAGAGCACCTTCAGGGCGCACTGCCTGCCTGATTCCTTGTCCGTGGCCAGGAACACCGAGGCCATGCCGCCCTGCCCGATTTCCTCGTGCACGTCAAAGATGGGAATGCGCCGCGCCTGCTCCAGCAGCACCTTGTCGTCCTGGGGCACGTCCACCGTCGGGGCGGACTTCCCGGACAGGGCGTCAACCTGCTCCTGGGTCAGGAATTTCTTCTTGAGCGCGATCTGCACGAGGGGCAGGGACTGGCCGTTTTGCTCAAGCACCGCCTGAAGGTCCATGCACGTCTGGACCTGCTCCTTGTTCAGGATGCCCTGTTTGACGGCCAGGGCCATGAGCACCAGTTCCTGCTTGCTCGCCATGCCGCGCCTCTAGCCTTCGGACTCTTCGTCGGAATCGATCAGGATTTCATCGCACATCTTGTGGATACCGTTGATGACCAGAACGGTGATGAGTTCCTTTTCCATGGCGGGGAACTCGTCGATGGCGTCTTTGATCTGCATCAGCTTTTCGCGGATCTCGGACTCGTGGGTGTCGATACGGCGGGAGGTATCAGGGTGCTTGCGCTTGATAAGGCGCACGCGATCAAACATGGCCGTTACGAGCCCGGGGCTGACCTGCTGGTCCTGGGCTTTTTCGTCCGGACGCTTCTTTGCCGACATGCTCAAATCCCGAATGTCTGTGAACTGGCGCTGGTGCCTGTCGCGGTCCTACAGCGCCATTGTAGCGATTAACGGCAATTTGGGCGATTTATTTCGCACGGCGGGGGGACATGCCTTTTGGCCGGTCCCCGATCCTGTGACGCAATTCCGGCAGGACCGGGGGGCTTGGGCAAATTCGCGCGACCTTGCCCTGCCCTTGGCGTATCATGCACGACGGGGCGGCCACTGACTTTGGGAGCACTTCATGCGCTTGCTGGCACTTTCTATCAGCCTGTTGGGACTTCTCGGCTTTGGCACACTGGCCCTTCAGGCCCAGGGCAACGGCGCGCCCAAGAAGGAAGAGCCCAAGAAGGAAGAGCCCAAAAAGGAAGAGCCCAAGAAGGACCCTCCCAAGGAAGAGTGGCTCGATGACGCCGCCTACGAGAAGCTGATGGAGGAGTGCAAGGACAACTGGAACAAGCTCAAGATCAACGCCAAGTCCAAGATGGGCGACAAGGCCGCCGAGGCCGCTGACAAGCTGGCGGAAGCGGCGGACAAAATGCTCAAGCACCACCTCAAGGAAATGCGCGAAGCCAAGGACTACAAGGACTGGGTTGCTGAACTGAAGAAGGCCGCCCAGGACTTCTCCAAGGCCGCCAAGAAGAGCGACTGGAAGGAAGCCGACAAACAGAAGGAGAAGCTGGCCACCTCCTGCAGTGACGACGGCTGCCACGGCAAGTACCGCAAGGACGAATAGCCCGCCCCTCGAGCAAACCCGCGAGGACCTCTTGGGCAGGCGATTCGAAAGACCAGGGCATGCCGCAGCCAGCAACCACTCCAAATTCGTCAGGCCGCCATGGTCAGAATGCCGCGGGCAGCCTGGACAAACCCATCCACGGCAACACCCAGTTGCGGCACGCCACCCACGTCAAACTGGGCGAGATTCTGGTCAAGAAGGGCGTACTGCGGCCAGACCAGCTTTCCCACGCGCTGGAGGTTCAGAAGACGGCGGGGGGGCTGATCGGTTCGGTGCTGATCGAGCTTGGGCTGATCAACGATCAGGCCCTGGCCGCGGCCCTGTCGGAGGCCCTGGGCATCGAGTTCCTCGATCTGAACAAGCTGGGCGCCGTGGAGCCTGACGCGGCTCGCATGATTCCTGAAAACATCGCGCGGCGCCACGGCCTCATCGGCGTCAGGTTCATCCAGCCGCCGCCGGACACCCGCACGCCGGCCCGCATCGTGGTGGCCATGTCCGACCCCAGCGATTTCACGGCGCTGGACAGCATCCGCACGTCCACGGGGCTGGAGCCGGTGACCGCCGTGGCCACGCGGGGCCAGATACGTGACGCCTTGTCCACGGCCTATTTTGAAAGCCCGCTCTCGCTGGAGGAAGCCGTCGGCGAGCTGAAAGACTTCCGCATCGAGGTGGGCGGCGAACAGATGGACGACAAGGACTTCGCCCGCCTCAAGAGCGAAGCCGGCCTGGCACCCGTGGTGCGCTATGTGAACAGCATGCTGTTTGAAGCCGCGCGCATGAGGGCCAGCGACATCCATGTGGAGCCGCAGGAGCACGATCTGCGGGTGCGCTTCCGCATTGACGGCGACCTGCGCGCGGTGGCCCCGCCGCCCAAGGCGCTGCAGAGCGCGATTGTTTCGCGCCTGAAAATCATTTCGGGCCTCGACATCGCCGAGCGCCGGCTGCCGCAGGACGGCCGTGTGAAGCTGCGCTTTCTGGGCCGCATGATTGACGTGCGCGTCTCCACCATGCCGACGGCCTTTGGCGAGAAGGTGGTGCTGCGCCTGCTCGACCAGAGCGCGACGGCGCTGGACCTCGCCGTGCTGGGCTTTGACGAGAAAACCGTGTCCGACATGCGGCGGCTCATTCACTCGCCCCACGGCATTGTGCTGCTGTGCGGTCCCACGGGCTGCGGCAAGAGCACGACGCTTTACAGCTTCCTGCGCGAACTCAACACGCAGGACGTCAACATCGTCACCGTGGAAGACCCCATCGAGTACACGGTCGCGGGCGTCAACCAGACGCACGTTCACCCCAAGATCGGCCTGACCTTTGCCTCGGTGCTGCGCACCATGCTGCGCCAGGACCCGGACATCATGATGGTGGGCGAAATGCGCGACCTCGAGACGCTTGAGGTGGGCGTGCGCGCCTCGCTTACGGGGCACCTGGTGCTTTCCACGCTGCACACCAACACCGCCGTTTCCGCTGTCACGCGCATGGTCAACATGGGCCTCCAGCCCTACCTGATCGCGGCCACGCTGCTGGCGGCCTTGAGCCAGCGCCTGGTGCGCAGGGTCTGCGCTGACTGCCGCGAACTGCGTGAACCCACGCCCGCCATCCGTCAGGCCCTGGAGCGCTACTTTTCGCGCGCGGTGAGTTTCCCGGTTGCGCTGCCGCGCGGCTGCGACAACTGCGGCCACACGGGCTACAAGGGGCGCGTGGCGGTGAGTGAGCTGTTTGAACTGGACGACCCCCTGCGCGAGCTGATCAGCCACGGCGCCGAAGAGCGGCTCATTGAGCAGCGCGCCCGGGAGGGCGGCATGCAGATGCTGCTGGACAGCGCGTTTCGCAAGCTGGAAATGGGCCTGACCTCCGTGGATGAAGTCTTTGCCCTGGGCTTTCAGAAGCACGACGAAGTCAAGCGCCCGGCGCAGCCCGCCCGTATCATTGAAGAGGATGACATCCCCGAGGCTGAAGCCCGCATCGTGGATCTCGACGCCGACAGGGCCTAGCAGGCCGTGGAAATGGAGGTCGGGCCGGATTCACTCTGCCCCGACCGGGTTGAAGCAGTGGCCGATTGCCACTGCCTCAACAGCCTGCCGGCAGGCTCGCGCGCGGCGAACAGCACGGGCGTCTCCGCCTGCGGGCATCTGCGAGTTCATGGACCGCCCTCATCAAGCGGGGGGATGCCGGCTCTGGCGCAGGCTCGCTGCATGGCTTTGCGCTTGCGCTCGTGGATTTCCCTTTCAGCCAGCTCCCGGAGGATGGCCGCGCCCTGCAGCCACAGCGCCCTGGCTTCTGCCGGGTGGCCCAGCGCCATTCGACACAGGGCATAGTCGCACAGGTTGATGCCCTCAAAGCGCCGGTGCTTGACTTCGCGATGAATCTCAAGCGCCCGGCGGCAATTCCTCTCCGCCTCTTCGACGCGGCCGCTGTTGAACTGGATCAACGCGACGTTGCCCAGGGTGACGCCTTCAAAGCGCCGGTTGCCCACTTCGCGGTGAATCAGCAGCGCATCGGCAAAGGTCCGCTCGGCCAGTTCCACGCGGTCCGTGGCCTGGTACAGCACGGCCAGCGTCGTCAGGGCGGTGCCCTCGCCGCGGCGATCACCGCACTCGCGCAGGGTGCGCAGGGCACGGGCCAGCAGTTCCTCCGCTTCCTCGTTGCGGCCTGTGGCCCGATAAAGCGTGGCCAGGTTGGCCAGTGTCAGGCCCTCATGCCGTCGTTCGCCGGTTTCACGCTGCACGTCCAGGGCCTGCCCATAGAACTGCTCGGAGGCCGAGTAGTTGCCGACGTCCTTTTCCGTGATGGCGAGATTGCCCAGCGCCACCCCCTCATACTTGCGGTTGCCCAATGCCCGGTGAATCTCATAGGCCTGGTGCAGTGTCCTGCGGGCGAGTTCGAATCTGCCCGTGTTCTGGTAGACCACGGCCAGTCCGCCCAGGGCGATGCCTTCGGTGCGGCGGTCGCGGGATTCGCGGTTGGCGGCCAGCGCCAGGTGGTAGTTGGACTCGGCGGCGTCCGGCAGTCCGAGTTCGCGCTGTATGGTGGCCAGCAGCTCAAGCAGGGAGCCTTCGGCCCGCCGATTCTGGGCGGCACGCGCGTTGGCCAGCGCCTGAGACACGATCGGCTCTGCCTCCTGACTGCGGCCCGCCTGATGCAGGGAGTGCGCCGCGAGCCGCAGCGCCGCCCATTGCTGCTCCGCGTCCAGGAGGGACGCGGCGGCCAGCCAGGAACGTGCTGCAGCCTCGAGCCGGAACTGCCGGGCGCAGTGGCTGGCATGGCGCTGCAGATACAGCAGGTGCATGCCCGGCAGGAGAGACTGGCCGCGCTCGTCCACGGCCAGCGCCGCGTGCTCGGCCAGCTCCGCCGCGACGCGGTCCGTGGCGTGGGGCCGGGCGGCGGAGTCGTCCTCGCTTGCCGGGGGGACTTCCGGGGCGCGGCCGCCGTGCAGTTGCTCCATGATGTCAAAGGCCAGCCGGTGCAGCCTGGCGCGATCGCCCGGGAGCTGAAGCTGGTAAGCCGCGTCACGCAGCAGCGCATGGCAGAACAGGTAGGCGGACTCGGCGTCCATGCCGCCATGGTAGCAGCGGGCCGCCCGATTCACGCGCGGTGGCCGGCGGGCAGGCCGGGCCTTGCCGCGTTTAGCAAACATTTAGGATGCAATAGGACACCCATAGGAAGCCCCCGGCAGCCTGGCGCAGTACTTTCCTGCCACGACGCTTATGCGTCATTCATTGGACTGACAGGAAAAGGACAAAGCCATGGCTACTGACTCCGCACCCAAACCCCGCCGGCTCTGGCGCTGGCTTGTATACCTGGCGCTGGCGCTCTTCTTTCTCGGCGCCGCCGGCACCACGACGGTCTACGCCCTATCGACCTCGCGCCTCAATCAGCGCTACGACGTCACCCCCAGGCCGGTGTTCATCCCCGACGACGATCCGCGCGAGATCGCGCGCGGCAGGTATCTCGCCAGCACGCTCATGGGTTGCGTGGATTGCCACGGCGACAACTTCGCAGGCCGCGTGGTGGTCAATGATCCCGCCATCGGGCTCATGGCCGGGCCGAACCTGACGCGAGGCAAGGGCAGCCGCACCCGGGATTTCCACGACATCGACTGGGTACGGGCCATCCGCCACGGCGTGGCCAAGGATGGCCGCCCGCTGGTGCTGATGCCGGCCACGGACTTCAACGGATTTGGCGACGACGATCTGGGGGCGGTGATCGCCTTCCTCAAGCAACTGCCTCCGGTGGACAACGAAACGCCCCCGATTTCAGTGGGCCCCCTGGCGCGCGTGCTGATGCTGGCCGGTGAAATCACGCTCTCGGCCGAGCTGATTGACCACGAGGCCGAGCGCCCCATCACGCCGCCTCCAGGGCCGACTCGGGAATACGGCAAAGTTCTGGCCAACGTGTGCACGGGCTGCCACGGCTTCTCCTTTTCCGGCGGCAAGATCCCCGGGGCGCCGCCGGAGTGGCCCGCCGCGCGCAACATCACGCCGGACAAGGCCACGGGCATCGGCACCTACACCTTTGAAGATTTCAGACGCGTGCTGCGCGAGGGAAAACGCAAGAACGGCGACCAGCTCAGCGAAGTCATGCCCTACAAGCTCTACAAGGACATGAGCGAGGACGACATCACCGCCCTGTGGCTCTACCTGAAAACCGTGGAGCCCAAGCCTGCCGGCGGCCGATGATGGCCGCGAAGATCGGCCCGGGGGCGGCGCATGCCGCCCCCATTTTGCTGCCCGGCTGCAGGCCGCCCCTGCCGCATGCACGCCGCGCCGCTTCTGCGCCCCTCGCGTCATGGCGCGGCGTTGCTAGATTGCCACCATGCTCAAGGTCGTCATCCTTGCCGCAGGCAAATCGACACGCATGAAGTCGGACCGGCCCAAGGTGCTCCACGCCATTGCGGGCCTGCCCATGCTGCGCTGGGTCGTGGAAGCCGCGCGCGCCCTTTCGCCCGACGAAATCATCGTGATTGTGGGCCACGGCGCCGAAGGTGTGCGCAAAGAGTTCGCCCCGGACAAACTCACCTTCGTGGCGCAGGAGCCCCAATTGGGCACCGGCCATGCCGTGTTGCAGGCCCGCGCGGCTCTGGCCGGCGCGGGGCAGGTGGCCGTGCTCTGCGGCGACGTGCCCCTGCTGACGGCCGACACGCTGAAGCGGCTGGCGGAGTGCCATCGTGACGCGCGCGCCGCCGCCACGGTTCTTACCACGGTGCTGGAAAAACCCGCGGGCTACGGCCGCATCCTGCGCGACGAGCGCGGCAGCGTGAAAGCCATCGTCGAGCAGAAAGACCTCAAGCCGGGCCAGGAACGCATCAGCGAGATCAACTCGGGCACTTACCTGTTCAATGGTCCCGAGCTTGTGGCGCGTCTGGACCGGCTGACCAATGCCAACGCACAGAAGGAGTATTACCTCACAGACGTCGTTCACCTGCTGGCACAAGACGGCCAGTCTGTGGCGGCCTGGTGCTGCGAGGATTCGCGCGAGGTGCTGGGCATCAACACACGCAGAGAACTCGCCGCCTGCGATAAAATCGCGCGCTGGCGTGTGGTCGAGCAATTGATGGCCGGAGGCGTTACGGTGCTGGACCCCGAAAACGCCTACATTGAGGCGGGCGTGAAAGTCGGCCGCGACACCACCATCTACCCCTACACCGCCATTCACGCCGGCGTGCAGATCGGCGAGCGCTGCGAAATCGGCCCCTATGCGCACCTGCGCAGCGGTACCGTGGTGGGCAACGACTGCAAAGTGGGCGCGTTTGTTGAAACCAAGAACGCGAAGATCGGCGACGAAAGCAAAGCCGGCCATCTCGCCTATCTGGGCGACGTGACGCTCGGCAAAGACGTGAACATCGGCGCGGGCACGATTGTCGCCAACTACGACGGCAAACAGAAGCACAAGACCGAAATCGGCGACGAGGCCTTCATCGGCTGCGGCACCGTTCTGGTGGCGCCCGTGAAGGTCGGCAAGCGCGGCCAGACAGGGGCGAACACGGTGGTGCCCAAGAACAAGGATGTGCCCGACGACACGATTGTCGTGGGCGCGCCGGCCCGGGTACTGAAAAGGAAGGCATAGTCCGCGCGCTCTCGGGTGTTCGGGCACAGACCTTTCAGCCAGTGTCCCCCGAGGTGCGGCACGAAGCACCAAACGCGAGCTTTCCAAGTGTGCCGCGCCAAGGCATAAGAACCTCGCTCAAACGGGTGCCCGACCATGGCTCGCAGCAAAGGTCTCAAAGTTTTCGCCGGAAACTCGAACCCCGCGCTGGCCAAGGCCATCTGCGACGCGCTGGAAATGCCGCTGGGCAACGCCCGCATCGAAAAGTTCCCCGACGGCGAAATCGACGTCAAGATCTACGACGACGTCCGCGGCGTGGACTGCTTCTTCATCCAGAGCACCTGCCCGCCCGTCAACGACAACCTGATCGAGATGCTGCTGTTCGGAGACGCGGCCCGCCGCGCTTCGGCTGAGCGCATCACGGCGGTGATTCCCTACTACGGCTATGCGCGCAAGGACCGCAAGGATGAGGGGCGCGTGCCGATTTCGGCCAAGCTTGTCGCCAACTGCATCGGCGTGTCCGGCTATGACCGGGTCCTGACCATGGACCTGCACTCGGCCCAGATTCAGGGGTTCTTTGACATCCCCGTGGACCATCTTTATGCCGCGCCCGTGCTGTTTGAGTATTTCCGTGACCTCAAGAAGCGGCTGGAGACGCGCAACATCACGATTGTCGCGCCTGATGTCGGGCGCAGCAAGGTGGCGCGCGGCTACGCCAAGCGCCTGAACGCGGGCCTGGCCATTGTCGACAAGCGGCGCGTGAGCGGCGAAGAGACGGAGTTCCTCGACATGATCGGCAACGTCGAGGGGCAGGTCTGTGTCATCATTGACGACATGATCGCCACGGGCGGCAGCATCGTAGACGCGGCCAAGGCCTGCAAGAAGTTCGGGGCGGGCGAGATTTACGTTGCATGCACCCATCCTGTGATGTGCGGCCCCGCCGTGGAGCGCCTGAGCAACGCCCCGCTGCAGGAATGCGTGGTGTGCGACACGATTCCCACCCAGGGCAAGGAGTTCCCGCAGCTCAAGGTGCTGAGCGTGGCGGGGCTGCTTGCGGAGGCCATCAAGCGCATCCATTTCAGCGAAAGCGTGAGCCTGCTGTTCAAGTAAGTTCGTGACGTTCGGGCAGCGGGGCGCCGCGGGCGTGGCGGCCAAATCCGCCTTGCATCCCGCATGGGCGCGCCTAACATCGCCGCGCGCACTGGCTGGTGGACCCTGTGATGCTTGACTTCCTCGCTGCGGCGATTGACCCGGACATTAAACATCACCTCAGCGTGATCACGTTTCTGCCTTTGGTGGGGGCGCTGTTTCTGGCGTTCATCAACCGCAAGCGCGAGCGCGAACTGAAGGCGACGGCCTTCTTCTTTTCGCTTATCACCTTCATCGCCAGCCTGCCGGTGCTGTTTGATTTCAACGTGGGCGCGGGCTACGACAAGCGCCTGATGGAAACGGCCGAGTGGATTCCGGCCTTCGGCATCCAGTACAAGATGGGCGTCGACGGCATCAGCCTGTTTCTGGTGATGCTCACGACGTTTCTCGCGCCCATCATCATGCTCTCCAGCAGCACCACCGTTCACAGCAAGGTCAAAGAGTATTTCATCGCCATGCTCGTGCTGGAAACGGGCCTCATCGGCAGCTTCTGCGCCCTGGACCTGTTCCTGTTCTACGTGTTCTTCGAGTTGATGCTGATCCCCATGTACCTGCTGATCGGGGTCTGGGGCAGCGACGAAAGCGCCCGCCGCGCGGCTGCCATCAAGTTCTTCGTTTACACGCTGGTGGGTTCGCTGCTGATGTTTTTGGCGGTCCTTTACATCGCGGGCGTGGCCAAGACCTTTGACATGGAGCGCCTGCCCGAGGCCTGCGCGCAGCTTCCCATGACGGCCCAGTATCTCTGTTTTGGCGCCTTCATGCTCAGCTTTGCCATCAAGACGCCCCTGTTTCCCTTTCATACCTGGCTGCCCCACGCGCACACCGAGGCGCCCACGGGCGGCTCGGTCGCTCTGGCCGGCATGATGCTCAAGCTGGGCACCTACGGCATGATCCGCTTTGCCATTCCGTTCTTTCCGGTGGTCGCCTATGAAATGGCGCCCCTGATCATGACGCTGGCGGTCATCGGCATCATCTACGGCTCGATGATGTGCCTGGCGCAGGACGACCTGAAGCGCCTGATTGCCTATTCGTCCGTGGCACACATGGGCTTCATCGTGCTGGGCCTGTTCAGCTTCAACTTCATGGCCACCCAGGGTGCCCTGCTTCAGAACATCAATCACGGCTTGAGCACCGGCCTGCTGTTTCTATGCGTAGGCATGCTCTATGAGCGGAGGCACACGCGCATCTTTGCCGACTTTGGCGGCATCGCCAAAGTCATGCCCAAGTTTGCCGTGCTGTTCATGATTGCCACCCTTGCCAGCATCGGCCTTCCGGGCACCAACGGCTTTGTGGGCGAGTTCCTGATTCTCATGGGCACCTTCGGCGGCGTGCCCGACGGGCAATGGACCTGGACGCTCAACTCCACCATGGCGCTGCTGGCGGCCACGGGCGTGGTGCTGGGCGCGGTCTACATGCTCTGGGCCTATCAGCGCGTGTTTTTCGGCGAAATCACGGTGAAGGAGAATCTGGCCTTGCGCGACGTAAACCGCACGGAGCTTGCATTCTCCGTGCCTGTGGTGGTCATGATCTTCTTCATCGGCCTCAACCCCAATTTCCTGCTGGCGCGCAGCGAGCCCGCCGTGCAGGCCACGCTGCAGCGCACCCTGGCGGCCGTGGCCGAGCATCGCGCGGCCCAGGCGGCGGCAAAGTAGCGGGCCGGGGCTGGTGCCATGAAACTCGCGCGCTGGGTTCACGCTCTGACTGATATCGCGCTGGGCTTCTGCTTCGGCGGTTCCATCGTGGCGGCCCTGGCCGCCACGTCCATTTTCCGGGTTTCGCGTGAACAGGCCTATGACCGCGGCCAGGCCGGCGTGCTCGCCGGAGAGATGTTTGCCCAGGTCGGCACGCCGCTGCTTGTGGCGGCGGCCGTGGCGGGGCTGGGCTGCCTGTACGCGGGCCTGCATCCCCCGCTTCAGCAGTTGCCCGGAGCCTTCAGGCGCAATCTGTGGCGGGCCATGGCCGCGCTGGGCGTGGCGCTGGCGCTTGCCGTGGGCTTCATGGAGGCGGTGAGCAATCGGCGCATGCATGAGCTTCGGCGCGAGGGCCGCTTCGAGCAGGGCAAGCCGGCAAACGCGGCAGAGCAGTCAGAGTTCGATGACCTGCATCGGCGGGCCAGCGCGATTTACATGTTCACCATCGTCAGCAGCGCCCTGCTGCTGGGCGCGCGGCGGGTGGCCACTTAGCAGGCCGCTGAAAAAGTCGAAATGCCGACTTTTTCAGCGGAAGGCAAAGGCCAAAGTGGCGGGCAAAGCCCGTCACTTTGCCGGCCCGTGCGGTCGCGCGGGCCGGGCAGGCTGCCGAAGAGGACTTTTTCAGCAGTCTGTCAGGGCGCCTCCAAGCAACGTCCGGTAAAAGGCGGCTCAAGTCACGGGCTCCAAAGCCGCTTCAGAGGCCGGTCCTGCGGCGACGGCTGGAAAGCCGCTTGACAGGTGGTTCGCGCAAGGTAATGGCCGTGAAACGCGCCTCAGGGGCGGGTTTGCCAGTATTCGCCTCAAAGCCCGTTGTCAAGCGGAATTCAGGATGTCGGGCAGGCTGAACCCGCTCTGGAAGCGGGTTCAGCGGCAAAATCTCCCTGAAAATTCGGCAAGTGATGCTTGACCCAGTCCAGGGAGCGGTCTATGGTTTCGACGTCGCAAGGGATTGTAGTGCGGTGAATGGCGGGTTCCGGGGCAGCGTTGTGCAGGCCTTGATTGAACGCAATTCCAGGGCAACCCAGAATAGTTTCAACCGCATCGAACTTACTGACGGACTATATGTAGTGCGTTGGCAGTTCTGTTGACACTAATCACCGGGAAGGTCCCGGTTTACCACACTTGTCGTTTCACTTTCTTTTTTTGGACACGGAGAACCCATGAACAAGGCTCAACTCGTTGACATCCTGCTGAAGAACAAGGACGCCGGTTTCGAGAGCAAGGCCGCCGCTGAACGCGCGTTTGACGGCGTGGTCGCTGCCATCAAGGAAGGCGTTTCCAAGAGCGGCAAGGCCCAGATCATCGGCTTTGGCACCTTCAGCAAGCGCACCCGCGGCGCCCGCAACGGCCGCAACCCCCAGACGGGCGAGGCGATGAAGATTCCCGCCTTCACCACCGTCGGCTTCAAGGTCGGCAAGGAATTCAAGGACGACGTCAACAAGAAGGGCAAGAAGTAACTCCTGCCCCTCATTTCAATCGAAGGCCGCCATCAGGCGGCCTTCGTTGTTTTGGGGCTGATACAGCCTTTTCGTGACCTCCGCACGCGGTCCCTCATTGGCGCGCCCTGCCCCGTGCGCTAATCTGGTCGTCCCTGTCTTCCGGCAAACGGCCATGCGAACCCTGCTTCTTACCTTGTGCCTGTTCCTGCTCGCCGGCGGGCCCACAGTCGCTGCCCAGCCAGCGCCCAAGGCGCCCACCCAGGCCGAACTTGAAGAGCTCTGGAAGACGGGCTCTCTCTGGCAGGTGGGTGACAACATCCCCAAGGTCGATGCCGCGCGCCAGGCGCTTGTTGATGCGGGCGAGGCCGGGCTGGCGTTTGCGCTCACCAAGCTGGGCAGTTCCGACAGCCTTCAGTACCGCTGCCTGGAGGTGGTCTTCAAGGGCTTTGGCGCGCGGGCGCTGCCGGGCCTGCTGGAGCGCATGGCCCACGAAGAAGTTCAGGTGCGGCGCAACGTGGCGGCCCTGCTGGGAGCAATCGATGACCGGAGCGTCGCGGGCCCGATGGTCGATCACCTGAAGAAGGAAGCCGATCTGCGCTGCAAGGTGGGGCATTTGCAGACGCTGGCGCGCTGGAAGGAACCCACGGCGCTTGACCCTCTGATCGAGTGCACCCGCGTGACGCAGTCGCAGGAGCCGCTGGCCGAGCGCCTGAAGGTGCGCTTGGTGCCGCTGCTGGGGAATTTCGAGGACAAGAAGGCGATAGCGCGCCTGATCGAGCTGCTCAGCGACGAGGCCTACTTCGTGCGGGATGCCGCGCGCGACGCCTTGAAACAGAGTGCCGCCGGTGTCGTGAAGTGCCGCCGGCTGGTGGAGGCGATTCAGGGCGGCACCGCCGAGCCGGGGGCGCCGGCATTGCCCCTGCTGTTGAGTGTGTGTGCGGCGTCCGTGAATCGGGGGCAGCAGGACCTTTTCGTGCGGGCGCTGGCAAGCCCGTCCGCCGAGATCAGGGCCGCCGGCGCCCGCAGCCTGCGCGCTTATCTGGAAAACGTGCATGCAGCGCTGACGCTGCGAGGCAAGGGTGCGGAAAAGGGCCAGCAGGGCCCGTCGGAAGAAGAAGCCGCGGCACTGGCTGAATTCCGTGCGTTTCAGAAGGATCTTGCCGACCTCAAGCGGCACCTCGACAAGCAATGGAATCAAGAGAGCGACCCCGGGGCCCTGGCCGCGCGAGACGAACTCTGGGCGACGTTGGAAAAACTGCTGAGCTGACCGCGTCGGGGCTGCGACGCGGGAATCACACTTCACGGCGCCTGGCGCCCGGACGGTTGCAGACGAAGTGCCTGCGCCACACGCGTGACAAACGGAGCAAACATGAACCCCTTCGGAACATTGGTGAGCGCGGACGACGCGCTGGACACCATTTTGGCGAAGCTCAAACCCGTGGCGGGCGTGGAAACCGTAAACCTGGAAGACGCGGCAGGCTGCGTGCTGGCCGAAGATGTCAAGAGCACGGTGTTTGTGCCCGCCTTTGACCGCGCCGCCATGGACGGCTATGCGGTGATCGCCGAGGACCTGCACGAGCCCGCCATGCTGAAGGTGGTGGGAGCGGCCTTTGCGGGCAAGCCCTTCAAGGGCGTGCTCAAGCGCGGCGAGTGCGTGGAGATTGCCACGGGCGCGCCCATTCCCAAGGGCGCCGACGCCGTGGTGATGGTGGAGAGTGTTCAGGTGGTGGGCCAGGCCGTGCAGTTCAAGCAGCCGGCGCGCCAGGGCGACCACATCACGCGCAAAGGCGAAGACATCGCCAAGAACGACACGGTGGTGAAGAAAGGCACGCTGCTGGGCCCGGGGCAGGTGGCGGCCATCGCCATTACCGGCAAGGCCCGCATCAAGGTGTTCTCGCGGCCCGAGGTGCTGCTGTTCACCACGGGAGACGAAGTCGTGGCGCCCGGCAAGCCCCTCAAGGACGGCCAGGTCTACGACTGCAACAGCTTTGCCATGCTGACCATCGCCCGGCGCGCGGGCGCCAACGTGACTTACCGTGCCAACGTGCCCGATACCGAGGCGGCGCTGCGCAAGGTCATTGCCTCCGGGGCCAGGAAGTACGACCTGATCGTCTTCTCGGGCGGCACGAGCGTGGGCAACAAGGACTTCGGCGCCGAGGTCATTGACCAGTTGGGAGACGTTTACGTGCGCGGCGTGGCCATCAAGCCGGGCAAGCCGGTGCTGTTTGGCGTGGTCGGTGACTGCGGCGTGTTCGGCATGCCGGGTTATCCCACCAGTTGCCTGCTGACGGCGGAGCTGTTTCTCGCGCCCGCGGTGCGCAAGCTGGCCCACAACGAGGACACCAGCCGCGTCCGCCTGAGCGCCAAACTGGGCCACGAAATCAAGCAGGACAAGACCAAGCAGCAGATCGTGCCCGTGCGCGTGGACGAGAACGAGGTGGCCTGGAGCACGTTCAAGGGCAGCGGGAGCATCACCAGCCTGTCGCAGAGCGTGGGCTTCATCTCGATTGATGCCGGAGACGGCGTGATCGCCAAGGGCGCCGACCTGGTGGTGAACGTGATCCGCTAGCGGCGTGCAGGTCGTTGAAACAGTGGCATCCGGCCACTTTTTCAACCCGGTCGGGCCGAAATGAATTCGTCCCGACCTCCATTTCAGGCGCTGTTCAGCGGCCTGAAATGCGCAAGCCATCCGAGGCTTGCGTCAGCAGGCCGCATTTCATCGGCCTGCCGGCACAGCGGGGCGGCAGTCTGACGTCCCGGGCAAGAGGTGTTCCGGTCGTGAAAGTGAATCCTGTCCTGCTCGTGATTCTTGATGGCTGGGGTGTCGCCCCGCCTTCGCCGGGCAACGCCATAGAACTGGCGCAGCCGCCCTGCTTCATGAAGTTGTGGAACAATGCGCCGCACACCACCCTGGTGGCGGGTGATGAAGACGTGGGCCTGCCGCAGGGACAGTTCGGCAACTCCGAAGTCGGGCACATGAATCTGGGCGCGGGCCGTGTCGTGTACCAGGAGATCACCCGCATCGACCGCGACATCCGTGAGGGCCGCTTCTTCCAGCTCGAAGCGCTGAAGAAGGCTCTGGCCGCCAAGACGCGCAAGGCGCGCATCCACCTCATGGGCCTGGTCAGCGACGGCGGCGTCCACAGCATGGACCGTCATTACTTCGCCCTGCTGGACTGGCTCAAGCAGGCCGGGGTCCCGGGCGGAGATGTCTGCTTTCACGTGATCACGGACGGTCGCGACACCTCTCCGCGCGGCGGCGTGCGCTACGTCCAGGCCCTGCGCGACCGGCTCGATGCAGGCGGCATGGGCCGCATAGCCACGCTTTGCGGTCGTTACTACGCCATGGACCGGGACAAGCGCTGGGAGCGCACCGAGAAATACTTCAACGCCATCACACTGGGTGACGCCGAAGTGGTCAACGACGCGGTAGCCGCCCTGGAGCAAAGCTACGCCCAGGGCGTCACGGACGAATTCGTCACCCCCAAGGTTGTCGTCGAGCACGGCCAGCCCCTGGGTCGCGTCATGGACGGCGACATCGTTCTCTGGTTCAACTTCCGCGCTGACCGCGCCCGCCAGATCTGCCGCGCCCTGACGCTGCCCCAGTTCGATGGTTTCAGGCGCAAGATGCCCGTGAAGGTCACCCTGGTGACCATGACGCGTTATGAGTCGGAACTGCCCGCGCTGGTGTGCTATGAGCCCCAGCCCCTGACCAACGTGCTGGGCGACTACCTGGCCCAGAAGGGTCTGGCCCAGTTCCGCTGCGCGGAAACCGAAAAGTACGCCCACGTGACGTACTTCTTCAACGGCGGGCGCGAGCAGCCCTTTGACGGCGAGGAGCGCAAACTCGTGCCGTCGCCCAAGGTCGCCACCTACGACCTTCAGCCGGAAATGAGCGCGCCGGAGGTGACTGCCAGCGTCGAGGCGGCGATTGCTTTAGGCCGCTATGCCTTCGTGCTCGTCAATTACGCCAACCCGGACATGACGGGGCACACCGGCATCCTCGAGGCCGGCATCCAGGGCGTGCTGGCCGCCGATCGCGGGCTTGCCGCGCTCATCAAGGCCGCCGAGGCGAAGGGCTATGCCGTGCTGGTCACGGCCGATCACGGCAACGCTGACGAGATGCTGATCTCTGCGGAGGCCGCCTCCGACCCCGCCAACCAGGAAAAGGGCGCCGCCTACGCAGGGCCCAAGGGTGTCGCCCCGCGCGCGGACGGACTGGTGCCCAGCACCAACCACAGCCACAACCCCGTGCCACTGATTCTGGCCGGGCGCCACGGGCCCCTGGCTCTGGCCTCGGGGGGCCGGCTGGCGGACGTTGCGCCCACCGTGCTTGAACTCATGGGCCTGCCCAAGCCGCAGGAGATGACGGGCCGTTCGCTGCTTTTGCCGGTGGGCACTTGATGGCCGGCACGGGAACCTGACATGAGCCAGTCCTACTCCATTTCCCTCGACCTCGCCCACACCGCGGCAGAGCGCGTGGGAAGCCACGGCCTGGACGCTTCCTACTTTGAGAACCTGCCCCATCGCGTTCGCGGATTTCGCGCCCGCCTCAACCTCGAGCGCGGGCAGGGCAAGCACAGTTACCTCGCCCTGCCCCACGACCAGGACGCGCTCGAGACCGTGCTGCGCGCCGCCGCGCCGCGCATGGGCCACTTTGACGATCTGGTCGTGCTCGGCATCGGGGGCAGTTCCCTGGGGCTCTGGGCGCTGTGCCGCGCGCTTTCGCCGCTGGGAGGCGCGGGCGTTTGCGTTCATGTGGTGGACAACACCGACCCGCTGCTGTTTGCGGACATCGCGGGCCGCATCAGCCTCAAGCGCACGCTGTTCGTGGCGGTCAGCAAGTCGGGCTCCACGCTGGAGACGGTGCTGGCTCTTGGGTTCTTTGCGGGCAAGCTGCGCGCGGCTCAGCTCAAGCTGGCCGATCACCTGATGGTGGTCACGGACCCCGAAAAGGGGCCCCTGAAGAAGTTCGCCGATGAGCACGAGCTGGAAGCACTTTCGATTCCGCCCGGGGTGGGGGGCCGCTTCTCGGTCCTGACGGCGGCGGGCCTGCTGCCGGCGGCCCTGGCGGGGCTGGACATCGGCACGCTCATGGAGGGTGCCGAGCGGGCCGAACGTGCCTGCCGCGAATGCGCCCTGGAGCAGGACTGGCCGGCGCGCCTGGGGCTCGTTGCCACGGACCTCTGCCGCGACAAAGGCAAGCGGGGCCTGGTGTTCATGCCCTACAGTTCGCGCCTGGCGGCCGTGGCGGACTGGCTGGTGCAGCTTTGGGATGAAAGCCTGGGCAAGGGCCGCCGCCTGGACCAGACGGCCGTGGAGGCCGGCCAGACGGCGATCAGGGCCGTCGGCGCCACGGACCAGCACGCCCAGCTTCAGTTGTTCCTGGAAGGGCCCAACGACAAGTTCACTCTCTTTGCCCGCGTGGAGCGCCCCGAGCCGGACTTGCCCCTGGGCGATTTCGAGTGGGAAGCCTTCGATGCCGGGTTTGTGCGCGGCAAGACCCTTTCCCAGGTGCTCAACGCCCAGCAGCGCGGCACGGCCCAGGCCCTGGCCGAGCGCCAGCGGCCCAATGCTACGCTGAGCCTGCCTGCGCTGTCGCCTCGGGTGCTGGGCGAGTTGCTTCTGGGGCTGGAGCTGGCCACGACCTATGCCGGTTTTGCCTGGGCGGTGGATGCCTATGATCAGCCCGCCGTGGAGCTGGGCAAGCGAATCAGCCGGCGAATGCTGGGAGGCTAGACCTCAAAAGTGCGCGAACTGACCCAGATCAGCGCCATTTTCGCCACCGAACGCGTGGAGGCCTTCCAGCGCCGCTATCGTGCGGTTAATGCCCTGGCCGCCCTGATCGGGTCTGTGGCCTTTTTGCTCTATCACGGCGAGGTGATTGCCCACGAGTACAAGACCTGGGTCTATCTGGTTCAGGCCGTGTGTCTGTTGGCGCTGCTGGGTGAGCCCCTGGGGGTTTATTTCAAGGGGCGCAATCTGCGTTATGCGTTCAGGCATACCGCCGTGGATTCCGTGGCGGCGGTGCTGGGGCTCGTCATGCTGGCCGCCGTGGGCCTGCTTTCGCCGGGAGCGCTCAACGTGCTCAACGAGGCGCAAAGCACGGGCGCGCTGGTGCTGCTGGTGCAGGGGGGCGTGGTCTTCTATTCGATGGAGCGCCTGCTGCGGTTCTTCAACGTGTTGGCCAAGCTGACGGCCAGCCCCCTGACCGTGTTCATTGCAAGCTTCATCGGGCTGATTCTGGTGGGGGCGGGCCTGCTCATGCTGCCGGGCGCGACGGTGGCCGAGGGCAGCCCGCGCTTTGTGGACGCCCTGTTCATGGCCACCTCGGCGGCCTGCGTCACGGGCCTGGCCACGATGGACATCGGCACACAGTTCAAGCCCTTTGGCCAACTGGTGATCCTGGTGCTCATCCAGTTCGGCGGCCTGGGCATCATGACCTTCGCGGCGTTCTTTTCGCTCATGTTCGGTTCGGGCGCGGGCGTGCGCGACAGCGCGGCTTTGGGCGAAATGATGAACGTGAATCTGGCCGGCCGCGTGGGGCGCGTGGCGGGCTGGGTGCTGGGCATTACGCTTGGCTGCGAGCTGCTGGGGGCGGCGCTGCTTTACGGGCATTGGCGGGGGCCCGACGGCTACCTGCCCGCGGATCAGCAGCTCTATTTTTCGGTGTTTCACTCCGTCAGCGCGTTCTGCAACGCGGGCTTTGGCCTGCACAGCGACAGCCTCATGGGCTACACCGATCGCTGGCCGGTGGTGCTGAACATCGGTTGGCTGGTGGTGGTGGGGGGGCTGGGTTTTCCGGTCATTGTGGAACTTCTGACCTTCCGCTTCTGGGCGCTGCCCGCCGTGCGCCGCCTGCCGATTCTGAGGCGCTACGTGCCCAAGCAACCGGTGCCCCGGCTTTCCGTCCAGACCAAACTGGTGGTCAGCGGCACGCTGCTGCTGCTGGCCCTGGGCATGGGGGTGTTCTGGCTCATGGAGCGGGGCCACTCCCTGGCGGGGCTGGACGCCGAAGGCCAGGCCGCCGGCTCCCTGTTCCACGCACTCACGCCCCGTACAGCGGGATTCAACACCCTGGACCTGGAAAAGATGCAGCCTGCCACCCACTTCTTCACCATGCTGCTGATGCTGGTGGGCGGCAGCCCCGGCGGCACCGCGGGCGGCCTCAAGACCACGACCGTGGTGATCCTGCTGCTGGCGGTGGTTGCGCTGATTCGCGGCCGCAGCCCTGAAATCCTGCGGCGCCGCATCCCCGACGAACTGGTGGTCAAGAGCCTGGTCATGCTGGTTCTGGCCTTCTCCTTCATCAGTGCGGCCGTGTTTGCGCTGCTGGCCACGGAGCAGGAGACCGTGCTGGCGGCCTCCAGCCACGGCGGCCTGCGCCTGATGTTCGAGGCCGTGAGCGCTTTTGCCACGACGGGCCTGAGTGTCGGCGTCACTCCGAGGTTGACCGAAGCGGGCAAGCTCATCATTATCGCCTGCATGTTCCTTGGCCGTATCGGTCCGCTGACCCTGGTGCTCGCCATCAGCGCGCGCCGGGCTCAGCGGTTTGAGTATCCCAAGGAAGGCGTGATGATCGGCTGAACATGCAGAAAGTTGGAGTCATCGGCTTGGGTCGTTTTGGAATGGCGCTGGCCGAAAGCCTCGCGCAGGAGGGCATTGAAGTCATTGCCCTGGATTCGCGCCCCGAAATCATCAACCAGATCAAGGACAAGGTCGCCCTGGCCGTCAGCGGCGACGGCACCGATCTTGAAACCCTCCGCTCGCTGGGGTTGGGCAAGGTTGACACCGTCATCGTCGCCATCGGCGAGGACTTCGAGGCCTGCCAGCTCGCCATGCTGGCCGCGCGCGACCTGGAATACCCCAAGGTCATCGCGCGCGCCAATGACCGCGTCAAGGAGAAGATCCTCAGGCGCCTGGGCGCCGATGAAGTCATCATGCCCGAGGAGCAGGCCGCGCTCAAACTCTCCCAGCGCCTTTCAAGGCCGACCCTGCTCGAGGCCGTCGAAATCGGCAAGGACCACAGTTTCGTGCAGGTGAAGTCTCCGCGCGGCATCCACGGCAAGACACTGCTCGAACTGAACCTGCGCAAGAGGCTGGGCCTGAACCTGGTGGCCATCAAACGTCCCGGCACCATGGCCGGCGAGGAGGCGGTGGTCATCCCCGGCCCCGACACCACGGTCCATGAAGGCGACGTGCTCATGCTGGTGGCCCGCGACAAGGACATCGACCGCTTCCTGCGGGAATTCGAGTGACGCCGCAGCGCCGGCCTGCCGGCCCCCGTTCTGTCAATCCCTCAATCATTCAAGTCGTCCGGCCCGGCAGTCGATAACGATCTGGGGCAGAGCCCCGTCCTATGACCGCTGAAGCCTGCGCCCTGCGCCTCCAGTTGCAGTCGTTTCTGGATTACCTGAGCCTCGAATGCGGCCTGGCCGAGAATTCCATGGCCGCCTACCGCCGCGACCTCGAGCGCCTGCTCGAGTTCCTTTTCGCGCGCGGCATCTTTGACTGGCGCAACGTGCGCGCTGACGACCTGTCGGAGTTCCTGGCGTCGGAACGGGCCCTGGGCATGGCGGACAGGACCTTGGCCCGGCGCGTCAGCGCCTTGCGCATGTTCTCGCGGTTTCTGAGCGTTGAGGTGACGCGCCAGGAGGACGCAGCGCAGTTCCTCGCTCCGCCCAAGCTCGAGCAGGGGCTGCCGCGCATGCTGAGCACGGCCGATGTGGCCCGCTTTCTGGACGCGCCGTCGGGGAATTCGCCGCTGGTGCTGCGGGACCGGGCCATGCTGCACACGCTTTACGCCACGGGGGCGCGGGCCAGCGAGGTCTGTGACCTGACGCTGGCGAGGCTGCATCTGGATGAAGGCTACCTGCAGGTGCGGGGCAAGGGCAGCAAGGAGCGCGTGGTGCCCATTTCGCGCCGGGCCGTGGAGCACTTCAAGGAGTACCTCAGCCGCGGGCGGCCGCCTCTGCTGAAGTTTCCGACGGACATCGCCTTTGTGTCGAAGACCGGCAGGCGGGTCTCGCGCAACCGGCTGTGGGAGGTGGTCAAACACTACGCTGCGGCGGCCCAGATTGCACCGGAGCTGCTGCACCCCCACACCCTGAGGCACTGCTTTGCCACGCACCTGCTGGAGAACGGCGCGGACATACGCAGCGTGCAGGAAATGCTGGGGCACGTCAGCATCGCCACCACGCAGATCTATACCCACGTGGACGCCAACCGCCTGCGCAACGTCATGCTGCGCTTCCACCCCCGGGCGGGGTAGGCCCGCGCATTGACGCAGCCGTGACAAAGCCTAGAATCAGGCCTGCGTAACTCAGACTATCTGGCTTGGGGACGGTAGCCCAGCGGGCAAGCTGGGCTTTTGCGCGTTGCCGGATACTCCGGCCTGGGAGAATACTGTGAACGGGATTCGACTCGCTGCTCTGACGCTGTTTGCGGGCCTCTGCGCCCCGCTGTTTGCACAGGCCACCAATGACGGTTTTGAGCCCAACAACAACCTGGCGGGCGCCACGGTCGCCGGCTGCACCCACTACAGCAGCCAGAACATTTTCGGCGTGCTCTTCAACGCCCCGAGTTTTGACGAGCAGCTCTACCTGGTTTCCGGCGATGTGGACTACTTCCTGATCAACGGCGCGCCTGACAGCATCGCGTCCGTTTACGTCTATCAGGAAGGCCTGGCGCCCGCGACGGCGGCCATCGGCGTTGAAGTCCTGGATGCCAACGGCGTCGTGCTGGCCGGGCCCCTCAGCCCGCCCACGGCCTATCGCACCCTGCGCACCAACGGCACGGGGACCAGCGGCGTCAATGATCCCTACAACGGCGCCGTGGCTTCGGCCACGGTGAGCCCCGCCGGCAACATTTACCTGCGCTTTTACGTCGTTTCCGGCGGCATCCCCTCGGGCCAGAACCTGGCCTATCACTGGTCGGTGGAATTCAGCACCGCCACGCTCCTGCCCGACGCCTCCGAGGGCCTCTATTCCAACAACCATTTTCTCGCCAACGCCGCAGACGCCACCCCGGCCGGCACCGGCAGCCCCCGCACCACGACGCTGAACACGCGCACCTACACCGGCTGGGATTACTACAAGGTCACCCTGCCGCAGCCCGGCCGCATCAACGTCAACCTGACGGGCTTTGCCACGACCACGGGAACCCAGCAGATCAACTTCGATCTCTTCTGGATCGACGACGCCGGTGGTGTGCTTTCGTTCCAGGGCGCCTCGGACACCTTCCCGCCTCCCAACTTCAACCTGACCTTTCCGGCGACCGTCAATACATCCGAATCACTCACCACGGCGCCTCTGGGTGCCGGAACCTACTACTTCCATGTGCTGGCCTGGGTGCAACTGCCGCCCAACCAGATCGGCTTCTATTACACCGCCGGCAACTACAACATCGCCTTTACCGTCACCAACGTGACGGACGACATCTACGACACCGGCAGCGGCAACAACGACACCGCCGCCACGGCCGCGACGCTGGCTGCCGGCGTCCACTCGGGCCTGAAGATGTTCTACTCGTCGGGACTCAACGAGCAGGACTGGTACAAGGTCAATGTGCCCAACGGCGGCACCCTGGAAGTTCACCTGACCCACACCGCCCCCGCGACGGACAACCTTGACATCGAACTCTACAAGCCCAACGCGGCCAACCCCGGCCTGATCGACGACCGCATCGACTTCACGTTCATTCCCAACAACAACTCGACGGTCAAGACGCCCGCGGGCACGACCGCCAAGGAAATCGTGGGCATCTGGGGCACCGTGGGCAGCGGCGGGACCACGGGCTATGCGGCCGGTGACTACCTGATCCGCGTCATACCCGGCAACGTGCCCGCGGACGGCACCTACTCCCTGACCGTGTACATCAACGGCGCGGCCGGCGGCCCCACCCTGACGCCGTTGAGCATCGCGCCCGAAGACACCCGAGAACCCAACGACACCCTGGCCGAAGCCCAGACTTCAGCCAATGCCCGCCTTCTGGGCGGCCTGACCCCGGGCCTCAAGGCCATGGACGGCGCGGACTGGTACAAGATTTCGGCCTCCAACGGCCAGTCCGTGGAAATCACCCTCATCTACACGGCCGGCACGGAAATGGACCTCGATCTCGAGGTCTACGACATGAACACCGGCAGCGGCGCGCTTTCCGACGTCGCGGACGGGCTCATGAACCGCAACCTCACCCGCGAGAGCGCCGGTTTCCAGAAGGTCGTGGTCACCGCCAACGCCGGCGATGCCTACACGGCCCTCGGGCTTACGCCTCCCGCCTCCGGCGACATCTACTTCCGCGTTTTCCGCTGGGCGTCGCGCGCCATGAATTACGCCGTCAATGTCAACATCAACAACGCCAATCCCCTGACGCCGCTGCAGATCAACAGTGTGACCGTGGCCGCGCCCAAGACCATGGACGCCTCGGTGGGCGGCAGCGTGAATGTCACGGTGAACGTGTCCAACACGGCCGCCATGGGTTCTGAGAATCTCACGAGCCTGACGCTGCGCCTCACCCATGCGCTGGGCGCGACGGTGACCACCGAATACACCATCACCGCCCCCACGCCGGCCATGCCGGTCGCGATCGCGGCGGGCGCGAACCAGAACATCACGTTCCAGATCACGGGCAATCCGGCCACGACCAACGGCGTCATCAGCGTCAACGCCGTGGGCCTGTCCGGCACGCGGAGGCTGCCCGGCGACCCTGCCGATACCTTCACGGTGTCCGGCGGCGTGCCGGCGGTCCCGCAGCTCACGTACAGCAACATCCGCGCCGGCACGACCAGCAACCTGGTGCCGGGCGGCGTGCTCATCCTCGAAGCCGTGGTCAGCAATGCCACGGGCCGGGCCACGGGCACCTTCAATGCTCCGGGCAGCATCACCTTCCTGGCGGGGGCGACCACGGTGACCTACCAGTACGTGGCCACCGGCACCACCAACCCGGTCCTGCCCGTCGCGATTCCCGCCGGACAGACGCGGACCGTTTCCTGGACCTACGCCATTGACGGCTTTGCCACCCTGGGAAGCATCACCGTGAGCCTGGCGGGAGGCGGGGGCGACAACCCGGCCTCCGGCAATGGCAGCTTCACCCTCGGTTCGAGCCTCAACCCCGGCCCCAAGGGCGGTGGCGGCTGCTCGACGGGGGACGACTCCCTGAACCTGTGGCTGCTGGCCTCGCTGCTGCTGCCCGCCCTCTGGTTCTCCAGGCGCCGGCTTGCCGGCCGCTGATGCTGCACCTGAAATCACACCGGCCGCCCGCGGGCGGCCGGTGCTGTTTGTGGCGCGTGCCTGGAGCTTTGTGGAAGTGGTTCCGCGCTGCCAACGGCAAGCGCAAACCGAGCGGGGCAGACAGCGACCGAAGGGGGCGAACCCGTAAAGCGCGCTGCCGTCGTGGTGTCAGACCCGCTCCAGCCGCGCAAACTCAAGGGCCAGGTTCTTCTCGCCCCAGCCCTGGAAGCTCACGCGCACCCGCGCCTTCTCGCCCGAGCCCGTACATTCCAGGATCCGCCCGATGCCGAACACGGCATGCCGCACGCGATCGCCCGTTTTGAAGTCCGAGGCGTAGCTCCGGCTTTCGGGGGCCGGCTCGGACTCTGGCGTTTCCCTGAACAGGCTGTTGGTTCTGGTCTCCCCGCGCCCGGCCATGGGCCGCCTGGCGGCGGTCCCGAGGTGGTCGGCGGGGCCATCCTCGACGGGGGGCAGATCGCCTTCGTCGTCGGCGGCATCGCCCGGCGCGGCATGGCTGAAGTCGAAGGGGTTGTCGCCTTCGCGGTATTCAACGCCGGCCTGGCTCTTGCGCCGGCCGCTCCACTGGTCGGCCCAGTGTCCGAGATAGGCCTCGGCGGCGCCGGAGAGATCGCGGGTCTCGCACAGGTCCGGCGGAATCTCGCGCAGGAAACGCGAGGGAGCATTGCGCTGGAAGTTGCCGAACTGTTCACGATGGCGCGCCAGCGAAAGCGTCAGGAAGCGCCGCGCCCGCGTGATGCCCACGTAGCACAGGCGGCGTTCTTCCTCAAGGTCGCTGTCGCCCTGGATGGCGCGGCTGTGGGGCAGGCAGCCGTCTTCAAGGCCGACGATGAACACTGCCGGAAACTCGAGGCCCTTGGCGCTGTGCAGGGTCATGAGCGTGACGGCGGGTTTCTGGGCGTCAAGGTTGTCGGTGTCGCTGACGAGGGCGACCTGCTCAAGCCAGGCCCCGAGATCGAGTTCGGGGTTCTGCTGCTCCCGGGTGCGGGCATCGGAGATCAGTTCCTTGACGTTTTCGATGCGGTCCTGGGCGCGGGGGTCTACGTCCTCCTTGAGGGCCTGCATGTAGCCGCTTTCCATGACCACGCGCTCGACGATCTGGCTGATGGGGTGAAGCGGGCCGGAGAGAAGGCCGCCGTACATATGGGCCAGCTTTGAAAGGCCGTCCAGGGCCCGCTTCTGGACTCCGGCCACGCCCGCGGCTTTGGGGTCTTTGGCGACATCGAGCAGGGTGCGTCCGCCGGGCGCTGCCGCGGCCGTGAGCTTGGCCAGGGTGCCCTCGCCCACGCCGCGCGCCGGGCGCATCAGCGCGCGCGCGAAAGCAACGCTGTCGCGGGGGTTGACCAGCAGGCGCAGGTAGGCGAGCACATCCTTGATTTCCTGGCGCTGGTAAAAGGCGACCGCGCCGATGAGCTGGTAGGGAATGCTGCGTTCGCGCAGCGCCTGTTCCAGCACGCGGGACTGCGCGTTCATGCGGTAGAACACGGCGACTTCGCCGTAGTCGATGTTCTCGTCGCGGCGCAAGGCGGCTATGGCGTCGGCCACGGTCAGCGCTTCGTGGACCTCGTTCTGGCATTTGCAGATGCGGACGCGGGAACCTTCCTCGTTGTCGGTGGTCAGCTTCTTGTCTTTGCGCGCAACGTTGTGCTTCACCAGGGCGTCGGCGGCGGCCACGATGTTGCGCGTGCTGCGGTAGTTTTGGCCCAGAACGACGGTGCGGGCCTGGGGAAAGTCGCGCTCGAAGTTGAGGATGTTCTGGATGTCGGCGCCGCGCCAGGAGTAGATGCTCTGGTCCGGGTCTCCCGTGACGCAGAGGTTCTTTTCGCGCGACGCCAGCAGCTTGGCGAGCTGGTACTGGACGGTATTGGTGTCCTGGTATTCGTCGATGAGCAGGTGCGTGAAGCGGTCGCGGTACTTTTCGAGAACGGCCTCGTGTTTGTGAAATAGTTCCAGGGGCAGGACGAGCAGATCGTCGAAGTCCATGGCGTTGGCCTGCTTGAGCGCCGCCTGGTACTTCTCGTAGATGTCGGCGATGGCCCTGGTTTTGGGGTCAAAGGCGCCGCTGGCGAAGTAGTGGGGGTTGATGCCGCGGTTCTTGGCGTCGGAAATCGCATAGCCTGCCGCGCTGGCCGTGACGAACGCGCTGTCGATGTTGAGGTCCTTCATCAGGCGGCGGATCAGGCTTTCGCGGTCATCGGTATCGTAGATGGAGAAGTCCCGTGCAAAGCCCAGGTGTTCGGCCTCGCGCCGCAGCAGCCAGGCGCCGAAGCTGTGGAAGGTCGAAATCTGGACGTTGCTGCCGGGCGCGAGTTTCTCCACGCGCGCCTTCATCTCGCCCGCGGCCTTGTTGGTGAAGGTCATGGCCAGGATGCGATAGGGCGAGATGCCCTGTTCGATCATCCAGGCGATGCGTGTGGTGATCACGCGGGTCTTGCCCGAGCCGGGCCCGGCCAGCACCAGCAGCGGCCCCTGGATCGTGGTCACCGCGTCGCGTTGCTGCTCATTGAGGGCGTCAAGCAGGGACATGTTGCCTAGAATAGCTCGCGGCTTTGGACAGGCCGGTGAAAAGCTGCCTGAAGTGAAGCTCGGCAGGGGCTCACTTTGCCCCGTCAGCAGGGCGTGGCCCCTCCCGCTCCACCCTGGCCACCCTCGTGAAGAAGCCCTCGTACCAGGTCTGCCTGCCCTTGTGCTGCGCCAACTGGTGTTCGGCGTTGGCCTTCCAGGCCGCGATGTCGGCTTCGCTGCGCCAGTAGCTCACCGTAATGCCCAGTCCGTCAGAGCCGCGAGCGCTCTCTACTCCCAGATAGCCGGGTTGCCGGGCGGCCAGCTCCAACATGCGCCGGGCCATGGCTTCGTAGCCCTGGTCGCCCGGGGTGCGCAGACTGGTGAAGATCACGGCGTAATAGGGCGGCGGAGGTGTATGGGCGAACATGGGTCGATGCTCCCTTCGGATGGCCTTTTCCAGGTTTCCCGGCCGGCGGCGCATGCAGGAGTCACAAGGCTCTCGCCGGCCAGGGCGGTTTGGGTGACGTAGCCGCGCCCCTGTTCGTATAATCCTGAAGCGATTTTGTGGAGTGCCTGTGGGAAGCGCGCTGGTTTACTGGTTTGCCAAGGGCCTGGAGGTGCTGGGACTGATTGCGTTGCCCCTGGCCATCGTCATCGGCATTCCCGGAGGCGACTTCAGGGCGGAAACCTGGCTGGCGGCGGGCGGTGTGGTGGCGTTCTTTACCGGGGTGATGCTGGAGCGGATGTCCGGCCGGCGCCCCGAGAGACTGGAAAAGTCGGAGTAGCCATGCTCAGGCGTATCCTGTTTGCCTTCGCGCTCTGCGCCGGCCTTATGGCCGCCGGTTCGCTCACGTTGAGCGCCCAGCGCGACGACAGCGGTGTGGATCCCAGCAGCCCGCGCGGCGGCATTGACACCGACGAAGAAAAAGACCCCCGCCCCACCTCCGACGACCTGCGCGTGAAGGAGGCCGTCGAGAAGGGCCTGCGCCACCTGGCCCGCATCCAGCAGAACGACGGCTCCTGGATCAACAATATCGGCAACAAGCTGGGCGACGAATACCAGATCAACCCCGACGGCTACGGCAAGCCCAACGTCGGCGTGACGGCCATCTGCTGCATGGCGTTTCTGGCCGCCGGCCACACCCCCGACCGCGGTGAGTTCCGGTTCACCGTGGCCCGGGGACTCAAGTTCATCATGGACTGCGTGGACCCCCAGCGGGGCTGGATTTCCGCCTACGGCACGCGCATGTATGAGCACTCCTTCTGCACGCTGCTGCTGGCCGAGGTCTACGGCATGACCCGCGACGAGGTCGTGCTCCGCCACCTGCGGGGCGCCACCAAATTCATCATCGACTCCCAGAACCAGTACGGCGCCTGGCGCTACATTCCCAACCAGAACGAAAGCGACATGAGCGTGTGCGTGTGCCAGCTTCAGGCCCTGCGCGCGGCTGCCAACGTCGGCGTCAACGTGCCTTCCGGCACCATTGAAGCCGCCAAGGATTACGTCCGGCGCAGCTACCGCACGCGCGGCAACGGCTTCAACCCCCCGGGCGGCTTCATGTATCAACTGGAGCGCGACTACGACCCGCGCGACACGTTCTCTCTGACGGCCGCGGGCGTCGTTGCGCTGCAGAGCGCGGGCGAGTACAGCAGCCATTCCTGGACCTATCGCAGCGAGTTGACGGGCCAGACGCTGACCAAGACCATCGACCTGAACAAGAGCTTTGTTTACCTGCAGCGCCTGCGCCCCGAGGTGGAGGAGGGGGGGGCCATTTCGCCCACGCGCCGCTGGAGCCACAGCTACGGCTTCTGGTATGGCCACTACTATGCGGCCCAGGCCTTCTTTCAGTATCAGTTCAGCGGGCCTGCGGGCGAGCGCGCCTGGGTGGAGTGGAACCGCACCAACCGCATCAACTTTCTGAAAATGCAGCACGGCAACGGCGCCTGGACTGACGAAATCGGCGGCTACGACCCTGACCGCAATGCCTACGCCACGGCCATGGCCTGTCTGATCCTGAATATCCCGGCCGGATATCTGCCCGTCTTCCAGAACTGATCAGGGACCTTGGCAGGTTGTTGAAAAAGTGGCATCCAGCCACCTTTTCAGCCCGGTCGCGCCGAAGTGAATTCCGCCCGACCTCCATTTCAAGCGGCTTTCCAGCCGCCTGAAATGCGCAAGCCTTCCATGGCTTGCGCTCACAGGCCGTACTTCAGCCATTGGCTAGAGCTCGACCCTGGCGCCTTTGCTGCGCACGAGGCTCAGGTGGCTGTGTCCCTTGAGCGACTCGACTTGAGCGGCCATCTCATCGAACAGGGCCGCCGCGCCCAGCACCACGCGCGGCCGGGTGACGGGCGGCGCGGCCACGGCGGTGGCCGCCCCGGCGGCCTGGGCCGCGGGCGCTGCGGCCATCGGCGCGCCTTGGGGCGCGACGCGGCTGAGCAGCTCCTGCAGGATTTCGGTGACGGGGCGCCCCTTGATGCCAAAGGGCAGGGCGGGGCGGAAGGCCTGGAGGCGGTGGTCGGCGTTGATCCAGCTTCCGCCGGTTTCAAACCAGGTCTGGCTCGCGAGCGAGACCTGGGCCAGCTCGGTCAGCAGGCCCTGCTGGAAGTCAAGCGCGACGATGTTCTCGACAGACTGCTGGCCCAGGGCCTCAGTCAGGGCGCTCAGGCCTTCAAAACCGTGGGGCAGGCCGCTGACCACGAGGACGTGGCGGGCTTTGGAGCTTTTGGCGGCTTCGATGAAGCGCGTCAGGCTTTCCTCCGCGCTGGCAACGCCCAGCACCAGGCGCGCGCCGGCGCGGTTGGCGTTGGCGTCGGCCGGCGCCTTGAAGCCCTTGAGATCGATGGGCTTGCGGTCCGGGGCGGCGATCACGGCGATGTTCGTGATGCCCAGGGCCTGGGTCAGCTTCTTGAAGAGCCAGAGTTCTTCGTTGGTGGCGCTGGCGTGAATCAGGGCCCAGGCGTTGGCGCTGTCAGTCGCGGCCTTCTGGAGCAACTCGGCGGCGGCCGCGTAACCCTTGGCCCAGCTCACGGACTTGTCCGGTCCGCTGGAGGCCTTGAGCAGGGGCCGGTCAAAGCGCTTGTCGCCGTTGACCCACTTGAAGTCAAGGCGGCCCTGGTCGCACAGCCAGTACTGGTTCACGGCGACGTTCTCGCGCGCCATGATGCGCTTGACGACGCCCTTGAGCGAATCGACACGCGTGGCGCAGCCCTTGGAGCAGAGGCCGCAGACCCCGGCGTTTTCCTCGAGGTTCCACACCCGCGCCGTGTACAGGAAGTCCTTGTTCTTGAGCGCGCCCACGGGGCATACCTCGACCGTGTTCAGCGCCAGTTCGTTTTCCAGCGGGCGGGTGGGGAAAATGTCAATCACGCTGCGGTCGCCGCGGTTGACAAAGGCCAGCTCGCTCGTGCCCGAGACTTCGTCACAGACGCGAATGCAGCGCGAACACAGGATGCAGCGCGTGCCCCAGATGTTGATCTTCGAGCCCAGGCTCTTGATGTGCCGGTCCACCTTCTTGAAGTCGAACTTGCTGTGGTCGTTGCCGTAGTCGTAGTCGTAGTCCTGCAGGCGGCACTCGCCGGCCTTGTCGCACTCCGGGCAGTCCAGCGGGTGGTTGAGCAGCTCAAGGTCCATGATGCCGGCGCGGATCTTCTGCACCTCGTCAGACCTGGTGTCGATCTCCATGCCCTCAGCGACCACGCTGTTGCAGGCGATGGTCGGCATGGTGTTCGGCACCATCTGATCGCCCTTCTTCATGTACGTGGTGACCTTGACAAAGCACATGCGGCAGTTGCCGGAAATGCTCAGGCCCGGGTGCCAGCAGAAGTGCGGCACGTAGTGGGGGCCCCCCTCGCGCTGATCGGGGTAGTCCTGGTTCTGGCGGCCGGCCTTGAGACAGACATCCAGCACGTTGGCGCCCTTGGGCACTGTATAGGGGACGCCATCAATCTTGATGTTGACGGTAGCGGGTGCTGGTGACGGTGCCATGCCGGCCATGTTCTGCCTTTCTGGTTTGCGGCACGGTTTTACCGATGGCGCGGCGGCTTCTCAAGCGTGAGGGCTCCGGCCCCGGCCCTACTTCTTCTCGGCGGGTTTCTTGGCGTCTTCGGGCTTGGGTTCGGTGGGCAGGGCCAACTGGTAGAGCTGATACTTGTCATCCAGCTTGGGGATGTCAGGCATGCGCACGAGGGTCTCATAGACGCCGATGCGCCTTTCCCTGCCGCGCTTGTAGGAGTCAGCCGGGGTGACGTCGAGGACGAGTTCGATGCGCACGGCATAAGGAAGGCGCTGGTGCTTTTCGATGTCCCAGTCGTCTTCCTGGAACTTGCCGTCCTTGCGCACGACTTCTTCGTATGCCTTGGGGTCTTCGTCGTTCTTGGGGCGGTCGTAGTAGCGGATGCGGAAACTGACAACGCGGTCGCTCAGGCGCACGCCCAGCCCGCCTTCGTCGGGGCGCTTGTCGATGGAGAAATCCTCGCGGCGATAGAGGGAGCTCAGGCCGCCTTCGGGGTTCTTCCTGACGTAATAGCCCACCTCGCAAAGGTCTGCCCGCAGGCCCTCATAGCGCATGTAGGAGTCCACCGTCGTCACGAACCAGACTTCGTCGGCGCCGGAGTCGTTGTCGCCGTTGTGTGCTCCCTTGAAGAACTGACCTTCGATCTTGACCTCTTCGCCCTTGTTCTCGCTTTTGTCGGGCCCCGTGGCCCAGGCGTTGCGCAGGTCGCGCGAGATGATCTCGAGGATGGCGGGGCCCAGCTTCCGCGCCCTGGTTTCGCTCTCCAGGCGCACTTTGACATCCACGGTCGAGATGACGATGACTGTGAGGCTCGCCAGCAGGGTGCCGGTGATCACCATGGTGAGCACGAGCTCCAGCAGCGTGAAGCCGCGGGCGAGACGACGTTGATGGGCGTGGAGCCGGTTCACCGTCCTGTGCCTCCCGTGCCGCCCGTGCCGCCGGTACCGCCGGTGCCGCCCGTGCCGCCCGTGCCGCCGGTGCCGCCCGTACCGCCCGTTGCCGCTGTTTCCTCCTGGGCGGCGCGCTTGAGCTGCGCCGGATCAACGTAGGTCACCAGCTTGATGGTTCGGCGCTTTTCCAGTTGGGTCTCGCTCTCGGTTTCGCCTTCGCTGTCGCGGCCGCGTGACAGGGGCATGATCACTTCAAGGGTCACGCGAATCACGCGGGCCGAGGGCTGGGTGCGGGGGTCTTTCTCCTCGGTGGGATTGCCCTGGCTGTCCACGGGCTGCTCCCAGTTGTCGAGGGCCTCCTTGTTGCCGGTGAAGCCCTGCGTCACGAAGATCAGTTCCTTGGTCCAGCGGTACTCAAAGCGGGACAGGTAGTCGCGCTCGACCCAGCCTTCATTGGCGCGGCGGTTGAAATCATGGACTCGGGCGTCGTAGTCGCCGAAGTTGCCCTCGCCCGTCAGCAGGTAGCTGTCCTCACTCTCGGGGTCCGGGAGGTCCTGGCTCATGATTTCGTTCATCTTCAGTTCAGCCAGCCAGCGGGCCGTGTGCTGGTCGCCGCTGAAGGCGTAGCTGGAGATCGTCTGGTTGCGGATCTGAAGCAGGAACATGAGGGCAAAGCCCATGATCAGCACGGCAATCATGACCTCCAGCAGGGCAAAGCCGCGTCTACTCGCACTCGGGTTGTGGGCGCAGGCAGGCATGGGGGTCTATTTCAGCCGCTCGGGCGGCTCGGGCCTCAGTTCGCCGGGGCTCACTTCAGCCATGCCGGTGAAGGGGTTCACTTCGATGGTGTAGACTTCGTCGCGCACGTTGCGCAGGTAGATGTAATGCCAGTGGCTGCCGCCCGAAGGCGTGAACTCGATCTTGACCGTGCCGCGGGACTCGCCGGCGCCGTCCGGAAAGGTGATCCGGTCAATCCACACGGTGAATTCACGGGTTCTGGCCCCGGTGAAGCGCGAGGGCAACTGAATGTAGGCGCCCGCGGCGCGGGTTTCCTCGGCTTCGGGGTCCACGACCTGGCCGCCTTCACCGGCGCGCGGCACCCAGGCGAAGTAGTACTGCTCGTCCAGGTTGTATTCGACGGCGTAGGGCTTGCCCTTGATCGCGGCGTTGGTGCGAACGGACTCCAGAAAGCCCGCCAGGGCCCGGGCCTGGCTTTTGAGGTCTTCGCTGTCCCGGGCCGTGAAGTAGCCCACGCTGAACACGGCCATGACCATCAGGCCCATGAGCAGCACGACCATGGTCAGCTCCACAAGCGTGAAGCCGCGACCGGGGCGTGATGGGGCGATGGCATGCATGATTATTGAACGAACAGGAAGCCGGCGGGGACGGAAAGAGGCGGGATGAATCCCGCCCCCTGGCCTGGTTCACCCGCGATGGCTACTTGCCTTCGTCCACCAGTCCTTTTTCGGTGGCGCGGATGTCTTTGTCCGGCACCTCGGCCCCGCCCTCGGCCATGTCTTTGCCCAGGCACACGAGGGTGAAGCCCGTGGCCGTGCGTTCATAGCCGTAGGGCTGCTTGCTGAAGGGGTCCGACGGCACCTTGTTGTTGAAGCGGTCGGCGATGGCATCCAGGGAGTCCGGGTATTCGCCGTTGTCCAGGTTGTACATGTTCAGGGCCTTGACGACTTCACCCATCTCCGTGCGCGCCTTTTCCCACTTGGCCTTGTCCGGCTTGTCCATCACGAACACAAAGGCGACCGTGCCGATGATTCCGAGAATGACGATCACCACCATCAACTCAACGAGGGTAAAGCCGCGATTGCGTTTGCGCTGCATGTTCCACTCCAAAGAACTCATGGTCCCGGACGGCAAGCCGCCTCTCAGGCGCCTGCCCCGCAAACATGATACGCACAATCGGACCCGGCGATGGGGAAAATCCAACCCGTCACAACAACCCCAAGGGGTGTCAGCCGCGCTCGGTCAGCACGATGTCCTGGTCGGGGGGCGGCGCATCGCCCTCGGCGCCGTCCTTGCCCAGAAACTGCAGGGTGTAGGTGGAGCCGTCGGGCCCGCGCTCATAGCGGTAGGGCAGCCGGGTGAACGGATCGTGCAGTTTGCTGGTGTCCAGGCGGCCTGCAAGCTGGTCCAGGCGGTCGGGATACACGCCGTGGTCCATGCGATACAGGTCAAGGGCTTTGCCGATTTCCCGCAGTTCGACGTTGGCTTTCTGCCAGCGGGCGCGGTCCGGCTCGCCGATGAAGTGGCCAAAGGTGATGGTGGCGATGATTCCGAGGATGACCACCACCACCATGAGCTCAATCAACGTGAAACCGGCGCGACGCGAGGTTCGCTGCATGGCTGTCTCCAGTACAGGGAGCGGAATTGAACTGCAGCGCGCTGCGACGCCGCTTTGAACGCGCGGCACGCCCCGGCGTTGGCTGCTGCATCGATTTCACTTCCTACTGGCCGAAGGCCGCGTAGAGGCCCAGGGCGCCGCCCACCACCGCGAGGATGGCCAGAATCAGCAGCGCGATCTTGACCCAGCTCAGCGGAGCCTGGCCCTGGACTTCGCCCGTCGCCCCGTTGATCAGCACGTTGTAGACCTTGTTGTTGTAGCGGTAGGCCAGAACGAACAGCGGCAGCAGGGCGAGCTTGAAACTCTGGCCGAAGTAACTGGCGCGCACGCTCAGGGCGCGGTAAGTGTCGCCGCCGATGTCGCCCGCGCAGCGTGAAGTCAGCTCCTGGTAGATGCCGTTGCGCGCAAGATCCCAGCCCTGGGACAAATCGACGCTGTAGCGCTCGGCGCGGAAGCCCGCGAGAAACTTGTCCTCGTAGGGCACCAGTTCCCGGGTGGGAAAGGGCTCAATCGCATGCACCAGGGCCGCCAGGCGCTCGCGCAACTGCCCCGAAGCGCACACCAGCCAGTCATCGAAGTGGTCGCGCCGCGAGCCCGACACCCAGGTCCAGCGCGTGCGCCTGGACTGCCGTGAGCGGCGCTTGCCCTGGCTGTCCGTGTAATACTCCGTGACGTAGTAATAGTCGCCACGCTGGGCGGTCCAGAAGGCGCTGGTGTGGCTGTCGAAGGTCCAGTAGGGCGCGTAGATGCCGTTGAGTTCTTCGACCGTGTTGCGCGACTTCAGGGCGTTGGGCCTGAACCAGAGGCCCTTGAGCCAGTGCCGGAAGCGCTCTTCGGCGCTGGCCGCATCAAAGCGGAAGGGCAGGATGCTCTCGGGCCTCAGCACTTCCGCGGGCATAGGCACATCAACGGTCTTGCGCGAGCCGCAGTAGTCGCAGCGGGCGGTCTGCTCTCCCGACGGGATCACGATTTCCGCGCCGCACTCCTGACACTTGATCTGGTGAACGCCCGCCGGCGGCGGCGCCGCCGTGCGCCCCAGATAGCGCGCCATGGCGTCATTGAGGTCGTACTCGATGACGGCCGCGCCTTCCTTGAACGTGATCTGCTGGGTGTGGCCGCAGTAGTTGCACTTGAGCGTGCCCTGGCCCGGCTTGAACTCAAGCTCCGCGCCGCATTGGGCGCAGGGCAGCGTCGAGGAAGTGGCCTGCTGGCCTTCTACCGCTTCGTTTTCGTCGGGCATAGTGTTGGGAGGGGTCGGGGGCCTTGGAAACGACAAAGTGCCGCTGAAGCCGCAACCCGCCGTCCGAGCCCCTGTTTTCAGCGGCGGTGAAAGACTTTCTCAAGGTCCGTAAACGCGAGCCGATAGGTCGTGGGGCGGCCGTGGGGACAGGTAAAGGTGTGGGGCACGGTTTCGCCCAGGCGCAGCAGGTCTCGGATCTGCTCGGGGCTCAGGGGGTCGTGGGCCTTGATGGCCGCTTTGCAGGCGACCATTTCCACGAGTGACTTGCGCATGGTCGAAAAATCGCCGGGCCGCCGCCCCTGGGCCAGCTCTTCGCAGAGCTCGACGATCATTTCGTCGTGCTTGCGCGCCAGGCTGTATCGGGGGGCTGCCGTCAGGGCCAATGATCCGTCCGGGCCAAAGGGCTCCAGCTCAAAACCGAACTCGACCAGCGCCTCGCGCTGGGACAAGGCCAGCTCGCGCGCGGCCAGGCTCAGATTCAGGGGCAAAGGCATGAGCAGGCGCTGGCGCTCCAGCGGCGCACTCTGCAGGCGGTGCTCAAGCATGTAATAGAGAATGCGCTCGTGGAAGGCGTGCTGATCGATGATGACGACGGCGTCGGCCGTCTCGACCACGATGTAGGTCTGGCCGACCTGGAACAGGCCGCGCGCCTGGGCCAGCAGGCCCTGGGGCGAGGCGGCAGGCCGCGCGGCTTCGGTGCCGGGGCTGACGCTGTCCGGGGCGGGCTGCGGGGCGGTTTTCTCCTGGGCGGCCACGGCCGCGGGCGCACGCGGCGCACTCTCGATTACCTGGGCCAGCACGGAGCGGGCCTCGGCCCAGCGCTGTTCTGCGGCGCGGGCGCCGATCAGGGCTTCAGCGGAGAACATCTGGCCCGGCGGCGCCGCGGTCAGCTCGCCCACGGGCTCAAAGGGTGAATCCGGGCGGGCCTGGGGCCCGTAGCCCTGGGCCGGGGCGGGCCGGGCAAAGGAAAGCCGCGGCAGGACCCCGCTGCCGATGAGCCGCTCCGTGATGGCGCTCTTGATCAGGGCAAAGAGGCGGTTCTGCTCGAGAAAGCGCACTTCGGTCTTGGCCGGGTGGACGTTGACATCGACGGTGGCCGGGTCCACGCGCAGGAACAGGTAGGCCACGGGAAAGCGCCCCGGCGGCAGAAATTCGCGGTAGGCCAGCATCACGGCCTGCATCAGCGCGCGGTCGCGGATGGGGCGGCGATTGACGTAAAGCTGCAAGCCGCGCGAATTGGGCCTGTGGGTGCCGGGCGGGGCAAGAAAGCCGTCCAGCGCGGCATAGGTCTCGTGCTCGTGAAGTTCGAGCATGCCCTCGGCGAAGAGGTCGCCATAGAGGGCCATGAGCCGCTCGCTCTGGCTCTGGGCCGGGAGGTCAAAGGCGACGCGCTCTCCGTGGCTGAGGCGCAGGGCCACCTCAGGGTTGGCCAGGGCAATGGCCTGCACGAGATCCAGCGTGTGGGAGAACTCGGTGCTGTCGCTCTTGAGCCACTTGCGCCGCGCAGGCAGGTTGAAGAACAGGTCGCGCACCTCGATGGTGGTGCCGTCCTGGGCGGCGCAGGCGCGGCTGGGCCCCTGCTTGCCGCCGTCTGAGGTGACTTCGCCGGCGTGGGGGTCCTGGGCGCGCTTGGAAACGAGGCGCACGCGCGAAACGGAGGCGATGCTGGCGAGGGCCTCTCCGCGAAAGCCGTTGGTCTCGACGCCGAAGAGGTCTTCGGCGCTGCGGATCTTGCTGGTGGCGTGGGCGGCCAGGGCCAACTCGAGGTCCTGGGGGTGGATGCCTTCGCCGTTGTCCGTGACACGGATCAGGGTCTTGCCAGCATCGACGAGGGCAATGGCCACGCGCGAGGCGCGGGCGTCCAGGGCGTTTTCGAGCAGCTCCTTGACCACGCTGGCGGGACGCTCGACGACCTCGCCGGCGGCGATTTTATTGGAGACTTCCGGCAGGAGCTGCTGGATGCGGCCCATCATCGAATCATAGACCCCCCTGCGACAGCCCCACAAGCTTGTTGGCAGTTCGTGGACAGCCTGACGGCACAGGGGCGCGCGGAACTGAAGGGGCGCGCCCTGGCCGGCCTGGGCCGATTAGTTTCTTGACTTTCGTCGAGATCGTCCTACTGTGCGCGCGAACTTGCATCACGACTGAAACCATTGGTCCCACTCGCCTCAACCAGGAGATAACGCATGGCGGCGAAGAAAGGCAAGGGCAAGAAGGCGGCCAGGAAACCGGCCCGCAAGCCCGCCAAGAAAGCGGCCAAGAAGGCCAAGGCAGCCCCGAAGAAGTCTGCAAAGGGGAGTGCCAGGAAGGCCAAGGCTGCGCCCAGGAAGGCTGCGGCGAAGAAGCCCGCAGCGAAGAAGCCGGCCGCGAAGAAGCCGGCCGCGCCGAAGCCGGCGGCGCCGAAGCCGGCGGCGAAGAAGCCGGCCGCGCCCAAGAAGCCCGCGGCCAAGCCGGCGCAGGCAGCCGGCCCCGTCAGCGCGCCCCAGCAGCCGGAAGTCAAGCCGGCCGCCGAGCAGCGTGAGGGTGACGACGAAGAGGAGGAGGAAGAGGGGAAACCCTCCCGAACCGACATGCCCAAGCCCAGCACCGCTGGCCGCCTCTTTGACGACGAGGACGAACTCGAGAACTATGACCCTCTCTTCGACGAGATTGACGAAGAGATCGATGAAGGCTAGTTCTCCGCTGCTGCTGTCAGGCCCGGTCTCTTCCAGAGGCCGGGCCTTTTTGCTTGCCGACTTTCCTGAAAGCCACCATGCCCCACTTCAAGCCCATTGACGAGCAACTCACCGACCTGCTGCGCGGCGCCGTGGACGTGGCCAGCCTCGATGAACTCAAGGCGCGGCTGCGCCAGGGCGTCAACACGGGCAAGCCCCTGCGCGTGAAGCTGGGGGTGGACCCCAGTTCGCCGGACCTGCATCTGGGCCACACCCTGCAGATGCGGCGCCTGCGCGCCTTCCAGGACCACGGGCACCAGGCTGTGCTGATCATCGGGGACTACACGGCCATGGTGGGCGACCCCTCGGGCAAGAACAAGACAAGGCCCCAGCTCACCCACGAGGCGGTGGAGCAGAACGCCCGAACCTACCTCGATCAGGCCGGCAAGGTTCTTGACCTGTCAAGGCTTGAGATCCGCCGCAACGGCGAGTGGTTTTCGAAGATGCAGTTCATGGACGTGCTGAAGCTGTGCGCCCGCACCACCGTGGCCCGCCTGCTGGAGCGCGACGACTTTCTCAAGCGCTACAGGGCCGAACAGCCCATCTCGCTGCACGAGTTTCTCTATCCGCTGATGCAGGGCTGGGACAGCGTGATGGTCCAGGCCGACGTGGAGCTCGGCGGCTCGGACCAGCTCTTCAACCTGCTGATGGGGCGCAGGCTTCAGGAGCAGGAGGGCATGCAGCCCCAGGTCTGCATTACCGGCCCGCTGCTCGAGGGCCTCGACGGCGAACAGAAGATGTCCAAGTCGCTCAACAACGCCATTGCCATCAACGAGAACGCCCGCGACATGTTCGGCAAGACCATGTCCATTCCGGACAGCGCCATGCGCAAGTGGTACACCTACCTGACGCGCACCGCGCTGGATCGCGTCGAGACGCTGTGCGACCCCGCACGCACCCACCCCAGAGAGGCCAAGCTGGCCCTGGCCCACCTCATTACACGGGACTTTCACGGAGACGAGGCGGCGAACGCGGCACGGGCCGCCTTTGAGGCCATCAGCCGGAAGAAACTGCCCGAGGACATCAGGTCGGCGGCGGTGAAGCTGGAAGGCGAGTCCGTCGCGGTGTGGGCGCTGGTCAAGCAGGTCCACGGCGGATCAGGGGCCGAGGCCCGGCGGCTGGTGAGCCAGGGGGGCGTGCACCTGATCGAGCCCGACAACCTGGATGAGCGCACGCTCAACGACGAGAAGGCCCAGTTCGGGAAGTCGGAACTTGACGGCAGAATCCTCAAGGTCGGCAAGCGGCACTTCTACCGGCTGAAGGTGGAATGACGCCGGCCGGCCGTGCGGGCCGGGGCTACTCGATGCTCACTTCAACCTTCTGCATCGAGTATTTGCCGGCGTTGTCCTCGCTCGCGCCGATTTTGGCCACGGCGTCCATGCCGGCCTCCACCTGCCCGAACACGGTGTAATTGTTGTCGAGGTGGGGGGTGATGGCCGTGCACACGAAGAACTGGCTGCCCGCGCTGTGCGGATCGGGCTTGCGCGCCATGCTCAAGATGCCCGGCACATGGCGGATTTCATTGAATTCGGAGGGAATGGCGTAGCCGGGGCCCCCCGTGCCCGTGCCCGTGGGGTCGCCGCCCTGGATGACGAAACTGGGCACCACGCGGTGAAACTTGATGCCGTTGAAGTAGCCCTTCTGGGCCAGTTGCAGCCAGCTCAACACGTGATTGTGGGCGCGCTCCGGAAAGAAGATGACGGTGAAGCTGCCCGCCTGGGTGGTGACGCGCGCCTTGAAGCGCTGCCCTTTCTGGGCCGGCGTGACCTTGAAATTCTCGAGGTTGCTGCGCGAGGCGCCGGAACGCGCGAACCCCGGCGCGTAGGGCCCGCTGTGTCCGTGCAGGGCCGTCAGGGTGAAACTGCCGGGCTCCACGGCCAGGAGCTCAATCTGGCCCTGGGTGCTTTCTCCGGGTTTGAGCGTGACCGTCTCCACCGGCTGCCCCGTGCGCACGAGGCAGCTTTCCGGAGTGGGAGCTGACTTGTCGCGCTGCAGCAGGAAACTGACCGAGGCGAGGTCGAACCTGGGTTTGGCCGCCTGCGCGGGGGACTTGCCGTCGTTGGTGACCTTCACCGTGGCGAGGATCTTGTCGCCAAGCCGGTAGTCCTTCTTGTCAAGCGTGAGCTGAACGTTCATGGGGACCTTTGCGCGGGACTACCGGCCAAATCCTGTCAACATCGCTGCCGCGATCAGCACGACAAACAGCAGAAAGATGCCGTAGGCAACCCAGCTTCGCACCGAGATGTCCTCGACCCGTGCCGGGGGAGCCACCAGATAGCGGGGCGCCGGGGGCGCATGGTGCCCGTGGTCGTCGTGCCCGTGAGCGTCATGGCCGTGGGCGTCGTGGCCGTGGTCGTCGTGGCCGTGAGCGTCGTGGCCCGCTTGTTCTGCCTGTGACATGCCGGTTCCTCATCGTGGCCCAAGCGGCAAGCATCCGCCGGTAGCCGGGGCGCGAATCATAGGCAGAGCGGGGCTTGGGTGCAACAAGCGCGCCATGCCGCGCTCCCCGCGGTACGTCCGGGACGTGCAAAGGTCGAGTTCAGGTATCGTCGCGGAAGTCCGGCATCTCCGGCATGGTGTCCAGTTCCCGCTCGAGTTTCAGCTCATCGTCGGGGTGAGTCGCCGGCTGGGGCTCCACGGGCTGCACGCTGGGCGCGGCTGGGGGCGCTGCGGCGGTGCCGCCTTCGAGGGCTTCGGACTGGCGGGAGATGTCGGCGATCTTGTCCAGGATGGGCTTCTTCTCTTCGGGGCTGCGGGCCTCGGCCGCCAGTTGAGCCAGCTTCATGGCCTGCCCCAGGCGCACGGCCAGCGCCCGGGCCTGCTTGCGCAGGGAGATGACCTCGTCGAGCCTCTGGCTGGACTCGGCGTAGGCGGCCTGCAGCCGCGCTTCGTAGGACTTGAGTTCGGCCTTGCGGGTGCTGTCGAGTTCGCCGAGGTTAGCCGCGAGGCGTTTGCGCTCGTCCTCGGAGGCCTTGAGGCGGGCGGCGAGGCGGGCGATTTCTTCGTCGGCCAGGGAGGAGGCGCCGGTGGCGTCCTTGGCGCGGATGATCTCGGTGTCGGAGAGGCGGGCCTTGGCGGCGGCGAGGGCTCTTTCCAGTTCTTCGGCGCGGGTCTGGGCTTCGCGCTGGGCCTCGGCGGTGACGCGCTTTTCGGCCTCCAGCTTTTCGATTTTGCGGCGCAGCTCCATGTTCTGGGCGTGTTCAGCCGCGATTTCGTTCTGCAGGGCGGGAATGCGCCGCTGGGAGAGCCGGAAGCTGCGAGCGGCTTCGCTGTCGAGCCGTTCGCGGGCCTCCTTGACTTCGCGCTCGGCGGCGTCGGCCCGTTTTTTGTCGGCCTGGGCGGTTTCCTCGGCCGCCTTGGCGCGCGCCTCCGCCTCCTGAATGCGGGCCTGTGCCCCCTCGGCCACGCCTCGAGCTTCGGCCAGCTCCATCTGGGCCTGAGCCAGGGCGCGGGTGACGCGCTCGAGTTCCGCCTGCCGGTCATCGATGTCGCGCGCGCGGCGCAGCACGTCCGCGGCCTGGTCGCCCATCTGGGCCAGCTCGTTGCGGGCCAGCGCCAGCTCGCGCTCGTGGCGCGCGGCCAGTTCTGCCCTGGCCTCGGCCTCGGCGCGTGCCTGGGCCAGGGCCTGCTTGAGAGACTCGGCGCGGGCGTCGGCTTCGCGCTGGCGCCGCACGAGTTCTTCGTTGGCGTGCTCGACGCGCGCAATGGCGCCCTGGGCCTCTTCCAGCGCCGCCCTCAGGCGCGCTTCCTCCTGCTCGCGCGAGTCGTCCAGGGGGGGCGTGGCGGCGGACTGGCGCTCGACCAGCAGCGCGTTGAGGCGGGCCATCTCGGCGCGGGCCAGTTCCATCTCGTTGCGCGCCACGCGCAGGTCATCCTCGGCCATGGCGCGGGCGGACGCGGCGGCCTCGAGTTCGGCGCGCAGGCGTGTGACTTCGCCGGGCGCCGGCGCGCGCTTGAGCTGCTCTGAAAGTTCACGGGCGTGGTCGCGGGCGCGGGTGGCCTCGTCCTGCGCGTGTTTGAGGGCCACCTGGAGTTCGCCCAGTTTCCGGGTCAGGGTGGCGCGCAACTGCTCCTGTTCCCGGGCGCGGGCCTGGGCCTCCTCGGCCTCTTCCTCGCTGGGCAGTTCGCGCTGGGCCGGGGCGTCGTCAAATCCCGCGGCGGGGGCCTCAAGGTCCAGGTCGGGCTGGACATCGAGGGGGGCATCGGCGTCTTCGCTGAGAGATTCCTGCGCGATGGGCACGTCGCGCACGGAAATGGGCACATCGGTGACGGTGATGGGCTCGGGCGCGTTGAGGGGCTGCAAGTCGCCAAAGCCTTCGTCAAAGCCCAGGTCGGAGTTGAAAGAGGCGTCCGGCAGGGCCTCCGGCTCCGGGGGCGCCTGATCGGCGTCTTGCTTTCTTGCCGGCTCGGGCATGGCCTGTTGATTCTAGCAAGCGGCAGTTGGAACCACAGCAATCCCGCAAGGCCAGGCCGTGCTCTGGTTTGAACTAGGCATGCTCCAACCCAACCGTTAAGGTTGTGGACATAAGGCCACGGGTCACAACGGCATTGCTGTGCGACGGAGCCATGCAGATCGGTGGCAAGTGGACGCTTCAGGGAGTATTTGATTCGTTCTTCTACGCGCCCGGAACAGCGCCGCCCATCAAGGTAGCACTCTTTTTCATTTACCTGGTGCTATCGGGCGTGGTGGTTACCAACGAGGAGAAGATTCAGGTGGAAATCCGGGCTGCCTCTGAGCCGCTTTCACCGGACGATAGGCCGCTGTTTCGTGCCACTCTCACACTCAAGGCTCAACCGAACGCGGCCCCGGCATTGACCGAAAATGCGTCATTGCCTGTACCAGTCGCGTTGCCCGTAGCCGGAGTTCAATTCCAGAAGCCGGGGAGCTATAATGTGGTTGTGATTTATGGTGGGGAAGTCATCGGCGTTGTGCCGTTTGACGTCAGGGAAAACCCGAGATGAATGCCGTTGAGGTCAAAGAGTACTACGCTCCCGGATTCAATGCGTCCTTTGTTTCCGGTGTATACACCATTGAGGTTGCCGTCGAAGATGTTTCGCCGCGAACCACGGTGTCCGCGGAGCAGATTCGGCAGTTTCTCGAAGCCCGATGGATTCTGGAAAACGACGAGCGTCTCCGGGCGTTCCGTGCCATCGAATCCATGCCGGAAGACTCCCGCAAACGCTTCATCCCCCGTCGCCAGTCATTTTAGTTATTGGGGCTTGCGCCATGCCAGGACTTGCTCGGGGCGATGTGTTTTGGCTGGACATGCTCTACATATTGCCGCCGGGCGAAGACGAACAACGCGAGACACGCCCGGTGATCATCCTTTACCACCGCGGGGTGGACATCATTGCGGGAATGCTTACCACTCGGGACAGGACCGACGATGGTGCGGTCCAGATTTCCGTCGGCGACTACATGAGGGGTGGCAGCAGGGAAACACACTACTTCAGACCCGAGCGGCTCCAGTGCGACCACAGAGACTACTTGAAGGAGTATTATGGGGCGGCTGAAGGACGCAAAACTTCAAGAGTGCTTCCGAGCGATACACAGGCTGTTTTCTTAGCTGAGTGTGTATGCCTCATCCGCCCACTCGCCCCCGTTGCAGCAATCCCGCAAGGCCAGGCCGTTGAAATACGGGCTGACTCGCAGACCTTCGTTGGCTTGCGCATTTCGGACGCCTGAAAGCGGCTTGTCATGGAGGTCGGGCCCGATTCACTCCGGCCTGACCCCGTTGAAAAGGTGGCCGGATGCCGCCCCTTCAACAGCCTGCGGACCAACTCCGAAGAGCTGGGCCGGGGAAATGCACCGCGGGGGCGACAGGCGGGCCCTTTGGCCCTATAGTCCGCGCCGTGAGCGACACGCCAGAAAACTCCGGCGGATTCTCCGAGGGGCTGCGCCGAAGGCTGCTGGCCCTGACGCAGGAGGCCGTCAGCAGCGAGGATCTCGCGGCCCGGCTCGGCATCTCCGATCTCGCGGCCTTTGAGCGCTGGCTCGAAGAACTGGCGCGCCAGGGTTTCCTTCAGCGCGTCAAGCGCAAGCGCTACAAGCACCCCGGCGGCAAAGTGGCCGCCGGCGTGTTCCGGCGCGGCAAGCACAGCGCCTTTGTCACGCCCGACGAGACCGGCCTGGGCACGATCTCCGTGGCGCCCGGCGCCGAGGAAGGCGCGCAGGACGGCGACCGCGTGCTCGTGGCCTACCGCCGCGAAAAGCCGGGGCGCAAGGATGGCGCCAGGGGAGGTCTCCACGGCAAGGTCCTCAATATCATTCAGGCCCGCGAGAGCGAAGTCGTGGGCGCCTACGAAGTCACCCGCCACGGCCACGGGCGCGTTCACCTTGAGAGCTGGAACCTGCCCAACTACGCCTGGCTGCCCGATTCCGAGACGCGCCGCCTCCGCCCGGGGGCCATTGTGCGCGTGAGGCTTTCGCGCAAGCCAGGCCCGACGGGGCACACCCGCGCCGAACTGATCGGCACCCTGGGCAACCTGCGCAACCCGCTGGAAGACCTGGACAACCTCTGCGCGCTCTTCGGTTTTGCCGGCGAGTTTCTGCCCGAGACGCTGGAGGAGTGCCAGACGCTCCCGGACGACCCCAACGAGTCGGACTTCGTCCAGCGTGTGGACCTGCGCGATCTGCCCGTGATCACCATCGATCCCAAAGACGCCCAGGACCACGACGACGCCATTTCGCTGGAAGTGCTTGAGGGCAGTCTTGTGCGCCTGGGCGTGCATATCGCCGATGTCGCCCACTACGTCACGCCGGGCAGCGCCCTGGACCGCGAGGCGCAGCACCGCGCCACCAGCGTTTACCTGCCGGGCAAGACCATTCCCATGCTGCCCAGGAAGCTCAGCGCCGGGCTGTGCTCGCTGCACGAGCGCGCCACGCGCCTGGCCATGAGCTGCTTCATGGTCTATGACGCGCAGGGCAACCTGCTGCGCCGCGAGGTGGTGCAGAGCGTCATTCGCGTGAGGCGCTTTCTGACCTACGAGGAAGTGCTGCCCGTGCTGGCGCAGGGCGCGAGCACCGGCGACGCCGTGGTGGACTGGCTGCTGGTCGAGGGCCGCAACCTCGCCGACAGGCTGCTGGCGCGCAGGCTTGAGAACGGCGCGCTGATCCTGAACATCCAGCGGCCCCACGTCATCGTGGGCCCCACGGGCCTGGCCGAGAGCATCGAGCCCGAGTCCCACGACATCGCCCACAACCTGATCGAGGAGTTCATGCTGGCGGCCAACCAGGCCGTGGCGGCCTTCCTGATCGAGCGCGGCCTGCCTTACATCGGCCGGGTGCACCCGGCCCCCGAGGAAGAGGCCAAGGAGGCCTTCTGGGAACTCTGCGACGAACTGCGCGTGATGAAGCCCGATTTTGACAAGCCGGGCGACGTACAGCGCATGCTGGACTCCATCCGCGACCGCCCCGGCGCCGACGCCATCAACCTGGCGCTGTTGCGCAGCATGAAGCGCGCCGTCTATGCCCCCGAGCCCGCGCTGCACTACGCGCTGCACGTGACCCAGTACGTCCACTTCACCTCGCCCATCCGCCGCTACCCCGACACCGTGACCCATCAGGTGCTTGCCGCCTACCTCAAGACCGGGGCGAAGCTGCGCCACGAAACCCGCGCCCTGGGCCTGCCCTGGGCCGACGGCACGAGCACGCCCGCCGTCAAGCCCCACCCCAAGGATGGCCGTGACATGCCGCGCGCCGACGCCTGGGAGATGATCATGCCGTCCATTGCGTGGCACTGCACGGAGCGCAGCATTCAGGCGGACCGCGGCGAGATGGCCGCCAACCAGATCAAGATTCTGCGCACGCTGCTTGATGACATCGGGCGCGAGTTCGAGGGCACGGTGATTCATGTGGGGGCGCGCAGCGTGACGGTGCGCCTCGACGATGTTCTGGCCGAAGGCGTCATCGACTATCGCGAGCTGTCCGACGGCTGGACCGACACCCACAAGTTCTGGGTGATCTACGAAACACGCGAGGGCACCCAGCGCCTGATGATGGGCGACCGCGTCGAGGTCATGATCGACTCCATTGACCTGGCCAGCCGCGAGATGAGGCTGATTCCCCTGGGCGAGCGCGAAAAGGACGCCCACTTCGACCCCCGGCGCCGGCGCCACGCGCCGCAGGGGAGGCCTCAGCGCAGGCCCCGCAAACAGGGCAGGCGTCGCCGCTGATTTCGCGATTCCGCTCAACTATTGCGCCCGTTGTTACGTTATATTTGCGGGCAGGGCAGGGAGGATTGGCGCCGTGATACCACGCATTCTCGCCGCATTGGCCGTGTCCGCGCTGTGTTTTGGCGCCGCCGTCGCCCAGGACAAGCCCGAGGACAAGGGCGAAGGCAAGTCCGACCCCTCCGAGGCTCCGGCCCTGAGGGCGCTGAACAAGAAACACATCACGCCGGAGTTGCGCGCCGCCGTCGATGGCGGACTCAAGCGCCTTGCCGCCCTGCAGGACGCCAACACCGGCGCCTTCACCCAGGGGGGCCACGGCGTCGCCATTGCCATCACCTCGCTTTCGGGCCTCGCCCTCATGGCCAGCGGCAGCACGCCGGACAAGGGCCCCTATTCCGCCCACATCCAGCGCGCCATCAATTACCTCCTCTCCTGCCAGGACCCCAACACCGGCTACATCACCGGCCCCCAGGACGGCTCACGCATCCACGGCCACGGCTATGCCACGCTGTTCCTGGCCCAGGCCTACGGCATGCAGCCCGGCAACAGGAACCTGCAGAAAGCCCTGACCAAGGCCGTCGAAATCATCCAGAAGGGGCAGACCAGTTTCTCCAAAGAGTGGGGGGGCTGGGGCTACGTGCCGGACGACCTCACCTGGGACGAAGGCAGCACCACCGTCTGCTGCCTCCAGGCCCTGCGCGCGGCATCGGACGCCGGCATCATCGTCAAGAAGGAGACGATGCAGAAGGCCATTGCCTATCTTTACCACAGTGCCGACGCGCGCCCCTTCGTGGTCGATGGCGTGGAGAAGAAGGGCTACACCTTCAAGTATTCTCTTTCCAGCCCCTGGAACCCTGACAGCTACGCGCTCTGCGCCGCCGCCATCTGCTGCCTCAATGCCATCGGCATTTACGCTGAAGGCGCCACCTGGAAGGCCCAGGACGTGGGCAAGGTCTACAAGGGCGGGCTGGACTGGCTGCGCTACAAACTCGATGACTTTCATGCCCGCAAGCGGCAGGGCCAGGGCGCCCTGGACGTCGGCCACTTCCACTACGCGCACTTCTACGCGGCGCAGGCCATGTGGATGGCCCCGGACGAAATCTTCTTTGACGAGTACTTCCCCAAGATCCGCGAAGTGCTGCTGGAGGAGCAGGACCCCACCAACAAGGGCTGGACCAACGGCAGCTACGGGGAAGCTTATTCCACGGCCTACTCGCTGCTGATCCTTCAGGTTCCCTACCAGATGCTGCCGCTCTATTCCAAGTAGGCGCCCTCTGGCCGAGCGCACAGCGGCGGCGGCGAACGCAGCCCTGTTGCTGATGGGCTAGCGTTTGCCGTTCTTGAGCCCGGCCTGACGCTGGCGGTCCACGTTGGCCGGCGTCCAGAGTTCCACCACCAGCCGCGCGCGTTTGCCGTCCCAGGAGCCCCGGGCAAGATCCACCTGACGCGCGCGCCCCTTGTCATCGGGTTCGCGCTTGACAATGGTGACGGCGGGCGCGGCTTTGGGGTAACGCGCCTTGAGCTGGTAGTAGAGGCCATACACGACCTGGCGTTTGACGTGGTCGTAGTCCCGCAACCACTGGGCCTCGTTGACGGTAATGGTCGCCGTGACCAGGTCTACGGCGCGCTGGAAGTCCACGGCGTTGCCGCCGCGCGTGTAGGCGGCTTCGGCGCGGGGGTCGGCGCGCACTTCCACGCGTGCGGCCACGGGCAGGTTCTGGTTGGCCTCGCGCATCCAGTAAAGCAGGTCCGCTGCGGCTTCGCAGGCGTCCATGTTGCTGCCCACGCTGCGGTCAAAACCCGCGCGTTCAGAGGCGCGCTTTTCGGCCTCGGCCTTCTGCTGGGCGGCCTTCTGCTCGGCGGCCTCGGTGCCGTCGCGGTAACGATCGACGCGTCGGGTCAGGGCGGCGGCCTGCTCGCGCAGGGTGCTGTTCTGCGGCTCCAGGGCGGCCGCTTCGCGGGCCAGGTTCTTGGCTTCGGCGTATTCCCCGGCATACATGCGGTACTCGGCGGCGAGCAGCATGAGCTGGGGGTCGCGCCCCTGAGGCACAAGCAACAGGTAATGATCCAGGGTCTTGAGCGCCTCGGCCAGCTTGCCCTGATTGTAGAGGGCGCGGGCCAGCCCGTCCCGTGCCCTGGCATGCCGCGGGTTCTCGCGCACGAGTTCGCGGAAGTCGCGCTCGGCCTCCAGGTCCATGCGCCTTTCAAGGCGGCGCTGCGCGGCTTCGATGCGTTCGTCGAAGCTGTCGGCCTTTTCGATGCGCTCGATGCGGGAGCGCTTCAGCGAAATCACCGCGCTGCCCCCGCCCTCGACGTCCACTTCGAGTTTCACCCAGTCGTCGGTCTGCTCGACGATACGGCCCGTGAGCTTGCTGCCGCCCTTGAGGTAAATGGTTTCGGCCCGGGCCGGAACGCTGCCCAGCGCCAGCAGGCTGGCGCCCAGGGCAAAGGCCACGACGGCAAGAAGGCGGCTCACGGCGCGATTATAGGGTCTGGGCCAAAAGCCCGTAAAGCCCGGCCTTTGCCGGGGCCCGCGCAGGCGTTGCAACACGTGAGCCTTCACCGGTTTGTGAAGGGGTCAGAAGTGCAGGATCAGCTCTGCGCCACGGCCCGGGGCTCCGCGGCTGGCTCGGGGTCCTTGAGCCGTTCGCGGATGTCAACAACGCGGTCGAGCCCGCGCATGAAGGCCGCCACGATGGACGGGTCAAAGTGCCGGCCATCGCCTTCGCGGATGATTTCGAGGCTCTTTTCAATCGTGAAGGCGGGCTTGTAGCAGCGCCGGGTGGTCAGGGCGTCAAAGACGTCCGCCAGGGCCACGATGCGCCCCTCTACGGGGATTTCTTCACCCTTGAGGCCGCGCGGATAACCCGTGCCGTCGAATTTCTCGTGGTGGCACAGGGCGATCTGTTCGGCGCACTTCAGCAGCGGCGAAGTCGAGTTGGCGAGAATGCGCGCCCCGATACCCGGGTGCCGCTGCATGACCTTGAATTCCTCTGGCGTCAGGCGCGCGGGCTTGAGCAGGATGCTGTCCGGCACGCCGATCTTCCCGATGTCATGCATGGGTGCCGCCGCCTCGATTCGCTCGAGCAGCTCCTGGGCCATGCCCATCTCTTCAGCGATGACGCGGCTGTAGCCCGCCATGCGATGGAGGTGGGCCGCGGTGTCATCGTCGCGGTATTCGCAGGCCACCGCCAGTTTGATGACGGTTTCTCCCTGGGCTTCGCGCAACTCCCGCTCGGCGGATGAAAGCTCATCCAGCGCACGCTGCAGCTCCCTCGTCCGCTCCGCCACGCGGGCTTCAAGCTCCGACGCGTAGCCGGTGATGATGGCCTGCGCCTGCCGCACCCGCGCCAGGTTCCGCACGCGCAGCTTCACTTCAGCAAGGTCAAAGGGCTTCATCACGTAGTCGTCAACGCCGAAGTCCAGGGCTTTGATCTTGAAGTCGCGATCGGCATTGGCCGTCACCATGATGATGGGGACTTCGCGAAACCGCGGGTGTGCGCGCAGCCTCTGGCAGAGTTCAAAGCCGTCCATGCGCGGCATGGCGACATCCGTCAGCACGACGTCCGGCGTCTCCCGCGACTCCTCAAGAAGTTCCAGCGCGGCCTGACCGTCCACGGCCTTGAGCGTGTCGAAGCTTGAGGCCAGCCCGCCTGTCAGCACGGCGCGAATGGCGCGGTCGTCCTCGACCACAAGAACCTTGAGGCGGCGGGTGAAGCATTGCGTGTCGATCTGCAATCCCATGCGCTCATTTATACTTTTTATGTATTCAGTGTATACAGGTTTTTACGATTTTTATGGTTGCATACGGGCCCGTCTTTGGAGAGACTTCTCACAGATGTCCTTCTTCTCCTCATTCGCCGGGATTCCACCCCATGGATGCCGCGTCGCCAGTTGACGGACAGCGTCTTGTCTTCAGCGAGTTCGACCAGTCCCAACTGGGTCGCTACATGCTGGAGCAGAGCGACGTGCTGGTTTTCATCCTCGGCGCCGACGGCCTGATCCGCTATGCCAACCCTGTGGTTCAGCAGCGCCTGGGTCTTGAGCCCAAGGACCTCGTCGGGCTCGACTTCTTTGCCGCGCTCTCGACGGGGGTGGAGTCAGCGCGGCTGGCGCGGCTGGTGAAGGCCAAGACGCCGCTGCTGCCGGCGCACGCGCGCATTGAGTTGAGGGGCCCCCGGGGAGCGGCCCATTCGTTCTTCTGCACGGCGAGTTTCAGCCCCGAGGGCCAGGGCCGGGAGATTGTGCTCATGGCCAGGCCCGCGGGCGAGATTTCATCGCGCACGTTGCTGGCGGAGGATTCGGCGGCGCTGGCGCTGTTCCAGAATGCGCCCCACGCCATCTTCCTGCATGAGCCGGCCCTGGGCCGGGTGCTGCAGGCCAACACGCTGGCGCTGAACCTGGCCTGCTGCGAGCTGCAGGACCTGCTGGGCCGCGACATGCAGGAGCTGCTGCCCTTTCTTTCTCCCCTGAGCCTGGAGGCCGCGACGGCGGGGCAGGGCATTGACACCTCCCTGAGGGCGCGCAGCGGCCGCCTGACACCGGTGTCCGTCACGACTTCGCGCGTCGAGCTTGACGGCCGCGTGCGCTTCCTTTCCTTCGTGCGCGACCTGAGCGTGGAGCGGCGGGCGGAAACAGAGCGCATGGCCAGCGAAGCGCGCTTCAAGATGGCGCTGGACCGGCTGATGGACGGTTTCTGCCTGCTGGCGCCCAGGCGCGATGGCGCGGGCGAGATTGAGGATTTCCGCTTCAGCTACGCCAACCCCGCCGCGCGCGAGGCGTTGCTGATTCCGGCGGGGGAAACCGACCGCGCCACGCTGTCGGGCGTGTTTGCCGCATCGACAGCCCGGAGCCTGCGCGATGTGTTTGCCACGGTGATGCGCAGCGGTCGCGACGTGAACTTTGACCGCATCAGGCTGGAGCAGCCGGCGCGGGCGGCGGTGTTCGCGCTGCACGTGTGCAAGCACGGCGAGGGTGTGGCCATTTCCCTGCGCGATGAAACCGAGCGTGCCGGTTACGAGCAGGCCCTGGCCGGCAAAGAGCGCAGCCTTTCCGCCCTGCTGGCCCACCTGCCCGTGGGCGTGTTCTACGTGGACCTCGGCGCGCCCCAGTCGCCCATCCTCAACCAGAGCGCCATGGATCTGCTGGGTTCGGGGCCCGAGACCCTGGACTACAGGACCTGCGGCCGCGGACTGCTGGCGGACCTGGCGGGCAACCCTTTGCCCGACGAGCAACTGCCCTTCAACCGCCTGCTCCGCCACCCCAGCGCCTATCGCAACGACGGCCTGCAGCTCATCAGGCCGGGCCACAGTCCCGTGCGCCTTGACATTGCCGTGAGCCCGCTGCGCGACGAGTCCGGGCGTCTGGCGGCCATGGTGGCGGTGTTCAACGACATCACGCGGCGCGTCGCCCTCGAGGCCCAGCTTTCGCAAAGCCAGCGCATGCAGGCCCTGGGCACCCTGGCCGGCGGCATCGCCCACGACTTCAACAACGTGGCCCAGGCCATTTCCGGCAGCCTGGAACTCGCCAAGCGCTCCCTCGACAGCGGCCACAGCGCCTACGGCAACATCTGCGCGGCGCAGAAGGCCGCCAGCCGCGTCACCTCCCTCACGGCCCAGCTCCTCAGCGCCTCCAAGCAGAGGCTGGAGGCGGCCCAGACGGCCGATGCCGCGCCCCTGATCGAAGAGACGGCCATGCTGCTTCGGGGTACCATTGACAAGCGCATCGAGGTCGTCGTGGAGGTGGCCAGGGACTGCTGGCCGGCGGTGCTGGAACCGGGGCGGCTGCAGCAGAGCCTGCTGAACCTCGCGCTCAACGCCCGTGACGCCATTGAGGGCAACGGCGTCATCGCCATCAAGGCCCGCAACGTCACCTTTACGCGCGACAGCGCCGAGCTGCACCTTGAGTGCGAGCCGGGCGACTACGTGGCCATTGCCGTGTCGGACACGGGGGTGGGCATGCCGCCGGAGATCATGGCGCGCATATTCGAGCCCTTCTTCTCGACCAAGCCCGTGGGCAAGGGGTCGGGGCTTGGGCTTTCCGTCGTTTACGCCAACATGCGGCAGGTGGGCGGCTGGGTGGGGGTGGCCAGCGGCCGGCAGGGCACGACCTTCACGCTCTACTTCCGGCGCGGCCAGGGCAGTGTTCAGCGCCAGGAGCGCGAGGAAGGCCCCCCCGAGCCCGCGGGCACCCGAGGCGGGCACGAGCACATCCTGATTGTCGACGACGAGCCTGAAATCCTCGAGATCGCCGGCGAGATCCTCACGGACACCGGCTATCGCGTGGAGACGGCCCAGGACGGTGTAGGGGCCCTGGAGCGCCTGCGCCGCCAGCCGGACATCGACCTTGTGCTGCTGGACCTGACCATGCCGCGCATGAACGGCGCCGACGCCATCAAGGCCATCCGCGAAGAATCCCTGGCGCCCTGCGTGGTGGCCATGAGCGGCTTTGCGAGCGGCCTGGACACGGACGACCTGATCAAGTTGGGGGCCGACGCTTTCCTGCCCAAACCCTATTCGCTGTCCCAGCTCACCAGAGTGGTGCGCGAGCAGTTGGACCTGCATCCGCGCCGCAAGGCTTGAGCGCCCACTGGCAGGGCCTTGGCGGGCTGCTATGTATGGCGCCATGGCCAGGAAGCCGGAAAAGCAAAAGGCGTCTCCCGGCGCCCGCGACACCTCCCACGAAGCCGGCCGCGACCTCGTGGCCAGCAATCGCCGGGCGTTTCATGAGTATATGGTGCTGGACCGCTTTGAGGCGGGCATGAAGCTCAAGGGCAGCGAGGTGAAGTCGCTGCGCGCGCGCCACTGCGAAATTTCCGACGCCTATGCCATGGTCCCCAAGGACGAGGACACGATCTACCTGTTCAATCTCCAGATTCCGGAATACGCCCAGGCCTCGACGCTGTTTGAAGCCCATGAGCCCAAGCGCCGTCGGGTGCTGCTCATGCACCGCAAGGAAATCGAGAAGCTGCGCGACCGCATGGGCCGTGAGCAGGGCCTGACGCTGATCCCGCTTTCGGTGTATTTCCGGCGGGGCTTTGCCAAGGTCGAGCTCGGGCTGTGCAAGGGCAAGAAGGCCCACGACAAGCGCGAGGCCATCAAGGCGCGCGACGCCAAACGCCAGATCGAGCGCCGCGTGCGGCGCTGACAGATTTCGGCGAACCTGTGCCGGGCTTGCCGGCTCTGAGGGGTGACGACAGGGGAGAACGCCATGACCAGCCAAGTCAGAAAATGGGTGCTGCGCATCGCCAACCTTGACCGCTACGTGCCCAAGGGCGACAGCGTGCGGGACGAGTTCGAACTGCTTTCCTTCAGCCACGGCATCTACGCCCACAGCCTGCCCGACGGCTCGCGCCAGGTGCAGATGCAGGACATCAACGTGATGCGCGCCAGCGACGCCGCCACGCCGGTGCTCTTCAAGCTCTGCCACAGCGGCGACGTGCTGGACAGCGTCGTGCTGGAACTGCGCACCCTGGACGATGACCGTGACGTCTTCCTGATGCGCTATGAACTGCTCAAGGCCCGGGTGGCGGCCGTGAACCCCGGCGGCAGCCCCCAGAGCGGCGACCCTGCCCTGGTGGAGGGCCTGACCTTCACCTGCGAGCGCCTGCGCATGCATGTGCACAATCGCGACGGGCACAGCACCGTGGATCTCACGCCGCCCAAACCCTGACCGATTGCGATTTCCCCGGGCGAATGTCGAATGCCTCCCACGTTCGCCCGGGACTGCCTTCATGCTCACTCTCTACGCCCCCGCCAAGATCAACTGGTTTCTGGAAGTGACCGGCAAGCGGCCCGACGGCTACCATGAACTGGTCACGGTCATGCAGGCCATCAGCCTCTATGACCGCCTCGACTTCAGCACGCGCCGCGAACCCGGCCTTTCCCTGACCTGCAACATGGATCTGGGGCCGCCGGAGAAGAACCTCGTCTATCGCGCCGGCGAGCTGCTTCGCCTGCGCCACGCCCCCGACCGCGGGGCCTCCATCCACCTCGAGAAGAGAGTGCCCCACGGCGCCGGGCTCGGCGGGGGCAGCTCCGATGCTGCCGCGGCCGTCGTCGGCCTCAACAAGCTCTGGGGCCTACAACTTGCCAACCGGGTGCTTGAAGGCCTGGTGTCGGAGGTCGGGTCCGACTGCGCCTTTTTCGTTCAGGGCGGGGTGGCGCTGTGCACCGGGCGCGGCGAGATCATCGAGCACAAGCCGCCGATTCCCAGAGTGCACCTTGTGATTCTTTACCCGAACATCGTGTTGCCCACAGTGAACGTCTATCGCGATCTTAGCCGGCGCTTGACCTACCAGCCCCGAAACTGTTACTTCTTTCATGATGACGGGGCGCGAAACAGCGCTAAAACGCTTCCTCGTGTCATTTTCAATAGGCTGGAGGAGTCGGCGCTCAGGGTGTCACCAGAACTGAGTGAGGTTTGGCAACGAACGGCCGCCGAGGCCGGGGTTACCTGTCGATTCGTCAGCGGCTCAGGCTCATCCATCGCCTTCGTGATGGAGGACGGCTTGGCCGCGCAGGTGCTCGCCGGGAAGCTGGAGCAACGCGGGCTGGGCCGCGCCTTTGCCGTGACCACTGTGACGGTGGGAGTGTCGGAGCACCAAGATGAGGGGGATCGAAGTATCCGAGGTGCGGATCAAGCTGGCCAGCGACCCTGACGAAAAGCTGCTGGCCTATTGCAGCGTCACGCTCAACAACGCCCTGGTCATTAAGGACCTCAAGATTATTCAAGGCGAGGCCCAGCCCTTCGTGGCCATGCCGTCGCGCAAAATCACGGACAAGTGCCCAAGGTGCGGCAGCAAGAACCACCTGCGGGCGAAGTTCTGCAACGACTGCGGCACCAAGCTGAAGCCCAACCGCGCCGAGACGGATGCCCGCGGGCGCGCCAAGCTGCACTTCGACCTTGTGCACCCGATCTGCGCCGAGGTTCGTGAATACGTTCACGACAAGATTGTCCAGGCCTACCAGGCCGAAGCCGTGCGGCAGACGCCGTCGGGGCGCCAGCCCAGGGCGACGCTGGAAGGCGACGACATGATGGCCCCGGACGCCACCTGAGGCGTGCTTGTGCTGGGCGGTCGCCTGCCGGGCGGCTAGTCTTGCTGCATGGCCCGCCCGCACGAACGTTGGCCCCTGCTCCTTTGGCTGCTCTGCGCCCTGGCCACCGTGGGGTCCTTTGTCGGCGCCCGGGATCGCGCCACGTGGTGGATGGAGGCGCTGCCGGTCATGGCCGGCATGGTGGTTCTGCCCCTGACCTGGAGGCGCTTTCCCCTGACGCCGCTGCTGGCCGGCCTGCTGCTGGTCCATGCCCTGATCCTGCTGCTGGGCGCCCACTACACCTATGCCGAAGTACCGCCGGGTTTCTGGGTGCGTGACTGGCTGGGGCTGGAGCGCAACCACTATGACCGTTTGGGCCACTTCGCTCAGGGTTTTGTGCCCGCCGTTCTGGCACGGGAAATCCTCATCCGCCACAGAGTCGTCAACGGCCGTGGCTGGCTGTTCCTTTATGTGCAGGCCCTGTGCATGGCGTTTTCCGCCTTCTACGAAATGATCGAGTGGTGGGCGGCCGAGGCCCTGGGTGAAGACGCCATGGCCTTTGTCGGCTCCCAGGGAGATGTCTGGGATGCCCAGTGGGACATGTTTCTGGCGACGCTGGGCGCGCTTGCCGCGCAGCTTTGCCTCGCCCGCCTTCACGCCCGACAGTTGAGCGCCCTGAAGCCCGGGGGTGAGACTCAGGGCTTGTAGGGCGCGGGAATGAACCCAAGGCCCAGGCCCGACGAAGCATGGACCACAAAGCCCAGGGAGCGCGTGGTGCCGCGCTTGATCTGCACCTCGCGTTCGTCGTAGGCCCAGCGCACAAAGCCCTGCTCGTCGAGAAGGGGCTTGCCGTCCTGTCCGGTCCGGGGCAGGAAATCGCCTTCGGGCGTGAACTTGTAGCGCCGGACCTTGAGCGTCAGGCTTTCGCCCACGCGACCCTTCAGCAGGGCCAGGCGCAGGGCGGCGAAGTCCGAGACCCGTTCACCGTTCACCTGCCAGATGGCGTCAAAGGCCTTGAGTCCCGCGCGGTCGGCCTGGCTGTCTTTCTGGAAGCCCAGAACAACGATGGCCCTTTCCGGCCCGGGCTGCGCCGGGGCGCCCCGGACGAGTTCCTCAACCCGCGCAACGAAGGCGGGCCAGCGCCCGTCCGTGTGCAGGGCATGGAGGTCAGGATCGCGCGAAGCCTGGGCGGCGCCGCGGAAGCCGGCCTTGAAGGCCTGCTCCAGCGTCTCAAAGGCCCGGTCGATCCACTGCGCCTTCTGCCGCGCGCGCTCGGCTTCGAGTTGCGAGTTGGCCGCGAATTCCTGCTCGTTGCGGTGGGCCTCGTCCAGCCCGAGGCGCAGCACCTTGCCTTCGCCCCATTGGGCCGCCAGCCGGCTCTGGGCGCAGGCCATGTCGTAGCGCACGGCGGCCGCAAGCTCTCCCTGGGCGAGCTTCATGACCTCCAGAGCGTCCGTGTGGAAGCCGTTGGCGTTGAGACCCCGGGCCACGTTGATGAGGCTCTCCACAAAGGCCGGTTCCTGCTGCATGGCCGCGCTCAGGCCCTGGCGTGCGGCCTCAAGGTCGGCCCAGGCGGCGCGCAGGGTGGCCACGCGCCACTCGGCGCTGCCGGCCGTAATCTGGCCCGCGGTGAGTCCGCGGCCCGAGGCCCGCGCCAGCAGCTCGCGCGGGGTGCTCGCGTTTGACGCGGCATCGAGGCGGGCGCGGGCCGCCGCCACGTCGTCGAGCACATGGGAGATCAGCAGCTCGCCGTTGTAGAAGTGGGCGCCCATGGGGTTGAAGGCCTTGAGTTCGAGCCCGACCTTGACGGCGTTGTTCCAGGCCTCCCTCGCGCCCTCGAGGTTTCCCGCCTCGCGGAGATGATCGCCCAGTTGAATGTAGGCGCCGCTGAGAATCAGGGGCGTGCGGAAATCGAGGGGGAAGATTTCTTTGGTCTTGAGCAGGTCGGCAATGGCGGCGTCGAGGCTGGCCGTGGAGCGCGAACTTGGCGTTGCCCCTTCGCCAAAGCCCTGGCGGCGGCCCTGGCGCTGATGCAGTTGCAGGTGCGTGATGGCGCGGTAGTACCAGGCCGTCCAGTCGTTGGGGTCGAGTTCGACGGCCTTGCTGCAGTCGTTGATGGCGCCCACCAGGTCGTCCAGGCCGTATTTGGCCTGCGCCCGCCAGCTGTAGTTGCGGGCATCACGCGGGTTGAGCTGCGAGGCGCGGCCGAGATCGCGGATGCAGCGACTGAAGTCGTGAACACGGAAGATGATGCCGAGCTGGGTCCAGGCCTCGGCGTATTCGGCGTCGCACTCCAGGGCCCGCTCGAACTCCGCCACGGCCGCCTGCCAGTCCCCCATGTAGTTCTTGAAGTTGCCGCGGTAAAGGTAAACGGAGGGGCGGCGGGCATCCAGCGCCAGGGCGGCATTGATGTCTTCCAGGGCTCCCTGGGCGTCGCCGAGGTCCATGCGCGCCAGCCCGCGCGCCACGTAAGGCGTGGCATTGCGGCTGTCCAGCGCGATGGCCGCCGTGAAGTCCCTCACCGCGCTGTCAGCGTCGCCCTGGGCGCGGTAGCAGTTGCCGCGCGCCACCAGCGCGCGGGCGTGCTCGGGTTTGGCCGCGATCACGGCGTTGAGGTTGGCAATGGCGGACTCGAACTCGCGCTTGCCCTTGAAGGCCAGGGCGCGGCTGATGAGCAGCGCCTCCGAGCCCGGGGCCAGCGCCAGGCCCTTGTCGCACTCGGCCAGGGCGCGGTCATAGTCGCCCCGCGCCCGCCAGGCCAGGCTGCGCTTGAAGCAGTCGTCGGCGCCCGTACCCGTGAGGACGGACTGGGGCAGGGGCACGAGGGCGAAATCCTTTTCGACGTTCTCCCACACGTAGTTGAAGCGCACGCGGCCCAGTTCGGCGAGGCCCGCAAAAGCCTCCTGGCTGCGCGTCTGGCACAGCGCGCGACCGGTCACGATCAGCAGTTCGGCGTCCGTCACCGAGGCCGCAAATCGTGTGAGCACCGGCACGGCCTCCACGGGCAGGTCCATCTGCCCCAGCGTACGGACCAGCAGGCGGACTTCGTCGTATTCGGCGGCGGACCAGTCCCGGTCGCCTTTGAGCGCGCGGTCGCCAAACACTTTCAGGGCGGCCGCGATGATCTCGACCGTCTGGCCGTCGCGCAGGGCGGCCAGCTGGTCCACGTAATCGGAGAGCTGCGGCGCGCCCTCGGGCCGGTCGGGCCGTCTCAGCCCGCGCCGCACGTCGTCGAGCGCGGCATCGATGGCGTGGCGGTTGGCGGCGAGAACTTTCTCGCGCGCGCTGCGGATGGCCTCGCGCTGGGCGGTGACTTCGGGGCTGGCAACCTTGATGCCGCTGAGGGTGTGCTCGGCCATGGCGAAGTCGCCGTTGAAGGCCGCGAGCCTCGCGGTCAGGAGGCGCAGTTCCACGAGGCGTCGGGCCTCCAGCTCCAGGTCAATGCCCGCGGACAACTCGGCCAGGGCGGCGGCCGCCGGCGACGCCAGCAGCCTGAGCAGGTTGTCCTTGGCCGAAAGGTATCCGGCCAGGGAGGAAAGCACGACCTGGTTCTCGCGGCGCTCCTGGGCAGAGAGGAGGAGGGCGGCCCCTTCGGCCTGGGCGCGCTGCAGGCGGGCCACGCGCTCGGCCACGTCGTCGCGCAGGGTGTCGGCGGGAATGCGCTCCACGGCGGCCTTCAGCGCGCGGATTTCGGCGGCGCGGGCCTTGAGCGCCGCTTCGCGCTGGGCCTGTTCGCGCCGGCGCAGGGCTTCCTTGGCGGCTTCCTCGCGCGCGGCCTCCTCCAGCGCCAGGCGCGCGCTGTCGCGCGCCGACTCGGCCTCCAGCCGCGCCGCCTGGGCCCTGGAAGTCGCGTTGATCAGGGTGCCCGCGGCGTAAAGGCCCCCGGCGACGGCCAGCACCGCGGAGACGGCCGCAACGGTCACCGTGGCCTTGTGCCGCTGCACGTAGCGGCGCACGAGCTGGGCCAGCGAGTAATGGTAGACGCTCAGGTTGCGGCCCTCGCGGAAAGCCTGCACCTGTGAGGCCAGCGCCATGGCGGAGGCAAAGCGGTCCTTCTTCTCGCGCGCCATGGCCTTGTCGACGACGGCCGCCAGTTCGGGCGGGCAGAACCTGCAACGCTGGGCCAGGGGCATGGGCGCCGAGGTCAGCATCGCCTGAAGCACCAGGCCCGCCGTGGGACCCTCATAGGGCGCCACGCCCGCCAGAATCTCATACAGCACGGCGCCCAGCGAATAGATGTCGCTCTTTTCGTCGATTTCCTCCTGCTCGCCGCGCCCCTGCTCCGGCGGCATATAGGCCGGGGTGCCGATGATGTAGCCGTCCTGCGTCTTGGCGGCGTCGGCGCTTTCGCGCAGCGAATCACTGATGTTGCGCTCGCGCGGCCTGTTCTTGACCGCGAAGTCCTTCTGGTTCTTCACGCGGGCCAGCCCCCAGTCCAGCAGCATGGTCTCGCCGAAGTCGCCCAGCATCACGTTCTCGGGCTTGATGTCGCGGTGAATCACGCCGCGCGAGTGCGCAAAGGCCATGGCGTTGCACACGGCCACGAAGGCGTCCAGCAGCTTGAGGCGCTCGTTGAATTTCTGCTCGTCGCCGAGTTTCTCGTCCTTGCGGATTTCGCGCAGCCGCGCCGCCAGCGTTTTGCCGCGCACGTACTTCATCGTGTAGTACACCGTGCCGTCGCTGCGCTCGCCGATTTCATAGACGGGCACGATGTTGGGGTGTTCGAGCTGCCCGGTGACCTTGGCCTCGCGCAGGAAGCGGTCCTCGGTGCTGTCCCCCTCGCCTTCAATGTTGGTGCCGATGCGCGTTCCGCCCGAGGCCAGCTCGGGCAGAAGCTCCTTGATGGCCACGTCGCGGCCGGTGTCCGTGTCCCGGGCCAGCAGGATGCGCCCCATGCCGCCGCGCGCGAACTCGCGCTTGATCTCGTAGCGGCCCGCGCCGTCCACCAGGCGCGAACGCACGCCCACGCCCGAAGACGGCGCGCCCTTGCCGTCAATCGAGAGCAGCGTGCGGGTGTCCAGCGAGATGCCCGACTGCGGGGCCTCCTCCTGAAACTCCAGGGTCAGCACTTCTTCGCGCGCGGCCCTGGGCGCCTCGCCTTCATAAAACGCCGCGGCGCGGTTGACCCGCTCGGCGTCAGAGAGCAACTGGGTGAGGCGTTCGTCGGCTTCGGCGTCGTCGCCGGAACTGCCCATGGTGCTGGCGATGGAATCAGGAATGTGGGGCGCCAGTTCCTGCAGCACCCCCTCGGGTTCCACTCCCGAGAGCTTCATGATGGCCACGGCCTGCTCGGCCGTGAGCTGGCCGGCCTTCAGCGCCTTGAGCGTGGCAATCACGGTTTTCCGCTGCTCATCCATGGGCGCGGGATTCTAGCACTGCAACGCTGGAATTCAGCCCCGGCCGCAAGTCCGTCAGGCCACGGGAGATCGCCGAGCCCTGCCCCGCCTTGCAGTGCGGGCTGATTCACAGTTGCAGCGTTGCAGTGCCAAGCAGGGCCGCCTCGGAATGCATCCCCCTCAGCCCGGCCTGCCCCTTCAACGACGCCCAGCACTCAGGGTTTGCGCGCAAAGATCCGGCGGATTTCCCGCAGCTCCTTCAGGGCCTCGCGCAGATGGTCGCTCGAGCGCGACTCGCTCAGGCCCAGGCGCATGGCCACTTCTTCGGCGTCGCGCGCGAGGAACTCGGCCTCCTTGAGGTTGCCCAGCCGGCGCTCGTGAGTGACCAGCACCATCAGCGTATGGAAGTAGCCCAGGGTCGTCTGGGACTGGGTCCGCTCCACCAGTTCCAGGGCGTCGAGGGCGGCGGCGTAGGCCTCCGTATGGCGGCCCGCGCTCTGGAGCAGTTGGGCGCGCAAACCGGCCAGGTCGGCCTGCTCCTTCGTCAGGCCCGCTTCGGCCGCACGCCGGCAGGCTTCCTCGCACATCTGCGCCCCCTCCAGGTCCCGGTCCTGGGCCGCCAGGGCCGCCGCCAGGCCGCCCAGGAGGTGGATTTCGTTGCGGATGTCCTTGAGGGCGCTCGACCCTTCCAGCGCGGCCTGATACAGCTCCAGGGCTTCCTGCGTCTGGCCCCGCTCAAGCTTGATGCCCGCGAGATTGCCCAGGGCGCGGTTCTCCAGCCAGCGGTCGCCCAGCTCCTGGGCCTTCTGCCGCGCCTGCTCATAGAGCCGCAGGGCGCCGTCGATGTCCTCAAGCTCGTGGAGCAACGCGCCGTGGTTGAGCTGCGTCGTGGCCAGGCCGCGCTTGTCGCCGCAGGCGTTGAAGAACCGTTCACTGGCGAGGTGGGCGGCCTTGGCGCCCTCCGTGCGGCCCAGGTCGGCCAGCACGTTGGCACGGTTGCCCGCAATCTGGGCCTGAAAGCGCGGATTGCCGAGAATCTCGGCCATGTCCTGCGCCTCCTCCAGGGTCTGCAGCGCCGCATCCACGTTGCCGCGGTTGCGATGCAGCACCGCCAGGCTGCCCAGCGCGCGGCACACGCCGTCGAGCCTTCCCAGGCGCCTGAACACGCGCTCGGTCTGGGTATAGCACTCCTCGGCGCGGGTCAGCTCTCCCGTGGCGTCGTAAACCATGCCGCGCTCGAGCATGATCTCGGCGAGGAGGGTTTCGTCGCCTGCCTTGCGCGCCAGGGCCTCGGCCTGGGCGAGGATGTTCTGGGCCTCATCCATGGCGCGGGCGCGCCGCAGGGCCGCGCCCAGTCGGGCGCGGGCCAGGCCCTGCAGGCGCGGCTGGCTCTGGGCGTCGGCCGCGGCGACGGCCTGCTCATAGGCCTGGCGCGCTGAAGCCGGCGCGTTGGCACGCTCCTGCAGGGCCCCCTGGCGCAGCCGCAGTTCAACCTGCAGGAAGGGCGGCAGGTCTTCGCGTCCCAGAAGGGCCTGGCAGCGCTGCAGGGCGGGGGTGTTCTGAAAGCGGGCGATGTCGGCGTCGATGGCGCGCAGCCATTCGCGGCCCAGGCGCTCGCGGTCCTCGCCGCTCAGGGCGACCGGATCGAGGGCGGGCGTGGCCAGAAGGCGCAGGCGCGCGGCCTCGAACTCAGGGTCTGAGGACTCCGCAGTCAGCAGGGCCGCCAGCTTTGCGCGCTGGGGGGCCGATACAAGTGAAAGCGCGGCCACGCGAAAGAGGTTGTGGCTGAAGCTGAATTGGCCGCCTGTCCGATTCACGCTGTGCGTCATGCAGGCCCGTCTGGAGGGGCGCCCCATCAAGTTAGAGAGCCGCCGCAGGAATGTGAAGCGCTGAAAGAGACCGGCGTGACCTGCCCGCATAGACCCTGCTCACGGGCCCTCGGGGCTGCTACACTCTTCCGCCCACATTTTCGGGGGTGGCACCCCGCCCTGTGCAGAGCCTGAGCACCATGAGACGCAACGACATCCGCAACGTGGCCGTCATCGCCCACGTCGACCACGGCAAAACCACCCTAGTGGACGGCTTTCTGGAGGCGGCCAATTTCTTCGGCCGCAAGACCGACCACGAGGAAGCCTTCCTTGACATGAACCCGCTTGAACGCGAGCGCGGCATCACCATCTTGGCCAAGAACGTTTCCTTCGTGTGGCGCGACGTCAAGATCAACCTGATTGACACGCCGGGCCACGCCGACTTCGCCGGTGAGGTAGAGCGCGTGCTGAGCATGGCCGACGGCTGCTTCCTGCTGGTGGACGCCGCCGAAGGGCCTTTGCCCCAGACCAAATTCGTGCTGCGCAAGGCATTGGCGCGGCACCTCAAGCCCTTTGTGGTGATCAACAAGATTGACCGGCCGGACGCCCGGCCCCGCGAAGTGCTGGACTCGGTGTTTCAGCTGTTCATTGACCTGCACGCCACGGACGAGCAGCTTGACTTTCCGATCATCTATGCCAGCGGGCGCCAGCGCATCTCGACGCTGGAGCTCTCAAAGCCCGGCACGGACCTGCGGCCGCTGCTGGATGCCATGATCGACCAGTTGCCGGGGCCGGAAGTGGAGCCCGAGAAGCCCTTTCAGGTGCAGATCACGAACATTCTCTACGATCAGTTCGTCGGGCGCGTGGGCATTGGCCGCATCATGCGCGGCAAGCTGCGCGCGAGGCAGGCCGTCGTTTCGATCAAGCGCGACGGAACCTGCGTGGCGGGACAGGCCAAGCAGGTGCAGGTGTTTGAAGGGCTCAAGCGCGTGGACGTGGCCGAGGTCTCTGCCGGCGACATCGTGGCGATCGTGGGCCTGGAGAACGTCGAGATCGGCGACACCGTAGCCGACCCCGAACACCCCGAGGCCCTGCCGCCGGTGCCCATTGACGAGCCCACGATCTCGATGGAGTTCTGCGTCAATGACAGCCCCTTTGCGGGCCAGGAAGGCGAGTACCCCACGGGGCGGCAGGTGCGCGAACGCCTGCTCAAGGCCGCCGACGCCGACGTCGCCCTCAAGGTCGAGATCGAGGCGGGCGCGGCCGACCATTTCACGGTCAAGGGCCGCGGCACGCTGCACCTGGGCATCCTGATCGAAAACATGAGGCGCGAGGGCTACGAGTTTGCCGTGGGCGCGCCGGAAGTGATTCTGCACGAGGAAAACGGGCAGAAGCTCGAACCCTGGGAGGAAGCCGTGGCCGACGTGCCGGACCTGCTCTCCGGCCGCGTGATCGAGCTTCTGGGCTCGCGCCAGGCGCAGATGACGCACATGGAGACGCATCAGGGCCGCACGGTGATTCACTTCGATGTGCCGTCGCGCGGCCTCATCGGCATGCGCACCAAGGTGCTCACGGCCACGCAGGGCGAGGCCGTGTTCACGCACCGCTTCACGGGCTATCGCGAGGCGGCGGGCGACATCCCGCGGCGCTCGCGCGGCGCCATGGTCGCCACGGACAACGGTCAGGTGACCACCTATGCCCTGCTCAACCTGTTTGATCGCGGCGATTTCATCGTGGAGCCCGGCGACAACGTCTATGCCGGGCAGGTCGTCGGCGAGCACTGCAAGGAAGGCGACATCGGCGTCAACGTGTGCCGCATGAAGGAGCTGACCAACGTGCGCTCCTCCAACAAGGAGGCCACGGTGCGCATCAAGGGCAGGCGCGACATGAGCCTCGAGGACGCCCTGGAGTGGATCGAACCCGACGAACTGGTCGAAGTCACGCCCAGAAGCTTTCGCGTGCGCAAACGCGAACTCAACGAGACCGCCCGCAAGCGCGCCAAGAAGGCCACGGCCGTCGTGCCCAAGTAGGCGGAAGCAAAACCGGGCGCCGCAGGGCGCCCGGCCGTTCATGGGCCCGGCGCGGGGTTCAGTCGCCTACGGCCAGCAGGTTCGCGGCGCTTTTCGAAGCTGCGGCAGGCAGGGCCGCCGAGGGGGCAGCGCCGGCCTCGTCTTCGTCGGGGAACACGGCGCGATGTTCGCCGCTGGCCGTCAGGTTGGTGGCGAACTCCGCTGAAAGGCGCGCGATGGCCTCCTGCCCGGTGACGCCCGCGGCGGGCGAGGACTCTTGGAGGTCCAGGGAAGACAGCTCCTCCACGTGGGGCAGGCGCTCGCTGCCGTCATGCGCGTGCATGCCGAAGTTCAGCAGCTCGATGCGCCCGTCGAGGTGCTCCACCAGCGCCGAGCAGCTTTCAACCCAGTCGCCGCAGTTGGCATAGAGCACGCCCTCGATCTCCCGCAGATCGGGGCGGTGAATGTGGCCGGAGATGATCACGTCCGCCTTGTGCTGCTTGGCGTAGCGGACCAGGGACTGCTCATAGCCGCTGACAAACGAGATCACTTTCTTCACCTTGCGCTTGACGTAGCCCGCAAGCGACCAGTAGCCAAAGCCCAGTCGGCGGCGTGCCGCGTTGAGCCAGATGTTGACGGCGAGCAGCACGTCGTAGGCCCAGTCGCCCAGGTGGGTGATCAGGGTGTAGTTGCGCACGATGTGGTCGAACATGTCGCCGTGGACCATCATCACGCGCCGCCCGTCGGCGGTGGTGTGGTAGGCCACGTTGGCCACCTCCACGCCGCCGAAGTGCAGGCCGTTGTATTCGCGGAACAGCTCGTCGTGGTTGCCCGGCACGAACACGATCTTCGTGCCCTTGACATCGCGCTTGAGCAGGCGGCGAATCACCTCGCTGTGGCTCTTGGGCCAGTACCAGCGACGCTTGAGCGACCACAGATCGATGATGTCACCCACCAGATAGAGATAGTCGCACGACACACCCTGCAGAAACGCCACAAGCCGCTCGACGCGGCAGGCCCGGGTGCCCAGATGGATGTCCGAAAGCCACACGGTCCGGTATCGCGTCTTGGGTCGGTGGGCCATGGCCATGGTTCTCCGGGAGTGTCGGAAAACTACCGCGCCGCCGTTGTTGACAGGTCAAGGGCCCAACAAGCTTCAGTGAATCCCGCCGCCGGGCACAACAGGCCGGGGGCCGGCTCCTTCATGCAACATTCACAGAGCCCCTGTATGCTGGCGGCCCGCCGATGGACCCCACCTCGATCATCCTGCTTGCGGTGTTCGGCGCTGCCGCGCTGCTGAACCTGGCCCAGTTGCTGTTCTATTTCATCAACCGCAGCGTGCTCCGACGCACCGGGCGAAGAGCGGAAGTGGGAGCCTGGCCAAGCGTGGATGTCTGCATTCCGGCGCGGGATGAGGCGGCCAACATCGAGCGCTGCGTGCGCTCGCTGATGGCCCAGGACTACGCCGGCGAGTTCCGCATCACCGTGCTGGACGACGAAAGCTCAGACGGCACGGCCGATATCGTCCGGCGTCTCGCGGCGCAGGACGCCCGCGTGCGGCTGATGGAGGGCCGGGCCGAGCCCCTGCCCTCGGGCTGGGTGGGCAAGGTCTGGGCCAATACGCGGCTGGGGCGCGCGGCCCAGGGCCAATGGCTGCTGTTTGTGGACGCCGACACGTTCTTTGACTCCAACATGCTGCGCGAGGCCCTGGCCTGCGCCCATCAGGCCGCGGACCCGCCCGTGGGGCTGTTTTCAGGCTACCTGAGGTTTGAGCAGCAGGGCTTCTGGGAGGGCGCGCTGATGGCCTCGTTCTTTGCCTCCCAGCACATGCTGCCGCTGCCCCTGGCGCTTGGGCGCAAGGCGGGCGGGCCGGCGCCCGGCCACTGGCACCTGTTTCGGCGCGAAATCTACGAGCGCCTCGGAGGCTATGCCAAAGTCTGGGACAAGGTGCTCGACGACATGGAGACCAGCGCGCTGGTCAATGGCGCGGGGCTGGCGACGCGGCTGCTGCCGCTGGAGCGCTGGGGCGGCGTGAGGATGTACCGCTCGTTTGGCGAGATCTGGTGGGGGGTGCAGAAGAGCATCGGCTACACGCTGCAGAAAAGCTGGCTCAATGCGCTTTGTCTGGTGCTGCTCATGTTGGTCAGCGGCGTGGCGCCGTTCTTCGCGCCGTTTCTGGCGGCATGGCGCGGCTTCAGCGCGCCGGAGACCGCGGCGGGGCTGGCTTCTCTGGGCGCCATCTTGCTCTGGCGCTGGTTGATACAGCGTGACCAGACGGGACCCTGGTGGGGCTGGCTGAGCCATCCGCTGATGGCGATTTTCCTCGCCGCGAACGGAATTCACGGGGTAGCGGCCCTGAAATTTGGAATTGGCGTGGTCTGGAAGGGGCGGCGCTACGACGGAAAACGGCCGCCAGCCGCGCCAAATGAGGCTTCCAGGGCAAATGGCACGGAGTGAGAAAGTTATCAACAATTCGCCACAAGCCCTTTTCCTCTCTGAAAACAGTTTACTCTGCACATCCAGCAACGGCGAAAACGGAAAGTTTCGCCCGGAAATCGGGCCGCGATTGGCCCTAACAGGTGAAGGTAAACTTCGACAGGAGATTGGAACATGGCAAGAAAGCCCAATGCAGCCTTCATGAAGCCGATGCAGCCCGATGCCGTTCTGGCCGAGATCGTGGGGGAGAAGGCGATTCCCCGCACTGAAGTGACCAAGAAGGTTTGGGCCTACATCAAGAAGAACGGCCTGCAGGACAAGAAGAACAAGCGCATGATCAACGCCGACGACAAGATGAAGGCCGTGTTCGGCGGCAAGAGCTCGGTCAACATGTTCGAGATGACCAAGCTCGTCAACAAGCACTTGAAGTAAGTTCAGCCTGAATCAAACCTGAAGCCGGCCGCAGCAGCGGCCGGCTTCTGATTTTGCGCGGGGTTCAGATCTCCTGCCCGAAGGTCAGGTCGACCTTCTCGTCCTTCGTGATCTCCTTCAACAGCACCGTGGCATAGCAGCCCTTGGGCAGGGCGAACTTGAGGGTCAGGGCGCCGTCCTTGTAGCCGGCCTCCACTTCGCTTGCGCGATAGCGGAACGGCCGCCGGTCCCCGTTCTGGCTCAGGCCCTTGCCGATGTCGAAGGAGGCCAGGGTCAGCTTCGCTTCGCGCAGCACCTCTTCCTCCAGCTCTGCCTCGCGCCCCTTGGGCTGCATCATGCTCGTGCCGAAAATCGGGCCCGTGGGCGAGATCTCGAAGGTGTCAGCGCGCGGCTGCTCCGCGGCGGCATGCTCCACGGTGAACTTGGCCCCGTTGCCCTTTTCGCAGAGGTCGCCGTCCCAGACCTGGTCCAGGGCCTCGAACCGGCGTTCAAGGCAGCGGTTGAACAGCAGGCTCTGGGCGGCGCTGACGTGCAGCAGCTTCAGTTTCTGCTGCACCCGCCGCAGCGCCTTCTCGCCCGGCCCCGTTTCCTGCACGGCCTTCAGCGCCATGCGCTCGATGTTCGCGTTGCGCGGCCAGAGCTCCAGCGCCTTTTCAAGCTCCCCATCCTCGTAGGCCTTGCGCGCGTCAAATGTGCGCGGCTCTTGCTCGCGGTCCGGGTCGCCCAGCAGGACTCGAAAATAGCCCTCAAGGTCGTTGCGGATCAGGCACAGGCCCAGCCGCGCGCTGTCAAGGCGGCGGCCAAAGCGTTGCGTGTCGTACCAGTTGGGTACGCCGCGGCGCTTGAGGATTTCAAGTGTTGCCAGGGCGTGGGCCACGTCGGACTCCGCCACGTCTCGCAGCACCACCGTGAAGCGATTGCCGGCGAGATGGCCGCGCTTGAGCTTGTTGTTGTGCCGCGAGGTTTCAAGCACGGTGATCCTGGGCAGCTTGAGCGCCGCCAGGCGTTCGGGCGGGCAATGTTCAAAGCTCAGCCACTGGCGGGTGCGGCCGCGGGCATCCTTGAGCCCGGCCACGCCCACGTCGCGTTCGGGAAAGCTGAGTTCGAGGCAGATGCGGCGCACGGCCTCAAAGGTCGAGAGGCCGCTCTTTTCGATGTGAACCAGCGTGTGGTCGCCCTGTCCGCTGAAGGGATAGAGGGGAATCTCTTCCACCACGAAGTCTTCATAGATGGACTTGATCAAGCCCGGACAGGCCGGCACCGAGGCACTGAGATATTTCATGGGCTCACGATAGCAGCGTCAGCCGCAGAGGGCTTGCGGTACTTGCCCTGACTCGGCGGGTTGCTGCCTGCCGCCCGCGCTTCAGGAACGCCCTTTGCGAACGGTGCAGAATCAAGCGGATCGCGGGTCGGGAATGGGGCGTGAAACCTGCGCCCCGCCGGCCGTGATAGTTCGGGCGAAACCGGCGCTTCATTGCGCCGTCACGCCTTCGTCAGACAGCCGGTCTCGCTGGACAGGGATTGCACAGGATGCATAGTGAATCACATCACCGGAGAGGCCATGACGGCGAGTGATACGAACCGAGTGCGGCAGTCCGTCGTGCTTTTGATCGCGGAGAGTCCTGCGGCGTCAAGGGAGCTGGGTGTGGCCATTGAGGCTCTGGGGTGCATGTGCCACGCCGTGCACGATCTGGCCCAGGCCGAGAATATTCTGACGCACTATGCCCCGGATTGCGTGGTGATGAACTACGCCACGCCCGACGGCCACGGCGCGGAGCTCATTGGCCTGTTGCGCCGCCGCATGATGCACAAGCGCACGCCCATTGTGCTGATCACCGGCGAGATCACGGAAGTTGAACTCGAGCGCGCGGTCATGCACGGCATCTACGCCTACCTCGCCAAGCCGTTCAGGGTGGAAGATCTGCAGCGGCTGGTGGGGGCGGCCATTGCCGACTACCAGACGGCGCGCCTGCGCAAACCCTAGCAGGGTGTTGAGCGAGTCCATTTCAGCGGTCTGCCCGGCCCGCGCTACTCCGCCTGATTGCTGCTAGAATTCCGCCGCGTTTACTCGGGAGAATCCCATGCCTTGGTGGGGATGGCTGCTGATCGGCATTGCCGGCTGGCTCTTGTTCACGGCCGTGGTGGACCTGCTGCAGCGCAAGCACGCCATCATTCGCAATTTTCCGCTCATTGGCCGCTTCCGCTACGTGATGGAGAAGTTCGGGCCGCCCTTGCGCCAGTACTTCTTCCAGAGCGACCTGGGCGAGCGCCCCTTCACGCGACTCCAGCGGGCCTGGGTCTATCGCGTGGCCAAGGGGCAGAACTCCACCGTCGGATTCGGCACCCAGCTTGACCAGGACGCGCCCGGGCTGATCAAGTTCCACCCCAGCCCCTTTCCCACGCTGGACCTCAAGCGCAGCGACGCCATGAAGCCGGTGGTCATCGGCCCCACGCGCGCGCGCCCCTATGCCTGCCGGTTTGCCGCCAACATTTCCGGCATGAGCTTTGGCGCGCTGTCGAAGAACGCCGTGCTGGCCCTCTCGCGGGGCGCCAAGCTGGCCGGCGGCTACATGAGCACCGGCGAAGGTTCCCTGAGTCCCTATCACCTCGAGGGCGGCGCTGACATCTGTTACCAGCTTGGCCCGGCCTACTTCGGCTGCCGCACCAAAGAAGGGCGCTTTGACCGCGTGAAGTTCAGGGAGCTGTGCGAGCGCCACGAGCAGATCAGGATGATCGAGATCAAGCTCTCGCAGGGCGCCAAGCCCGGCAAGGGCGGTGTGCTGCCCAAAGAGAAAATCTCGGCCGAGATTGCGGCCATCCGCGGCATTGCCCGCGACGAAGACTGCCACTCGCCCAACCGGCACCCCGAATTTGACGACGTGCCCGGGCTGATGCGCTTCATCAATGAGGTGCGCGAGCTGGCCCAGGGGCGCCCCGTGGGCATCAAGCTGTGCCTCGGCGGCGAGGAGTTCATCCGCGACGTCGCGCGCTACCTGCAGGGCCACGACGACGGCCCCGACTTCATCCAGATTGACGGAGCCGAAGGCGGCACGGGTGCCGCCCCCATGAGCTTTGCGGACCGCATCGGCATCAGCCTGCAGGAGGCCCTGGTCATCACCGACAACATCCTGCGCGAGCACGGGGTGCGCGAAAAAGTGGTCGTCATCGGCTCGGGCCGACTGGTCACAGGGGCCGAATGCGCCATTGCCCTGGGGCTGGGCGCCGACCTGTGCATGGTGGCGCGCGGCTACATGTTCGCCCTGGGGTGCATCCAGGCCCTGCAGTGCAACACCAACCATTGCCCCACGGGCGTGGCCACCCAGAACAAGTGGCTGATGCGCGGCCTGGACCCGACGGAAAAGTCCGTGCGCGTGGCCAATTACATGAAGGCTTTGCACCACGACATCATGGCCATTGCCTGGGCGCTGGGGCTTGAACAGCCGGGCGACATCAACCGCGAGCACATGAGCATGATCGTTGAGCCGGGCCGCCGCGTGGCGCTGACGGAAATCTATCCCACCACCATGAAGGCCTTCCGCGAAACCCGGATTCTCCGCAAGCCCCAGGCCAACGTTGCATGATTGTCGCCGTGGCCAGTCTGAGGCAGTTGCTGGCCCGTCCGGACCTGCGCATGCCGGGTGTGGGCCGGGTGGAGGCGCGCCTTGACCTCGACGATGCCTGGCGCGAAGTGCTTGCCAACCCCGGGCTGCTGGGCGTTCTGGCGGCGCAACTGGGCCTGCCCCTGATTGCCACCTGCCGGCGCAGGGCCGAGGGCGGCCGCTTTGAAGGCCACGAAGACGCGCGCCTGGCCGTGCTCCGGCTCGCCGCAGATGCGGCCGATTTTGTGGATGTCGAGCAGGGCGTGCGGCTCGAGGTGGACTCCCGCAAGATCATCCGCAGTTGCCACGACTTTGGCCCCATGCCTTCCGACCTTGCCGGCCTGCTGGCGACCTTGAAGTCCGAGGGGGGAGCGGAGTTCAAGCTGGCCGTCACGGCGGGCCAGCTCAGCGACAACCTGCGGTTGCGTGACTTCCTGCGGCAGGCCGGGGGCGGCGTCAGCGCCTTTGCCATGGGCGAGTACGGCCTGCCCTCGCGCATTCTGGCGCTTGCGTGGGGCAGCGTCTCGACCTATGCCGCGCTGGACGGGCGCGCCCTGGCGCCGGGCATGCCGTCGGTGGAGGACCTGAGCCGGCTCTATCGCGCCGCGGACCTGGGGCCGTCCACGCCCGTCTATGGCGTCACGGGCCTGCACGTCAGCCACAGCCTGAGCCCGAAGCTGCACAACGCGGCTCTGGCCGCAAGCGGCATGACTGCCGTGTACCTTCCGCTGGCGGCCGCCGGCGTGGCTGATTTCGTGCAGTTCGCGCGCAGCCTGCCCCTCAGGGGCGCGAGCGTGACCGTGCCCTTCAAGGAAGAAATGGCCCGCCATTGTACGGCGCTGGATGCCGCGGCCCGGTCCCTGGGCGCCGTGAACACCGTGACGCTCGACGAACGCGGCAGCCTGCGGGGCGCCAACACCGACGCGCCGGGCTTTGCGCTGGCCCTGTCCGAAGAGTTCGGCGCCGTCGCCCCCGGCTGCCGCTTCCTGGTGCTGGGCGCCGGGGGGGCGGCGCGGGCCGTGGTACATGCCCTGCTCAGGCAGGGGGCCTATGTGGGGGTCCATGCCCGGCGCTTTTCCAGGGCCGAGGAACTCTGCCGCGGCACGGCGGCGCGGGCGGTCGCGACCTTGAGTTCATCCGATGTACTCTTTGAGTGCGTGGTGAACTGCACGCCCTGCGGCATGGGCGGCGCGCACATGGATGAAATGCCGCTGCCCTGGCACGAGCTGGAGCCTGTGCTCCATCCCCGCGCCGTGTTCTATGATCTGGTTTACGAGCCGCCCCTGACGCCGCTGCTGGCCCGCGCCCAGGCCCGGGGCTTTCACATCGCCAACGGGCTTTCCATGCTGCTGCGGCAGGCCGAGGCCCAGGCCGCCATCTGGGGTTACCTGCCCCCGCGCTCACGCCTCGAGGCGCCGCCCGGTCCCCGGCGCAGGCTGGTATGGCTGATCGGCTATCGGGCCAGCGGCAAGAGCACGCTGGCGCCGCTCCTGGCCCGGCGCCTGGGCTGCCCGGCCTTTGACCTGGATGCCCTGCTGGAGGCGCGGGCCGGCCGCCCCCTCGCCCGGATTTTCAGCGAAGGCGAGCCTGCCTTTCGCGTGCTGGAGGACATGGAGCTCAGCCTTCTGGCGGCGCGGCAGCGTGAGGGTGTCGTGGCCACGGGCGGAGGGGCGGTGCTGAACCAGCGCCTCGTGGAGACCATGAGGGCCAGCGGAACGGTGGTCTATCTTGACGCGCCCGATGACCTGCTCGCGGCGCGGCTAAGGCAGGACGCCGCGGATCGCCCCTCGCTCACGGGGCGCCCCGCAGCCGAAGAGGTGCAGGAGGTCATGGCGGGGCGCCGCCCGCTGTACGAGCGGGCCGCCCACATCGTGATCCCGGTGTCGGCCGCGAGCACCCCTGAGGCGCTGTCTTCCGAAATCATGGCGCGTTTGCCAAAGTGAACCGCGATGGCCTCCGCCGAAACCATCGAAATCGCCCGGGGCATCCCGCCCGGCTTTGTGCTTGCCTGCGCCATGGTGTTTGGCGCCTTCGTGGGAAGTTTCACCAACGTGGTGGCCTGGCGCCTGCCGCGCCAGTGTCTGAGCATCAACAATCCGCGGCGCAGCTTCTGTCCCAGGTGCAAGACGCAACTGGCCTGGTACGACAACATTCCGGTCCTGGGCTGGATCTTCCTGCTGGGCCGCTGCCGCTACTGCCGCAAGGCGATCTCGCCGCGCTACCCTCTGGTGGAGGCGGCCATGGCCGCCTTGTTCGGCCTGGCCGTCTGGCGCACCGTGCTTTCGGGGGGGCCAGAGGCCCTGGTCAGCGTCGAGGCCTGGCTGTTCGCCCTGGCGGCCGTGGCGGCCATCAGCGTCCTCATGCCTGTGGCGCTGATTGACTGGGACCTGACCATCATTCCCGACGAGCTGGCCGTGGGCCCTTTGCTGTTCTTTGTGCCCATGGCCGCGAGCGTCACCCCCATGCGGGCGGGCCTGCCCCCGGACCTGGACCCCCTGCTGTTTCACGCGTTGCCGCTGTGGCTCAACGGCGTGTTCAGTGCCCTGGTGGCGGGCGCGGCCGGCAGCCTGACGCTTTGGCTTATCGGCAAGGCGGGCAACGTGCTCTTTCCGGGACGCACGGCCAAAATGGGCGGCGAGAGCATGGGCTTTGGCGACGTGAAGCTGGTGTTTCTGCTGGGGGTCATCCTCGGCTGGCCGAAGCTTCTGGCCGCGTTCTTCATCGCCATCATGCTGGGGGCGAGCGTGGGCCTTGTGCTGCGCGTGGCGGCACGCTTTCTTGCTGTGCCCTTTGGCCCCTTTCTGGTGGCGGGGACGCTGGCCGCCCTGCTGTTCACGCCCGAGATCCTGCAGGCCGTGGACTGGTACATTGCCCTGATTACGCCCGCGGGGGTGCCACCGGCGCGGCTGGGTTCATGAGTGCGCCGGAGTTTCTTTGCGGCGCCAGGAATGAGGAAGTGCATGTCGACATACGTCACGGTCATCAACGGCCGATTTGTGGATGAAAAGGACGCCCAGGTCAGCGTGCTGGACCACGGCTTTTTGTTCGGCGATTCCATCTACGAAGTGGTGCGTACGGTGCAGGGCAAGCTGTTTGGCGCGCGCCAGCACCTCAAGCGGCTCCATGCCTCGGCCGACGCCCTGGGCCTGAGGCTGCCGTTGATGGACGAGCAGTTCATCGACCTGCTGCGCGAGATGCACCGGCGCAAACCCGGCAGCGAAAGCTATTTGCGTGTGATCGTGACGCGCGGCGTGGGAGAGCTTGACCTTCACCCGGCCAGTTGCACCTCGCCCACCGTCATCGGCATTGCCAAGCCCCTGCCCCAGTGGCCGGCCGAGAGTTACAGCCGCGGCGCCAAGGTCATTCTGGCGGGTGTGCGGCGCAACCCCAAGAACGCCACCGACCCGGCCATCAAGAGCGGCAATTACCTGAATAACGTGCTCGCCATCGTTGAGGCCCGGGCCGCGGGCGCGGCCGAGGCGGTCATGCTCAACGTCCAGGGCCATGTCACGGAGTGCACGACCAGCAACGTGTTCATGGTGCAGGGGGGGGAACTGCATACGCCCGACCTGGGCGAGGGGTTGCTGGCAGGCGTGACGCGAAGCTTTGTGCTCGAACTCGCCCGCAAGCTCTCCCTGCGCTGCCACGAGCGGGCCATTTCGGCCAGCGAGCTGCTGGCCGCCGATGAAGTGTTCATCACCAGCAGCACCCGGGACATCATGCCCGTGGCCGCCATCGGCGACATGGCCCTGCGCCACAGCCCGGGACCTGTGACCAAGCGCCTCATGGAGGCCTTCAAAACCGTCCTGCTCGATCCCTCCAACCTGATTGCCTGATGCCGCGCAAGCTGATTGCCATCGCCAATCCGATTTCCGGCAGGGGCAAGGCCGCGCGGCTGGGACCGCGGCTGGCGCGGCTGGCCCGTGAAAGCGGGGTCGAGATTCACCTGCGCCTGACGACCCACGCCGGTCACAGCCAGGAGCTGGCGCGCGACGCCAGGGGCGAGGGTTACGACGCCATCGTGGCCTGCGGAGGTGACGGCACGGTCAATGACATCGTCAACGGCATGCGCGACAACCCCCTGCCCCTGATGCTGGTGGCCATGGGCACGGGCAACGTGCTGGCCAAGGAAATCGGGGCCACGGCCAACCCCATGCGCTACGCGCAAGCCCTGCGGGAATGGAGACTTCTGACCCGGGACCTGGGGCAACTGGGGAGCGGGCGGCTTTTCACCTGCTTTGTGGGTGCCGGCTTTGACGGCGAGTGTACGCGCCGGATAAAGGAAGCGAGGCAGGGCGGCAGCATGAAAATGTGGCAGTACGTTCCGGCCATCTTTCGGGCCATTGCCGGCGCGAATTTTACGACCATCAGCGCCACCCTTGATGGCTCACGCCGGGTGGAGGGGGCCAGCTTTGCATTGGCCGCCATCACGCCGGCCTACGGCGGCCCCCTGGCCCTGACGCCGCAGGCGCAGGCCAATGACGGCCTGCTGGACCTGCTGACGATTCATGAACCCATCCATTTCCTCAGTGTGATGCGCCTTCTGGCATTGGGATTGATGCGGCAGATTCACACCCACCGCCGCGCCAAAGTGACAAGGGCGACTTCCGTCGCCCTTGAAGCTCGCGAGCCCGACGGCCGCGAAGTTCCCATCCAGGTGGATGGAGACTTCGCCGGCTACCTGCCCGTGGAATGTCGCATGCTTCCGGGGGCCCTGCAGATGCTGGACCCCCGTTGAAACTCAGGCCTTGGTCGGCACTTTGACCTTGACCCCCGGTTTGAGGCTCACGCCGGGGTTGGCCTGCTGGAGGCTTTCAGTGGTCACGCCCCTTCCTTTGAAGCGGCTGTGGGCGATGGACCACCAGCTGTCGCCTTTCTGCACGACGTACTCTTCAACCCCGCCGGTTGCAGGCTTGGGTTCCGGCGCGGGGGCCTGCGGAGACTTTGCTTCCTCTTTATGCGCGGCGGGCGCCATGTTCACTTCCGCCATGTCGCCGGGGAGTTCCTGGCGTTGCAGTTCCTTGGGGCCCACGCGGGCCTCGATGCGTTCCGGACCCATGAGGTCGGGACGTTCATCGGCGACGACGTCGCGGGCGCGACTGAGCACCTGATCCCAGATCAGGCCCAGGCCCAGGCTGATGACGCTGGCCACGAAGATGGCGATCTTGATCCCACGGTCCATGTTTGACTCCCTGAGTAGCGGCAAAACGCCGCTTCGATCTTCGGCGTTTGTGGGCTGAAACTGAAGGCGCTCTGAATAAGGTAGATGAGCGAGAAAGATTGACAGAAGCTTCGCCGTACTTTATATTTCATAAACTGCAAAGTTACCGGACGCAAAATGCCGATAAGCGCCCAAGAGGCCCATTCTAAGGGCTTGGGCGAGTATCGTGAGGCGTGTTGCTCGCGGGATTCGACCGGTAATGTCAAGGTTGGAGTTGGGTTCGAACAAGTGTGGTAGAAGTAATGGTCAAGAACAGGCTTGACGCTGGAAAGTGTCACGCTAATGTCTTGGCCGTCTTTGCACGAGTTGCCCTTGCACATCACGGAAAGGCTGTGCCAGGGCTCTCCGGTTGCGATGGACGGACGCGTATCCGGAATTTCCGAGTTCTTTATGGGAGAGCGAGGCATGGTTAAACTTTGGTCGACGGCTCTTGCGCTGCTGGTTGGCGCCAGTGCCTGGGCCGCGCCGGCGTCGGCGCAGTCCAATGAAGTGGAGAAGCTGCAGAAGGAGCTCAGCGAGCTCCGCACCGAGATTGACACGCTCAAGTCGGTGAAGCGTCAGGGCGGCGATGAAGATCCCGCGCTGGCCACGAAGCTGAAGGGTAACGTTTTCTCGTGGGCCACTGAGGACGGCAAGTTCGCCCTCACCATGAGCACCCGCGTCCAGGTTCGCCTCACGTACAACGACGAGCGCGGCCAGGATGTGGACTCTGACGACGGCCTTGGTGTGCGCGCCGACTCGACGAACGGCCGTGACTTCTGGAACTTCCGCATTGTTCGCGCGAAGACCACCTTCACGGGCAACATCTTCGAGAAGGAGTGGAAGTACGAAGTGGTCCTGAACTGGACCGAAGCCGGCAGCAACCAGCTGGTTGAGAACGCTTTCTTCACCTGGGCCAAGTACAACGAGATCAACGTCAACGTCGGCCAGGCGAAGGTTCCCTACAGCTACCAGTTCAAGGTTTCGAGCGGCCGTCAGCAGTTCGTTGACCGCTCGATCGTCAGCAACACGTTCGACCAGGACTGGGGTAAGGGTCTGTGGCTGAGTGGCGTGATCGGTGGCGACACCCCCTGGGTCAAGTACTGGGCGGGTATCTTCAACGGCCGTCAGCGCAGCAACAGCGACTTCCGCAACGCGGATCGCGCCCTGAGCCCGGACACCTTCGGCGCCACGGTTGACGCTCACCTCATGCCCTCTCTGCGCGTTGAAACCCACCCGTTGGGCAACGTCGCGGACGACATGGTGGACATGCGCGACCGCGAAGCGAGCAAGAAGATCCTGTTCAGCGTCGGTATCGGCCTGAACTGGTTCATCAGCCGCTTCAACGGTGGCACCATCCGTCCCGCCGGCACGAGCCCCGGCTCGGGCCGCAGCAACGTCGGTCACGACACCATCAGCCTCACGATCGACGGCCACTTCCGCTTCTACGGCATCAGCGTCAACATCGAGTGGCACCACAGGCACACCGAGTTCCACAACTTTGGTCCCAATGATAACGACGGCACGGCCAACAACCGTAACCGTCCTGGCGACCTCACCGACAACGGCTTCCTCTTCGAAGTGGGCTTCATGATTCTGCCCAAGCAGTTCGACGTGGGCGTCCGTTTCGGCATGGTAGACAGCGATGAGTACTGGCGCAACGGCAGCACCAACAAGCAGCACGCCCTTGCTCCGGACAGCACGGAACTGGGCCTGGTTGTCGGTTACTACCTCGCCGGTCACAACCTGAAGATCCAGCTCGACTTCACCTACATCACCTACCAGCTCGCTCTGTTCACGGACGGCCAGGCTGTCAACGGCCCCCCGAACACGACGATTCCGAGCCGCAGCGCCAGCAGCATCGGTGCTGACAACTCGGACTACCTGAACGTTTGGCAGCTCCGCGTTCAGCTCCAGTGGATCTTCTAAACCACTGGCTGGTCGAGTGACCAAGTCGAACACTTCCCGGGCGGCCAACTGGCCGCCCGGGTTGCATTTTCAGAGGCCCTGTGGCGCGGGCAGCCTCGCCTGCGGACATCGGCAAGATGCCGATGCCACTTGCGTGTGATGAAAATCCAGCGCACAAGATTCGTGCCCGCAAGGCTTTGCGGCGCTCGCCCGGTTT
>QEVF01000036.1 GCA_003576915.1 Planctomycetota bacterium | reverse complement strand
ACTCAGAAAGGCCGCACCAGTCACTGAACTACATGAGCCCGGAACAGTTCCGGGCCCAACAACAGGAACAGGTGGCTTGATTTCGGGGGAGCACTACAAACCGAAGCAAAGATTAAAGGCGTCAACATAGACAAAGGTGTCTAAGCCCGCTCCAAAAGCAGAGGCAGCCTTTCGGCTGCCTCGCGCCCGTCCACCGAAGCGAACGGGGGGATGAATATACGCAGGATATTATAACCGGAGTAGCGACAGAACCATCCCCTGCTTCGCGTCGCTTGGCGTAGCTTCCCTTGACTTCCAGTGGCTTGCTCTGACATCAACGACCCCGCGTTACAGAGCAACCTAGCCTCGCCCGCGCAAGCGACATTGACCGACCGAAATCGGCAGGCCATTCCGACCATCGGCGCTAACGTGTTGGCATTGATGTTGGCGCGCGAATTGAAGCAGCCACAGATGCAAAGCGCCGCAATGGCGTAAACCATTGCGGCACTTGGCTTTGCTTTGGTAGCTGGGGCCGGACTCGAACCGGCGACCTAGGGCTTATGAAACCCTCGCTCTAACCGACTGAGCTACCCAGCCACGGGTCTTGCCGCCGGCCCCTGGCGCGACTGAACGCTCAAGAAGCCCCGGCGTGGCGCGGAAAGGTAGCGTTGACCGGTCCTTCGCGCAAGGGGGCGCCACCGAGTCAGGATCTGCAACGGGCGTGCCGCGCTCGCGCCAACGTCTCGCGCATGGTTTGGCCCCGGAGGTTCCACCGTCAGCGGCACACATGGTTTCCGTGGCATGCAGGGATTCGCATCGTTTGCCGGGTGCAAAAAATAAACCGAGGCGGAGCTCCGCCTCGGTTCATCAAGAATGCGCCGCCCTATCTGATTACGAATCGTCTGCGCAAACGGCGCAGGGTACGGGGTAAAATGGCCGCCATGGCGCCCATCGCCGCGAGGATCAGGCCTGCGGGGCTGCCGTCACCATCACTCACAACGCAGCCGGAGTCATCGCCGCCGACCTTGGGCACGGTCATGGCCGCAGTCGCTGTAATGGTGCTGGCGCTGACGGTGTCCTGCATGGTGATGGTCAAGATGTAGTCGCGGGGGCTGGTGTCCACCGTGGGCAGCCACTTGGTTACCAGAAGGAACAGGCTTAGTTCCGTGCCCGCGGGAATGGTGACGCTGGCGGCGGTGCCATGAATGAACTGGGCGACGAGGCCTGGGTCGGCAGTTTCCGGCTTTGAGGCCACGTCCTTCTTGGGACGGCTGGTGATTGCGATGGTGTTCGTCGTGACTGTGATGTCGTTGGCTGAGTCGTTGCGCAGGTAGGCCAAGTCATGGGTCGTGGTGCCGCCCATGGCAAAGAACTCCGCCGAGACACGAGGCAATTCGTTGTGATAAGGACGGCCGTTGCCGTAAGCGTTGTTCGGCGCAACGCCCGCGGGCGGAATGGGGCCGCCGCCTGCCGGTGTCGGGGGCGGAATGTCCGCCGGAAGGGCCGCAATCACGGGGCCGACGTCGGCCGCCGTAGGCTCATGCAGCACCTGAGTCACGCGGTACTGCGCGCTGGCCGTTCCACCGAACAGAACCGCCAGACAGGCCACCGTAATGCACGAAAGTACGCGAGGCATGAACTCCTCCGATGAATCCTGAGCGCAAGGGCGCAGCAACCGGGGCGTGCGGGGGAAACGGGATGATACGCATGCCGCGTCGCGCCGACAATCCCCAAAAGGCGCGGCGACCGGCACACCATTTCTACGCGTAACAGGGAATGTAAGGTTGCAGTGGCACCGACGCAAGCAGGAAAGGTGATGGGTGCTCTAAGTCGCTCCGGGTTGGACACATTTCGGTTGACTGCCCTTGGCGGCTGCTAGAATGCCCCATCGTTAGCGTCCACTAATTAGTGGGCCGGCAGACTCGAGGAGAGGTGCAGGCCGCGGTGTGGCCCGCCGAGATGGTTACGCCCAAACACGCTATTCTCAGCGATCACGCAAGGCAGTTCGACGAACTGCGCTTTGCTTATCCCGTTGTCAGCCGTCGCTCCAAGGGTTTATCCATTGGCGTAAACGTAAACCCTGACAAGGTCTGCAACTTCCACTGCCTCTATTGCCAGGTGGACCGCAGGGTGCCGCCCCGCGATCGCACGGTGGACTTCGAGCTGATGGTCGAGGAAGTAGAGTTTCTGCTGGGCCTGTCGCAGAGCGGGCAGATCTGGCAGCACCCCCGTTTCAAGGGTACGCCCCTTGAGCTGCGTCGTGTCAACGACATTGCGTTTTCCGGCGACGGCGAGCCCACGACGTATGAGCGGCTGGGGGAGGCCATCGTGGAAGTCGGTAAACTGAGGGAATCTCAAGGACTGACAGAACTTAAGCTCATCGTCATCACCAATGGGAGCCGGCTGGGAGAGCCCGAGGTCATCCGGGCGCTGGAGGGTCTTCAGGCCGGTCCTTACGAAATCTGGGCCAAGCTGGATGCCGGGACCCAGGCCTGGTTTGAGAAGGTTGACGGCAGCGGCCTGCCCCTTCGGCAGATCGTGCGGAACATCATCGCGGCGGGTCAGAAGCTGGACCTGACGATTCAGAGTCTGTTTCCGACGTTGGGCGGGCAGGGGCCCAGCGACGAAGAGATCGGCGCCTATATCGGCCGCCTCCACGAGATGCTGAAAGCCGGCGCGAAGCTGAAACTGATTCAGGTGTACACCACGGCGCGCCGCCCTGCCGATGATTCCGTGGGCGTGCTGCCGGACGAGCGCCTGGACGAAATCGTGGCGCGGGTGCGGCGTGAAGTGCCCGTGGCGGTGGAGGGGTTTTACGGCCGCAACTGGGAGTGACGATGGCGGCAGTTGAAGCGGGAGAAGTTGTCGGCTTCATTGCCAAAACCGCCTCCATCGCGGCAGGTATCACCCTTGCCATGTATCTCTTGCGCAGGTTTTCGAGGAAGCCTCGCGAAGTCGAGCAGGGCCAGGAAGCCGAGAAGAAATGAGACCACGCGTATTCATCGTCGCCACGGAAAGCAGCGGAGACAACTACGGTTCGCTGCTGGCGCGTCAGTTCCGGGAACTGCGCCCAGACCTTGAGGTTTACGGCATCGGCGGCAACAAAATGGAAAACGCCGGTGTCCGCCTGTTCCGCAACATGCTGGAGCACTCGGCCGTCGGCCTCGTTGAGGTCGTGCGCAGCCTCCGGTTCTTCCTCGATTCGATGGACGAACTCGTCCGCAAGGCCAAGGAACTGAAGCCCGAAGCCGTCGTACTCATTGACTCGCCGGACTTCAACTTGCGCATGGCGCCACGCTTCAAGGCCCTCGGCATTCCGGTCGTCTACTACGTCAGCCCCCAGCTCTGGGCCTGGCGCGAAGGCCGCGTAGAGCAGATCCGCAAGTACGTGGACCGCATGCTGGTCATCTTCCCCTTCGAGGTCGACTTCTACGCCAAACACGGCATCGAAGCCCGTTTCGTCGGTCACCCCCTGCTTGACCTCATCGACGCCGAGAAAATCAAGAAGGGGGCCGATCTGTTGCGGCGCGGCTTCAAGATTCCTGACAAATGCCGTGTGGTGGGCCTGTTCCCCGGCTCGCGCAAGGGTGAGGTGACGCGACTGATGCCGCGCATGCTGGCGGCGGCGCGCGAGCTGCACAGCCGGGACAAGAACATCGTGTTTGCCGTGGGCTGCTCGCCCTGGTTCAACCCCGATCGCTACAAGCAGGCGATCCGCGGCTATGAAGACCTGCCCCTGCGCGGGGTGCATGGCCGAAGCCACGAAGTCATGCGGTTGTCCGACTTTGCCATGGTGTGCAGCGGAACAGCTACGGTCGAAACGGCGATTGTTGGCACGCCCATGCTATGTACCTATCGCATGGCTTGGACAAGCGCGATTCTGGCGGGCCTGCTGGTGAATTACGAGTTTGCCTGCATGGTCAACATTCTGGCCGGCAAGTTGGTAGTTCCGGAGCTGTTGCAGTGGCAGGCCGAGCCACTGACGATGGCCTTGATCGCCCGTGAAGCCATGGATACCGGCGCGCCGAAACAGCGCGAAGAACTGCGCAAGGTTGTTGAAAAACTGGGCGGACAGGGTGCGTCGCGCCGCGCCGCCGAGCAGGCTCTTTCCGTGGCCGGGCTGCGGCCCGTCAGCCGCCCGATTTCCGCTGAAGTTCCCGCGCTGCAGGTCGCGGCCCGCCCGGCGTGATGCCTGCCTATGGCCCGACCTCAGCCTTCGCGGGCAGCAATCCTTCAATGAGGGCCATATAGCGCGCCAGCGCCCCCCGCGAGGCCAGCAGGCGCGCCTGCCCCGCTCTGCCCAGGGCTTCGCGGGCGGCGCTGTCGGCAATGAGGCGGGTGATCTCGCGCTCAAGCTCGGCAGCATCCTGCACGCGCAGGGCGCCGTTGACCTCAAGCAGTTCCCGAACTGTAGCCTTGAAGTTGTCCGTGTGCGGGCCAAACAGCGTGGCCTTGCCCAAAGCCACGGGCTCGGCCATGTTCTGGCCCCCGTGTTTGATGAGTGAGCCCCCTACAAACACGACATCGGCCAGCGCATAGACCATGGCCAGCTCCCCCACGGTATCGAGCAGGATGACCGCGTCGCGCGGGGCGGGACTTTGGGCAGACAATTCGCTGCGATTGACCCAGGGCAGCCCCGCACGCGTGAGCAGATCGCGCACGCTTGCATAGCGCTCCGGGTGGCGCGGCACGAGCAGACAACGCACCCCCAGGCGCGGCAGCATGTCCACGATCGCTTCGTGCTCGCCGGGGTGGGTGCTGCCGCAAACCAGCAGGCGCTGGCCGGGCTCAATGGAAAAGAGAGCGCGGAAGTGGTCCAGGCGGGCCGGGTCCACTTCGCCCTTGAGGGAATCGTATTTGAGGTTGCCTGAATTGCTGACCGGTGCGGGCACCATGGCAATGCCGTAGACCTGCGGGCGGCCCTGCACAAATTCCAGGGGGCGGTGAGGTTTGAGTTCCGAGCGTCGCTCGGGGTCGAACGTGCGGGGCAGGGGCACACTGCCCTGGTTCTCGGCGGCGGCGAGGTATTCATCAAGGTGCTCCTGCCAGTGGCGGCGCGCCTCAAGTGACAGGTCCTGGGCGCTGACCCACCAGCGGCCGTCGCCGGTCTGAAGCCAGAGGCGGTTGCGCCAGCGGGGGGCGCGCGAGCAGAGTTCGGCGGCCCTCGCCGCGTAGGTCTCATCCTGCATTGCCCAGTGGGAGATGGCTCCGAAGGCGGGGGCCAGAAGGGGGGCAAAGCGGAGATAGTTGCGGAAACTCCGGTCACTGATGCGGCCGTTGGCCAGCAACACAGGCACTCCGGCGCGTTCAGCGTGCATGAGCCAGTTGGGCCAGAGTTCCAGCTCCATCAGGATGATGAGCGCCGGGCGCAGCCGCTTGAAGAACCGCGCCACCACCCAGGACAGGTCGAGGGGCGAATAACAGTGATAGACCCCCGGAAGCTCCCGGCGCGCGATTTCGGCGGCGGTGCGCGTGGTGTAAGTGACCACCAGCTCATATTGCGGGAAGCGCTCGCGCAAGGCCTTGATCAGAGGGCGAGAGGCCAGCAACTCGCCCACGCTGACAGCATGGAGCCAGATGCTTTGGCCGGCGCGCTCACGAAACGGAATGTCGCCCAGGCGCTGAGAGAGGCCGGCGCGGTACTTGCGCGTTGTCAGCGCCATGAAGAAATACCAGGGCGAGATCAGCGCCCCCGCCAACAGATAGCCCATGTTGAAGAGCCACTTCATGGCGGCCTTCTAACAGAACGGCGCGGCTTTTTCAGGCGCTTGCTACAATGCGCCCCCCTGAAACTCCCCTCCTGTGCCGCCATGCGTTCATTCCTGGCCCTGCTGCTGTTTTCGGCCCTCGTGCTGGCCGGCTGCGGCGGCGACGACGAAAAGAAGCAAAACCCCTCTCCCAAGGCCGTTCCCGCTGCCGAGGTTCTGGGCCCCGCCGGCGGCTCGCCCCAGCCGGACGGGGGAACGCCCGTCGCCCTGACCATTTCGGGCAAGATCACGTTTGAGCGCCTGTTGCCAACGCCCACGGGCCTTGGCGCCACACCCGTGACGCAGAATGCGGCTCTGGTGCAGGTTGAAGTCGTGCGCCACGACGATTTCTCGGTGCTGCTGGCCCCCGCCGCCTTCGCAGATGCCAACGGCGACTACAGCATCAGCTTCTCGACGGACCGCGACTTTTTTGTGCGGGCCCGCGCGCGGCTCAGCGTGGCCACGCTGGACTGCCGCGTACTCCACAGCCAGATGGCGAACCCGGTGGTTCATGCCGCGTCCAGCGCCATTGTCTCGCGGGCCCTGGGCAGCCAGACGGTGAACGTGACTGCGGGCCTGGCCCTCCCGCACATGCGGGCGGGGGCCTTTGCGGCGCTGGACACGGCACGCAAGCTGGCGCAGGCCGCGGCCTATTCCGGCAGCCCTGCTCTGGGGACGCTGGATCTTTACTGGGCGCCGGGCAACCTGGGCACTTCGTTCATGCGCGACCTCGGCGGGCAGCCGGTGCCCATCCTTCAGACGCGCTTCGTGAACGCCGGGCCCCTTGGCAATCCCGGTATTCTGGTGGGCGGCGGCATCTGGAACGACGTCAGCGCTACGGACCACGACGAGTTCGATGAAGCTGTCATGGCCCACGAGTTCGTTCACTTCCTGATGCGGGGTTTCTCGCGCGACAACAACTGGGGCGGTGCCCACAACGGTGAAGCCCTGACCCCCAACGCCGCCTACGGCGAGGGTCTGCCCACGGGCCTGGGCTGCATCCTGCTGGGCGACAAGAACTACATTGATACCCAGGGGCTTCCGCCCGCCAGTTCCGTGCGATTCAGCTTTGATTGTGAAAACCCCGCCTTTGTCGCCGGCGTGCCTTCGGCGCTCACCGGGGTATCGGGATATCAGGCTGAGTTCGCCGTGGCGGCCGTGGTCTGGGATCTGCTCGATGGCGGCACCTCCAACCCGGCCTCCACGGACGCCGACCCCGTGGCCATAGCGCGCGACGGCTTTCTGCAGAGTTTCTATGCCCTGTCAGGCCGCACTGGAGCCTATGACCTGGTGTGGCTCGCGAGCCTGCTGCAGCAGTTGATAGACGACGCCCGCCTCAACGCAGGCAACGCCCACACACTGGTCAGCCCCTACAACGCCTCGTTCCCTCCGGCCGTGGCTGAACAGTGGCCGCCCGCCCTGGCGCCTGCCGCCACCGAAGCCGCCACGCTCAATGCCGCTTCGGGGCCTGCTGCGACACCCGCCAACGCTGAACTGGGCCTGACGGCAAACGCCACCTGGCGCATGGAGCTGGCCAGTGCCCAAAGCGTAACCCTGAACCTGAGCGCCACGGCCGCAAGCTACAGCGCTTCAGCCCACAAGCTGGACCTGTACGTCTATGACCTTGGCAACAACCTGGTGGCCAGCCAGCGCTCGACGGCGGCCAACAAGACCTTGAACCTGAGCCTCGCGGCAGGAGTCTACCTGGTTAGGGTGCACCACGCCGCCCCCAGCCCCGCCGCGTCGCCCTTCACCCTGACGCGTCCCTGACCCTGGGTGCCATCGACAAGGCGTTGAAAGAGCGGCGTCCGGCCAACCTTGAACTCCGTGGGTGCGGGGGGAATTCATCCTGACCTCCCTTTCAAACGGCTTTCAATTGCCTGAAGCGCCCGCCCATCCCCGGTTGGCCCAGCATCTCGGAAAGGTCTCTCAGGGGAACAAAGGGCCGCCTTGGGGCTGGCAAGGCGCGAGACGATGGCTATCGTCCATGTTCCAAGTTTGGTTTGATGGGCGTTCTGTCGATTGACCGCGCTATGCCTTACCTCGACGTAAAACTGGGAACTGACGCGCTGCTGGTCCGATTTGTCGGGCGCATCGATTTCGTAGTGGGCCGCCTGCCCAAAGCGGATATCCAGCTTCGCGACATGTCGGTGTCGCGCCTGCACGTCCAGTTCTTCATTGACAGCCGCGGTCAGGCCTTTGTCCGCGATCTGGGCAGTTCCGGCGGCACCCTGGTCAACGACACGCCCCTTTCCAACGCGCTGGCACGCCTCCATGACGGCACCCGCATTCGCGTGGGGCAGGGCCGCATCGTTTTCTACGACGCCCAGCCTCCGGTGAATGCCGTCGATCCGCCGGGCAAGAGCGAGCCACGGGGCCTGATACGTTTCAACGCGCGCAAACGCGTGATTCTGGGCGGCGAGACCGTGCTGGCGGCCGAGAAAGTGGCGGCCCAGACCTCCGACGGCGGCCCGGCCGAACCACCACCGGTCATCAACAGCGCCGAATTCACCGAAGATGGCAAGGCCATCGAAGACGCCTCCGTGCGGGCCCCCGGCGCCAAAGCGCCCGCGGCAGGAGCCGCCCCCGCTCCCAAGCCCGGTGCACCGGCGCCCACGGCCGCCGTCAAACCTCCGGCTCCGCCGCGCAAGCGCGAAACGGGCATCATGACCGCGCCCTGGGAAGCCAAGCGCGACTTCAATGCTCCTGCGGCCAACAACAAAAGGCCCACGGTGCCTCTGCCGCCCAAGGCCGGCGCTGCCGCGCTGCCACCCAAACCGGGCGCTCCAGCCAAGGCCGGTCGCACGCCGGCCCCGGCCGGCAAGAATCTGCCGCCCGCCTTTGACAGCACTCCACCCGAAGAAGACTCGCGCAAAACGGTGTACGAACCGCCCCTGCCGCCGGACCAGCGGCCCTCGGCTCGACTTCAGCCAAGGCCGGGCGCCCTGGGCGGGCCCAAGCCCCCGCCGCCCGCGCAAGAGCCGGCCAAGCCCCTGCCGCCCAAAGCCGACCAGACCACCAAACGCCGCACCCTGGCCGAGGAAATGCTTGAGGAAATCGAGGCGGCCCCCGCCATGCCTACGGTGAAGCTGGGCCACGAGGCCCCCCAGGCTCGCCGCGAGGAGTTCCCCAAGCCACCGCCCATGCCGGCCCCCAAGGCCGAGGAAAAGGCCGCCGTCGAGCCGGACCTCACGACAGACGAAATCGCCGAGTATTTCGGCGGGGAGCGCGCCACCGGCAACCTTAAGGAAGTCAAGTTCGCCGACACTGACCCGGCCACAAAGCAATCCGACACATCGCCTGAAGAAGTCAGCTTTGGCCCCGGCGCAGCGCGCCTGGCAGGCGGCGCGGACCTCGACGACGAACTGGATGCTCCGGCAACTCCAGCCGCCGTCGAGCCTACCACCAGCCTGTTGGGCGAGGGGGTCACGTCACTCAATGAAAGCAAGGTTGGCGAAGAATCCGTCGCCCAGGAGCCTCCGGTCCGGAAGACGCCCAGTCAGCCGGCCATGGCCGCGCCCAGCGCCGAAGAGCTGGAGCAGGAACATCAGCGCAAACTTGAGGAAGTCAAGCGCATCGCGCGCGAGGCGGCCAGGGCCAAGACCGGACCTCTTCCCAATGACGAGCCGGAGGCCCCGGCCGCGCCGGCCAAGGCCCCATCAAGGCCGGCCTTGAAGTCTGCGGCCTATCCCGTTGCGCTGCCGACTCGGGACTCGGCCCGCAAGGACACCAAGAAGCTGATGAAGGGCAAGAAGGACCGCGATACCAGCGTGGTCAAGGAACAGACCATTCCCATCACCGACAACCCGACCTCGAAGATCGAGCTGGTGCCCGGCGCCAAAACGCTTTACATCCCCAAGCCCGATGTAGTTGCGCGGCAGGAAGCCAGGGCGTCGAGCAAGCCGGACCTTGCCTCCATGGCCAAGGGTCCCGGCGGCGACACGCTGGCGGTCAGTTCGCGCGAGATGATGGAGGAGTTGCAGCAGGAGTACGAAAAGTCACAGAGCAAGGGCGACCTTGCGTCGCTGCAGCTCGCCGAGCAGGTTCGAGGTCAGCCGGTGCCCGTGGACAAGCCGACCGTTGATCCGAACAAGACACCGCCGGACATGCCCGTACTGCCGGATCAGGAGACCGTGAAGAAGGCCGCGCCGTCCGACGACGATGAAGACATGGAGTTCGTCGTGGACGACAACTACGCTTTTTTCACGCCACCGCCCCCCACGCGCAAGGACCGCAAGCCCGCCCAGGACGACCTGATCGACGCCAGCGAAGTGCTGCCGCCGGAGAAGAAGGCCCCAGAGCCGCCCACGAGGGACAAGACCGTCAGCGAGTAGTGGCCGGCGCTCACGCTCACCTGAAGGAGTGCGCCCCGCGCCATGCCCTGCGGGCCTCCTGAGATTGGCACGCCGGGCGGCGCCAGGGCCGCCCTCGAAGGATGTGCCTTGCGCGACCATGGCGGCGACGACGAGACCATGAACCAGGAACCACGGACATATAAATGAATCGCACCCATCGCTGTGGCGAACTTCGCAAGGAACATGCGGGCCAGACCGTGACCGTCTGCGGCTGGGTGGACACCAAGCGCGAAATGGGCGCACTGGTGTTCATCGACCTGCGTGACATCGCGGGCAAAGTCCAGCTCGCCTTTGACATCGAGAAAGACCCCGCCAACCACGCCGCCGCGAAGTCCATGCACGGCGAGTATGTCGCAATGGCTTCAGGCGTCGTGCGCCTGCGCGACCCCAAGAACGTGAACCCGCGCCTGGCCACGGGCGACATCGAAATCGCCGTCAGCCGCCTCGAACTGCTCAACACCGCCAAGACGCCGGCCATTGAAGTGCGCGACGATCTCAAGTGCGACCCCGAACTGCGGCTCAAGCACCGCTTCATTGACCTGCGGCGCCAACCCATGCAGCGCATGCTCCAGGGGCGCGCGGCCATGATCCGGTCCATGCGGGCCTCCCTCGACGCTCAGGGCTTCACGGAAATCGAGACGCCCATTCTGTACAAGCGCACGCCCGAGGGCGCGCGGGACTTCATCGTGCCCAGCCGCGCCTACCCCGGACAGTTCTACGCTCTGCCGCAGAGCCCGCAGCTTTTCAAGCAGCTCTGCATGGTGGCGGGGCTGGACCGGTACTACCAGATCGCGCGCTGTTTTCGCGACGAAGACAAGCGCGCCGACCGCCAGCCCGAATTCTCCCAGCTCGACATCGAGATGAGTTTCGTGGAGCGCGACGACGTGATTGCCCTGCTGGAGGGCGTCGTGCGCAATTTTGTGCGCGACCTGCAACAGGATGCGCGCTTTGCCCACACGGGCTGGCCCGTGGTCAAGGCGGGTGAAATCAAGACGCCCATCGAGCGCATGACCTACGAAACGGCCATGCATGATTATTCGATCGACCGGCCCGACCTGCGCTCGCGCGATTTGAAGCTCACGGAGCTCACGGACTGGGCCAAGACCTGTTCCTTCAACGCGTTCAAGCAGGCGGCTTTGGGCGGCGGCATGGTCAAGGCCCTGCGTTGCCCGGGCATGGCCGAGGCGTTTTCGCGCGGGCAGATTTCAAACCTCGAGCGCGACGCCAAGGGCATGGGCGCGGGGGGCTTGGCCTCGCTCAAAGTGGCCGACGGCAAGCTCGATGGCGCGATTGCCAAGTTCTTCCCCGCGGGCGAGCAAGCGGCGCTGATCAACGCCTGCAGGGCGCAAGACGGCGACCTGGTTTTCATCTGCGCTCACGCCAAGGAAAAAGTCGTCCACGCCGTCATGCACCACATGCGCACGCTGGTGGCTGAGAAGCTGGGCCTGCTGGACCCGAGTCAGTTCGCGCTTGTTTGGATCATCGACTTCCCGCTCTTTGAGTACAAAGACGAGGAGGAGAAACTCTACGCCAGCCACCACCCGTTCACTCTGCCGCAAGACCTGGATCTGGTGCGCAACATGGCCCAAGCCGCGCGCCGGAGCAGCGAGGGCTCGGTGATTGCGCGGCTCAAGGCCGCCGGATACTCACTGGAGCAGGTGCTGGGACTGCGCAACAACCAGTACGACCTCGTGCTCAACGGCGTCGAGATCGCCGGCGGCTCCATACGGATGCACCGTACGGACTGGCAGCAGGACGTGTTTGAGCTCGTCGGCATCACCAAAGAAGAGGCCGAAAAGAAGTTCGGCTTTCTGATGAACGCCCTGGCGCACGGCGCGCCGCCCCACGGCGGGATTGCCATGGGCCTGGACCGCATGCTCATGCTGCTCATGGGCCTGGATACCATTCAAGACGCCATGGCCTTCCCCAAGTCCGCCACGGGCCGAGACCTCATGATTGACACTCCCAACGAAGTCGAAAAGAAACTCCTCGACGAGTTGGGCATCCAGTTCAAACCCGCCCCCTGACCGGCCCCAAGCAGGCCCCGCGACGCGGCTTTCTTCAGACTCTGGCCGGGGCGTGGGGGAAGATGCCGTGGTCCTTGGACGTTGTGATGAGGTACAATCACGGCGGAGCGCGCCATGCACGACTTCGGCTTCTTCATTTCCATTCTGCTGGCGGGCGGCCTGGCCTATTTTGTGGCAGGGCTGCTGGACGCCCGGCGCCGTCTGCAGCGCCGCGACTTCGTGGAGAGCCGGCCCGCCATCGGCGACGGCGAATTCCGCCTTGGCGTCAGCGCCATCAGCCCCGTGGATGTGGCCTTCTGCCGCGCGTTCAGGCTGGCGGTGAGCCGCGCCCTGGGCGTGCCAGCCGAGCGCCTCGATCCCCGGCATCGCCTGCTGGCGGACCTTCGCGTGTTCGGCTTTGACGCCATGGAGCTGGCGGCGACCCTGGAACGGGCCTTTGACGTCAGGGTGAGGGTTCTGGACGTGATGCGATCAGACACGCTGCGCCGTCTGGCCCTGGTCATTCACGAGCGTCTGGCTGAAATCAGCGAGCACGAGCCGCCCCTGCATCGTGACCCTGTGCCGAAGATGCGCGCCCCAGAAGATCCGGCGGACGTGCAGGAGCCCAGGACGGACGCTGCCACGCCATCGGCCTGAGCGCTTCTTGGCCCAAGCGCCGGGTTGCGTGAGCAGGCCGCACTTCATCGTCCGGCTAGCGGGGCTTGGCCGGAGACTCGACGCCGGCCTCGATGATGAAGAGAATGACGCTCTCGCCGCGCACCACTTCAATCTCGATGGAGTCACGGAAAGGCTGCTTGAAGGCGGCGTCAATGTCGCCGTGGCCCAGTGTGGCCTGCTGGGAGATGCGCACGATCACGTCGCCCGAGCGCAGACCATAGGTCGAGAGCTTGCCGTAGGAGTCGATGCGTTTGATCTGCATGCCCCAGGGCTGCATGTTCTCGGGATCGCGGATCGTCTGCAGCACCATGGCGGTCGTGAAGAAAGCAGGCAGGCTGTCGATGAACTTGCGGTAATCCTCGCGCACCAGCTTGTAGTGGCGCTCCTCCGGCAGGTCCTCAAGGGCGGTGCCTTCGTCGGCCGTTTCGGGCTGACTTTCCGCCGGCCCGCCGGGCTGGGCTTCTTTCTCGGCCATGGGGTGCTCGGGAGCCTTGACGCGCCCCGTCTGTGGCGCCGGAGGCACCGCACTTGAAAAATCCCTGGGCGGCATGAGGGTGGTGCCCATGGGCTGCGCCGGCTGGGCCGGCGGGCCGTCAGGCATCAGCCCCTGCACGCCGAAGGTGCGCTGCTCACCGTCGCATTTGAGCACGACGTAGCCATCGCCGACTTCCTTGATGACTATGCGCCCGCGGTCAAAGCTGTCGCCGGGGCGGAAGATGTTCTGCTGCGGGGGCTTGCCCGGCACGGTGATGCTGACGAGGCAGCGGCGGGAATCTGCCTGGTCGTAGACGACGCGGGTGATCTCAAACAAACGCCCGCCGAACTCGACTACGTCGAGCCTGCGGCCCGTGGGCGTCATCAGGGCTTCGGGTTCGAGCTGCTTGAGCAGCTCCTCGCGGGAAGCGGCTGCGGGCTCGCCCAGTGCGGGCAGCTTGAGATGGGGCATGACCTGCAGGCCAATCAACACCAGGACGGCAACGATGAGCAGGAAGAGCAGCAACTGCGTGGCGCGGCCCGACCTGGCAGGCAGGTAAACGACCTGGGGAGTCGCGGGGGGAGAGGGCAAGCTGGGGGGCTGCGGATCGACCTGGCTCACAGAGTGCTCCCGTTGGGGGTCAGGTTGTAACGAGCAGGGGGGGCGGGCCGCCGGTCAATTCTGACAAGCGAACCGGCCCGGGATTACCCGGGCCGGCTCATGGCGAATCTCTCGGCTCAGTTTACCACTTGAGCCAGGGCTTGCCGTCCTCTCCGAACTTCGAGAGTTCCATGTTGCTGGTGCCGGCCGCCATCTTGGACTCCATCTTGATCAAACCGTTGAACCAGCCGTTGGTGGCGGTCCAGGTCGTGCTCTCCATGGAGCCGTCCTTCATCTTCATCCAGAACTTCTTGCCGCTCCACTTGCCGCCGGCGATCTCGACGTCGGTGAAGTCCTCGGTCTTGTCCTCGTAGTTCTTCTCCGGGGCCGGGCCGGTCTCGCCGCCCGTGGGGATGTCCATGATCTTGATCTCAGCCGGAGCGTCGCCGGGCTTGCCGACCCACGCCTTCTTGACGTTGCCGGTCTTCATGGCGTCCTCAGCCGACTTGCTGGTGTCGATGAGGTAGGCGAGCACGATGCCCATGCTGCCCATGAAGTTCTCAACGATCGGGCCGTCGCCGGTGACCGCCGCAACCTGCCACTTGTCGGTGTTCTCGCTCTTGTAGCCGCTGAACTCCGAGGTGGACTTCACTTCCCAGTACTGGCCGGCCTTGGCGTCCTTGTGGAGGGCGACGTAGTACGAGGCCTTCGAGGTGCCGTTCTTGTACTGGTCAACCATCATCTGGGCCATCGGGTTCTCAGTGCTGCCGCCGCAACCGCTGCCGCCGCCACACTTGCCGCCGTCGCCGCCACCCGCCGCACCGCCGCCGCCGCAGGCCGCAACCGCCAGAACCGACACAAAGCTGCACAGCATCAAAAGCTTCTTCATATTGTGGCTCTCCCAAAACAGTTAAGTGGTTTCTTCAACTCAGGTTGAATCTCACCCCATCGTGAAGGGGGGACTCTACGCACGATTCTGCCGCAAAGCAACAGTTCAACCACGGAATTTGCACCGCCACACCATTGTGGTCTCGGCCAGTCCGCTTTTATCGCTGCCGCTTCGTCACGATCGCCGGTGTAACAGGGGGCCTTGGCACCCTATTCCGGATTTTCTCTCCCCTTTTGCCCCCTGATCCTTCACTCGCTGATCAGGATGCCCGCAATGCAGGCCGTCGTGAAAGCTGCCAGGGTGCCGCCGATCATGCTCTTGATGCCCAGCCGCGCGATGTCGCGGCGGCGCTCGGGCACCAGGTTACCCACGCCGCCAATCTGCACGGCAATGGAGCCGAAGTTCGCAAAGCCGCAAAGCGCGTAGGTGGCAATCGTGAAGCTGCGGGGGCTGATCTGGTCCTTCATGGCGCCCAGCTCGATGTAGGCAATGAACTCGTTGAGCACGGTCTTGGTACCCAGCAGGCCGCCGATCTTCTCGCAGTCTTCCCAGGGGCAGCCCATGAGCCAGGCCACGGGAGCCAGGGCCCAGCCCAGAATGCGCTGGAAGGTCAGGGGCTGGCCGTTGAAATCGGGCAGCAGGTCCAGGGCCGCGTTGCACATGTAGATGAGGGCAACGAACGCAATCAGCATGGCGCCCACATTCAGCGCCAGCTTCAGGCCATCACCTGCGCCGCGGCAGGCGGCGTCAAGGATGTTGCTGTCTTCTTTGGGGATGTCGATCTTGACGGTGCCCTTGGTGACGGACTCGCCGGTTTCCGGGATCATGATTTTGGAGATCACCAGGGCCGCCGGTGCGCTCATGACGCTGGCCGTCAGCAGGTGGCCGCCGTCGGCGCCAAAGCCGACATAGGCCGCCATGACGCCGCCCGCCACTGTGGCCATGCCCGCCGTCATCATGGCCAGAAGCTCGCTCTCCGTCATGGTCAGCAGATAGGGGCGGATGACCAGGGGGGCCTCGGTGTGTCCCATGAACACGTTGGCCGCAGCCGCCAGGGACTCGCTGCCTGAGGTGTCCATGACCCAGACCATGACCTTGGCCATGCCCTTGACCACCAGCTGCATGATGCCCAGATAGAAGAGGCACGACATCACGGCCGACACAAAAATGATCGTGGGCAGCACGAAGAACGCCAGCCCCCACTGCCCCTTCTCGTTCACCAGCTTGCTGCCGAACACGAAGCTGGCGCCGGCGTTTGAGAACTCCAGGAACTTGTTGATGGCGTCGCCCATACCCTGGAACAGCCAGAGGCCGGGCTCCGTTTGCAGGATCAGCAGGCCGACGACGAACTGCAGCACGATGCCCGTGACAATCAGGCGCCAGGGCATGCGCCTCCTGTTGTTTGACAGCGCAAAGGCCGCCGCAAGCATCACAAACAGGCCCAGCAGGCTGACCAGCCGTTCCATGGCCGCTCCACGAACGTAAGAAGGCGCAAAGTGTGGCTGGGCCAGGCCCCAGCGTAAAGCCGAAAAGCGACTCCGCAAATTGCGCGGCCACTCATGCCGCCCCCTGCTAACCTGTCCTCATGTCCTTGCCCCTCGCTCAGATGCTGGAACTGGCCGCACAGGCCCGCAGCCGCGCCTATGCGCCCTATTCGAAGTTTCTGGTGGGAGCCTGCGTGAGGTCGGGCTCAGGGGCTTTCTTTACGGGCTGCAACTGCGAGAACGCCAGCTACCCCCTGGGCATCTGCGCCGAGACGGCGGCCCTGGCCGCCATGGTGCAGGCGGGCGAGCGTGAGGTGCAGGACATTCTGGTGCTGGGAAGCGGGCAGGGGGCGGCGGCGCTGACCACGCCCTGCGGCGGCTGCCGTCAGCGCATTTTAGAGTTCGGGCACGGCGGCACCCGCATCCACGCGGCCGCCTTGGACGAGGCGGGGCACCTGACGGTGCAGCGAAGCTTCACGTTGGCAGAACTGCTGCCCTTTGCCTTTGACCTTGAAGAGCCGCGGGCCTGAGAGCCTGCCGCAGAAAGCACTTGGGGGCCGCGCTACGGCGGCCCCCGGGGTGTGCAGCGGTCCCTGATCGCTCAGGCACCGAAGTCTTCAAGAAGCTTTTGCATCGCGTTCCTGAAGTTTGAATCAACGTCGTAGTTGACGTCGTTGATTTTCGCCTTCACGGCCGCTACGCGCTCTTCCCGCACGGCCGGCATGCCCTTGAGAGTTCCGAGCGCCCGCGCTTCCTGCGAAAGTTCGACGCGGTCGGACTCGCGCGGCAGACTCTGGGTCTGGGCGCGCTGAACCCTCTTGCTGCCGCGGACGCGCTCGATGCGCTGGGCACGATCCGCGTTGCCGGCGGAGTAGATTTCACTCATGACATCCTCCTTCCCGTCCCGGCCCACCCATTCTACAGGCTGATGGGCCAAACACTTCCCCTTATCCGGTTTATCGGCAGAAATACGATGCTGCTTCAGAGCAATGTGCTGAAAAAGCGCAGAAAGCCGCTCAAGGCGGCGTCCTGCTGTATAAGTCATTACGCGAATGTAGTTTACGACTCCAAGCGTCGGTCTAGCCGATGGGAATGAATTTACTCACGCGGACACTGGAGCGGCGGGCGACAAAGGAGCGCAATTCCTCGTAACACTCTTTGCAGAAGTACCTTGTGCGTTCCTCGAACTTCACGTACTGGAAAGTGGGAATGTACTCCTGCTTTCCGCAGCGGTCGCACTTGCACTCAGAAGAGTTGGACATGGCGCGCCTCCAAAGAGGAATACGTGCTTTATAATTTACACCTTATGGCAACCACCCACAAATTACTTGTGATTTTTCCTGCTTCTCCGCGCCGCCAGCCGCGGACCTCCACATTTCCCTATCGTCAATTCTCCGCCCGGCCCTGAAGCTCCCGTTCTGAAAAACGCGCGCGGGGCTGCTGACCCTCCGCAGAAGAACTGGCAGGCAACGAAACCGGGGCGGCCAGGCCGCCCCGGTTAAGAATGCCGCGCGCTTACTTGGATGCGTCGGTCTTGGACTTCTGGTGGTAGACCCAGACGTAGGGCTTACGCGCCACGGCGGCGCGGCCCTTGTTGCTGCCGTCAGCGGTCCACATGGAGTAACCGCCGACGATCAGATCCAGAAGGCCATCGCCGTTGAGGTCCGCGAGGTCGAAGTAGAGCCCGCCGTCGGGCCGTGTGGGCTCCTTGGCCGATTTGTCGGAGGCGTCAATGAGAACCTGTGCCGGGGCAAAGGCCGGTGCGCCCTTCTTGCCCGTGTTGCGGTACCACTTGATGCTTCCGCCCTTGGCTTCTCCGTAAGAGTCCCCGAAGGTGCCTACGACCAGGTCGCTCAGGCCGTCGCCGTCAAAATCCACGAGGCGCGGCGAGGTAATCTTGTCACCGGCGTCGAGGGCCTTCTCGCCACAGAGAATGCGCTGGCTGGTGCCGCTGAACTTGGGCTCCTTGGCGCTGCCCTCATTGAGCTGCAGCCAGAGGTAGCCGTCACGTCCGCCCATCACAAGGTCGAGGTCGCCGTCGGCGTCCCAGTCAAAGGCATAGGCGGAGATGCAGTGGGCCTTGGGGTCCACGCCGCCTGTGTGGTCTTTGTGCGTCCACTTCTTGGATTCGTAGTCCCAGTACTGGCTGAGCATGACGCGCTCGCCGTTCTTGTCCTTGACGTGCTGGGGCTGCTGAAAGCCATCTTTGCCGCCGAGGGCCACCCAGGGAGAGCCGTCAAAGGTGGCGGCGAAAATGTCGTTATGGCCGTCGGCGTTGAAGTCCACGAACTGTGGAGCCATGCCGATGCATCACCAGTTGTTGAACTTGAGGGGTTTGCCGTCGGCCGCCGTGAGAACGGTCTCTGCGCCAAATCCTTCCTTGCTGCCCTTGCTGACGGTGAGGTTGCCGAAGAGATCGCCGATCACGAGATCCTTGAAGCCGTCGCCGTCGAGGTCATACAGGGCGGGCGAAGGGTAGAGGCGCTCCTTCTTGTTGAGCAGGTGGCCCAGGGGATCGTCGCCGGACTTGAGCATCTTGGGCGCCTCAAACGCCTGTGCCGGCAATACCAGCGCTCCCAGTGCACAGGCCAACAGCAGCGAAACACGAAGCATGGTCACTCCTTGAGGGGTAGGAAGGGGTGACTATTGTACGAACAGGCGCGGCAGCCGGGTAATAAAAGCCCCTGGGCGCTAAACGTTGAAGTGGAACAGAATTACGTCGCCGTCTTCGACGACGTAACTCTTGCCCTCGGTGCGCATGCGCCCGGCGGCCTTGGCCGACTGTTCACCGCCGTATTGATCGTAATCCTTGAAACTGATGCAGTCAGCGGCGATGAAGCCGCGCTGGAAGTCGCTGTGGATCTTGCCGGCGGCAACGGGTGCGGTGTCCCCTGCGTGGATGGTCCAGGCGCGCACTTCCTTGGGGCCCGCGGTGAAGTAGGTTCTCAGGCCCAGCAGCCGGTATCCGGCGTTGATGAGGTTGTCCAGGCCGCTGTGGCTCAGGCCCAGCCCTTCAAGAAAGCTGGCGCGCTCCTCACGCGGCAGAAGGGCGATCTCGCTTTCGATCTTGCCCGAAATCAGCACGCAGCCGGCGCCGTGGTCGGCGGCCCACTTCCTGACGGCGTCGCTGAAGCGGTTGCCGGCGGGCAGGTCCTTCTCGTGAACGTTGGCCACGAACAGCACGGGCTTGTCCGTGAGCAGGCGCATCTCGTCGATGATGGGGCGGTCGTTGTCGTCCAGTTTGACTTCCCGGGCCTGGCCGCCGCCGTCCAGGTGGTCGCGGACTCTTTTGAGCACGTTGAACTGGCGCTGGGCTTCTTTGTCGCCGCTGCGCGAGAGCTTTTCGACACGCTCGATGCGGGCATCCAGCGTTTCCATGTCCTTGATGGCCAGCTCAGCCTCAATCACCTCGATATCGCGCAGGGGATCGACGGAGTCCATCACGTGGATGATGTCCGTGTCCTCAAAGCAGCGCACGATGTGGGCAATGGCATCTACGTCGCGGATGTGGCTGAGGAACTTGTTGCCGAGCCCGGCGTTCTCCGAGGCGCCCTTGACCAGGCCTGCGATGTCCACGAACTGCATCATCGCCGGCTGAACCTTGGCGGGCTTGACGATCTGGACCAGACGGTCGATGCGCGGGTCCGGAACCGGCACCATGCCCGTGTTGGGCTCGATGGTGCAGAAGGGGTAATTCGCAGCCGCGGCCTGCTCGGAGGCCGTGATGGCGTTGAAGATCGTGGATTTTCCGACGTTGGGCAGGCCAACGATGCCGCACTTGAAACCCATGTTACACCCTTGAAAGCAGTTCACGCAGAGATGCGGGAAGCAGAGGATTGCCTTCTCTGCGGGCCCGGCGTCTCTGCGTGAGCTGAAGCGGTTACTTCTTCTCGTCGTCCTTCTTCGGTTCGTCCTTGGGCGGGTCAACCTTCTTCTTCTTTTCGTAGGCGCCCTTGTCCTTGTACTTGACCTCGGGCAGGTATTCGCCCGTGCGCTTGCGAATCACCTTCACGCTTACAATCTTGTCGTTGGCCTTCACCTCTTCCAGCAGGTTGAGGCCTTCCAGCACGCGCCCGAACACGCAATAGGGTGAAGCCTTCTTGTCCCACATCGGGAAGTCCTTGAGATTCACGAAGAACTCCGTCGAGGCGCTGTGCAGGTCGTTGGTACGGGCCATGGCGATGGTGCCGCGACGGTTGCGGAAGCGGGCCTCGTCGTATCTGGCGTTGTCCACCGCTTCGTTCTTGATCGTGTAATCGTGCTGGTAGCTTGAGGCCCGGCCACCCTGCACGATGCGCGCGCCGGCGCCGGCGCGTTCAATGGCGACGACGCCCTGACCCGTGCCCTCGACGCGATAGAACGAGCAATCCTTGTTGAAGAACCTCTCCTCGATCAGGCTGATGAAGTTCTTCACGGTGTTCGGCGTCACGTCCTCGGCCAGCTCGATGAGCACGTCGCCGCTTTCCAGTTCGATGACCACCAGGGGGTTTTCCTTGTCGTTGATCTCAAGGGGCAGCTCGCCAAAGCGCAGGGGCTTGGGCGGCTCGTCGCGCTTGACCGTGGGCACGGGCCAACCGTCGTAGTAGACCTTGGGGCGGTAGTCGCTGCCCTCGCGCTTCTGCTCGACGTAGGCGTAGTAGATGTTGGCCTGGTCCAGGCGCTTGACCACCTCGAGCTGCGCGGCCAGTTCTTCGCCGGCAGCCGCCAGCTTGCCCAGCGGCGCAAAGCGCGTGCGCAGGGCGGGCGAAGGCTCCACCACGACAAAGAACTCCGCGCGGGCGCGGCTGGTTTCGTCGGGGTCGCGGCTAAACGCGATGGTGCCGGCCTGGAACTCCTTGGAGTTGTCCCCCTCGTAGTCGATGGTGTAGGGGTTCTTCTTGGGCACGACGTCCGCCTTTTCGTCCTTCTCTTTGCCCGTGGGCTTCTCGAGCTTCACGCCCTTGGGGCGGCCCTCGGTGCCGGCCTTGATCACCGTGGCATAACGGAAATCGGGTGAGGGGTTGAACTTGTTGGCGAACTCCAGGGCGTCGAAATCCGTGCGGTCGAAGTACCCTTCCTCCACCAGACTGACCATGTTCTTGACCGCGTTGGATGCGCCGTCTTCGAAGAGTTCAAAACGCAGGGTGCCCCGTGAGGTGACGAACACGACAATGGGATTGGCGGGCGCCGCGGCGGTCTTCACGGCGGGTTTGTCAGCCTTGCTGTCCTTGGTGAAGGGAAGCTTGGCGGCATTCTCCTTCATGAACTTGAGGTCGTCGGAAAGCTGGCCGTGGATGGCCTTGACCTTGGCGGCCTGCCCCTCAAGGCCCTTGGACTCACCGAATTTCTCGATGTAGGCCGCAAGCAATGCCGTGGTTTTCTCGAGCTGGTCAAGCTTGTAGGGCCGCGTGGTGAGCTCCGCGGCGCGGATGCACCAGCGGAAATGGGCGTAGGCCAGAAGGTCGTCGTCGCCGTCCTTCTCGACGTCCGCCAGCACGGTCTCAAACTTGTCCTTGAGCGCGTCGGGCTTGTCGGCGTGCGCCGCCTCGTCAATCTGCATGCGCAGCTTCTTGTTGCTTTCGCCGCTGATGTTCGAGACGAAATAATAGGTGAACACGGCCACGATCAGCAGCAGGATCACCGGCACCAGAACCTTGCCATAGGTGCCGAGGAACTTGCCCGCCGACTCCACGAAAATGGCGCCGGCGCCCATACCCGTGCGCGGAACAATATCGCGGTGCTTGTCGGCAGAGGCGGAGAGGGGCTGCTTGTACTTGGATTGCGACATGGTTAGTTGCCGTAGGGATCGTTCATCTTGATCGTAAGGACGCTGAAAGCGGGAGACTTCCTGAGTTCGACCCACAGCACCAGGTCGAGCTTGTCTTCACCCTTGGTGTAGCGCGCCTTGAAGGCGCTCTTCTCTTCATCCAGGGTTTCGTTCACAAAGGTCCAGCCCCGCTGGGCCAGCTCTGCCCGGTAAAACTCGGACAGGGGTTTGGGCTTGACCACGCCGTCGGCCCGGTAGGAGTAGCTGCCCACCAGACGCTTGCCGGAACTCGAATCCTCGCGCGAAAACGGCGGATTGTCGTGACGCGAAAAGCCCCTGGGCTCGGGCACATCGCTGTAGGTTTCGCCCCAGCGGACTTCGGGCATGGCGCCGGATTCCGTCAGGGTGCAGCCGGCCAGCAGCATCAGCGCCAGCAGGGGCGCCACACGCAGCACGATAGCCATGACAGACTCCCCGACCACACGGTCGAATTCAAGGGGCGAGGACTATATCACGGACCCATGGCCTGTTTAGGGGGAAATCGGTCCCAGCCGCGCCCGAGCTTGCGCACGCCTGGCCCGCCTCAGGGCTGCTTTGTCGGTCGGTTGCTGCGGGGCCAGCCTGGCCTCGATCAGTTCGATCTTGCGGCGGGCGAACTCCGCCTGCCGCCTTTCGATGGGGCCGTTGATGATGGCGCGGATGCGCTGCTCGAGCACCTCGAGGTACTGCTTTTCATGCATCTCCGGCGGCCTGTCTGCCATGTACTGCTCGAAGGTCAGGGGCGGGTGAATCACGACTTCCTGCCGCCGGAAGAAGCGCGGCAGGAGCGCCTGTCGGGGCCAGAACTCGCCCGTGGTCACCATCGTGATGGGCAAGATGGTGGCCTGCGTGGCGTAGGCCGCGCGCAGGGCCCCCGGCTTCCATTCGCCCATGAGGCGGCCGGCGGAGCGGCTGCCCTCGGGAAATATGCCGGCGGCGCCTCCCTGCTGCAGGATGTGCAGCAGGGTCTGGTAGGGGCCGCGGCCGGGGTTCTTGCGGTCCACAGGGAAGGCCTTGTAGGCCTTGACCCAGAAGCGGACGACGGGGAACTGAAACAGCTTGTCCCAGGCCATGATCGAGAGGTCGCGACCGGCAAAATAGATCATGATGCCGACCAGCGTGGGCGGATCGAGGTAGCTGGGGTGGTTCGAAATCACGATCAGCGGACCGTGGCGCGGGATGTGTGCGGTGCCGCGCACGCGCCAGCGAAACAGCAGCCGCCAGACGGCGGCGGCGGCGCGCACGGCAAATTGATAAAGGAAGCGGCGCCAGCCGGTCAGGGGCGTGAGGTCCACCAGCATGTGTGAAGACGCCGCCATCAGCCCTTGCGCCTCCGGGGCTTGGCCGCGAGATACTGATTGGGCCAGTGCACGTCCACTCCGTAAGCCTCGGCGGCGTGTAGGCCGAAGTAGGCGTCGGCCAGGTGGGCCCGCGCCATCAGGCACAGGTCAGCGCGGCCCGCGGCCAAAATGGTGTTGCACTGGTCGGCGCTGACGATGTTGCCCACCGCCATCGTAGGCACCCCGGCCTCATGGCGGATCTGGTCGGAAAACGGCACCTGAAACATGCGGCCATACACGGGCTTCTGGTGCGGCACCACGCCGCCCGCCGAACAATCAATGATATCCGCGCCGTTTTCCACCAGGGCCCTCGCGATGAAGACGCGGTCGCTGTCGCTCAGGCCGCCCTCGGCCCATTCCGTCGTCGAGATGCGAACGGAGAGCGGCTTGTCGGTCCAGACCTGCCGCACCTCGCGCAGGGCCTCAAGCGGCAGGCGCATGCGGTTTTCCAGGGGGCCGCCATAGGCGTCTGTGCGGCGGTTGGTCAGGGCGCTGATGAAGGAATTGAGCAGATATCCGTGGGCACAATGCAGCTCGAGCCAGTCAAAACCCGCGGCCAGAGCCCGGCGTGCGGCTGCCGCAAACTCCGCCTTGAGTCGGTCGATGTCGCCCAGGGTCATCGCACGGGGCGGCGGGTAGCCCGTGTCATAGGGCAGAGCCGAAGGGGCCAGCGTAGGCCAGGCGCCCTGCGTCAGGGGCTTGCCCCCTTCCCAGGGGCGGTGGCAGGAAGCCTTGCGGCCGGCGTGGGCGATCTGCAGGCCGATCTTCGCGGCACTGTGGGCGTGGGCGAAATCGACCACGCGCTTCCAGGCGGGCACATGCTCGTCGCGCCAGATCCCGGCGCAGCCGGGCGTGATGCGGCCTTCGGGGCAGACGGCCGTGGCCTCGGCGATGACCAGGCCCGCGCCGCCCACGGCCCGGGAACCCAGGTGCACCAGGGTCCAGTCGTTGGGCATGCCGTCGGTGCAGGAGTACATGCACATGGGTGAAACAACGATGCGGTTTTGCAGCGTGCAGCCGCGCAGCTTAAAGGGCGTGAAAAGCGGCGGGGGAATCTCGGCGACCTCGGTGTCCTTGACACGCTTGAGACGGTCAGACACCGGCTTGACGTCGGGCGGAGCATCGGCCAGTGGTGTCGCCGGCATCTTGCCTGCGGGCGCCCTGTCATCTCGATGGGGTGTTTGGGACGGGCGGGACACCGGAAGGCTGCCGGCGTTACGGAAGCCGAGGTGGCGGTTCCACTCTTCCGTCACGCGGCGCACGAGTTCGGGATCCCGCAGCTTCAGGTTGTCGTAGGTAATGCTCTTGCTGCGCGTCATGAGCGAGAACGTCAGTTGCAGCGGAGTCATGTCCATGTAGCGCTGGGTGTTCTCGAACCACTCCAGGCTCGTTTGCGCTGTCTTCTGCAGCCGTTCGACTTCGGGGCGGCGGCGCTTTTCGTACTCGGCCAGCAACACCGGCACCGGTTCGCCCCTCCGCTCCCCCATACAGCGCGCCAGCTCAATGGCATCCTCCATGGCCAGCTTGGTCCCGCTGCCGATACTGAAGTGCGCCGTGTGCACCGCGTCGCCCGCGAGCACGATGTTCTCGTGGTGCCAGCGCTCGTTACGGATCGTGGGAAACGTCCGCCACAGCGAACGGTTGCTCAGCAGTCTCGCCCCGCCCAGAAACTCGGCGAACAGCCTTTCCATGTACGCGACTGTCGCTGCCTCGTCGGCCCGGTCCAGTCCCGCCTTTTTCCAGACTTCTTCGCGGCATTCGACAATAAACGTACTGGTGTTCTCGTCAAACGGGTAGGCATGGACCTGAAACAGGCCATGCTGGTTCTCCTTGAAGATGAACGTAAAGGCCGGAAGCTTCATGGCCGCCCCCAGCCATGTGAACTTGCACTTGCGCCAGTCCAGGGAGGGCTTGAACACCGGGGCGTAGAGTTCGCGCACGCGGCTGTTCACGCCGTCACAGGCCAGAATCAGGTCAGCGCCGCGGTAGGGCGCAAGGTCGCTGACCTCGACCTGGTGGTGCACGTTTACGCCCAGGGCCTGGGCCCTTGCTTCCAGAATCTGCAACAGCTTGACCCGGGCCATGCCGCAGAAACCGTGGCCGGTGCTGCGGATGCGCTCGCCTTTGAAGAAGACGTCGATGTCGCTCCAGTAGGCAAAGTGGCGGCGGATTTCGGCCAGACTTTCGGCGTCGGCTCGCTCGAAAATGCCCAGAGTCTCGTCGGAAAACACCACGCCCCAGCCGAATGTGTCGTTGATGCGGTTGCGCTCGTAAACGTCGATTTCGTGGCGCGGGTCCTGCTTCTTCATCAGAATGCTGAAGTAGAGGCCGGCAGGCCCGCCGCCGATGCAGGCGATTTTCATGGCGGCACGTTAGCGCCCCCAAGGGCCTGCTTCCAGCCCGCAGCGCTTGACCGGGGCAGGCCCCCTTGGCGTAGTCAGGGCCGCCCCGGCACCCATGAACACCCGCTTCCTCATCTACGCCACCGCCTTTACCCGCTCCCTGGCCACCAGCATGGGCGCCATCGTGCTCGGGGGCCAGTTGGCGCGGCTTGGCTTTGAGCCAGGCCAGATCGTGCTCACCGTGGCCGCGGGCCTGGCAGGCGCCACCGGCGCGGCCATCGTGGCCACCTTCTGGGGCGACCGCCTCGGGCGCAAGGCATTGCTCATGGAGCTGGCCCTGCTCATGGCCGCGGGAGGCGCCGTGGTCGCGGTTGCCTCCACGCCGATTCTGGTGGGCGCCGCCGCCTTCGTGGGCATGGTCAACGGCATGGGGCGCGACCGCGGCGCCTCGCTGATTCTCGAGCAGGCCATCCTGCCCTCCCTGGCATCGCCCGAGCAGCGCACCAGGTCCTTCGCGTGGTACAACGTCATGCAGGATTCGGGCGGCGCCCTGGGCTCTCTGGCGGCGGGCCTGCCCGCGCTTTTGGCCTCGCCCCTTGGCCTGAGCGAGCTGGCTGCCCTGCGCGGCAGCTTTGGCGCCTATGCGGCGCTGATGCTCGTCTGCGCCGCGGCTTACGTTCTGCTCCCGAAGTCGGTTGAGAATCAGGCCGCCGGAAGCGTCCCCGTGAGCCCGGCCACGCGCGGCGTGGTATGGCGGATTTCGGCCCTGTTCAGCATCGATGCGCTGGGAGGCGGCTTCATCACGCGCACCATGATGGCCACGTTCTTCATCACGCGCTTTGCCGCCGACGGAATCGATGAAGGCGCCGTCGGCTTGCTCTACTCCCTGGCTCTCGTGGCCAACATCCTGTCCCACTTTGGCGCGGCATGGCTGGGCCGGCGCATCGGACTCGTGAACACGATGGTGTTCACGCACATTCCCTCGAGCCTGCTCCTGATAACCGTTGCCGTTGCGCCCAACTTCTGGGTGGCGGCCGCCCTGCTTCTGCTGCGCGAAAGCCTGGTCGAGATGGACGTGCCCACGCGCCAGAGCTACGTGATGGCCGTGGTCAAGCCCGAAGAGCGGACCTTTGCCTCGGGGGTCACGGGCATCGTGCGCATGGCCGGTTGGGCCGCCGCGGCCGGGTTTTCCGGCTTCCTGCTGCGGCACTTCGAATTGTGGACTCTGCTGGTGGCAGGTGCGACCATGAAGATCTTCTACGACCTCGCGCTCTGGTACAGCTTTCGCCACCTCAAACCGCCGGAAGAAAGGCCCTTGCAGCCTGCTGCGCCGGTGGGCGTGCAAGGTCCGTCGGCGTCGGACCGCCGGTCCCCGTAAGTGCCGCCGGCAATCGGGTTCAGGCTTTGTCGGCGGGCAGCAGGTCGAAGAAGTGGAAGGCGGGGCAATAGGGATCGCCGGGACCGAAGAAGTCCCGGGAAACCCGTTCGATCTTGCGCCCCTTTCTGGCCAGTACGCTCACGCCCGGAAGGGGACCGTCCCAGGAGTCTCCGGGCGCGCTCCAAAAGCCCATGCGCTTGGCAAATTCTCCCCCTTCGTCGCTCACCAGCTTGAACTTCCAACCCCGCTCCTTTGCGGCCTTGGCCAGCACCCTGACCGGCTTGGGCGCCGCGACGACAAAGGCGGCCTTTTTCTCGATGAAGTAGGTCTGGCCCGAGTATCCGTCGGCCCAGAGAGTGCAATAGGGACACTGGGGGCCCATGTGGTGCACGAGAATGAGGTGGTCGTGCTTGCCGAAAAGCTGCGAGAGCTTCACTTTGCGGCCGGAAGTGCCGGTGAAGGCATGGTCCTGTACCGGTTCGGCGGGAAGCTGGCGGCGCCAGGCCGCCATTTTCTCACGCAACTTGAAGTACTGCTTCTCGGCGGCCCGCAATTTCTTTTCGATGTCGGCGGCCATGGTCCCCCCTTTTCCAGGCTGCTGTATGAGTGGCATCCGGCCACTTCTTTCAATCCGGTCGGGACCAGGTGAATCCGGCCCGACCTCCATTGCAAGCGGCTTTTCAGCCGCCTGAAGTGCGCAAGCCCGCCCAGGCTTGCGTGAGCAGGCCAGTTTCAACGGCCTGTGACAGCGCGGAAGTCTCTGTACGGACAGGACGCCGACCATTGGACGAAAAACCAGCCAAGGGGCCACGCCATCTGAGCTGACATGAAAGGCGAATCAGGCGCTGGTGACGTTTTCGATGGTCTGCGTCACGGGAAAGAAGGTCGGCGCTTCGTGGCCGCTGGGCCAGCTCACCACGATAGCGCTCTTGATGCAGACCTCTTCGCACAGGCGGCAGCCGACGCAGTCCTTTTCCTTCTCTTCCGTCATGCGGGCGACGGGATAGAAGGCGCCGTCCTTGGTGTGATGCTCCCAGTCCATGTCCAGGCAGTCGAAGGGACAGGCCGCCACGCAGAACTCGCAACCGGTGCAGAGTTCTTCAATCACGCGGGCGATGGGGCGCTTCTTCTGCTGGTTTACCTTGGGAACGATCTGCCCGAGGTCGTTGGAGATAGCCTCCACCGGGCAGTAGCTCTCGCACACCCCGCAATCTATGCAGATCTCGGGGTCGATCACGTGCAGCGCCTTATTCTCCCCCGCAATGCAATCTACAGGGCACTTCTTGGCGCAGATGGTGCATCCGATGCAGCGATCCGTGATGAAGTGCGGCATGGGGCCGAAGGATATGGCGGGCCATGGGGTTGCGCAAGAGGTGGACTGGCTGAGTCCGATTCAGCGACGTGGCGCCGCCCGAGTCCGCGACAGAGGTCACCGCTTCGGACAGCAGCGCACCCTTACGCGACTTGCCCCACAAACGGCGGGCGCGACTGCGCAGCATCCCTGCGCGGACTTCCATGTGCGTCGCCGACAATCCAGAATCCGGAGTTGTAATGGGTGACCCGCACGCACTCGAAGGCCACAGCAACGAGCAACTCTGGCAGGAGTCGCTCGAGAGCTTCAACACGGGCGACTACTTCATGACTCACGAGTACCTGGAGGAGCTCTGGCGTCGCCACGACGGCGAACTGAGCAAGTTCTACCAGGGACTGCTCCAGGCCGCCGTCAGTCTCTACCACTACGGCAACGGCAACTTTCACGGAGCCAAATTGCTGGCGCGGCAGAGCACGGCCATGCTGTCCAAACTGCCGGCCGGCTTTCACGGCATCGATCTGGATCGCTTCCGGCAGGAATATGCCCGGCTCATGGCGCCCGTGCTCGAACCCGCGCCCAACCTCAAGCCCCTGGCCCCCGACGAAGCCCCGAGGCTTCACCCTGCCTGAGGCCTACTGCCCCAGTTCACCCGTGGCCTTGAGCAGGCCCAGCCGCGCCTTCTCAAGCTCCACGCGGGCCTTGATGAGGTCGCGCTCGGCCGCCGTCAGGTCGTTGAGGGACTGCTTGACTTCAAAGGCGGTGGCCAGGCCCGCCTTCTGGCGTTCCTGTTCGGCCTGGTAGGTCTCTTCGGCCAGCTTGCGCGCCTGTTCGGCGGCCACCACTCCGCGCTTTGCGCTCTTGATCGTGCGCACGGCCAAAGCCACTTCCGTGATCACGTTGGTTTCGGCCTCGCGCGCATCCAGGATGGCCTGGCGCTTCTCAATCACGGAAGCGTCCAGCGCGGCGCGCGCGCCGCGGTTCTGAATCGGAACGCCGAAGGTCAGCGTTACGCCGTAGCGCAGGTTGTCCAGGTCCGTGTAGTTGTCCAGGGAGTCATCAAACTGCTCGCCAAAGCCATTGACCGTGAGCTCGCCGCTGACATCCAGCGTCGGCAGCAGACCATACTCGTCCCGGCGGATGGCAAGACCCGCATTCTCGATGCGCTTGCGGGCCACTTCAATCTCCGCCCGCTTGCGAAGGGCGCCTTTCAGCTCGTTCATCAGCGAGGGCTCAAAGCTCTCCAGGCGCGCGGCATCGGCCTGCGTCGAGGGCTGGATCACGATGCGGTAGTTCTCGAACAGCGAATAACCCGTCAGCAGGTCGGGGTGCATGGCGCGCAGCAGCTCATCGCTGCGGGTTTCCTCCAGCGCCTCGGCCTGAATGATGCCGCGCTGCTGGGCCGCGAGGTTGCTTTCCTGGGCCAGCTCGTCCAGGCGCGTGCCCAGGCCCGCTTCGCGGCGGTTCTTGGCCAGCTCCAGGGCGTCGCGGGCCAGCTCTTCCTGGCGGCGCAGAACCTTCAGGTCTTCCTGGGCCTCCACAAGGTTCCAGTAGGCCACGGCCACGTTGTAGGCCTGCAGGTTGCGAGCCGAGCGCATGTTCAGTTCGGCGATACGTTCGTTACCCTCGGCAATCCAGGTGTTGGAGAGGTTGGGCACAAAGCCCACCCCGTTGAGCAGGTGCTGGGTGACCTTGAGCGTCGTCGAGGGGAAGAACTCGAAGGTCGAGAAGGGGCTGTTGCTGTCTACGCGCTGAAAGCCCCCGCTCAGGTCCAGCGTCGTGCCCGTCGCAAACGGTAAAGTCGCGCTCAGGCCAAAGCCCGTCGTGCCCGTGATTTCCTTGTCGCGGCTGTCACCGGGGAAGCGGCGTGTGACGGGCCCTTCGTCGCGCATGTAGCTGAAGTTGGCCCCCGCCGTGAAATCCAGCCGGCTCTTCGAGGCCATCGTGTTCGTGCGCGCCAGCTCAATTGAAAGCTGCTCAAACAGCAGGGCGCGGTTGCGCGTCGCCGCCAGCTCCAGGGCATCCGTCAGGCTCAGCTTGAGGACGACGGGCTCGCGGCGGCGCTCCAGATCCGAGGGCTTGACCTTGTTGGCGTTGGGCTGCCGCTGCATCACTTCGTCCAGCGCCTTTCGGAAACTCTCCGAAGGCTCAACCTCACTGACCCGGGTGCGGCAGGCCGCCGGCAGCAGGCAGGCACTGACCAGCAGGCACGAAAGAATCCGTTTCACTCTAGGCTCCAGTCAAAAACCCCCTGCGTCCTTCCCATTCCAGCCCTGGCCGCTTCCACCCCCCGGTGGCCCCAGGGCCGCGAGTATGCCCGCTTGAGTTCGCGATGCAAGCGCGCCCTGCCCGCCGCCGCGCCTGCCGGATATCTGGCAGCACGGACAGGCCGTCCGGGCTTCGAGCGTTCCATCACATGACGACCGGGCCGGGCCCGACGTGACAGGCCAAAAGCTGGCGCACACGCCAAGCCCTGGCCTATACTGGCCCGTGGAGACAGACATGACCAACGCACTCGCCGAAAACGACCTGATTTACGACTGGAACAAGCAGGGCAGCGACGCGCTGCTAAAACGCACCAAGCCCATCCAGTTTGACGACGAAACCCTGCGTGACGGCCTGCAAAGCCCCAGCGCCATCAACCCCAGCATCGGGCAGAAGATCGAGCTCTTGCGCTACATGGAAAAGCTCGGCATCGACCGCGTCGATCTCGGCCTGCCCGGCGCGGGGCCGCAGCACCGCGAGCATATCGAGGCGCTTTTGAAAGTGATCGTCTCCGAGAAGATGAAGATCAAGCCGGGCTGCGCCGTGCGCACGGTGGTCAGCGACATCGAGCCCATTGACGCCCTGCAGCAGAAATACGGCATCAAGATTCAGGCCAGCGCGTTTTTGGGCACCAGCCCCATTCGCCAATACGCCGAGGGCTGGACCCTGCAAAAGCTCATGGAAACCATGGAAGTGGCGGTGAAGTGGGCGATTGGCCACAGTATTCCCGTCATGTTCGTCACGGAGGACACCACGCGCAGCAAGCCCGAAGAAGTCAAGGCGCTCTACCAGCGGGCCATTGAGCTGGGAGCGGGCAACATCTGCGTGTGCGACACCTGCGGCCACGTCACGCCCCACGGCGTGAAGCAGTTGCTGAGGTTCGTGATCGAAGACGTGGTGAAACCCACGGGCAAGCAGGTGCTCGTGAACTGGCACGGCCACAGCGATAGGGGCCTGGCCGTCGCGAATTCTCTGGCGGCCATTGAGGCCGGCGCCGATGTGGTCCACGGCACGGCGCTGGGGCTGGGCGAGCGCGTAGGCAACTGCCAGATCGACCAGTTGTTGGTGAATCTAAAACTCATGGGTCTAATCAAGAACGACCTGAGCAGCCTCGCCGAATACGTGAGGAAAGCCCACGAATACACCGGCGTGCCCCTGCCCCAGAATTACCCCGTCTTCGGCGAAGACGCCTTCGAGACGGGAACAGGAGTGCACGCTGCCGCGGTGATCAAGGCCAAGAAAAAGGGCGACAACTGGCTCGCGGATAGAGTGTATAGCGGAGTCCCCGCCGGCGACTTCGGCCTGAAACAAATCATCCGCATCGGCCACATGAGCGGCAAATCGAACGTCGTCTTCTGGCTCGAAAGCCAAGGCATCGAAGCCACCGACGCAAGAGTCGAAAAAATCCTCAACGCCGCCAAAGCCGCGTCGCGGCTTTTGACGGATGAAGAGCTGCGCAAGCTGGCTGGCTAGTTATCAAAAAAGTCTGCACCTGCGATTTATAGGTACCCTTTGAGCTAGCCTAAGACAATCAAATGCCTGACTCTGAAAAACTCACCGCATATGAACTGGTGATCGGATTAGTTTCGCCGACCGGGGTTAATTTGCAGCGGGTCTGTGAGCTAATCAACGAAAAGCTCAAAGCATTCGGATACTCAACGAGCATCATCAAGGTTTCGGAAAAGATCATTCCTAGATTTGTTACCAGCGGCGATTCAACTGGAGAAGCACACGTAGATCGCACGAATCGGCTCATGACAGAGGGGGATATCGCCCGTCAAAGAAGCGAGCGCGATGACATCTTGGCGATCGGTGCTGCCAGAGCAATCTACGACTCCAGAACCAAAACTACGAAGCCGGAAAAAGAGGAAGCCCAACCCCACTTCGCCCACGCAACAATCATTCGACAGCTTAAGCACCCCACCGAAGTGAAATTTCTTTGCGACACCTACGGGAATGGGTTCTTTCTATTTGGCGTGACCGCGCCGGAAGACATTCGACGTCGTTATTTACAGGATGAAAAGCACGTGCCTCAAGCAGAGGTCGATAAGCTGTTTGAGCGTGACTTGGACGAAGGGCTAGACCACGGTCAGAAGGTTTCTGAGACGTTCCATCTCTCCGATTTTTTCATCGTCTGGGACGAAGATGACGGCCATTTGCGCGCCCAAGTAAATCGTTCGATCGAAGTTGTTTTCGGTAACCCGTTCGAAACGCCCACATTTGACGAGTTTGCAATGTACATGGCTTTTACGTCATCTGCCCGTTCAGCGGACTTGTCGAGACAGGTTGGAGCCGTAGTTACCCGAGATGACGAAATCCTTTCAGTGGGACTAAATGATAGCCCCAAATTCGGAGGTGGGCTCTACATCCGACAGTACGATAACACTTCAAAGAAGTACGTAGAGCAGCACCCTAAAGGGCGGGACTATCAACTCGGCTATGATGCAAACAAGATGGAACTGCGGAAGCTAACTGAAAAGGTCTTATCTCGAGCCAGCGAAAAAGTTCGTGAGGTCATCAATGGCTTCAAAATTCCCGAACTGGTGACCGCTGGGCTCTGGGAGAGAATTCAGGAAGAACTTTCCCTCACTTTGCAAAAAGGACCTCTTTCACATCTGACGGAGTTTGGCCGGTCGGTTCATGCGGAAATGGAAGCGATTTTATCTTGTGCACGTCGAGGTGTGGCTGTGAAGGGTGCTACTCTCTACTCAACTACCTTCCCATGTCACAACTGTGCGAAACACATTGTCGCAGCTGGTATTAAACGAGTCGTTTACGTTGAACCGTACATGAAAAGCAAGGCGGCTGAATTGCACGCCGACAGCGTTGAACACTGCCCACCTGGCGGACAACTCAGTGACGACAGCGAAAAAGTCCAATTGGAACCATTTGTCGGTGTTGGACCTAGGAGGTTCATTGACTTCTTTTCTTTGCGTTTGGGTGGCGGTGGGAAGTTGAAGCGCAAGGGCGATAACGATAGCGCTCTCTTGTAGTGCTCCCCCGAAATCAAGCCACCTGTTCCTGTTGTTGGGCCCGGAACTGTTCCGGGCTCATGTAGTTCAGTGACTGGTGCGGCCTTTCTGAGT
>QEVF01000035.1 GCA_003576915.1 Planctomycetota bacterium | reverse complement strand
GGTGTGAGTGCAGCACCGCGAGAGCGGTGTGTTTTGTTTGGTCGGTCCCAAGGCAAAACAGTCCGGTGGACTGACTTGCCGCGGCAGCAGGTGCATGTGGGGCGGAGCAGCGTGATTGTGAAGCTTCGCCAAGCAATGTGTCTCTTGGAGTGGAGTGAGGCTGTATCGATTTCGTGACAGATGTTGGTACGCCCGATTGCCCGCGCAATGACGATGTGGTGACATGGCGACGCACCTGAGGGCAAGCTATGCGAATTGCTGGGATGCTGCTGCTCATAGCCGCGCTGGTGACGTTGGGCGTGTCGGCGTCGGCCGGTAATGTCGTGCCGTCGGCTGACGTCAAGGGTGACCTCGCCAAGCTCGAGAGCTACCGCACGCTGGCGGAGAAGCAGGACGAGCGCATTCCGCTGATGCGTCAACTTGCCGCTTCGGGGGGCAACGATGTCTGTGCTCAGTTCATCACGTTGCTCTCTGACGAGTTCGAACACATCCGGGAGGAGGCAGTGGAGCTCCTGGTCGAGCTTAAGGGCCAGGGTGTTGACGAGCTGCTTCTCAAGCAGGGACTGGGCAGCAAGGATGCCGAGACCTGTCGCCGCTGCATTGAAGTTCTGGGGCGTCGCAGGTGTGAGTCGGCTGTTTCCGCGCTCTTGAGCATCCTGAAGGGCCAGCGCGAGAACGCGGTGCGCGTCGCGGCGGCACGCGCCCTTGAACGCATTGGGAGTGAAAAGGCGCGGCGCGCCCTACTGGACGGGCTCAGCGCCCGAGGCGCGGCGGGAGGTGCTTCAGCGGCGGCCCTGGGGCGGCTGGGCATCAAGGACGCCGGCTCCAAGATTGAGAGGTTGTTGGCAGACAAGGACGGGCTATGTACGGCGGGGGCCGCGGACGGGTTGGCAGCACTGGGCCCCGACGAATACGTGGTTTCACTGTGCCGCGTTGCTGACCACAAGGACTTCAGGGCCCGCATTGCCGTGGCGCAGGCACTGGGCAGGCTCACCACGGGGGAACTGGCCGCCAAGGCCCGGGGTGCGCTGGAGGATCTGCTCGAGGACGGCGACTGGCGCGTGCGCCGTCGCACCATAGAGGCCCTGGTGGATCTGTGGCAACCGGTGTGCGTGGAGCTGCTGCTGGCTCGCCTGCCCCTCGAGAAGAGCGGGCTGCGCTATGACCTCGTCCATGCGCTGGAGGACCTGACGGGGGAGCGCAAAGGCTACACAGCGGATGCCTGGACGTTCTACTGGCAGCAGGTGGGGGCCAAACGTGGACTGGCAGAGCGAAAGGCCCGGCCTGCCGGAGGCTGGTTGCGGTCACCCTCGGCCGCGCTGGTGCAGGAAGCGGGCGAGGGCAACACCACGGTGCTGTTTGAGGTGCCGGTGCTGAATCAGGACTGCGTATTCGTTGTGGAAACAACGGGGGTCATGAACAGCCCTGTGGCGGGAGACACTCGCACGCGCTTTGAAATTGCCCGCGAGGAGATGCGCCGGACGATCAAGGGCCTGTGCAAGGACGCCCATTTCCAGGTGCTGACCTATCGCTACGTCTCCAACGTTCCGCCCTTCAGGCAGCGGCAGGCCGCTTTTGAGAAGGGCCTCGCGCCCGCATCACCCGAGAATGTGGCCCTTGCCGATCAATGGCTTGTCAAGCGCGACATCTTTGGCCTTTGCGCATGGTATGAGAACATCGCTTCGGCGCTGGACGACCCACGGGTCCGCGCGGTCTTTTTTGTCAACTCCGGTATGCTTCAACGTGGCGTCAGTGTCCGCTGGGACAGAACCCGCGAACTCTACCTGGAATTGACGCGCTTTCACCCCATCTCGTTCGTCAATATCGGCCTCGACATGGGCTATCAGCACACGCTGGACATGCAGGCGTTTGTGGAGTCGCTGGGCGGGAGGTTTCAACTGGCGAAGTGGGGAAAGTAGTGGGCGGGGCCTGAAAGCCGGCGGGGGCGCCGCGGAAGAATGACCACAAGGAGCGCCCATGCGCAGTTCCCTCGCATTGCTCGCCTGTGCTGTAGCCTGCCTCTTGGTCTCGCTGCGCGTCCCTGCTGAGGCTGATGAGCAGCACGCTCCCTCCGTGAACCAGCTCGTGGATGCCGCGCTGCGTAAGGTCTGGGAGGCCGAGGGGGTCAAGCCGGCGGAGCTCTCCAGTGACGCAGAGTTCCTGCGTCGGGTCTATCTGGATACGACGGGCGCGCCGCCCACGCGCGCTGAGGCAAAGGCTTTCCTGGAAGATACGGACCCGGTCAAGCGCGAGAGGCTGATTGATGCGCTGGTAGGGGACCCCCGCTTTGGCCGTTATCTGGCAGACTACTGGACGGCTGCCATCAGGGGGCGGGGCGCCGGCCAGCTCAATAGCAGCGATCTTTTCGCCGCCTGGTTTGCCGGGCGCGTCAACGCAGGCGCCGGCTTTCATGAAATCTGGCGCGAGATCGTCACCGCCAAGGGCAACCTTGCCGATGCTCCGGCGATTTCCGTTTATTTCAACGAAAGCGAGCCGCGCGACCTGCGCGACGTCTCGGGGCACCTGTCGAAAGTACTGACGGGCGTCCAGATTCAGTGCGCGCAGTGCCACAAGCACCCCTACGAGAACATCGAAGTCGCGGACTTCAACGGCATGACCTCGTTCTTTGTCGGAGCTACGGCGCGCGTGAACAACGATGTACGGCCTGCAAGAGTCACACTGACGGAGAGCGATGAGAATGTGCGCAGAATCAAGGAGGCTATCCGCAAGCGTGACAGCCTGCCGAAAGAGCAGCAGGCATTGGTCGACGTCTATGCGCAGTTCATCAGACCCAGAACGCTCGATGGCAGAGCGCCGGCAAGCCCGGACCCAGGGCGCTGGCGCGGCGAACTGGCGCAATGGCTGGTGGGTGAAGGCAACCGCCAGACGCCACGCTACATTGTCAACCGCATTTTCGCGCTCGCGTTCGGGCGGGGCCTTCACGAGCCCGTGGACGACTACAACAGCTACACTTCTCCCAGCCACCCCGAGCTGCTCGAAGAGTTGACCGACTGGTTTGTCGCGCAGGGTTGGAGCGTTCGACGGCTTTACGCCGGGTTGCTCAAATCCAGGGCTTGGCAGCTTTCCAGCGTCGCGGCCGACAGGAAGGCTCAGCCTCGGCACTTTGCGAGCTACCCGGTACGGCATCTGGGCCCAGAGCAGTTCATCGCGGTCATTGTGGCCCTAGCCGATGCGGGAGATCTGGCTCAGACCGTGCACGCCGCCAAACGCAAGGTTTTCGCGGACGCACGAAAGGCCGCGGCGGAACATGCGAAACAAAAGCAGGAGGGCAGGCTGCCCGAAGGCGAGCGGCGCTACTCCTACGATCTGGAGTCGCTTGCGAAGTACGAGAAATGGATTGAGTCGATGCCAGATGACTGGTTGCTCAGGCGAACAGCGGCAGCGCGCTATGCGAGGCTGGCCAGCGACGATGAAATGGCTGAAAGCGAGTCATTCACGTCAAGCATCGATCAGGCCCTGGCCGTGATGAACGGAGAGTTCACCAACCGAATCTCGCTGGTTTCCGAGAAGTCACTGCTTGGTCGCATCTTCAAGGAGTACCGAAGCCCTGAGGACCGCATCAGGGAGTTGTATCGTTCCGTGCTCGTGCGCGAACCGCAGGCGGCAGAGCTTCAGCGTGCCCTGGATTTCGTAGACTCCGCGGGGGCCACACAGCGCAACTTCGAGGACTTGATGTTCGCACTGCTGATGACGACTGAATTTGCCACCAACCATTGAACTATGCTTAGGATGCCCCGTGCATCGGCGGATTTGCGCGGGACGTTACACCGCATGCATTCGCGTCAGCTCGTCTACCCGGCGCAGCAACAGGGGAATACGCCATGGTCCTGCCATGCTCGCGACGGCCTGAGCGGCAGCGGTCGGGTCCATCCCCACGCTCGTGACGTAGAGCGGCCTCGGACTTGGGCCTCTGCGCCCTTTGCCCTGGCCGCGGCGAACCTCCATGGCCGGAGCCCCCGTGTAGGGCGTCTTGGCGACGCCCACCACGACGCATGTCTGGCCGCGCGCTGCCAGCGCGTCGTGCAGGTGCGCGCCGAGCCCCGGGCGTGCTCCCAGCCATACATATCCGTCGATGATCACCACTTCGGGCTTCACGGCCGCGATCAACGGCAGGACGCAAGGCAACTCGCGCCTGTAGAACTCTCCGGGAATGTACGGCGATACACGATCAACACGGTGAATGCCTTCCAGCAGCGCTTCATCGGATGTCCAGTCTCCAAACGCCACCAGCGCGGCTCGCGCGCCTTCGCCGGAGTAATGGACGTCGACGGCAGCAATCATCGGCAAAGTGTAACCCGTGGCGCTTCATTGCGCCGCTCCGGCACCTGCCTTTGCCCCGGAGACTGGGGGCTGATTCATCTTCCGGTGGCTTTCTTGCCGGACTTCTCGGTTTTGGGTCGCGTGCCGACGGTGTCCTTGGCCGGCGGGGTGGGCAAAGCGTCTGCCCCGAATTGGTCTGCCCCCTGGTCCCAGGGTTTGCGTTCCCTGGTGCCTGGGCGCGGCTGGCCGTCATAATCGTCCATGAACCCGGGGGAGGGTTCGGCGGTGTTGCCTTCGGCCTTGTCCTCGGGTTTGCGCTTGCCGGTGGCCGGCTTGTCTTTGGGCTCCGCATCAGGAGGCGCCAGGTTCTTGGCCTTTCCGATGCAGGGGCTGTCCTTCTGGAGATGCCAGCGCTCGTCGAGGCCCGGGTCGCCCTCTGAGGCTTCACTTTCACCGCTGAGCTTGACCCAGCCCGCGAGATCCAGGCCGTAGGCGCCCGTGGGCTCCCACCAGAAGAGGGCCTTGCCGCCGACTTTGTGGTAGTGGTTATTGCTGAAGGTGAGGCTGCCCTCGTGCGAGTCTTTGCCCATCATGACGGCGGGACGCTTCGAGTCCGCGCCCATGACAATGATGTTGTTGCAGATCACGGCATCCCTGCACTTCACCAGCCCCGCCTCGCCGCCCTTGTTGTTGCCTGAAACACGAATGCCGCCGCGCATGGTCTGGCCCGCATTCACAATCGTGTTGTTGTAGACGCGCGGGCGCAGCGCGCTTTCGAGGTCAATACCGCTTCCTTTGATGTCCACGATAATGTTGTTGCGCGCGACGCAATCGCGGCACGAGTAATACTCGGGGTTGGCTTTCGTGTCGTAGAACTGCAGCCCGCTGCTCTGCGCCATGGAGATGCCGGCCTGGTTGCAACGCATGATCAGGCAGCGCTCGATGATCGACCCGATGCTTCCCCCCTTGGGATAAACGCCGCAGGTCGCGATGTCGTGAATGTAGCAGTCCTGCACCAGCATCTCGTCGCCGTTGACGTTGTCGATGCCTTCGGCGTTGGAGTTGTCGCGCTGTCCTGAATCGAAGATCTCACAGCGGCGAATCGTGATTCGGTCAGCACCGGCGATCTTCACGCAGTCGCGGCCAGAGCCGTGCAAACGGCAATCCTCGACCAGACCACCCACGACTCCCAGTTCGAACTTCAACACATAATAGTAGCCGCCCTCCAGGTCGATGCCGCGCAGGGTCCCGCCGCTGGCCGTGAACCAAAGGCAGTTGCCGATGCGTTCATTGTCGTTGGGGACCTTGAGACACACCTTCTCGCCCTCCCAGGCGGCAATGGTGATCCTCTCCTTGGCGACTGTCTGGCCGCCGGCGTAGTTGCCTTCGCGCAGGTAGATGGTGTCGCCCGCGCCGGCACGCTCAAGTGCCTTGCCCAGAGTCAGCAGAGGCGCAGCTTTGCTGCCGGAGGCGCCGTCATTGCCGGTGGTGGAGACGAAGAACTCGGCGGCGTTCAGTGTTCCGCAGAGCGCACAGAGCAGGACGAGGGTTTTCATGGCGGCAGTTTAGCAAGGCGCGCTGTCGCGGGCTGGAAGTCCGCGCGGCGGTTTGCATAGTGCCGCCATGCCAAAGCTTGAAAGCAAGAAGGTCGAGATTCCCCACGACCGCATTCCCAACCGTGTAACCGTGGCGCGCAAGGCTTCGCCCGAGTGGGGCGAAAACGTTGCCGCCTTCAACGCCCTGGTCGAGAAGCATCGGGCCACGGAAGCCCGGCTGCTGCTGGGCGGCGGACAAAAGGCCTACGACAAGAAGATCGAGGCCGGCCTGCTGCCTCCGCGCCAGCGCGTGCAGAAGCTCGTGGACCCCGGTTCGCCATTCCTCGAATACGGGCTCTACGGCGGTCTGGGCATGTACGACGAGTGGGGCATTCCCTCCGCCAACGTGATTACCGGTGTGGGCAAGATTCATGGGCGCGACTTCATGATCGTCGCCAACGATTCGACGATCAAGGCGGGCGCTTTTTGTCCCATGACCGGCAAGAAGGTGCTGCGCGCCCAGCGCGTGGCCATGGAGAACCGTCTGCCGCTGGTGTATCTCGTCGACTCTGCGGGCGTGTTTCTGCCCCTGCAGGACGAAGTCTTCCCGGACAAAGACGATTTCGGCAAGGTCTTTGACTACACAGCGCGTATCACGGCTTCGGGCATTCCGCAGATTGCCGCGGTCATGGGCCTGTGCGTCGCGGGGGGTGCCTATCTGCCGGTGCTCTGCGACCATGTGCTCATGACAGAGGGCAGCGGCATGTATCTGGCCGCCGCGGCGCTGGCCAAGGCCGCCAAAACCACGGCGCGCGAGTGGACGAACGATGAAATCGGCGGGGCGCGCGTACATGCCGAGTTGAGCGGCACAGCGGACTACGTGTGCAAGACCGATGAGGAGTGCATCGCCAAGATCCGCGACATCGTCAGCCGCATGGGGACGCGCGGGCGCGGGCACTTTGACCGTGTGGAGGCCAAGGCCCCGGCCTACGATCCCCAGGAGATTCCGGGCATCATTCCCAAGAACGCCTATGCGGGCTACGAGATGCGCGACGTTCTGGCGCGGCTGCTCGATGACTCGGTGCTCAACGAATACAAGCCGGACTGGGGCAAGTCGCTGGTGTGCGGCTATGCCCGCCTCGGCGGCTACTCGGTCGGCATCGTCGCCAACCAGAAGGAAACCATCCGCCACAAGGACAAGCCCTGGGAAACCGGCGGCGTGATCTACGGCGACGCGGCAGAGAAGGCGGCGCGCTTCATCATGGATTGCAACCAGTTGCGCATTCCCCTGGTGTTCTTCCATGACGTGAACGGCTTCATCGTGGGCCCGGAAGCCGAGCACAACGGCATCATCCGCAAGGGCGCCATGATGGTGAACGCCATGAGCAACTCGGTGGTGCCGAAGTTTACGGTCATCATCGGGGGCAGCTTCGGTGCGGGGCATTACGCGATGTGCGGCCGCGCCTACCGGCCGCGCTACATTGCGGCCTGGCCTACGGCGAGATATGCGGTCATGGGTGGCGAGAGCGCTTCGAGCGTGCTGCTGCAACTCCAGATGGCGAAGATGAAGGCGCAAGGCAAAGAGGTGAGCGACGAAGATGCCAAGCGGCTCCTCGACGACATCAAGAAGCGATACACTGATGCCATGGCCCCCGCCTACGGAGCCGCCAGACTATGGCTTGACGCCATCATCACGCCCCAGGAAACAAGAGGCGCGCTGGTGCAAGCCATCGAGATGAGCGAAAACGTATCGGAGATTCCCGAATACCGCACGGGCGTGCTGCAGACGTGATTGCGAGGCGCTGCCGCTCGGTTACAGATTGGGGCGAGGTGGAGTGAGGAACTATCGCAAACACATCGCACTGGAAGACATGCGTGCGTGCCTCGCTATGGCCGCGGACCGTGAGCGCATACTGGCGGTCGCATGAGCAGCGGCGCCGTGTTGCTAGACTAGAATCTGTCGCCAAAACTGGTTTCGGTGCTTGGCGCAGCGTTTCCCGGTACTGCGCACGTAAGGCAGTTCAATTTGCTCGGCATGCCGTACATCGAAGCATGGCGCTTCGCGCGGCTTGAGCGTTACAGCTTCGTTTCGTGCGGCAGCGACTTCAATCAGTCGGCATTCGTCAATGGCGCACCGCCGCAGTCATTGGGCTGCGCATGGTGGACGCGCCGACTGGCACCATCCGCGATTGCCTGCGGAAACACAATGCAGCGATCGAGGCGGTCAAGGCGCTGAACGCCGATGCCATGTCCAATTTCCGTGGCGGGCGCGAAGCGCCGAGGCAGCCCACGGATTCGCGCCGCCGGAATTTCGAGCCCGGAGAGGGCGACCGTAACGTGCTCCTCGGCGGTGGGCTCTTTGACTACTTCAGCCCTTCGAGCACTCCTTCATAGCGTTTGTCGGATTCGGCTTTGTTGGCCTTGAGGATTTCTTCGACGGCGGCTTTGCCTTTGGCTTTGCCCCAGATCTTCAGCCAGGCGGCCATGTCGCCCGTGTTCCAGTTCATGTCGTAGCCCACGATGCGGGCGAGCTGAATCGAGTTCAGGTTGTTCGTGATCTGTTGGATTTCCATGCTCTTGCCCGCGCGCTCGCACCACACGCCCCACAACAGCAGGTTCGTTACCAGCTTCTCGCCCTCCGCCTTCGTCCAGTGGATGCCCGGCACATAAAGCGGCCCTCCGTCCCAGGGGGCCCTGTCGCTGTCCAGCGTGAACGCATAGACGTCGAGCGTGGCCTGTGCCGCGTCGGGCCGGTCCCCCAGGTACTGCGCGGCTCTCAGGCGCACGCTCATATCTTTGGCGCTCACCATGACCTTGGCCAGGTCGGGCTCGCTCAGGCCGGAAATGATCGTCCCAAAGTGCTCGGCAATCGTGGGATGTTGCAGAGTCAGTGCAACCACGCCCTCGGCGCTCTCGGCCCCCAGCAGGGCCGCAAGCTTCTTCGCGAGTGGCTTACCCAATGCCGGATGGGCGGCGCAAAGCGGAGCCAGCTTCAGCACGGTCTCCCTGTCAGGCGCCACCTTGAGGCGCCCGGCTGCCGCCCAAGTTCGTATCAGTGCGGGGCGCCTGCTGTCACGGTGCAGGGCCTCCAGGCCGGCGTCGATGTCCTTTCCTCCAATGCGGGAAAGGGCCACGATGCTCCAACCCTGGACGACCAGGTCGGAACCGTGGAAGGCTTCCTTGAGCAGCCCCGGCACGGACTTTTCTCCGAGCTTGACCAGCCCTTCGACGGCTTTTTCCGCCTTGGTGCGGTTGGAAAGGTCTTTGATCAGGGCGGCAATCTCGGGCTCGACGGCGGCCTCCGGCTTGGTGACCGCCATGTTTTCCGGAGCGGCAGCCTCAATGTGGGCTCCTCCGGAGGCGCCCAGAAGGCCGAATCCCAGCGCCATGGCTGCCGCCTTGGCCTTGCGCCACCGCAGCAACGCCAGCAGTATCAGCGCCGCGCCTCCCGCTGACAGGGCCCATATCCAGGAAGGCATGCCTGGGGTTTCAAGGTTGCCGGCCGGTGGGACAAAAATGTTTTCGCCGCGCTGTTCAGCGGCGGCGATCTCGGCTTTGCGCTCACCTATCGGCAGGCCCTTGAGCATTATCGCGACTTCCAGGGCGGCCTTGCGCTGCGCGTCATCCACCCAGCGAACGCCCTCGCGGGTCATGCCGGCGCCACGGCGTGTCGGCGCAACGTAGTCTGCGGGAGAATTGCGAGCCGCGGGCATCTCGTAGGCGGCAAAGCTGAGGTTGTCGCGGCGCAACACATCGCGGTCGAACATTCCGTCGATGACGGTCAGCGTCATGTCCAGCAGGTCGACGAGCGCTGCATCGGATTCTGCGGCGCGTTCGAGTGTGGCGGCCTGGCTGTGAAGGTTGTCGATTTCCTCACCGTCAAGCCCCAGTTCATGGCTGATGTTGAGGTAGTCCTTCTCGCGCTCTTCAAACTCCAGCGTGGTGTTGCCTTGGCGCGCGGCCACGAGGTCGGCGCAAAACAACTCGCGTGCGATGCCGTTGTGAGGGGCGGGATCGCGCCGGTGGGCCACAGATGCGATATGGGCCGCCGTGAGGTTGCTCTCCGTACCGCCCAGCAGGCGCAGGGGAAGCGGCTGCGTGAGGTTGAGGTAAAGCTCTTTTCCGGAGATCTGCCGCACCACGAACTCGGGTGGGATGCTTTCGATCTTCATGGGTTGGTCGCTGAGCAGATAGACCACGTTGTGCGTGTCGCCCGCGTTGTAGGTGGAGAGGCGCATGGGAACGACGAGCTTGGGCGTTTTGAAGCGGAACGCCATGCCTTGCCCGAGGCCGTCCCACTCCGCCTGCTCGGGCAGGTTCTCGTCTGTGCGGGTCTTGCCGGGAGCGGCATCCACGCCGGGCTTGGCGCCGACTTTGGCCTTCACGGCCACGAACTGCCATCCCTGACCGATGTACTCTTCGCAGGTGCCTTCCATGCCGTCGGGGAAGCGGTAGCCGTTTTCGTCCATCCACTTTTTCAGGGCCTCGGTACTGCCGGCTTCAAGCACGACAACCGTGTACATGCCCACGGCCTCCTGCTTGATGACGTTGACGCGGGCGCGATAGGCCAGGCCGCCGCCGAGGCCGACTGCGCTGGTGGGGCCGGCTGCGTCCTCGGCCATAGGATATTCCGGCCCCACCCAGACCTCGATTTCCGGCGGGTCGATGGCCGCGTCGATGTGTTCGAACGTCTTGTCGGCGATCTTCTTGATCGAGGGCGTGCTGGGAACGGGCACCAGCATTCCGAATTCGGAGAGCTTGCCCCTGAAGCCGGGCCTGATGGCGAAAGTCTCGATGCCGTTCTTGTAGAAGACGTAGGTCTTCTTCAGGCCGGTGCGCTCGATTTCAGGCGATTTGCCCGCACGAAGCGGCGGCACCATGCCGCAGGGGTCCGCTTTCACAATGGGTACGGGCTGCGTCGTTACCGTGGCGGCCAGGGCAACAAGCATGGCGAGCGCTGCCGCGGCTCTAATGGTCGTTCCTCGACTCATGGGTTTCTCCAGATGCAAACGCCCGCTATTGGGCCGGCGTTGCGATCAACTCGACCTTGTACTCGACGCGCGCCTTGACCGTGCCTGAGCCGTCTGTCAGGTACATTTCGGCAATCTGGCGCCAATCTTCACCGCTTTGAGTGACCATGAACCATGGCCCCGCAACGAATTGCGAGCCGTCCACTCAGAATCTGGCCCAGATGTGGTGCAGGCCGACACGTTTGAGCGTGCCGCTGATTTCGCAGGGCGGGACGTTGCGGGTTGCGGTCAGGTGATGGTGGACGTTGGCGTCCAGGGGCGTGTAACTGTTCTTCAACGTCAGGCGCTCCACGCCGTTTTCGTCAATCACACGAACGGAGAAGTACACGTGGTCGCGCCGGAGTTCGGCTCGCAGTCGTTCCAGACGTGGCAGGTCAACGCCGCAGCCACCCAGGGTATCCAGCATGAACGATGCCTGGGGACCGTAGTAGCACAACGCATCCAGCGCACTGCCGCCTTCGGCAGGCTGGGCGGCGTAACTGCGCATAAGCTCCCGAAACTCGTTCTCATTGAGCCGGCGCGTGAGATGCCGCGCGTCGCCGCACCCGATGCACTGGGGGGCCTCAAGAGGTGTGCCGGCCACGTCCGCGGTTGCCTTTGTGTGCGCCCGTATGGGCAGTTGAGGCGGACCTTCATATGCCGCCCACCAGAGAAGGGGCGAGCAAAGGGCGGCGAGGCCGAACAGGAGAAGGCTGAGCCTGAACATGGTTTCTCCAGGGGGAGGTACCAAGCCCCTTGGCGAGGGGCGGGGCGATGATCCTGCTTCACACAGAAACGCAGGCGCCTTCGCGGAGTTCTTGAAAATCGGGATTCAGGAGTCCATTTCCCGCTTGCCGCCCATGCCGGGCGGTTGCAACCTTGCGCGGCCGCAAGCGAGACCCGGACATGAAGAGACTGGCACTGGCCCTGATGCTGCTGTGCGCCTTGCCCCTGTGTGTGCAGGCCAATCCGCGCGGCAGCTCCGACGGATACAACGAGATCCTGGCGATTGTGGATGGCGAGCCCATTACCTACCAGGACGTACTCGGGGGCCGCAACGATTTGTCGGCTGAGGTGCGCACCCAGCGCGAAGTGCGCCGCATCCCGATCTCTGTGACCGACAAGGAAATCGAGCGGGGCATTGTCTACGGGCAGCTTGACACCTTCATCGTGAACCGGCTGCTGTTGTCGGAAGCGCGCAAGATCAACTTCGAGAGCAACGTCAAAGACTCTGATGTGCGCACCGTGATCCAGAATGAGCGGCGCCTGCTTGGCATTGCAGACGGCGACGAAGTGCGATGGGCCAATTACCTGCAGGAGAAGTTCAGCCTCACGCCGTCGGAGTATCGTGAGCGCCGCCGTCGCGACATGATCCAGAACCAGATGGTTTTCGTGATGGCGGGCGGGCAGGGGGCGCTGCCGACGGAATTCCCCCTGAGCGTTTACTTCCCGCTCAACGTGTCGCCGCGTGACATTCGCGCCGCGTTTGACGCGGACCGCGAGAAGTACAAGGTGGCGCGAAAGGTGGACTACCGATTGCTGAAGCTCAGCTTTCTGGCGAACACCAGCCTGGGCGATCGCAGGAAACTGGGCGCCGCCTTTGGTGAGTGCCAGGCGCGCGCCAAGCGGGGCGAGAGCCTGGAAAGTGCGTCCAGTGGACTGAGACTGCTCGTGGAGCAGATGGGGTTGCCGGGCCTGAAACTGGAGGTAAGCGAGCGCAGGCGGGCGGAGACCGACAAAGACCTGGACCCGTCCGTGTATCAAATGGTGCTCAGCCTGCCACGTGCGGGCGGAGTTTCCGAGTACGGCACGGCACCCTACACCGATGAGAAGGGCGTCAGCTTCGATTCCTATCTCTTCATCCAGCTCTTCAGCAAGGAAGAAGGCGACGCGCGGCAGTTCAGCGACCCCAAGGTCCAGGCTGAGATCCGGGAGGCCGTCTACAACCGGCGCTTGCAGGAGAACATCGGTCGCGTCCAGCAGGCCCTGCTCAAGCGCGCCGTGATCATTCCGGAGCGGCTGATCGCCCGCTAGCCTCTGGCGCGCCGGCGGGACGGTAGTTAATTAGGCGGCAGAGTTCGCGCGGGGCGCCCATGGCAGCACCACCTAAACTTTTCAAGGTTGGCGAGATCATGCGCCACACCAAGCTCTCGCGTCAGACCATCCACAACTACACGATGCTGGGCCTGATCAAGCCCTCCGAGCGCACCGACTCCGGCCACCGGCTCTACGGTGAGGAAGTGTTCGACCGCATCAAGCGCATCGAAATGCTCAAGCGCCACCACACGCTTGATGAAGTGCGGCAGATGCTGCTTTCTGAGGACGAAACCAGGGCCAAGAGCGGGCCGACGCCGCCTGCCTCTAGCTGAGCCACCTTCTTGCCGCTTCCAGCACGCGAGTGACCTCGATGCCCTTCATGCAGCGATGGTCGATGGGGCATTCCTTGAGCTGGCAAGGCTGCGTATAGGGCGCGCAGTCCACTTCCACGCGAATGACCTCGCCTCGTTCGACCTGTGGCAGGGCGGAATAGCGTGGGTCGTTGGGCCCCATCAGCGTCAACACAGGCCGCCCAAGGGCCACGGCCAGGTGGCGAGGGCCGGTGTCGTTGGAGATCACCAGCGCGGCCTGCGCGTACACGGCCTTGAGCACGCCCAGACTCATCCCCTGAGTGGTGACCAGGGGGGCCCGCGCGGCTGCCTGGAGGGCGTTGAGGGTATCTTCTTCACCGGGCCCGTAACTGACCAGCACCGCCGCACCCTGGGAAGCGAGGGCGTCGGCGACCTGGGCAAATCGCTCGGGGGGCCAAAGCTTGCTGGGCCCAAACGCGGCCCCGGGAGCCAGGATGACCAGGGGGCCCCGGTTCAGGCCTTGTCGGGCAAGAAACTCGGCGGCCCCTGAGCGCTCGTTCTCCGAAACGGGCAGCCTGGGCACCAGCGGTGTCCTTGGCAGACCGATGACGTCGAGCAGATCCATGAAGTACTGACCCGTGTACTTGGGAACGAATCGGCCTTGGGCATCATGCTCCCGGGGGCGGCCGGCATGCAGCAGCCATCCGCGGCCCTCCTTGAAGTAGCCCACGCGATTCTTTACCCCGGCCCGCATCATCTGCCAGGCGCTGCCGAAGCTGTTGGGCAGGATGATGCCGAGGTCAAATGAGCGGGCGCGGATCTCCTTCACGAAGCGGCGCCCGCCGCCAAAGCCCCGGTGGCTCCCGGCGCGGTCATAGGCAATCAGCTCGCGAAACCAGTCGTTTCCCTGCAGCAGCGACACGCCGGCGGGCAGGCAGATCAGCGAAACGTGCTCGGGCGTGTAGTGCGCCGCGAGGCGGGCAAATGCCGGTGTGGCCATGATCAGGTCGCCCAGTGCGTTGGGCGCACGCACCACGACGTTGCGGCACTGAAGCAGGTCGTCTACCATCGACGGAATCATAGCGAGGGAAGCCGCGTGCGCATCATAGAGGGAGACTTCGACTCGCTGGTGGAACGATTTGGCGCGTCGCGGCGCATGGCGACGCGGGCGGCCGCGCTCGCCCGCAAGGGCCTGTTGTTGTCAGAGGCTGTGGTTGAGCTTGCTTGCACGGAAGACGGCAAGGTGCTGAATGAGTGGCTGTTGTCCAAGGCGACGCTCGATCAGGCCGAAGAACTGACGACGGATCGGTTGGCAAAGACGCTGCGGCAGGTTGACGTCGACTTTCTTGAGGAGCATCCCCTGGCGCTGCAGCCAAGGGGGGATCGGCGTGTGCTTTGCCTTGCGGAGGAGGCCGACGACGCGCCAGCGGCCCCCGCCGGCGGCTCCCAGGCACTGACCGTGGCTCCCGCGGCCGCGATTGCATCGCTGATCGGTGGGCAGGAGGCCGCAAGGCTCTTGACCCCGGACGAAGTCTCGCGGCTCAAACTGGATCTCCTGACCTCTTCGGATTCGGGGCGACGTTTGGAGGCAGTCCGGAAGCTATGGCTGGCGGGACTGGGCGCGCAGGAGAAGCTGCAGCTCTTTCTTGCCGCCCTTCGAGATCGTGATTCCGAAGTGCGGGCGGAGGCTGCGCGCGCCCTGGGGGCTCTGGGTCTGGACCTGGCCCTGACGGAGAACATCGCCAAGGCTTCGGCCGCCAGCCAGGCCGAGCGCGTGGTGGCCATTGCGAACATGGGTCAGATTCTGCCTCGTCTGGACAGCGCCCAACATCGCCTGGCGCTGGGAGTGGTGGCGGGTTTCCTCCGGCCTTCGGAGCCGCGCGAGGTGGTGCTGGCCTCCTTGGGTCTCCTGGCCCTGCATTTGGGCAAGCTGCAGGACAGCGGGGAGTTTCTGGCCACACTGCACAAGCAGCTGGTGGACCTCGCCCAGGTTCAACAATCGCAGTATGAAGATGCGCTGCGCGACGTGTACGGGGCCATGTACGGCCTGGATCGCGCCCTGGTGTCACGCCTGCTCATTGCCACGGCCGAGGAGTCCTCGGTGCCGGCGCTGCAGTTCTTTGCGCTGGCTACGATCTGTCGCTATGACCTCGAGGGCGCCGCTGAACCCCGGATCGTGCGGCGCCTGGTGGCCGGCGTGCAGAGCGGCAATGACCTTGACCGCAACTACCAGACATGCCTGGGCGCGCTCAGCCAGTTGCGTGAGCGGGCGGTCAGCGCCCTGGTGGAATCTCTGCCGCAGGCATCGGAATCCGGCCAGGAGCGCATCGTGGGCCTGATGGGCACGATGCTGCGTGCCCCGGACCTGTCACCCGAAGCGGGGCGGCTGTTGGCCGGTGCCTGCCTCGATCTCTATCCTGCGGCCTCAGTGAACGTGCGCGTGGTGCTGCTGGAAAGCGGCTTTTACGAGCGAGAATTCGTCGATGAAAAGGCCAAGCGCGCAGCCGCCGAACACTTTATCGCTGACCTGCACACATTCCGTTTCGAGCGCCAGATCGAGCTGCTGCAGACGGCACTGCGTCGCTGCGGGCGGGCCGCCATCGGACCCTTGACGCAGGGCATGACCGAGAGCGCCCACGACGTCACCCGTCTGACGGCCGCCCACCTGCTGCCCGATGTGGTCGGCCATGACGCCAAGATCAGTGCCCGCGAACTGGAAAGGCTGATAGGCGAGTTGCGCAAGCTGATTGAGGCCGAGGAAAGCACGTTTCCCACGCGCGGCCCGCTTTACGTGGCCATAGCACGCATTGCCGCCCACGAGCGCGTTTCCGGCGAGACGGCCTCGGCGGTGGGCAAGCTTCTGCGTTCACACGTTGGCAAGAGCAGCGCCGTCTACGACGTCATTGATGCCCTTGGCTATCTTGCGGCCGGGTCGAGCCTGGGCGGACCGGAGCGAGTCGAAATCGGCCACCTGCTGTTGAGCTTCGTCAAGCGCGCCCCACCCACGGTCCGGGGCGGTCTGAAGAAGAACGCTCAAGGGGAGGACGTCTTTGAGTTCGGGCGGGAGACAACTGCCTACACCGACATGATTCCGCGCGTGCTGGAGGGATTGGGCCGCCTGCTTGACTCAAGCAGCACACCCAAGGGGCTCTACCAGAAAGTGCTGGCCGACCTCGCCCAGCTTTGGCGCGACGTGACCGACTACAAGATGATCTGGGCCCCGGCCAGCGTGCTGACGCTGGGCCGCCTGCTGGGCCGCGTTGCGCTGTCGGGCCGCGAGAGCGAGCGCTCGATTGACGACATCGCCGAACTTCTCGCACGCCGGTCGCATCTGTTGCCCATCATGCAGGTCCTGGGCGAGATGGCGACAGTCAGTTTGGGCAGTGAGCGGCTGAACCGCATTCTTGCCGCGGTCATGAACGAGCTGGTGCGCAGGCTTTCGGCCGAGCAGGAGCCGGAAATGGTCGAGCGGCGCCAGATACTGGACACCATGTTCCGCATCGCCTGTCGCCCCCAATTGGGTGAAAGGCCCGGTGATGCGGAGCACGCGCGGCGTGCCGCCGTTGAAGCCTTGTTTGACGCGATGAAGGAGCGGCTACTCGCGGCTTCATCGAGGCAGAAGCTGGAGGCGCTTTCTCAGCTTGAGCATGTGTCAGAAAGTCTGCGCTCCGACATCAGGAGGCGCCTCAAGCCGCTCGGTGAGCGGCGCTGAGAGGGACTGCGTTTTCCACTTTGTCCACAGTCAGCAATTCTTTGATGCCTGCGCCCTTTTCACGGCCGCGGCGGCCGCTATGTAGGTTGTTTTCCAGGGAAGGCCGCCATGCGCGCATTGCACTTCAAGATACTTGTTTCCAGCGGCGATTCCTTCAAGGCGCTCCGCCGTGCCATGGAGGAGTTGGCCTTCGAGAGCGGTATGGAGCGCGGCTTTGTCATGGGCGAAGGCGCCGCGAGTCGCGTCCAGGGCAAGTACTATTACGTCAAGACCAACAAGACCAAGTCCATTGATCGCAAAACACTCAAGCCCGTGGAAGAGAAGAGCGAGGCACTGGCGGAGTGCCGATTCGGGCTCGATCTCCAGCATGGCCTGGTGCACGTGGAGGAGCGCCGCGGTGAACTCAATGCGCTCTTTGAAGCGCTGGACGCGATGCCGGACGTCGGAATTGAGTTCGCCGACCTGAACGTGAACGTCAAGGACTACGTGTTCGAGCTCCAGAGGGCCTATAACAAGAACGAGATCCGCAACCTGCGCATCAAGGACTACCTTGCTCGCGAGAACATGCTCGCCAGTGCCACCTTCAAGATGCTGGATGTTCGGGAGGGCGAGAAACTGTGCGAGAAGTTCGCGCTTCAACTTGATGCGGCCACGCTTTCCTTCAAGCTGCCCAGCGGACGCTGCCAGTTCACGGTGACCCGCAAGGGCAGTCTTCGTTTCTCGGACGACACTCCACAGGAACTCGTGGACTACGCCCGGGAACTGCTGCCGCGCTTTCATGAGGCAGAGGTGGAAACCGCTGAGATCCGCGACCCCGTGGCTGCGCAGCGCAAACGGAGCAGGTAGCACCTGGTGGGAGCGCCGCATGAGAAACGCGACTCGCTGTCGCGCCTCTCAATGCAGTGCGTCTACTCTTCCTCGTCGCGGGCCCTTTTTCGTCCACGCGCCAGGTACCGCGACATGTCGCCGGTGGGGGAGAACTTCTCGATACCCTGCAATGCCAGCCAGTCCACGGCGGCCTTGGCCAACTCGGGCCCGGCCTGCTTGCGCCAGGTCTTGTCGAGATCGGGGCGCTTTTCAAAAAGCTTGGGCAGCTTGTCCAGCCCGCCCTTGAGAACTTCGTCGATGGCTTTGTGGTCGCTGCTGTCAACAATGCCGCGAAAGTTCGTCACCAGCTTGCGCAGGGTACGCAGGGGAATGGTGTCGATCAGCACGCGACGGCCACTGTCTTCTTCATCGGCACCGCGAATGACGCGGCGGCGCTTGATGTCCCAGTAATGCGGCGTTTTGGTGTCAACGCGCGCGGCAACAATCGGGTCGAGGTTGATGCTGATCAGCTTCTTGGCCATGGTTGCAGTCCACGCGGCTCAGTCAGCGGCGCAAGGTAACTTGCCCACCTTCGCAATCAAGCGTCAAGGCGGCGCGGACCATGCGCGTTGTCACGCGTAACGGGTCGGGTCGGGCAGTCCGGCCTTCTCGAAGCCGCGGCGGCGCAGCAGGCAGGCGTCGCAGCGGCCGCAGGCACGCCTGCCCTTGGGGTCGTAGCACGAGTGGGTGAGGCTGAAGTCCACCCCCAGGGCCGTACCCAGCTGAATGATGCCCGACTTTGAAAGCTTGATCAGGGGCGTATGAATCCTGAAGCGCGCGCCCTCAACACCGGCCTTTGTCCCCCGATTGGCCACTTCGGTGAACGCCTTGATGAAGGGAGGTCGGCAATCGGGGTAGCCGGAGTAGTCCACCGCGTTGACGCCGATGAACAGGTCTTGAGCGCCCAGCACCTCGGCCAGGGCCAGGGCATAACTCAAGAAGATGGTGTTGCGCGCCGGAACGTAAGTAACCGGGATGCCGCGCGCCATGCGCCTTTCGCTTCTGCCCTTGGGCACGGAGATGTCAGCAGTCAGGGCGCTGCCGCCTGTGGCCCTCATGTCGAGTTTGACCACTCGTTGCGAAGCGGCACCCAACTGTCGGCACACGCGCCGGGCGGCCGCCAGCTCGACACGATGGCGCTGCCCGTAATCAAAGCTGAGCGCGTGGCAGGCAAAGCCCATGAACCGGGCACAGGCCAGGACCGTAGCAGAGTCCAGTCCGCCGGATACGAGAATCACCGCAGGACGTGCCATAGGGCCGTCGATTCAAGCAATGAGGGCGCGGCTGCCAACGGAAATGAAGCAAACGGGGACGGCTCGGCCGTCCCCGTATCAGTGAGCGGGAGTAGTTATTCCTTGAAGCCCCAATCTACATACGTGCCACCAGAGTCACGCGCGAGATGGCGAAGGCACTCGGCATCGTGGTAGCCAATGCCCACGCAATTGATGATGACCTTGCGGAACAAATTGTGACGCGCGATGGAGGGCCAGATGTCAGGACCAAGGATGTGGGTGCCATCGCCGATGAGACCTTCGCCGCCGCGGGGGTCCTTTACGGTCTGGCTGTTGCTGTCGTCGCTCCAGGAGCCCCAGCCGTCCGTCAGGAAGATGATGGTGTCGGCGCCGTTGATAACGCAGTCTTCATCGACGCTTGGCTGCTCGGGTTGCCCCAGCTTGAAACCTGCCTTGTTCAGGCGCAGACTTGCCATGAGGCCGCCGTGGATGTTTGTCAGCGCCTCCGGCTCCAGCTCTCTGGCCGCTTTGGCCCACTTGGCACGGCTGCCGGCGTCGGCCGTCACAAAGCCCGGAGTCTTGCAGTCTACTTCCGTGGAATAAGTCACTATTGCGAATTGAAACTTGTCCGGCAGCGACTCAATGGCGCGGGCCAGTTCTTCACGCGCAAGCTCCATCTTGGTCGTGATGCTCTTCCAGGGCAGCTTCTTGAGGGCGTCGATGCCGCGCTTGCGCTCTTCTTCAGCGATGCGCTTTTCCTCTTCTTCGCGCTGGCGTTTGACCTCAGGGTCTTCGTTCTTGTCGTCCTTTTTGTCGTTGGTGGTGGGGCCCTTCTGCGGGGGGCGCTTCTCGATTTCTTCCAAGTTGATCTTAAGGGGCATCTTCATGGACAGCGAAACGTCAATGCAGAACACAAAACGCGTGCCTACGGGCGGCGCATTGAAGATGGGCGGAATGGGCGCCGTTTTGCTCCGCTTTTCTGGCGTCTTGTCTCCCTTGACCACCTTGCCCACGGAGCGCTTCTGCGCGGCCCACCACTTCCAGAACTGCCAAGAGGTGATGTCGGCATTCTCGCCGGTAATGGCGCGCAACATTCGCCCCCCGAAAAAGCGAACGCGTTCGTCGGGCTCGAACTTGTCGTTGGACCACTTGAGGCTGAGGTCGGACACGGCCTCCACAGTCTTTACGGCGGCATCGTTAGTGTCTGTTGTGGCGATGGACTCAAGGCAGGCGAACACATTGATCGGAACGATCTTCCACTTGCTCCACCACTCCTTGTTGTCTTCGCGCAAGATGGCGCAGACGGCGTCAACGAAGCGGTGATTTCCGTTTCGGCGAATGGCCTCCAGCGCGGCCACCTTGATGTAGGGATTCTTGGCGTCACCGAGGGCTGCAATCAGTGCGTTGGTGGCAGCCTCGCTCTTGTCCATGCCGGCAAGTGGATAGAAAAGATCGTACTGATCCAGGGCCGCAGCGGGCTCCTTGAGACTGTCGTACTTGAGAATTGCGGCGCCCAGCTTGGCGACGCTGTCATCGTCCGTGTAATTGCCCAGGGCCACGATCAGCTTCTTGCGCACATCCCCAGGCCACCCCGGCTTCCTGTTCTTGCGGGCCTTCTGGTCTTCCTCCAGCAGGCCGATAAGGTAGTCTCGCGCCTCGGCGCTGCCGGCTGCGCCCAAGGCGTCCACGGCGCGCCCCATCTTCGTGGCGCTGTTCTCCTTCTTGGCGGACTCGAAATCCTTCTTCGCGTCCTTGAAGGCGTCCTGAGCAGTACCAATGGCCGGTGCGAAGGCGGCCGCAACCAAGGCCAACACGGCGAGGAAGAGAAGCCGTGCCCCAACCCTGGCCGAAGTCATCTGCATAGCTGTCTCCGGTAATGCGTTGCTACCAAGGGGTAACTTGTTCGTGCGCGGGGGATACACAGGGGTAGCAACCCGCGCCGATATCTTACGTATGGCCAGCCTTCAGCAGGATACATCAAGGCTCGTGCCAAAGGGGTGCAGGAAAACAGGCACGGATCTCCCTGACTAACTGAACGGCCAAGAGAGCGCGGAGTTCGACGCAAATGCAAGATTTCATGGCGCTTGCACTGCCCGCCCGCGTTCCAATAATGGCCCCATGGACCTCGATCTCGATAAACCCGCGTTGACTGGCGAAGATTACCGCACGCTCAAGGAATTGGGCGAGGCGCACAGAGCTATCCGCGCGGAGCTATCCAAGCGCATCATCGGACAGGACGAGGTCGTCGAACAGGTGCTGACCGCCTTTTTTGCCGGGGGGCATGTGCTTCTCCTTGGCGTGCCGGGGCTGGGCAAGACGCTTCTGATCCGTTCCCTGGCCGAAATTCTCGGGCTCAGGTTCAATCGCATCCAGTTCACGCCGGATCTGATGCCCAGCGACATCACGGGAAGCGACGTGCTTGCCAGTGAAGGCAGTGAGCGCAGCTTCAAGTTCCTGGGCGGGCCCATATTCACCAATTTCATCCTCGCCGACGAAATCAACCGCACGCCGCCCAAGACCCAGGCGGCCATGCTCGAGGCCATGGAGGAAAATTGCGTGACCGTGGCAGGTCACAGCTATCCTTTGCCTCGCCCGTTCTTTGTCATGGCCACCCAGAATCCCATTGAGCAGGAAGGCACCTACCTGCTGCCGGCGGCAGCCCTGGACCGCTTTCTGTTCACCGTCGTGGTGGACTACCCCACTCAAGCTGACGAGCTGGCCATGCTCTTCCACACGACCAGCAAGTTCGAGCTGCCGGTGGCGCGATTGCTGGACGAAGAGCGCGTGCGCCGCATGCTGGAAGTGGTGCGGCGCATCAACATGCGCGACCAAACCCTGAAGTACGCCGTAGACCTGGTGCGGGCCACTCGTCCCTCGGAAAGCAGGGACCTGATGGTGAAAGACATGGTGGAGTGCGGCGGCAGCCCGCGCGCCACACAGGCGCTGATTCTGGGCGCAAAAGCTCGCGCCGCCCTGGAAGGCCGCGACGAGGCCACGCCGCGCGACGTCCGCTCGATAGCGATGCCCGCGCTGCATCATCGCGTGCTGACGAATTTCCACGCCGACGCCGACAACGTCAATTCGCGGGACATCGTACGCAAGCTGGTAAAGGAAGTACCGCGCCCCGCCGGCGACGAACCCCATGTCGAGAAGGTGGTGCGTGACGGCCTGGGCAGGAAGTTCATGCGCTGGTTGTTCGGGGAGCCGCAGCAGGCGGCCGGCACGGCCGCTTCTTGAGGCCCAGGAGCATCTCTGCCTTCTGCAACTGACGGGCCCGTGAGCGCACTTCGCAGCCCCCGGTGGTCATGGGGTGGCCGCCCTGTGCACTACCTGCCATACTTCAGGCGTTCGGCCAGAATCTCGGGGAGGCCGGCATCAAGAATTTTGCGGCCCGCGGTTTCGATGTCGTATTCGACGCGATGGATTTTCACCTGCTCCTTATCGCTGTCGTAGATGGCAAAGCTGGACTTCGGGTTTTCATCGCGGGGCTGACCCACGCTGCCCACATTGACCAGCGCTTTTTCAAACCCCTTGAGGTTGATCTCGTAGCTCATGGAGTAGCTGACCATGGGACCCGAGAAGAACGTGACGGGCACGTGTGAGTGGCCCAGGAAGCACACTCGCGTGTGCAGCTTTTCCAGGCTCAGACGCGCGTCCTGGCTGGTCTGGATATAGTCAAAAAGGTCCGGGAAGTTGAGCGAACCGTGAACGAGCGTGATCTCCTCGTTCACTTCCTGGATCAGCGGCAGGTCCTTGAGGAACTGCATGTTCTCTTCGCTGATGGCATCGCGAGTCCAGTACACCGCCTGCTTGGCATAGGTGTTGAAGAACTCGATGGAAAGCTTGCCGCACACCGCCCAGTCGTGGTTGCCGGCGACGACGGGTATCTTCATTTCGCGGACAAGCGTGCAGCACTCCTCGGGATTGGCGCCGTACCCGACGATGTCGCCCAGACACAGGTACTTGTCGACACCTTGCTTCTTGCAGAAATCGAGAACGGCCGTGAGCGCTTCCAGGTTTGCATGGATGTCGCCGAAGATCGCGTAGCGCACGGGCCGCCCCAGGTGCGGATAACAAAAGAACGAGCCGACAATAGCCGACTCATTTGGTCCGATTAGATGCTACCGCATAGAGTAGAAAGCGGCAAGCCAAGCGCAAACGGTGTTCCCGTGAAAGGTTACCCGCTGCGCTAGCTTGCGGACTTGAGTCTCAGCTGCACCGCGTCCAGTTCGATGCCCACAGCCGCCCAGCACGTGGCGTGAAGCGTCAGCCAAAGCAGGCTGACGCTGCTCGTGCTGCCCCAAAGGCCGGCCGTGAGGTCGTAGCGGGCGAGGTCAGGCAACAGCAGGGAGAGCGGCCGGCCCAGCGCCGGGGCGGCGAAGCCTAATCCGTAGATCAGCGCAAACCCTACGGAGATCAACATGGGCCGGCGAAGGCGTGAGAGCGGCTGGGCAAAGGCCAGCAGCACCGCCAGTGTCAGCCACTGTCCGAACAGCGGTGCCGCCAGGCCTGCAACTTCGGCCCACACGCTGGCCTCGCCTCGGTAGTGAAAGATCTCCTTCTCCGCGGCTGCAAACCACGCCAGGGCCCCCAGGATCGCCAAGGCGGCCCAGAGTACGTAGAGAGTGATGGCCGCCAGCCGCCCAAGATAGAGGCCGAGGCTGAGCGTGCGGGCAGAGACGGGGCGCACCAGCAGCAGGCCTTCGGCGGCCTCGATGTCGTCGTCGTCGCGTGGAAGGCAGAAAAGCAGGACAGCCGCGGCACCGAAGAGGCCGAGGGTGTAGACCCCCAGCTCCTTGAGCTGTACGACTTCGTAACCCAGGCCGAAAGCTGAGAACCAGCGAAGCGTCACGATGAAAAGCGCGGCAATGATCGCGACGAGGCGTGTGCTGGAGCGTCGCCAGAGGTCCAGCGTGGTGGCATAAGCGAGTGCGAGCAGCGCGCCCATGGCCAAAGCCTAGCGCACGAGGGGGTAGATGTCGCGGTAGAAGAGACGCGTGTCGCTGAACATGGGAGACACGCTTTCCAGCTCTTCGTATTTCACCCAGCGGAAGGACTCGACTTCTCCCGGCTGAGGCTTTACTTCACGAGGTCCGTCCAGGCGGCAGAGCCACCAGTGCAACACGAAGTGGGCGCCCCGGGTGACGCTCTCCCACAGCTTGCGCTGGGGAGTCACCTTGAGTCCCACCTCTTCAAGAGCTTCGCGTATGCAGGCCGCTCGCTGCGCTTCGCCGGGATTCATCTCGCCGGTGACGTTGCTCCAGAACCCGCCGTAGGTGTCTTCCTCGCCGCGCTCGATGATGAGCAACTGGTCGCTGTCCTCAATGAGTGCAACGATTGCCTGTCGAAGTCTGGTCTGGATCGGGTCCATCGTTGGGCGCGGAGCCTTTGCCTGGCCGCTATCCTTTGGCGGCCTTCTCGATCAGCGGCGGGAGTTCCTTGGGGTCTACCTTTCCCTTGAGCTTGCGCATGCACTGGCCGACCAGGAACTTCAGCGCTGCTTCCTTGCCTTCCACGTAATCCTTGACCGCCTTGTCCCTGAACTCGTTGATGACTTCCGCAATCGCGGTCGCCACCGCGGGATCTTCTGACGCGCCCGATGCCTCGATCAACTTGCCCATGCGTCGCGCCACCGGTTCGGGGCCTTCGCCGCTGCCCAGCATGGCATGGAAGACTTCCTTGGCGGTAATGTTGTTTAGCTTGCGTGCCTCGACAAGGGCGATCAGCTCCACCAGTTGCGTCGGCTCCAGCTTCAGGTCGGAAAGCGCCACGTTGCGCTCGCCCAGCGCGTGAGTGAGTTCGCCGCTGATCCAGGCGGCGATCTTGCGTGGCTGGTCGTAGAGCTTGACGGTGGCTTCAAAGAAGTCACCCAGCTCACGCTCCGTCACGAGGTAGTCGGCCTCGGCCCGCGCCAGCTTGAAGTCGTCAAGATAGCGCAACAGCCGCTTCTCGGGCAGCTCGGGCAGGTTGCGCCGCACGTCTTCGACCCACTCGCGCCGGATTTCGAAGGGAGTGAGGTCGGGCTCGGGGAAGTAGCGGTAGTCGTTGGCCTCTTCCTTGCTGCGCATGGAGCGCGTCTCGAGCTTGTCTTCGTCCCACAGGCGTGTTTCCTGGTGAAGCGTTCCCCCGGCGCGCAGGATGCGCTTTTGGCGCTGGATCTCGAAGTTGATGGCGTTGGCGACGCTCTTGAAGCTGTTCATGTTCTTGACTTCAACCTTGGTGCCCAGGCGCGCCTCGCCGACCGGGCGGATTGAAACGTTGGCGTCACAGCGCAGGGAGCCCTTCTCCATGGATAGCTCGCTCACGCCCAGGTAGCTCAGGTTGCGTTTGAGCGTGGTCAGGTAGGCGTGGGCTTCTTCGGCGCTGCGCAAGTCCGGCGCGCTCACGATCTCGACCAACGGCGTGCCGGCGCGGTTGAGATCAACCAGGGTTCCGCCTTCCAGGTGGATGCTCTTGCCCGCGTCCTCTTCGAGGTGGGCGCGGGTGACGCGGCATACGCGGGGATTGCCCGTAACGTCGCGGACGGGCAGCTCAAGCACGCCGTCAAAGCACAGGGGCGTGTCGTGCTGGGTGATCTGGTAGCCCTTGGGCAGGTCGGGGTAGAAGTAGTTCTTGCGATGAAAGCGGATGCTGTGAGCAATCTGGCAGTTCAGGGCCAGACCGACGCGAATTCCGAACTCAACGGCCTGCCGGTTCACGACCGGCAGTGCCCCGGGCAGTCCGAGGCATACGGGGCAGGTCAGGGAGTTGGCCGGCGCGCCGAACTCGACTTTGCATGAACAGAACATCTTGGACCGCGTCTTGAGCTGGACGTGGGTCTCCAGGCCGATGACTGCCTCAAAGTCAACCGTCGTCGCGGTTACCATGGCTCGATCTCGAAGGCTCAATCCAGCGTATTCAACGGGCGGCGTCCGCCAAATCCTGCCTCGGCCTCGTGCCAGTGCGTGATGGCCTCTTCACCCAGCTTGAAACACAATAGCACGATGGCGCCCGACGGCCGCCGATACGGAAAGTCAATCAGCCCTTCCTCAAAGCTCTTGACCTGAGCGCCGAGCCGCTCGATTTCATCGCTGCAGCGGATGATCTCATCCTTCACCACTTCCAGCCGGTCGATCTTTTCACCCCGCTTGTTGCCGATGAGCGATCGGTCGGCCAGTGCTTCACGCAAGTCCGTGAACTCGCGGAACAGCGAACGCAGCTCCTCCAGAATGGGCCGCACGTAGACCAGGGCGCGCTGCGCCTGCTCCACGCTGAAGGTCTTGACGTCCGATGTTGTCTGATCCGCCATGCTAGCCCATTTCAGCCAACGCAAACTCAAGGTCCTCAAGCCGCGCTATCTCATACCCCGGGACGTCTTTGAGGTCGCGCGGCATCTGGCGCGTGCCATGCTTGCCCACCTTGAGCAGAACCGTCTTCATACGCAATTCATTTCCGGGGCGGATGTGGTTGTCCAGGCGCGATCCCACCAGCACGCAGTCGGTGGGCGCAAGTCCAAGGTTGCCCAGCACGAACTCGAGCACCCGCATGTCGGGCATGTCGATCTTCATGGCGGTGGGCAGACCCTTGAAATCAAGCAGGTCCAGCAGGCCCGCCTTTTTCAGGGCGTCGGCATCGTCGGCGCCCAGGCGGTTGATCAGCGCAAGCCTGAGTCCGCGCTGCCGGAGTTTGCCAAGAAAGTCCCTGGCATGCGCGATGGCCGTGAACTTCGGCTTGAACTGCTTTCGGAACTCGGCGGTGCACTTGAGACCCAGGGTGCTGTCGCGGTTCACGAGCTTGAAGATGATGGCCTCAAACAGGTTTGGGGCGAAGGCATCCACGGCAAAGGCCTCAGCCGCGTTCATGGCCTGGTCCGAGACGCGGATACCGGCGCGGGTCACAATCTGCCGGAGCAGCGTCATGGCCTCGGCGTCACTCTTGGCGTGATCTGCCAGGGTTCCATAGATGTCAAACAAGATGGCCGATGGCACTGGCGGTTCCCGGTTGTGCGGCTGGAGGCTTCACACCCACAAGCCTAGTTTGCCGGCGGGGTTTGCAGAAAGGCAATCAGGGCTTCGTGCGGTAAATCGTGCGCGGAAACGGAATCGTTTCACGCACGTGCTCGCAGCCGCAAATCCACTGGACGCAGCGCTCCACGCCCATGCCAAAGCCGCCGTGAGGCACCGTGCCGAAGCGTCGCAGGTCGACGTACCAGTCGATACTTTCCATGGGGATGTTGTGTTCACGGATGCGCGCCAGAAGTACTTCGAGGTCGTCCTCGCGCTGGGCGCCACCTACGATTTCACCCACGCCTTCCGGCGCAATCACGTCCACGCCCAGCACGTACTCCGGATCGGCCGGGTCGCGCTTCATGTAGAAGGCCTTTACGGCGGCGGGATAGCGGTGAATCATCACGGGCCGGTCGTACTGCATCGAGATGGCAGTTTCGTCGGCTGCACCCATGTCGTCGCCCAGACCGTTCTTGAGGATGTCCTTGGCCAGTTTCTGCTTATCGGGATCAGCGGACTTCTCGAACTCAGCCTTGAGCTCGACGAGGCGCTTCTGGGCATCCTTGTAACTGATTCGGGGGAAGGGTTTGGCGACGGGCTCCAGCCTGCTGATGTCGCGCTCCAGTGTCTTGAGTTCTTCTTTGCAGCGCTCCAGGCATCGCTGCACGACAAAGCGGATCTGGCTTTCGGCAAGGTCCATGATCCCGTCCAGTTCGAGAAAGGCGACCTCGGGCTCCACCATCCAGAACTCGGTGAGGTGCCGGCGCGTCTTGCTCTTCTCGGCGCGGAAGGTAGGCCCGAACACCACAACCTTGCCAAAGGCCATGGCGCCGCTTTCTCCGTAAAGCTGGCCGCTCTGAGTCAGGTAGGCCTTCTCGTCGAAGTAGGGAACTTCGAACAGCGTGCTCGTGCCTTCGCAGCTTGCGGGCGTGAACACCGGGGCGTCGAACAACACAAAGCCGTTCTGATAATAGAAGTCGCGAATGGCCTGAACGGCCTCGCTGCGCACCTTCAGGATGGCATGAGGCTTCCGGGAACGCACCCACAGGTGGCGTCGGTCCAGAAGCCAGTCAATGTTGGGCACATCCTTGGTGATCTGGATGGGGTAATCCTTGACCTCCTGCAGCACTTTGAGCCGGCGGCAGGTCAGCTCCACACCGATGGGTGAGCGTTTGTCTTCACGCACTTCACCGGCGACCTCGATGCTGCTTTCAATGCCAAGCCCCGACGCTGCCAGAAACTCCGCTTCGGTCGCGTCCTGCTTGCCCATGACGGCCTGGACAAAGCCGGTGCCGTCGCGGATCTGAAGGAACTGGATCTTGCCCGAGCCGCGCTTGTTGTAGAGCCACCCTCGAACATCAACGGTCTGGCCGATGTGCTTGTGAAGATCGCGGATTTCTACGAAGGCCATGGTCTTGATTCCTGTTCAGAATGCCGGGTCGTCCGCCTGCAAGGCGCGGCACTATGCTTTGCAGCACGTGTTTTTGCCAGTGAGGGGAGGCTGCGCTTGGGCGCTGCTATACTCGCGCCATGGACTGGCCTCGCCTGTCTTCCGTAACGTTCGAGCATCCGGCCTGGCTGGCGCTGGCCTTTGTCACCGGCGCGCTGGCGCTTGGCGCCGGGGCCCTTGTGCGGCGTCAGCCCGGTGCCGTGCGGGCCTTTGCGGGGCCGATGCGCGTGGCCGCGCTGGCGCTCGTCGGATTGGCTTTGGCGTCTCCCGTTGTGGACGAACCGCGCGAAGAACGCTTTGACCCGGCTGGAGTCTGGGTACTCAGGCTGGCCGGACCGTGGCAACCTGTCCGGGGCCAGAGTTGGTTTTCTGAAGAACCGCAGGTCTTTGCCGCCCGTGTTCGTAACGCTTTGGCGCTGGGGCATCCGCCGACGATGGTGGAGATTCACTCAACCGAGGAGATTTCCGCGCGGGACGCCTGTGCTCTGGTACGGGCGCTGAACGTGCCCTGCGTTGCCGTCTTGGCCCCGCGGGCTTTGGAGGCCAGGGACGCATGGTTGGGGCAGTGGCTTGCTCCCGCGAGCCTGGCACCGGGGGAAGCCTTTGACGGTTCTCTCTCGCTGGCGGGAACCTCACAAGTGCGTCTGCGCTTTGCCGTCAACGGACAGGAAGTCGAGGTCCGTGAGGTCCAGGCGCCGGAGCAGGTGGCATTTCCGCGCGCGGAACTGCCGCCCGGCCGCCACATCCTGACGAGCGAGTTGGTCGGCCGCGATGGAACCGTGGTGCAGCGTGTCGGCCACGTGGTGCGCGTCGGCGCCCCGCCGCGCCTGATGGCCCTGGGGTTCGATGAAGTAGCGTTCACACGGCTGGCGCGGCTGGCGCCCAGCTTCACGCGTAGTCGGGTGGAGCCGCGCACCCTGACGTCGGCCATGCTCAGGGAGTGCGAAGTCGTGGTGATGCCGGTCAGTGCCGGGGTGAGCCTGACTTCCAGCCAGTCGCGCGACTTGGCCCGCTTTGTCGCCAACGGCGGGGGCCTGTTCGTGACGGGCGATGGTGCGGCGGGCACCAATCGCGCTTACCTGGACACGGGATTTCGCGAGCTGCTTCCGGTTCGTCTCCTGGAGCAAAGACAGGAAAAGCCGCCGGACCCGCCCATTGAAGAGGAGATCGGCAAAGCCGAAGTCGCGGCCGTGAGCATTCTGTTTGTCATTGACCGCAGCGGCAGTATGGACACGGCCATCGGCACAGGCAGCACGCGGTGGCGCATTGCGGTGGAGGCCGTGAAGCAGGCTTTGGCCAAGCTGGACCCCTGGGATCGTGCGGGGGTGCTCAGCTTTACTCTCAGCCGCGAGTGGCGCCCCGCCCCGAAGGTCATCGCGCCCTTTGACCGGGAGTTGATCGCCCGGGATCTGCTTTCTCTCAAGGGCGACCGCAACTTCGAGGCCGGATTCAACACGGACATTTACGGAGCCGTCAGCGAGGCCCTGGACGTGGCGGAGAAAGAGAAAAGCGCCGTCAAGGTGGTTGTGGTGCTCACCGACGGCGCTGACAAGGACGACCCCGGGGGCAAGGTCCGCAACCACCGGGAATTGGCCATACGCGCCATGTCCAAGGGCATCAACATAGTTGCACTGGGAATTGGCGACGGGTTCATCGGCGAGGCGCCGGATGTTCGGGCGGCAAGGCGGGTCATCCAGAACCTCGCCACCAAGCCTGAGTTCGCCAAGATTGCCAACGACGCCGAGTCGGCCAGGTCGGCGCCGGTGATTTTCGTCAACGCGGTGGAGTTCGCCTATAAGGCCTACGACGACGAAATGCAGCGCCGCGAGCGCGAACGCCAGAAGCGCCCCGTCGAAACTCCCAAGGACCCCCGGCTGGACGTGCTTGAGGGCCGGTTTGCCCTGACCCTGACGCCCGTTGGCTCGCAGCTTCTGGGGATGCGCGATCTGCCCGAGCCGCGCCCGAGACTGCTCAGGTACGCGCGCTGCCAGTTGCGCCAGGAGGCGGCCCTGGCCCTGGGCCTGGCCTCCGATGAACGAGGCGAGGCTCAACCCGTCGCCCTGGCTGTAAGCAGTTTCGGTTTGGGGCGCGTCGCTTTCTGGTCCTCAGGGCTTGACCCGTCAAGTTTAGGCGATGTCGCGTCGTGGGCGGAGTGGCCCCGGCTGGCAGCTCAGGCCCTGCGTTACCTCACGCCGCGCGAAGATCCTCAGCCGCGCCTGTTTGGTCGGGCGACGACGGGCGGCATCGGTGTCCTGGACCCCATCGAGGGCGCGCGTTACGGGCTTCGTACGGAGCGGGGAGAGACACCACTGGAACTGAAAGACGGCCGCCTCGTTGCGCGCGAAGGCACGCTGGAGGAAGGAGCCGCAGAGGTCATAGAGGCCCTGGGTTCGGAGCGCCGCGTGCTGGGAGATGTCTGGCTGACGCTCGAGGCACCCCCGGACTCGGCACAGCGCGTGCAAGTAGAGCCCGACGGGCGGTCGCCCCTGCAGCCCCGCTCGCCCGATGTCACCGTGCGTCGTGAAAAGGCGCTGGCACCCGTGATCTGGGCGCTGGCCCTGATGCTGGCGCTCATGCCGCTGGAGCGGTTGATACGCCGCCGAAGCTAGCGCCGTGGCAGAGGTCTCCGGGAATCCTATCCTGTCGCCACACCTGCGAGTCTACACCTTGAACCAGAATTCACCCATCGTTGTTACTTCCGGCGATCCCGCCGGCATCGGACCAGAAGTCACCCACAAGGCTCTCTGCCGCCTGATGCGCCGCCGCGCCATTCTGGACCGTCGACCGATTTTTGTGATTGGCGATGCACAGCTCTACGCGCGACACCTCACGCGGCCCGCGGAGATGCACAAGTATCACATCCTGCCCTGCGAGGACTCTGTTCAGTCGCTGGATTACTTCCTTGAGGAGTTCCATCCGCGCAGGGGCCAGTGTTGGCGGCCCATTTTCCTCGACTGCGGCCAGCCGGATGACGACAAGGTGAAGTTAGGCAAGGTCCAGAAACTCGCGGGCGAACGCGCCGTGCTTTATCTTGATGTCGCGGTGGAAATCCTTCTCAATCGCTGGTCGTTCACGCTGTGTACGGCACCCATCTGCAAGGAGTCGGCCCAGAAGGCCGGCTTTGATTTTTCCGGCCAGACGGAGTTCCTGGGCGAAGCCACGGGCGTTGAGTTTCCCGTCATGATGCTGGTGGGGGGCGGACTGCGGGTGTCGCTCGTGACGATCCACGAGCCCCTTGCCCGCGTTCCCAAGCTCGTGACCCGCGAAGCCGTCGAGCGTACAGTACTGATAACTGCCCGGGCGCTGGCAGAGAACTTCGGCATCGCCCGGCCGCGCATCGCCGTCTGCGGTCTCAACCCCCACGCCGGAGAAGGCGGCAGCTTTGGCCGCGAAGAAGAGCGAGTGATTCGGCCCGCCCTGGAGGCCATCGATGCCAAGGGCATTCACTTGGCTGGCCCCCTGGCCGCAGACAGCGCCTTTGCCCAGGCCCGCAAAGGTCAGTTCGACGCCGTGGTCGCCATGTACCATGACCAGGGGCTCGTTGCGGTCAAGACCCTGGCCTTCGAAAGCGGTGTCAACCTGACCTTGGGCCTGCCGGTCGTGCGCACCGCACCGGATCACGGTACGGCCTTCGATATTGCAGGGCGCCAGACGGCTGACGAAGGCGCCATGCTCCAGGCGCTCCTGCTGGCCGATGAACTTTCGATCAAGCGCTCAATGCCCGGCAAGCGCAAGCGCGCGGCTATCTGACCAAGTGCCGGCCTGTTTCCCTACTGGCAGGGTGGCAGCGCGGTTCTATTCTTGCCTGCGAATCGGACTTGTTTAGTCCAGTTGTCCGGGTGGGGCGTACACAAGCGAGCACTTCATGCCAACTCAACTTCAGTCCGCCAGGGCGGGCAAGATCACCGAGGAAATGGCCCATGTGGCCCGCGAGGAAGAGCTGACCCCGGAAGAAGTCCGTGATCTGGTCGCTTCGGGCCAGCTTGTCATTCCCAGGAACGTCAACCACCATTTTGCGCCGCGCGCCATCGGCGCGAGAACGCGCACGAAGGTCAACGCCAACCTCGGCATCAGCAGTGATCACGGCAAGCTCGAGGAAGAGCTGGAAAAGCTGCGGGTCGCCATTGAGTACGGCAGCGACAGCGTCATGGACCTCTCCAGCGGATACCAGGACCTTGACCACATCCGCGAAAGCGTGATCAAGAACTCCAGCGTCATGGTCGGTACCGTGCCCATTTACGGCGCCATGAGCGACAACATCCTAAAGGGCGGCAGCTTTGCCGATTTCACCGCGCGCCGCCTGCTCAACGAAGTCGAGAAGCAGGGCGAGCAGGGCGTGGATTACATCACCGTTCATTGCGGCATCACGCGGCAGACCCTGAAGTATGTTGACGGCCGCCAGCGCATCGTCGGCATCGTTTCCAAAGGCGGCAGCGTGCACGCGGCATGGATGCGCGCGACGGGCAAGGAGAATCCGCTCTACGAGTTCTTTGACGAGCTTTGCGAGATAGCCGCGCGCTACGACATGACTTTCTCGCTGGGCGACTCGCTGCGTCCCGGTGGCACGGGCGACGCGACGGACGCCGCGCAGATTCAGGAGTTGCTTATCTTGGGCGAGCTGACCAAGCGGGCCTGGGACAAAGGCGTGCAGGTCATGATCGAGGGGCCGGGCCACGTACCCATCAACCAGATCGCGGCCAACGTCCTCTTGCAGAAGAGACTCTGCCACGGCGCGCCGTTTTACGTGCTGGGCCCGCTGACGATCGACACGGGTGCGGGCTACGACCACATCACGGGAGCGATTGGCGGCGCGGTAGCGAGTGCTGCCGGCGCCGACATGCTCTGCTATGTGACGCCAGCCGAGCATTTGCGCCTGCCCAACGCCGACGACGTGCGCCAAGGCGTGATCGCAACACGCATCGCGGCGCAATCCGGCGACCTCGGCAAAGGAATCCCCTACGCCAAGCGCATCAACGACAAAATGAGCGCGGCCCGCAAGAAGCTCGACTGGGAAACGATGTTCGCCTGTGCCATCGACCCCAAGGAAGCCAGAAGGTTCCGCGAAACGAGCGAGGATTACGACTCGGACGTGTGCACGATGTGCGGCGACCTATGCGCCGTGCGCATGGACAATTTCACGGATTTAGGCAAAGGCCGCGCACCGGCGGACCTGAAGGCCATGCCGATGAGCAAGGACCGCGAGGACCTGAGAAGGAAGAAAGCCACCATCGCCGCCAAGAAAGCCCAGGAAGGCTACTTCGACGACAACGGCCTGTGGGTGGCGCCCGCCGAATCCAGTGGCGTGGGCACTCCTGCCCGCGCAAAAGAGAGAGTCCTGCGCGACAAGAAGTAGAAAGAGAACGCATCGAGGATTTGTTCGACGTGACGCGCAATTATGCTGTGAGAAAATCTAGACAAGGCATGTAACCGTCCACGTCGATGCGATATCTACCTGCTTTGGCAAAGCACTCCCGAGGCACGGCGAGATACTCCCATTCTCCATGCCGCTCGCGCTCCAGATTGTGCCCGGCAGGCAGTTTTTCAACGAAAGACACCGAATCATCCGGCGTGTCAGGAGTTCGAATCGTCGCCCCTAGCTTGGGTCCTTTAGGCTGGCTCCCAACCGAGGCTGCTACCCAAAGAGTTCGTTCACCCGCATTCAACTTGGCATGTGGCAGGCGGTGATGACGATGGTTCGCCGGTCCCTCGTCTGGGTTGACAGAGCTGGGAGTGTCTAGCGTCAACCTAACGTCGGCGTAGCGAGATTCAATCTTTGCCATTATTGTAGTGCTCCCCCGAAATCAAGCCACCTGTTCCTGTTGTTGGGCCCGGAACTGTTCCGGGCTCATGTAGTTCAGTGACTGGTGCGGCCTTTCTGAG
>QEVF01000034.1 GCA_003576915.1 Planctomycetota bacterium | reverse complement strand
AGGCGTTGGAGTCGTTGCCCGTGCCCTGGGCCGTGATGTTGATGCTGTTGAGGGTAGCCGCGCCGGAGCTGTTGGCGCTGAGGGTGAAGGTTCCGGCGGAGATGCCGTTGCCGCCGGTGCCGGTGGAGTTCGCATAAACGTTCTGGGACGTCCCCGCCGTGGCCGCGACGGTGATCCCCGGCCCCGTGGTGTAAGCGAAGTCGGCGGGGCCCCAGTGCCATTGGCTGCTGGTGCTGGAGGGGAAAGTGGTCACCGTAGTCGTGCTGGCCCAGCGGTCACGGATGTGGGTAATGGCTCCCGCCGTGGGGTGCCACGCCGCGGGGGCGCTGGAGTTCACGCCGATGTAGCCCTGGGTGGCGCTCTTGAGGGAGGCCACGACGTAGTTCTGGCCCTGGGTCAGGACCACGGGGGTAGTCAGCGCGCCCGAACGCCAGGCGCCGGCGGTGGCGGCCGTTGAGGTCGTGACCTGTGCGATCAAGGCCTGGGTGGTGGCGTTGAACAATGCACAGGCGTGAGCTTCGGTGTCGGGCCAGGCGCAGCCCAGGTGTGTCACAGTGACGTTGGAGACGTTACAGGTGAACTCATAGCCCATGTTCCACTGACTGGTGGTGGCTCCATACCAGGTGATGCCGGTGCCGGCGGCCGTTGATGGTTGCCCCAACACCCAGGTCTGGGCTTGGGCGGCGCCTGCAAAGCCGAAAACGACCAACACCAATGCGATAAACCTGTCGCGCCACATGGAGAAGTCTCCTGCGATCGAGTTCAATTGAGCTGGTTGAGAGGGGATTGAAGTTAATAGCTGCCTCCGCGAATGCCACAATTCTGTCATGCAACGGCTACAAAATGCTAACCAGTTAGTTCACGATGCCCTGGAAAGCCCAGATTTGGGCTTTCCAGGCCTGTCAGCACAGTTCCCATGTTGCTGCTCACTAATGACATTCTTGTTGCATGGGCGCCGCCAGTCATCGAACGCCCTTGCCGCGCAGGCTTGATCGGGCGCTGCCAAAGGCCCCGCCAGGGCGCGGCAACCGGAAATGTGGCGGGCCCAAGGCGCGCTGGTAAAGTCTCGCGCCGGAGAGAGCCATGCCCATGATTCCCGTCAAGAAACACGTCGCGCGGCGAGCCCACATCAAGAGCATTGAGGAGTACAAGCAGCTTTACTATTGGTCGCTGCGCGAACCCGACCATTTCTGGCGCAAGCAGGCCCAGAGCCTGACCTGGTTTCATCACCCCCACAGCATCATCGACTACGACCACAAGGCCGTGGACTTCGCCTGGTTCGGGGGCGGCATGCTCAACGCATGCTTCAATTGCGTCGATCGCCATGCGACGGCCACACCCGGCAAGACCGCCATCATCTGGGCCAAGGACGAGCCCGGTCAGTACGAGTACATCAACTACCGCGAGCTCAAGCACAACGTGGCCAAGGTCGCCAACGTGCTGCTGGCCCACGGCGTAAAAAAGGGCGACCGTGTATGCATTTACCTGCCCATGATCCCGGAGGCGGCCTACGCCATGCTGGCCTGCGCCCGCATCGGCGCCGTGCACAGCGTCGTCTTTGGCGGCTTCTCAGCGGAGTCTCTGCGGGGCCGCATCATGGATGCCGGCTGCAAGGTGCTCATCACCAGCAATGAGGGCCTGCGCGGCGGCAAGAAGCTGCCCCTGAAGAAGACGGCTGACGCTGCCATTGAAGGGCTCGAGCAGGTCAAGGCAGTACTGGTGGCGCGGCGCACCCCCACGGAGGTTCCCATGCAGGCCGGGCGGGACTTCTGGCTGGATGAGGAGATGGAGCGCCAGCGCAGCACCTGCCCCTGCGAGTGGATGCACAGCGAAGACCCGCTCTTCGTCCTTTACACCAGCGGCAGCACAGGCAAACCCAAGGGGTTGCTGCACACCACGGCGGGCTACCTGCTCTACGCTTCCCTGACTCACAAGCTGGTGTTCGATTGCCACGAAGATGACATCCACTTCTGTGCCGCCGACGTGGGCTGGGTCACGGGCCACAGCTATATCGTCTATGGCCCGCTGGCCAACGGCGCCACGACGGTGATCTTCGAGAGCATCCCCACCTACCCCGATGCCGGGCGCTACTGGCAGGTGGTGGATGACATCGGCGCGACGATCTTCTACACGGCGCCCACGGCCCTGCGCGCCATCCTGCGCGAGGGAGACAGCCACGTCACGAAGTACAAGCGTGACAGCCTGCGCGTGCTGGGCAGCGTGGGCGAGCCCATCAACCCGGAAGTCTGGCAGTGGTATCACGATGTCGTGGGAGAGGGCCGCTGTGCCGTCGTTGACACCTGGTGGCAGACGGAGACGGGCGGCATCCTCATTTCGCCTCTTCCCGGCGTAACGCCCTGCAAGCCGGGCTCGGCCACGCTGCCCTTCTTTGGCGTGCAGCCGGTAGTGGTCGACGACAAGGGCAACGAGATCCACGGCAACGACATCTCCGGCAACCTCTGCCTGCGGGGCTCCTGGCCCGGCCAGGCGCGCACGATCTACGGCGACCACTCCCGCTTCAAGCAGACCTACTTCTCCGCATACCCCGGGCTCTACTTCACCGGTGACGGCTGCCGGCGCGATGAAGACGGCTACTACTGGATCACGGGCCGCGTGGACGACGTCATCAATGTCAGCGGCCACCGCCTGGGTACGGCGGAAATCGAGAGCGCGCTGATCACCCACGAGGCCGTGGCCGAAGCCGCGGTCACCGGCTTTCCCCATGACATCAAGGGCACGGGCATCTACGCCTTCGTGGTCATCAAGCCCGAATACGAGAAGGAAGACCCCGAAGAGCTCATCGGGGCCTTCAAGAACGCGGTGCGGCGGGAAATCGGCCCCATCGCGACCCCAGATCACATCCAGGTCGTGGCGGGCCTGCCCAAGACGCGCAGCGGCAAGATCATGCGGCGCATCCTGCGCAAAATAGCCGCGGGCGAGTATTCCCAGTTGGGCGACATCACGACCCTGGCCGACCCCGGCGTGGTTGAGAAGATCGTGAACGACCACAGGTCCCGTCCCAAACGCTGAAGCCCCGCCGGCGTCGGCAAGCCGGTGCCTGAAGGGTCCATTCATTTACACCGCTTTTACGCCGCGAAGTCAGGCCGGCCTTGGCGCTGGGCGCTTTTGATGGACAATATCGGCGGAGGTAACGGTGGCCCCATCGCGCATACTCATCGTTGAAGACGAAGAATCCCTGCGGATTGGCCTCCATGAAACCTTCGCGGGCGAGGGCTTTGCCGTTGAAACCTGCGCGCGCGGCGACGCCGCCTTAAACGCCGTCCAGAGTTTCAAGCCCGACCTCGTGCTCCTTGACCTGATGCTGCCCGGCCTGCACGGCATGGAAGTGTGCAGGCGGCTGCGCGCCCAGGGCGCGACTTTGCCCATCATCATGCTCACTGCATTGGCCGACGAGCAGCAGGTGGTCGAGGGTCTCAAGGCCGGCGCCGACGATTACATCACCAAGCCCTTTCGCCTGGCCGAACTGCACGCCCGTGTGGACGCCCAGTTGCGCCGCGCCCAGGCCGCATTCAACGCGCCCCTGGCGCTGCCGGGCTGCAGGCTGGACCTGGTGCGGGGCGAGGTGCTGCGCGACGGGCAGGCCACGGCCCTGACGCAACTGGAAGTCGAGCTGGTGAAATACCTGATCAAGGCGCGGCCGGCGGCCGTAAGCCGCGACGAACTGCTCACAAGGGTCTGGGGCTACAAAGAAGCCGTGGCCACGCGCACGGTGGACATGGCCGTGGCCAAGCTGCGCGCAAAGATTGAGGCCGACAAAGAGAAGCCGCGCGTGATCGTGACCGTGCGCGACGCGGGCTACCGCTGGGAAGCGTGATCGGTGAAGAGGATCCGCATAGCCATGCTGCTTTACGTCGCGGTGGGTTTGATCCCGCTGGCGGTGTTGAGCATGTATGCAGGCCCCCAACTGGAGCGAGAGTACCACCGACAGATCATGGACGGTGAGGACGCAGCGCTCGCCCAGATCAGGACCGCCCAAGCCAGGGACGAGCGTGACCTTCGGAACCTGCTGCGCGTTGAGCTGAATCGTGAGTTCACGGAGTTTCAACATTGGCGTGCCCCGTTGAATGTTCAGTCCCAGGCGCCCAGCGTGGTTCGCTCCCCCATTGCCGACAGGCCCGCGGACCCGCTCATCAAGTTCTACTTCCAACTGAGCAGTGACGGCGGGCCCGTTCGCTACACCTCGCCGCACTTTCCGGAACAGGGTCAGGCCGAACTGGAGTCCTATCAGGCGCAGGCGCCGCTCTCTTCATCCTTTGAGCAGACGGTGCGTACCGGGCTGAAATCCCTGGCCGAGGAACTTCCGTGGATTCTGTCGACGCCCATTGAGAAGTTGCAGCTGAAGCCCGCGCAGGGGGAGGTCACAACGCAGTTTCTGCAGGCGCGCAGCGGAGACAAGCCGGACAAGGTCCAGCTTGTGTCCAACGAGCTGCTGGTAGTCAATGCCAACGCGCAGGAAGTGGCCAACAAGGCGCGCAGCGCGCAGGTGGAGAAGAAGCAGAGCCGGAAGGAGAACACCGAAGACCCCTGGCGCGACCTAAGGCGCCCGCCCGGGGTCGATGACCTCTATGGAGATTCACTGGTTCAGATCTACCCCTACTGCGTCTACACGCGCAGCGGGGAGCGGCCGGCGATGGTCTTCTGGCGCACGGTGCGCACACCCTCGGAGCAGGTCATCCAGGGCTTCGTGGTGGACGTTGATCATGCGCAGGGTGCCTGGGCGCGTGAGCGCTTGGGCGAAGATTTCGTGAGGGGCTTTCTCGCCTCGGCGGAGCAACGCATCAACTACCCCGTCGGCACGATCTGGAACGATTCAGGCGACGGCGAACTCTGGCTGCAACTGGCCCTTCCAGGACCGAAGGTCGCACTTCCCGACCGCGCGGCGATTTCAGAGCGGCTCGCGCGCACACGCCAGAACTACGCGCTCATGGGCGCCGGTTACCTTTTGCTCGTGCTCGCATTCGCCTTTGCACTTCACCGCACCGTTTCGCGCAGCGAGGCCTTGGCGCGGCAGCAGGGCGAATTCGTGGCCGCCGTCAGCCACGAGTTACGAACGCCGCTTACCGCCATGCGCCTGTTCACGGAACTGCTCATTGGCCAGGCCAAGACGGCGGGGAACGAAAAAGTCGAGCAACACGCCTCGCGCATCCTCGCCGAGGAAGAGCGCCTCACCCGCCTCGTGGAGATGATCCTGCTCGCCGCCAGGATCGAGCGCGGCTCTTTCAAGGTTGAAATCGCCCGGGCGCCGCTGGCCGAAACGCTGGAAGCAGCGATTGAAGCCGCGCTGCGCGCCCATGCCGGGCGCGAGATCATCAACGAGACGCAAGACCTGCCCGCCGTAAGGCTGGACCGCGCAGCGGCGCAGCAGGTGTTCTTCAACCTCATCGACAACGGCCTGAAGTACAGCCGCGACGCGGCCAAGCCCGTGCGCATTACGAGTGAAACCAGGGACGCCAAGCTCATCGTGCGCATCATCGATGAAGGCGCCGGAATCGCGGACGAGGACAAGCCGCGCCTGTTTCAGAGGTTTTCGCGCGGCGCCAGAGCCAACGAGCAGGGCGCAGGCACGGGCCTTGGCCTGTGGCTGACGCGCGAATACGCGCGGCAGATGGGCTGGGAGGTCACGCTGGAAAGCAAACCCGGCCAGGGCACGACGGCGGTTGTCACAATTCCGCTTTAGCGGGCGGCGGCCCGCCGTAGGATTTTGGCAGGCTGTCGATGATGTCGAGCGTTTCCATGCTCACGCGCACGACTTGCTTCACGAGCCGCACGATATATTCGGGGTCGTCTTCGCGGTTGGGGTCGCTGCGGATGCCGGACTTTTTGTCTTCGCTGACCTGATATTGGTCGATCACCCATTCCAGCGCGCTGCGATTGCCAAGCCGGTATTCAAAGCAGCGCGGCGGGATGCCGTCGAGCGTGACCCACTCGTTGACAGTGAGCGATTTCTTGTCTTTGGAGAGGCGCATTTTCTCGACGCGCCAGAGGTCTTGGTTCTTGGCGCCTTCCTTGATGGCTTGCTTCAGCGGCCAGGGGTCGAGCTTTTCATAGTCAAGATGCAGTTTGGCGAGCTTTTCGCCCGCGGCCACGAACGCGCGAAAGGACTCCAGTGGCACGGGCGTCCCGCCCGTGGCCTTAGCCTTTGTCGCGCGCCTGGAGGCGGACACGGCCGAGACGGACGCGCCACTTTCAAACCCGGCAAAAGGAATGCGCGGCAGCTCGCGCTTTAAACAGTCCTTGAACTTCTCGCGGTAGCCGCGATGGTGGAGCATGGCGTAGACGTAATGGAAAATGTCCCACTTGGAGATGGTCTTGTCGCCGTAGGCCTCGCGGAAGGTTTTTAAAGCCCAGTCGGTGATGTTCTCCCGCCGGTTCTTGCCGTCCTCGTCATAGACGTAGAACGGGAAGCATTGGTGCGCATCAACTGAGGCGCAAAGATGCGTGTCTGTAACTTGGTTTGTCATCAGCGCGTTAAACTCTTTCGCTCGATACGCGACATCACTTGTCACCACGGCTCGATTCTGCTTTTCCGAGCCGGTGTTCGGGAAAAAGTAATGCTGAAGACAAACTGCACTGATGAATAGGCGATCGAAGTAGAGTTGGCGACGTGAAAAGGGCCGATAAAGAGCTTCGCGGATAACCGATTGGTCAAATTCACCGTAATGCAGTCGGCGCAAGTTGCCCTTGAGTGTCACGTCCCATTTGACTCGCTCAACACTTACGAACTCGTCAATGTTGTCAGGCTGTTTAGCCCGCTTGTATCGGTCTATCTCGGAGTTGTAGTCCTCCACAAATCGCGCCATTCGCGTTCGCAGCGGATCGACAGAAAAGTCGAAAACAACATTGTCCCTTCTGGTTACCACCCCGCCCGAATACAAACCAAAGACCGTTCGGGAGTTCGGATTGGCTTCGCCCTTTAATTCTTTACTACCCAGTGGAAGAAACGACGCGAATTCCTCTGTTTCTGGAGGCACCAGCCAAGTAGCCCTAGCATTTGGCTTGAGTCGCCGCCATTTCACGCCACCAATGGTCTTTTGTTCCGCCAGCCACGCGTATTTCTGTTCTTTTCGCCAGGTTTCTGCAGCGCGCGTATAGTCAATCGCGCCGCTTTTGTGTTTCTTGCTGCGTACGGCCACGGTGATACCCACACCCACCTGAATGCCGAACACGTTGTGCGTCGTGCCGCTGAGCTTGGGGTTCTGGCGCACGTTGCCGTGCAAATCGACATGGTAGATGTGGGTGAAGTCCTTGAGCAGGTGTCTCCTCATCCCGTCAAAGGCGAATTGGTCAACAAAACTGTTGTTGCTCACGTAGCAGACAATGCCGTCACGTTCTCCCAATCGGTCAATCGCCCAGCGAAAGAACTTGACGTATGGGTCGTATAGCTGGGTCTTTAGCGTTGCGTTGGAATCCGCCGCGTAGGTGTTGCGAATACGCTCCTCTATGACATCGTAACTTCTGTTCTTGTTCTTATCGTTCTCGCTCTCCTGATGCGCGTTGTAGGGCGGGTTGCCGATGATGACCGTGATCGGCGCCTTGCGCTGGCGTTCCACGCGCTGGGCGTTTTCCTTGGTCATGAAGCCGAGCGAGCGCCGTTTGTCTTCCGCCAGTTCCAGCGTGTCCACGAAACACAGGCCCTCGAACGGCGCGTACTCTTTCGTGCGCTCCCAATAGGCGTGCTCAATGTTCAGCGCGGCTATGTAATAGGGCAGCAGCATGATTTCGTTGGCGAAGAGCTGATGCTTGTAGACCCGCTCCAGGTCGCCGCGCGGGATGCGCCTGATTAAATTCACAATGAAATTGCCCGTGCCCGTGCAGGGGTCGAGGATGTTCACCTCTTTGCCGCCGAGTGTTGTGCCGAACTCCTTTTGCAGCACTTCTTCCACGCTGGCGCACATGAAATCGACAATCGCCTGCGGCGTGTAAACGATGCCGTGGGTGTCGGCCACCTTGACCGAATAGCCCTGAAAGAAGCGCTCGTAGACCGTGTTCAATAACTCTTGCTTCTCGGAGTAATCGCCGAGGTCTTCCGCCTGCGCTTCGATGGCCTTGTAGAAGTAATCGAGGCCCTTGAGAAACTTGCTGCGGTCGAACTCCTGCGCCTTGAGCGCGTCGATGACTTTTTCGACTTCGTTGGCAATCACGTTGCGGCGTGTGAAGTCTTCCTGATGGAAGACTTTTCTAAAGATGCGCTCCGTGAGCAGATGTTGCACCAGCATTTCATCGACCGTGCTCTGACTGATCGCAGGGTTCAGCGACGACTTGCACAGGTCAAAGAAGTCGCCAAAAGCCTTCTTGAAAGCCGGGTTGTCGGCGTGGGCCTTTTTCAAGGCATCCTGCAAGTGCTGCGCGAGCACCGGCACGTCTTCACGGAACTTGGCGAGCGCCTGCTTGAACGAGACCTGAACGGGCTTCTCGTAAGAGAAGAACTGGTTCAGCAGCAGGCACAGGTCGGCGGGGTCGTAGAGATTTCTGGTCTTTTGCTCATGCCCGCCTTGTATGAGTACCGCTTGATGCGTGTCCTCGAAGATGATGTTGTCAGTGGGGTAGCCTTTTTCGATCTTCTTCTTGACCTCGATGGCCAGCTTGTCGTCGCCGTCCTTGGCCTCCCAGTGGCCCAGCGGCACACCTTCATCGAGCAGCGTGCCGTCGGGCACGACGCGCCTGCCGTCACGAATGATCGGGCGCTCGGGCATGAAGGTCCAGCCGCGCTGGCGGGCGAGTTTGCTCAATAGCTCCTGAAACGCCGCGCGCAATTCTGTCTCGCGCTTGCCGCCCTGGCCGCGCAGGGCTTCGAGGGCTGCGTAGTAATCCCTGATCGGTTTGTGCGACGGTTTGATGAACTCTTCGGCCATGGCGGGACTATAACACGCTGTGCGACGTTCAACGACGATACGGGCCGGACATCCGCTACCTGCGGCTTTCGATTTCAGACATGAAGGCGCTGACTTCTCGCTTCACGTTCTCGCCGGAAATCGCTTTGTCGATGAACTGCACAATGCGCGGCATGTCAGCCTCGCGCGCGCCCAGCGTGGTCACCATGGGCGTGCCGACTCGCATGCCGCTGGTTTCGGTGTTGGGGCGCGGGTCATAGGGAATAAAGTTCTTGTTCACATACACGCCCTGGGCGCCGACCAGGTCTTCGATTTCTTTGCCGTTCTTGCCCGTGCCGGTGATATCGACCATGACCATATGGTTGTCGGTGCCGCCGGTGATCACGCGATAGCGCCTGGGGTTGATCTCCGTGAAGGCCTTGGCCATGGCCTTGGCGTTGGCGACAACCTGCTTCTGGTAGGCCACGAACTCCGGCTTGAGCGCTTCTTCAAGCATGGCGGCCTTGGCGGCAATGACGTGAACCAGCGGCCCGCCCTGCGTGCCGGGGAACACCGCGCGATCGAGCTTGCTGGCCCATTTCTTGGAGCAAAGCACCATGCCGCCGCGCGGGCCCCTGATCGTCTTGTGCGTGCTCATCGTAACGAAGTCGCTCACGGGCACGGGGCTTGGGTGAACGCCCGCAGCCACAAGGCCCGAGATGTGCGCGATGTCGGCCATGAACAACTTGCCGCGCTCTTTGGCTATGGCGCCGAGCTTTTCGAAGTTGATCGCGCGCGGGTAGCTCGACGCTCCGGTGACGACGAGTTTGATATCCGGGTGAGCATCGAGCTGCGCCACGAACTCGGCTTCGTCGATGAGACCGTCATCTTTGCGCACGCCGTAATGCACGAATTTGTAGTACTTGCCGCTGGCGTTGAAGGGCGCGCCATGCGAGAGGTGACCGCCGTGTTCGAGCTTGAAGGCCAGCACTTTGTCGCCGGGGTTGAGCATGGCGAAATAGGCGCTCAGGTTGGCCTGCGTGCCGGAGTGCGGCTGGACATTGGCGTGGTCGGCTTTGAACAGTTGTTTTGCCAGATCGATGGCGTGCTGCTCGGCCTGGTCCGTGAACTCGCAGCCCCCATACCAGCGCTTGCCGGGGTAGCCCTCGGCATATTTGTTCGTGAACACCGTGCCCAGGACGCCGCGCACGTAGTCGCTGACGTAGTTCTCGCTGGCGATGAGGTTGAGTGAAGACTTCTGCCGCTCGCCTTCACGCTGGACGAGTTCAAGGATGTTCATGCGATTGTCCTAAGCCGGAGGCGCGCAATTTAGCGTTTGCGGCGGGCGGGTAAAGGCAAAGGCGCAGGGATGAACAGGATGGACAGGGTGAGATGGACAGCCCGGCCAGCCATGGCCGGGCACCCTGATCCGGCGCACAGGCGTGAGATGGCTATTTCCGCGGTTCAAACGCGGCGAGCGCGTCAAACAATCGATCGACATCGGTTTCAGTGTTGAACCAATGGGGGCTGACGCGAATGATGCCCTTGCGCACGCTGGCGACAATGCCCCTTTCCAGCAGGCGCGGCCCGAGCGATTCATCGGCCAGCCTGCCCTCGCGCCGCAAGCACACGATGGGCGACTTGGCCTGTGCGGGCCAGGCCTCGCCCACGCAGCCGATCTTCGCGGCCTTCGCGCGCTCGCGCGTCGCTTTGCGCAGCGCGAGAACGCTGCGCTCGACTTCGGCCGCTCCCGCACGTTGATACAACTCGAGCGCGGCATCGAACGCGGCTATCTGGATATAGGGCGGAGCGCCGAGCATGAAGCGGCGGGCTCCCGACGCCAGCGGCTGATCGATTGCGTCAAAGTTGTGGGGTTCGGCGACGCTGAACAGGCCCAGCGTGTGCGGTGTGAGTTTGTTGAGCGACTCTTCACGCACATAGAAAATGCCAAGCGTGTCCAGCGCGCAGAACCACTTGCGGGCGGCAAACGTGCCGAAATCAACGCCGAGCGCCCCGAAGTCGAGTTGCAGGCAGCCCGCCGACTGCACGACGTCAATCGCCGTGAGCACGCCCTTCTTCTTTGCCCCGGCGCAGAGTGTTGACACGTCAAGACAAGAGCCCGTTCTGAAGTTGACGTGGCTTGCCGCGATCAGCCGCGTGCGCGGCGTGCAGGCTGCGAGCAGTTGCTCCGCGAACACGGAGTCATCTTTCGCGGGCACGAGCACCAGCTTGACGCCGCGCCGCCTCAGGTCGAGCAGCGGGCGCAGCAGGCCGGGGTAGTCGTTTTCGGGGGCGATCACCTCGTCGCCCTCGCGCCAGTCGATGCCGAGCGTGACGCGCGAAAACGCGTCTGTGGCGTTGGCCAGAAACACGAACTCCTCGGGCTTGGCGTTGAACACGGTCGCCAGCCGCTTGCGGCAGTTGTTCAGCAGTTCGATGTAGCGCTGAATCTCCAGCGAGCCGCGCTCGCTGACGCTGCGCAGGTATTCCTCGGCGGCCTCGCGCGCGGGTTTGCACAGCGGGCCACGGTACGCCGTGTCGAGGTAAACGAGGTTGCGCGTGGCGGGAAACAGTTCCTCGATTTCGGCGCGCGAGAGCATGGTTTCAGGGCAGTAGGGCAATCGCGCGATCCAGACGGCGCAGGGTTTCGCTGGGGCCCAGCACAATCATGCTTTCGATCAAAGGCGGGCTGACCCTGGCGCCGGTGATGGCCACGCGGGCCGGTGCAAAGAAGTCTCCCACCTTCAGCCCCAGGCCTTCGGCGCGGGTGCGGCCCTCGGCGTCGAGGGTTTCCTTGGCGCCGCTGTGGGCGAAGTCGAGGCGGCCTACAATCTCGCGCATGGCCACCAGGGCCTTCTTGGCATCGGCCGGGGATGTTTTCTTGCCGGCGAAGTCCTCGGGCTTGAGGTCGAAATCGCTGACGAAGAACATGGGCAGGTAGTCCGCGGCCTCGCAGAGAGTGTGCAGGCGCTCTGTCACCAGGGGCATGACGCTGAGAAACATGCCGCGCTGGTGTTCGTAGGCGCGCATGAGAACGGGGGCCAGCTCGGCGAGGCGGCGGCTCCAGCGGCGGCGCTTTTGTTCGAAGTCCTTGAGGAAGGTGTCCTTGGGTTGCTCTTCCTCGGGCACGTCGGCGAATTCCCGCTCGCGCCCCATGAGCAGCTTGACGTGGCTGTAAATACGCTCGGCCAGGGCCTCGGGCGCTAGACGCCTGAGGTATTCGCCGTTGAGCCAAAGCAGCTTCTCAAGGTTGAAGACGGGCCCCCCGAGGTTGACCTTGTCGAGCGAGAACTCGGACAGGAAGCTGTCGTAGCTGAAGATCTCGACGTCATTGGGCATGGAAAAGCCCATGAGCGAGAGGAAGTTCACCAGCGCTTCGGGCAGGAAGCCGGCGTCGCGGTACCAGAGCAGGCTCGTGGGGTTCTTGCGCTTGGAAATCTTGCTCTTGTCCTTGTTGCGCAGCAGCGGCATGTGGGCAAAAACGGGCTCCTGCCAGCCAAAGGCCTTGTACAGCTCGTGGTGCAGGGGCAAGGACGCGATCCATTCCTCGGCGCGGATCACATGGGTGATGCCCATGGCGTGATCATCGACGATGTTGGCCAGGTGGTAGGTGGGGAATCCGTCAGACTTGAGCAGCACGGCATCCTGCTGGTCGCTGGCGGGAAAGCTCACGCTGCCGCGGAACTTGTCCGCGACCACGATGTCGCCCTCGCGCGGCATCTTGAGGCGGATGACATAGGGCTTGCCCTCGCGCTCGTTGCGGGCCACTTCATCGGGGGTGAGGGACCGGCAGAGCCCGTCGTAGCCCTGATGTTTGGATTTTTCAGCCTGCTGGATCTTGCGCAGGGCCTCGAGGCGTTCGTTGGTGCAGAAGCACTTGTAGGCCTTGCCCGATGCGACGAGCTGTCCGGCGGCTTCCTTATACAGGGGCAGGCGCTCGCTCTGGCGATAGGGGCCCACGGGCCCGCCGACGTCAGGGCCCTCGTCGTAGTTCAGGCCCAACCATCGCAGGGACTCGAAGATCTGCTTCTCGCTGTCGGCCACGTAGCGGGTGCGGTCGGTGTCCTCGATGCGGAGGAGGAACTGGCCGCGGGTCTTGTCGGCCAGGGCTTTGTTGAAAAGGGCCATATAGGCGGTGCCCACGTGGGGGTCGCCTGTGGGGGAGGGGGCAATGCGGACGCGCGCGGGTTGATCGGCCATAAGGGGGGCAAGGGTATAAAGGCATGTGCGTTGCGCTAGACGTGGAACGTCCCCATGCAGGAAATGCACAATATGCACACGTCGTACAGAATTTGCATTGCTAGAAAACGAAAGTGACATTGGACTTGGGGGGGGGGGGGGGCGGGCTAGACTCCAGATGTCGACTTCAACTTCCATCCCCAGGAAAGGGACAACATGAAACTGCTTAAGGTACTGCTGGCGTTGGCCATCTTGATGGGTCCGGCGGTGACTGCCGCGCCGGATGCAGTGGAGGATCCGGGGTATCCCACATGGAGCATGGGTCCGACTGGCCCGGGCCAGCAGACTTGGGGTACAGACTCCTGGTCGCGAGTCGTGGACGCTACAGACTCTGTAACTGAGGCTTCGATAACCGGTTACACCCTCTTCAACGGTGGCGGCTTGGCACAGGAGGAGAGCGGGGGCGCAATGGCCTGGGAGCAGGCGGAATGGCGTGGAACGATCACGGGTGCTTCAAGCCCGAGCTGGAACGTGACGGTGGCAGGGAAAGTTCGCGCAACGGCTTGGGCACAGAATTACACGGCAGGAAGCGGAACCTACAGTTGCAACGCCAACGCCAAGATCAACTTCCAATCAACAGTCAGTGGTCAAAGTTACGTTCGTGAAGCCAAGCCCAATTGTACGATCAGGCCCCCGAACTCGTTCCTCAGTGCCTACGGACAGGTCAGCGGTGACCCGGGAAGCGCGACCGAACCCAACAAGTTCACCCAGATAAACTGGACCTGCACGGGCACGGAGTGCAGGTTCAAGCTGATGGTCAGCACGAACGGAAGCGTGGTTACAAGCCGTGCCGAGGTTACGCTTCATGCGGATGCCTACGTTGAAGAGGACATCGTCGCTACCATCGTAGCCATGGACAACGGGACGCCCTTTATGACGATTTCGCTGGACTAGCTGAGGGGTCAGCGTGAGTGTCCTCAGACTGCACAGGAAGTCGATCGCCATCTCGATGGGCGCGCTGTTGCTGACTTTGCTGGCCGCGGCGTGGCTCGTTCCATGGTCAATGTCTTCGGACCGCGAGACGCGCGGCTTGGCAAATGAAGGTGAGAGTGCGCACCGCCACCCGGTGGACAATCGACCAGTAGCTTGGGGGATGTCCGCGAAGGAAGAGGGGAAGTCGGCCGCATCTTCGCCGGAACCACTGCCAGATCAACCGATGCCCGCGCTCAACAGGCGACGCGTGGTGCTGCGCTTTCAAGACGAGGCAGGCGGGGCTGTAATGCACTGGAGGTTCCGCTACACGATTTTCGACATGGCGGGGCAGGTCGGCCAACTTGATCTTCCAGTGGAACAACGCGGCAAACCCGCTGAGCGCTGCACACTTGAGGGTGTTTCCTCGCAGGCGGGAACATTTGAGATTTGCGGCGAAGCGTCAACCATGGCTGCGATTTTGCTGTGCCCTGTCAACCCCGGGCTGGCTTTCAGTTCACCGGGCGATACAGGTGGTTCGCTCGCACCCAATGAGTGCGCCTATCACGTTCTGGGAGAGGACCGCGACATCGCGGTGGTGCTGCGCGTCTCGAATTGTATCGCCTTCACGATAGTTTATGCCGACGGACAGCCCTTCGAGGGTGAGGCCGGGATTTCGTTTTCGGGCAAAGGCGTTGATTCAAGCATGAGTCGCCAACTATTGGCTGCAGGCCAGGATATCAGCGTCGACTTGCCGAACGGCGTTGCTGAAGTGCAGGTGGGCGCCCAACACAACAGGGTGGGGTTCAATGCCTTCCCTCAATGGCGATTCCGATTCCCCGACATTCCCGCTTACCGGAAGCTTGTTATCGACGCCGATCCCCACCAGATCAACATCATCGTTCACCTGAACGGTTGGGAAAGGGACGAGTCAGTTGATTGCATTGTGTTCAGCGCCAACGGCTCGCCCATGGTCGAGGGCAAATCGCTGGGCGGCGAGACATGGCACACGGTACGGGCCATCAATACCGGCGGTGAGTACGTTGTTCAAGTCTCGGGGCGGTCCGGTGTGTGGCGAAGCCCTTTTTTCGAACTGGAACTAGGGAAGACATACGAGTTCGACGCCACTGCCGCGGTGGCAGGGAGATTGCGCGCCCGATTTGTTGACACCGGTGGCAGTCCCCTGCCCAATTCGGTGATGCATTTGCGCAAGACCGCCTATCCGGACTGGCATCATCGGCGAAACTATAGAACGGAGCAGGAGGTGGTACGCGCCTTCGGGTTCGGCGCCTCGGCCGGCTACTCTGGAGTCGCCGAGTTGGAAGGGATGCCCCCCGGCGAGGTCACCGTGTTCCTCGAGTCGTTCGGCCATGAGGTTGAGGTACACAAAGCGGTCATAAGGTCGGGCGAAACAACAGATCTCGGTGAAGTGACGATGCAGCCGGCAAAGGGGCGCATTGAGCTGAACCTCATCAACCGTAATCCGGACTACGACTACTACATCTGGCTGATGCACCCCAACGCCCGAGGCATCATCGCCATTGAAAAGAGGGTCAAGAGGGACCAGATCATCTTTGACCAACTACCTGTGCGCGAATACCTGTTACGCATCAACGCCAGAAACGGTTCGCCAGGTCGGAACATCAAGATCATCTTTGACGCCGATGCCAAGTGCATCCTCAACGAGGACGTCTCGGACCTTGTGATCCGCGATGACAGATAGGGTGCCTACACACCCCTGACTCAGCCTGCATAGTAGCGAGTTCTCAAGGCAACATCTCCTGACGCAGGGCTGCCTGCATGAACCCTGCAGGTATGAACTTTCGGCCCTTGGCTCTTGCCATGCTGTACGGCTGAAGCCAAACTTGTCGCATACTACATACATCCTTAGCTGGCGTTTGACTTGCTTGGGGGCTGGCCGAACGCGGAGAACACTATGCGCAAGGCACTGATCTTTTCAGTGGCCGCGATGTGCGTCCTTTGTGGCGGCGTTGCGGGAGTTTTGGCGTCCGACAGTCAGGACATCGTCACACAGAGACGACAGCCGGTGCTGCCGGACAAGTCGGCCCTGCCCAAGGAAGGGGCCCCGGCCCCGGAGGTACTCAAGCCTCTGGGCGAGCCTTCGCCCAAGGCCGAAGACACCACTTTTCCCATGACCAACGCCACGCCTCAGGGCCTCATTGAGGGCATCTTCGCTGCGCGCGCGCGGGGCGACAACGCCTGGCTGGCCCGCACCCTCGAAAGCCTGGCCGGGCGGACGGAGCTGACCCAGGACGATCTCCAGGCGGGCTGGCGCCAGTACCTCTGGCACCCCGAGCTCTGGGACAAGCTGGAAGCGGCGCACCGCGCGGAACCGGCCCGCATCGACGAAGCGGGAGACCGGGCCCGTGTCACGTTCAACGTGGGCGGCAACGCGGGAGAAATTTTCATCCTGCTCGTTCGCGTCGACGGCGCATGGTACCTGCTGGGCGCCTAGCGCCTGGCTCACACAACCCAACAGTACCCCTGAGGAAGCCCCATGAATTCCAGGTCAGTTTCCCGCGCCCTGAGCGCGTTGATGTTGCTGGCGGCGGTGGCAGGTGTGGCTCTCTACGGCGTCTCCTGTGACGGCGGCGGCACGGGCAGCGGCAGTGTCTTCACCGGCTTTGGCGGCGGCGGCGGCACGGTGGTGCAGCAGCCCTACGATATCCAGGTCGTCGCCCTGCCGGTCAACGGCATTCAGGTCAACCGCGCCTTTGCCGTGACCGTGAACTTCCTGGTGCCCGGCACCAGCACGCCCATGAGCGTGTCCGGCGTGGAGACGCTGACCCTGACAAAGGCCTCGGGCCCCGGCAACCTTGTGGGAAGCTTCGTGTCGGCCGGCAACGGCACTTCGACCCTGACGTTCAATAACGTGGTGCTGGACACCGTCGGCTCCTACACGCTTTCCGTCAACGGGCCCAAGGCCACGGCGGCGGGCATCTCGGCTTCCTTCAACGTGGGCGCGCAGATGGATCTGCGCTTTACCGCCATTCCGTCCGCTACGGTGTATCGTCCGCGCACGTTCACCGTCGCCGTCAGCACGGTGGACCCCGGCACGCTCGCGCCCGTCGTTCCTTCCTATCCCGTCGATGTCACGGTGGCGCGCAACCCCAGCACGGGCAGCGGCACGCTCAGCGGCACGCTGATGCAGACGATTTCGGGTTCCAGCTCCGCCGTGTTTTCGGGCCTGAGCTATTCCGTGAACGAGACCATTTCGCTGCTGGCTTCTTCACCGGGCTTCAGCACGGTCACCTCGGGCACGATCACGTTTGATTCCCTCGTGCTGGCCAACCCCACCGTCTCTGCCTCGCCCCTGGTTAACGGCAACTTTTCGGTGAGCGCCACCATCAACAGCGCCACCAGCGGCACGCCCGTGGCCATTTCGCCGGCCATCACGGTCTCTCTCACGGTGGCGTCCGGCGGCGGCACGCTCAGCGGCACCACCAGCGCCGCCAGTTCCGGCAGCACGGTGACCATCAACGGCGCGCGCTACAACAACGCGGGGCCGGCCACCTTCACCCTCAGCTCGACGGAGGCCAGCAGCGTCACGACTAACCCGATCACGTTCCTTTACAACTTCTCGGTGTCGGCGACGGGCGCCACGGCCGTCGTCATCAACAGCGCCTGGAGCCCCTTCAACTTCCAGGTGCGCGACGCGCTCAACAACCTGTTCACCGGCGCCATTTCGTCGCTGAGCTGGCAGGTGGTCAACCGCACCACGGCCGCCGTCGTGCAGTCCAGCACCGCGGCATTCTCAGGCGGAACCGCCCAGGTGACTCCTTCGCCCATCGGCACGGCCGGCGGCTACCGCCTTGAAGGCACCTTTGCGACTCCGGCCCACACGCCCACGACGGTGACCATCGACATTGACGTCATCTCCTACACCCTGGTGGACCAGCCTGGCCCCTTTGTGGTGCTGAAGTCCGTGCGCGTGGGTTCAAACTACTCTGACAGCCTGGTGGGCAATCCCACGGCAGACCGGCCCTGGGGTTCCTTTGCGCTGGCCGGCACCACCACGGGAACGGCGGGCACGTTTGGCGTGCTCTCCGGCACCCTGCCCCCCGGCCTCTCGCTCGACGGCGCCAACGGCACCATCAACGGCGTGCCCAGCACCGCGGGTTCGTACCAGTTCACCATTTATGCGCGCCAGACGGGCGGCACCACCGCCCAGCCCCTGCGCTGCCAGCTTGACGTCTTCAGCGCCACCGAAACTGAGATTCCGGCCACCGCGCCCAACTTCCGCAACACCGGCACCTTCGCCGTGCAGAACTTCACCATCCTGCCTTCCACCGGCGCCACCCCGGTGACCACGGCCTACCTCGACATCCTTTACAGCACCACCTCCACCTACGACGGCGTCACGCGCCAGACCACCGCGCGCATCTGGGCGCCCGACCTCTCCACCATCACCACCCCCGCGCCGCTCTTCGTTATGCACCGCGGGCGCGGCTTCCACTTCCGCGAGTACAACAGCCTCGGGGCGCACCTGGCCAGCTACGGCATCATCACCGTCAGCGTGGAAGATGCCTTCAGCTTCTATGCCCCCAGCTCGACGCCCGCCACCGCCACCTATCGCTCGCCCTACAGCACCTATGACTCAGGCTACTACACGGCGGGCATGCAGTCCGGCGGCGCGTTCCAGGAAGCCACCCAGGACTTCATGCTCCTGCTGAACCAGGCCGCCACCGGCACCATCTCCGGCACCATGCTGGCCGGCTATACCTCCACAGCCACGCTGACCGCGCCTTCCTCGGCCCCCTTTGTCGGAAAGATCGACCCCCTGAAAGTCTTCATCGGCGGACACTCGCGCGGCGGCGGCGCCACACACGCCAGCCACGTCCGCAACTTCAACAACAAGGCCCGCGGCATGATCTACTTCATGCCCTTTGATCTGCGCTATGACACCAACACCGTCTCCGGCGTTACGGGCCTCAGCGGCAGTGACGCCGGCGGCAGCCCCACCTCATGGACCTTCGCCATCCGCGCCATCCCCACGCTGCAGCCGCGCCTGCCCTCCCTGATTCTGGCGGCGGAGCGTGACGGCGACCTGGTGTATCCGTTTGCCGACCAGTACGGTGACCGCAGTGTGGGCCCGGCCACGCAGGTCACGATCTTCGGCGCCAACCACAATCAGACGGGTGATGCCCACGCCAACGACGGCTCGCCCTACATCACGGCCCCGGAGCAGAAGGCGAGGCTGTGGCACCTGGTGACGGCGTTCATCAAGCGCTACTCGGAGGCCGACGGCCGCTATCTCGATGGCGTGTTGTTCGCCGACAAGTGGACCAACGGCGACACCACCCGCGCCCACTACGGCATCAACAGCTGGCGCAACATGGCCGAACGCATCCTGATTGATGACTTCCAGGACGCCAACACGGCCACGAACCTGCGCGGCGGCAGCAACAGCTTCACGGGCGGCTCGCGCTCGGAGGCCTCCATTTTCTCCAGCCTGGGCAACATGGCGTCGCTGGGCATCCGCCACAACATCATGACCATTCCCAGCGGCACCAACTGCACCTACCAGACGAACTTCACGGCCCAGGACGTCAACGCCTGCCGACGCGTCATCTTCCGTCTGGGGCAGACTTCGACGGAAGGATACGACTGGGTGACGGTGCGTGTGCGGCTGACGGATTCCGCCAACGCCACCTCTCTGGTGACGATCTGGGATCGCGCGGCACCCAACACCACCTACCTGCCGGACTACAACGGCGCGCAGCCCTACTACAACCGCTTCGTGGAGGCCCAGATTCCTCTTTCGGCCTTCACCGGCGTCAACATGGCAAGCATTACCCGCATCGAGATCGTCATGGAACCCACGACGTTCACGGGCACCCGTCAGATCTACATGGATGACCTGCGCTTTGAGTAACCCGGCTTGCAGGGCCTCAAGCCCGCCGCGTCTGCGGCGGGCTTTCGTTTAACTCGGGCTCGTGACTGAAGCTCAGGCCTCACCCGCGACGGTGCGCGCCAGATTGCTGCGCGCCTGGGACTCCAGTTGCAGGCCCCAGGGCGTGTGGTAGATGCGCTCGCGCTGGAGCCACTGTGAAAAGAAGCGGGCGCGGCCCTGACGCCACTGGGCGTCATCCACAAAGGCGTACTCGCGGCGGATCAGGGCGCCGATCTTCAGGTAGCCCTCCCAGGGCAGTGCCAGGGTCTGGAGGTCGGCGTCGATGACGGCATGACTCAGAGGGATGCTCGGCACGTGCTGCTTTGTGTCAAGCACGATGCGCTCCACGCGCGAGATGAAGGCCTCCTCCCGTCCCTCGGCGCGCAGCATGGCGACGGCCAGGGCCGCGCTCTTCTCTTCATTGTCCAGCGCGCGCGGGTCATAGACGGCGTCATGGAACCAGACGGCCATGATCTGCTCGTCGGCCAGGGCGTGACCTTCGCTTCTGGCGGCAAGGGCCGCACCCTCGAGCATATGGGCGATGTGCTCAAGGGTGTGGTAGTGGCGGTGCGGCTCAAGGTAGCGCCGCGTCAGTTCCAGCAGGATGGACGAAGACATGGCGGCCCCGGCTCAATGGTGGCCGCGATCGGTGGGGCGTTTGGGTCCCGGCGGCAGGGGCTTGCCGGTGGGGCGCTGGGGAGAGGGGATGCCGCCCTCGGCTTCGCGCTCGCGGCGGCGCGCTTCGAGCTCGGCCTGGCCCAGGGGCTTGGTGAAGCTGCCGACGTCCGCCGGACGCGTCAACACGGCCGAGTTCAAGGCGCGGCGCACGGCTTCGTCTGCGCCGGAGTCAAAGCCCGCGCTGTCGGGCCCGTGGCCCGGGTCCGTGGAGGTGCTCAACCCGCCCTTGAGCGGCGCCGTGCTGTCGAGGCCGGCCGAGCGCAGGGCGTCGCGCGCCTTCTTGAGCACGGCCAGCACCGCCGCGATGTTGGGCAGGCGGCGGCGCGGGTCTTTGGCGGTCATGGCCACGATGGCCTCGCGCAGCTCGCGCGGCAGCTTCTTGAAGTGCTCGTCGGGCATGGGCAAGGGGTCGTTGATGGCCGCCATGAGCACCGCCATGGGAGTGGGGCCGTCAAAGGGCAGCGTGCCCGTGAGGAACTGCCAGAGCGTGATGCCCAGCGCGTAGATGTCGACGCGCTCGTCGATATCCATGCTCTTGATCTGCTCGGGTGCCATGTAGTGGGGCGTGCCCAGCACCTGGTTGGAGAGCGTCAGGGCCGTGGTGGTCTGGAGCGAGCGCGCCAGGCCGAAGTCAGTGACTTTGACCTTGCCGTCCCGCCCGATCATGATGTTGGCGGGCTTGATGTCGCGGTGAATCACACCCTGCGCGTGGGCCTCGCCCAGGGCACGGGCCACGAAGCCCGCAATGTTGATGGCGCGCATGGGCGTGAAACGGCCTTCGTGCTGCAGCAGGCGCTGGGCGTCCACGCCCTCGACGTACTCCATGACCAGGTAGTAAACGCCGTTCTGGTAACCGACATCCAGGGTGCGCACGATGTTGGGGTGCTGCAGTTTGCCCGAAAGCCGGGCCTCGCGCAGGAAGCGCTCGACCAACTCCTTGCGACCCACAAACAGGTCCGGCAGCAGCTTGACGGCCACCTTCATGTCCAGGCCGGGATGGTATCCCAGGTACACGGCGCCCATGCCGCCGCGGCCAAGGATGCCCTTGACCACGACGTTGCCGAACTGCTGGCCAAGGATGGGATCGGACTCGGTTTCCGCCATGACTGCGTGCCCGGTAGGAGCCTGAATTATGCGACAAGCAGGGCCGCCTGCACAGTGGCTTGCAGGCGGCGTTTGAAAACTTCCCGCAGTGTCAGGAAATCAGCGCGCGGCTGACCACAATGCGCTGCACCTGGCTGGTTCCCTCGTAGATCTCGGTGATCTTGGCATCGCGGAAGTAGCGCTCGACGTTGTACTCCTTCGAGTAGCCGTTGCCGCCGAAAATCTGCACGGCATCCTTGGCCGCCTTGTTGGCCATTTCGCTGGCGAACAGCTTGGCCATGGCAGCTTCCTTGGCGCAGGGCTGGCCGTTGTCACGCAGGAAGGCCGCGCGATACATCAGCAGGCGAGCGGCTTCCAGCTTCACGCCCATGTCCGCCAGCATCCACTGGACGCCCTGGAACTCGGCAATCTTCTTGCCGAACTGTTCGCGCTGCTTGGCGTACTCGATGCTGTCTTCGAGGCAGGCGCGGGCAATGCCGACGGCCTGGGCCGAGATACCGATGCGCCCGCCATCGAGCGTGTCCAGGGCGATGGTGAAGCCCTTGCCCTCCTCGCCGATGAGGTTGGAGGCCGGAATGCGGCAATCCTCGAACAGCACTTCGCTCGTGGCGCTGCCGCGGATGCCCATCTTCTTCTCCTTCTTGCCGATGACGACTCCCTTGCGGGAGCGCTCCACAATGAAGGCCGAAATGCCGCGCGTCTTATGCTCATTGGAGGTGCGCGCCATGACGAGATAGACGTCGGCGTAGGGTGCGCTGGTGATCCATAGCTTGCTGCCGTTGAGCACGTACTCGCTGCCCACCTTCCTGGCGGCGCAGGAGAGGGAGCCGGCGTCGGAGCCGGCCCCGGCCTCACTCAGGCAGTAGGCTCCGATCCACTCTCCGCTGGCGGTTTTCGGCAGGACGCGCGCCTTGAGTTCTTCGCTGCCCCATTTGTTGAGCGCGCTGGAGAACAGGCTCATGTGCACCGACAGGGTCACGCCGGTGCTGGCGCAGACGCGGTTGATCTCCTCGAGAACGACGCAGGCCGCCTGGTTGGCGAGGTTGCTTTCGTAGAAGCCCGAACCGCCAAAACGCTCCGGCACCGTGAGCCCCGCAAGCCCCAGTGAAGCCAGCTTCCTGAACACCTCGACGTTGAACTCCTCGCGCTCGTCCATCTCGCGCGCAGGCTTCTTCAGTTCAGACTCGGCAAACTCGCGGGCGGTCTTCTGAAGCAGTTGAAGCTCTTCATTCAAGTTGAAGTCCACGGCTGGCTCCGGCGTTAAACGATCGTTCAAACCGCCTTATACGAAGTTGCCGCGCCTCGCTCAACGGCGCTTCACGCGGGCCGGGCCGAGCCCCGGGCCAGCCACAGCGAAACCGTCAGCAGGGCCGAGGCCAGGGCCAGACAGGCCAGAAAGACCGCCCCGGCACGCGCGTCCGGCAGCAGCAGCGTGCGCCCCTGCACCGCAGCGCGCACCAGCTCGCGCCTTATGATGCGCGCCTCCGGACCCGCCGTGCCCCAGATCTCCGCCATGTCCGACACCAGCGGGGCGGCCCAGGCCGCGGCGTCCTGCCCGCCATCGAAATCCGCCCTCGCCACGCGGCCGCGCCCCAGGCGCAGCCCGATGTCCTTGAACGCCGACCTCAGGCCCGCTTCATCACGGACCCGCGCGCCCTCCAGCGCGCCCAAAATGCGCTGCACGTCACGCGTGCTGGGCACCAGCGCCTGGTGCTCCAGTTGCTGGGCTTCAGGCGACTCATCGGCCAGCAGCAGCGTGGCCAGGGCGTCCTGCAGGCAGGCGGCCTGGCCGGCACGCTCAGGCCCCGTGGCCCTGCCCAGGGCGGCCAGTTGCCGGCTCACAAGGGCCCGGGCCGCCGTCGCGTCGAAGTCCTGGCCTGCGCCACGGCGCAGCCGCGCCTCAAATTCGTGGCGCAGTGCGGCGCGGCGCGTGTCATCCGACTCCACGGCAATGCGCGCGTGCAGCTCCTGAAGTGTGGGCGGCGCTGACGCCGCATGGAGCGCCGGAGCCGCCACGAGCAGCAGCAGGGCCGCCTTGGGCAGACGCATGGTGGCCGCGCGCACAGGCTCGGCCTGAAGGCTGCCAAGCCACATGAGGGCAAAGCAGGCGGCCGAGGCCGCCAGAACCAGCCCGCCCTCGCGCTGCTGAGCGGCCACGACGATGACCAGCGCCACCAGCAGCGGCCTGGCCACGCTGAAGGCCAGGCTGAAATGCAGCTTCTCAAGGGCGGGCGTGCGGGCCTCAAAGGCCGCCTTGGCCACGCGCAGGCCCGCGCCCTGGCGTCGGGCCAGGTTGAGCCGCATCAGGCCCAGCAGGGCGGGCAGGACGACCAGCAGGGGGTCCAGGATTTCCAGGGAGCCCTGCCAGGCCGCCATGGCCAGGGCCGCCGCGACTACCAGGGCCGCCGCGTAGCCATAGCGCGCGGTGCGCGAGCGCCAGGCGTCCGGCAGGGGGCTGCGCGATATCAGCAGGCCACAGGCGCCAAAGCTTCCCGCCAACGCCACCGTGAAGCACCACGCGGCCGTGACGCGGCGGCCCATCTCCGGCAACTGCCACTCCGGGGGCCAGGAGGCAAAGAGCCGCTCGCCCAGGGCCGGCACCAGGTCCAGCACCAGCAGCGAGGGAGCGGCATGGCGGGCCTGGGGAATCAGCCCCTGCTCCAGGCACAGCGCACTGAGCAGCAGCAGGCCGCAGATGCCTGTCAGCACAAGGATGAAGGCCATGCCGCACACCAGAACGCGGGCCTCACGCCCGATCTCCGCGCGGCCGGGCAGCCCCGAGCCCGCGGCGACCACGACCCCCGCCTGCGCTCCCGTGGCCAGAAGGGTGACGCGGCCGATATCGGCCCAGAAGTCGAGGCTGACAAGGGGACCCGCCCGAGGGGGAGCACTCACGGCGGCCAGGGCGCCGGCCCCCGGCATGGTGAGTGCCACGGCAAAGCCCAGCAGCAGCAGGGTGATGCAGGCCCCCAGCAACGGCGCACCGAGCCAGGACAGGCCGGTGACGCGGGCACGGCCGGCCACCAGCGCCAGCAGCAGGGTGAAGCCCAGCACGCTCGTGGCGCCGGCCAGGAAGGCGTTGCTGGGCTGGGCGTGCCATTGGGCGGCGGCCTCTGTCAGTTCACGCTGCTGATACAGCAAGGTCTGGGGAGGGAAGTCGTGGGCGGCTCCGGCGAAGATCCAGCCCGCGGCCCGCGCCGCCACGAACAGCAGCAGGCCCACCAGCAGCAGGCGCACCAGCCACTGCACGGTGATGACGGCATCGCGCCCGGGAATGGACTGGTGAATCTGGCCAATGGCCAGGGCCAGGCGCATGAGCGGCGTACCCAGCAGCAGAAAGACCAGCAGCAGCACGGGCAGGAACAGGGCGCCGTGAGCCAGCAGACCCCGGGTCACGTGAAAGGGCGCGCCGACACACAGCAAAACCATCAGGGTGGTGGCCAGGAAGGCGCTGCGTGACTGCCAACGGCTGTGTCCGGTCAGGGAAGGCACGGGGCTACTTTAGCAGGGCGAAGGGCCCTTGCGGCCACCACCCATTCCGATTTTGTCTGCCTTGACGGCCGGCGCCGGCCGTAACATGGGCGTGAACACTTTCCTTTTCATGGAGAACCGGATGACGCGTTGGACTCGTATGGTGGCCGTATGCGCGGCTTTGGCACTTTCCGCCCCCGCGGCGACAGTTTTGGCCCAGGAGGCCAAGGGCGAGAAGGACACCGCCAAGGAAGAACCCAAGAGCTATGCTTCGGCCAAGGAAGTCATGGACAGCTTCAAGGAGCTGACCAAGGACTTCGGCCGCAACCCCAGCGAAGAGCAGATTCACACCTTCTTTGCCGAGGCCTTCAGGCGGGCCGCTGACTACATCGCCTCCAACCCCGACGCCAAGGACCACGACACGCTCTACAAGTGGGCCGGTCCCAGGAGCCAGTACGCGTCCAACCACGAAGGCTACATCCGCCTCGCAGACCTCTACCTCAAGTCCAACGGCGAAGCCAAGGACGCCGCAGAGTGGCGCAAGTGGAGCCTGATTGCCAAGCTCGGCCACGACAAGTACTCCAAGGAAGCGGCGGACACGGTCAAGAAGATGGAGATCGAGGCCAAGGGCGACGCGGCCAAAACCCTGGCCGTGGGCGAGATCAAGCTGCTGGACGCCCTCAACCGCAAGGATGAGGCCACGGTCAAAGCCGTAACCCAGGCATTGACGACGGACAAGGCCCTGGCCGAAGCCAAGGAGCCCGGCGTGTACCGCGACCTGATGCGGGTCGTGCTCAGCGCCCACAAGGCCGCCATCAAGGAAGGCGAGGCCTTCGAAGACTGGGGCAAGGTCATGACGGTCAAGGACCTCGACGGCAAGGCGATTTCCACGGCCGACTACAAGGGCAAGATTGTCCTCCTCGACTTCTGGGCCACCTGGTGCGGACCCTGCATCAAGGACATGCCCGAGGTGATCAAGCTGTACGAGGAGCTGCACGAGCAGGGCTTCGAGATCATCGGCATCTCGTTCGACAACAAGGACGGCGAGCAGGCCCTGCGTGACACCATCGCGGGCAAGGGCCGCAGCAAGCTGGCCGCGATGCCCTGGCGCCAGATTTATGACGGCGGCTTCTGGTCCAGCGGCATGGCCAAGCGCTACGGCATCAACAGCATCCCCCGCACGGTGCTGCTGGACGCCGAAGGCAAAGTCGTTGCTGACGGCCTGCGCGGCGAAAAGCTGTCCCAGAAGGTGCGCGAGCTGGTGGCGGCACTGAAGCCGGCCGAAACCAAATAACTCGATGCGGCAAGGCGCGGCGCCCCGGGCTCCCGGGGCGCTGTCATTTTCGGGCTTTCAACGGACGCTGCGCGCCGTCTTCTGCATCTTGCCGTAATCGCGCCGCGACTTTTCGTCCGTCAGGTAGACGTCACTCAAGGCGTTGTCGAAGGCGTCGTCATCGGCGCTGTTCAACCCGCTCGTCTTGAGCTGGGCGCGTTCGTCGTCCGTCCAGGAGTAGCCGGCCACCGCCATCCCGATGGCCTGGCGCAGGCTGTCGCGCACGCGCTTGAGATAGCGGCTCACGCTGGCCTCGCTGATGCCCAGCGCCGCCGAAATGTCCTTGCCCTGCATGTTGCGGGTCAGGCGCAGGCGGTAACACTCGAACTCCGCAAACTCGCTCTGCTTTTCAACTTCCTTGAGCGCGCGGTACACCTTGGCCCTGAACACATTGGCCTCAAACTCCTGGTCGGGCAGGGGCTGCTGGCTGACCTCGTGGAGGGTGTCGTCGAGGCTCATGGGTTTGACGCCGCCGCCTCGCTTCTGCGCGTTGCGCGTGGTCAGCTCGCTGTAGACCACATGCTTGGCGATGGCGTAGAGCCAGGTCGAAAACTTCACGCCGCGCCTGGGATCAAATTTTGCGATCTCCTGATAGACGCGGGCCAGAGTCTCCTGGCTTACGTCCTTGATGGTCTCCTGGCCGAAATAGCGCGAGGCAATGGAGCCGATCAGCCGCTCGATGGACGGGCCGAACACTTCCCACATCTCGTACCACGCGCTGGAATCGGCCTTCTTCAGCCGGCCCAGCAGGTCTGTATTGATGTTGATCAAGCGCGATCCCCCGACGCGGCATCCCTGATTTCGATTCGGCCTCTGCCGATTTCAGATTGTCCGTTGCGCGAGCGCGGTTGTCGATCCGCAGGGCCCGGCGCGCGCCAGCGCCAGATGCCGTAACAGGCAGGCGGGACATAGGCCAACAACCACAGTGATGCCAGCGCGCCGGGCCAGGGCATCAGCGCAAGTTGCAGGCCCGTGAGCGCGAACGCCCCCACGATGGCATAGATGCAGGCGCGCCGATAGCCGCGATACTCCTCCAGAATCTGCCGGTGCGTGGTCACGGCGCGATCTTGCCATCGTCGGGCCCACCGGGGGATTACAGGGCGGACGTGCCTTTGGAATCGCCGAATCCCGCGCGCCGGTTCCACCACTCGCGCAGGGGCCTGGCTGCCCAGAAGGCAAAGATCGCCAGCAGGTGTCCCGCGATGATGTCCGGAATGTAGTGATACCCGCCGTAGAGCGTGGCGATGTAAACCCCGATGCCCACCGGCAGGTAGACCCAGAACAGGGGCCGGCAGCCACGCCAGGCGCTGATCAGGAACAGGGTGGTCCAGGCCGTGTGCAGGCTGGGGAAGCAGTCACGGTTCATGCCCTTGATGTCGTCCATGAAGCTCAGGGCAGCCGGCGAGGCTTCTAGCCAGCGGTCCGGAAACACGTACTTGGGTCCGACCACGGGCACGAGCACATAACCCACATAGGCCAGGGCGCCGCAAAGCGTAATGGCCCCGATGAAGCGGTCAAAGTGCTCGCGCCGGCCCAGAAACCAGAGCGAGAGCGCCAGCGCGGGAGCCGCATACACATAGGAGATGTAGCAGGCCTCATGAATGTCGAGTTGTGTCAGCTCAAAGGGCAGGGCTGCCAGCAGGGCGTTGATCCAGTCAGCGTGCATGGCCTTGCGTACGATGGCTGCGCTCAGGTCGCCCAGCAGCCAGTAATCGAAGCGTGCCATCTCTACGTCGTAAAGCCGGCTGCCCCGCACGGCGGGAATCAGCCGCTTGAGCATTTCATAGACGCCCATGCAGGCCAGAAACGGCACATAGGCGCGGATGCCTCCCGCGCCCCAGGCCAAGGTGGCTTTGGCGCGCCCCAGCACGCCCTCCTGCCCGCGCCAGACACCCTGCATCACAAGGGCCGCCTTGCCGCCGGCGGCCATGGGCAGGGCGGCCACCACCAGCAGGGCAAAAGTGCCAAGCGTGCACCACTGCAGGAACATCCACATGGTGCCGTTGCCGTGAAAGTTGTACGTAAAGCCCGCCCACAGGTAGCTGAAGGCCGGGGCGCCATCGACGCTGAGCAGCACAAGCGCAAACACCGCCAGAAGCGCGAAGATCACGGCCTCCTCAAATCGGAAGACGCGAAACAGCCAGCGCCAGGGCGCAGGGCGGGCCACGGGGGTGCCGGCCCTGGCCGCGCCCTCCGGGGGGCCCGCGGTCCGCTTGACGGGAGACTCCAGTTGTGCTGTGCCGGCCATGGTGCCCAAGACGATCCAAACCGGCCATTGAACCAATCCTGACCTGATCTTCAATGAACGCCGGCGCGGCGAACCCTTGAAACAGCGGCCGGCTGCCCCTGGCGGGTCCTCATAAACCCGGGGCGCGGAAAAGCTTGCGCCAGTCCTCCAAATCCCGAGTGCCTTTGGAACAGAAAGCCCCCGGATACGTATAAGATAGTGCCCGTCGCCGTTGACGAAGCTTGCATCGCACACTCCAGCCAGAGGCCCGCATGCGCAACAGTACGGTCACCATTGCCCTGTTGGTCCTGTTCCTGCTTCTGGGAGGCTCCATCGGGGCCTATCTGCTCCTGAGCGGCAACGACGCCGCGCGGCGGCCCCCGTCCAACGCGATGGCCCAGGGGGGCGACTCGGAAGTGTCAGACGGCGGCGCGGCCGTGAAACCCCGCACAGGCAGGCCCGCCAACGACTCCGGCAAGCCCCCGGGCAACAACCCCAAAGACGGCGCCTCCGCAGAGCCTCGCCCCAAGGACGGGGGACCCGGCATAGACGGCGGCAACGGCGGTCCGGAGGGCCCCGAGAAACCCGTGACGCCCAAGCCCGGCACCGAAGGCCCCGACCCGATCGTCTGGAAGACCGAGACCATCGAGGTCACCGTGACGGGCGAAGTGCGCTATCGCTCCGACAATCGCCCGGCCGTCGGCGTCAAGGTGGCCGCCGAGAGCAGCGACGGCAACCTGTGGGGGCGCTGGTCGCGTGGCGACGACGAGAACAGCAGGCGTCTGGCTTCGCGGCCTCCTTCCAACCCGCAGGGCAGCACCACCACGGACAACAACGGGCAGTTCACTCTGGTGCTGAAGCTGACCGCGTCCAACGGCGGCTGGAGCACGGCGCGCAGCGCCAGCGAAGACCGTTCGGAGAGTGACAGCGACAAAGAGGTCCTCACGGCCGGCTTCGTCGTGGTGGCCACGGAGGCCGGGTTTGCGCCCGCGCACTCCAATTACATGAGCCTTTCCGCGGGCCAGACCGAGAAAGTCGAGCTTGAACTGGCCATTCCCGTGGCCCTGCGCGGCCGGGTCACCGATGCCGTGACGCGCCAGGGCATCAAGGGCGCCCACGTGGAGCTGCACGAGCAGTCCACACGCCGTCGCGACTGGTCGGCTTTCCGCGGTCCACGGACCTTGCAGACCAACGACGAGGGCTACTTCAGCGTCAATGACCTTCCGGCGGCACGCTACGGCGTCTCGGTCTGGGCCGAGGGTTATGCCGCGCAGGATTACTGGGCGACACGGCGTTTTGTGGAATTGTCCGACGGTGGCGAGAAGGACCTGGGCGAAATCGCCCTGAGCCAGACGGCCACGGTAACGGGGCGCGTGATCGATGAAGAGACGGGCAAGCCTCTGAGTGCTTCCGTTTCAGCCTCGCGCGATGACGCCCGCTGGGCCAACGTTCAGGCCAGCGGCACCAGCGATGCCGAAGGCCGCTTCAAGCTCGACAGCCTCGAGCCGGGCAGCTGGACCATCTCGGCAACCGCTCAGGGTTACGCCAAGGGCATCGCCAAAGTGCAGGTTTCTGCCGGCAAAACGACCGACGTGGGCGACATCAAACTGGGGTCGGGCATGACGGTGAAGGGGCGCGTCACCAACCGTGCCGGTGAGCCCGTGGCCAACGCGCAGGTGACGCTCTCGCAGCTGAGCGACCAGGGCATGCCCTGGGGCAGTTTTGCCGAGCCCGTGGGATCAACCCAGACCAATGCCGATGGCCGCTTTTCCATCAATGGGGCCATCGACGGACGCTGGCAGGTCAAAGTCAACGCGGATGGCTACGCCGAGCTGCTGCACAAGCTCGAAATCAAGGGTGCCGTGCCGGAACTGAGCCTGGTGGTGCTCCACGGCGCTGCCGTGCGCGGCCTGGTCAAGGATGCCGCGGGTGCGCCGGTGCCGCAGGCACGGGTGGCGCTGGTGCTGCACGGCAGCCAGGCCCACCAGTTCTACAAGTCGTTTGGAGCGCAGTCGGGCATGGGTGCCGCTGCGGGAGGTGAAGGCAGCGAAAGCGCATCCGCGGGCGAGGATGGCCGCTTTGAGTTCAAGAACGTTCCGCCGGGAACCTATCTCGCCCTCGCCAGCGATTCAGACGGCGCCCTGGCGCAACGCGACGACCTCGTTATCCGTGAGGCGGAAGACCTCGACGGGCTGGAACTTGTCATCGCCCTCAAGGGCGCAGCCGAAATTACCGTGTTGGAGGATGGCAAACCCCTTGAAGGGGTGAGGGTCGAGCTCTGGCGCGGCTTTGGCGCCGTTGCCGGGCAGCTTTCAGGCGTTACGAACGCCCAGGGCGTCGTGCTGATCAAGAACCTCGCCGACGGCAGCTACACGATTCGCACGGACAAGGACACCAGCGAGTGGGACAGCGAAGCCATGAAGAAGCGCAGCTTCGTGGTCAAGCCCGGCGAAACCGCGCGTTACACGCTGGAACTCAAGCCGATGTCCGGTGTCTATCTGCACGGCACCTTGACCATGAACGGCAAGAACGTGTTCAGCGTGTGCGTGCTGGTGGGCCTGGGTCCCCTGAAAAACATATTCAAGCAGGGCACGGTGGACGCCAACGGTCGCTTCGAGTTCCGCAACCTGACGCCCGGCAGCTACGAACTGCATGCGCGCGTGGCCAATGACTCCGTGCCGGCCATTGTCACGTTCAAGTTCGACAAGGAGGGCGAGTACCCCGTAAGCCATGACTTCCGCGGCTTCACGGTGTCGGGCAGCGTGACCACGCCGGCTAACGATGCGCCCGAGCGCGCCCAGGTACGCATGATGTTGCGCCCCCATTCGCAGGTGACGGGCGAACTCGTGAACTGGCTGCGGGGCGAGGCCAGTTGCGACTCAGATGGCGTCTTCAGCTTCGACAACGTGGCCACGGGCACCTACACCCTGACGGCGACCCTTGCCGGCGTGGGCAGCGTGGAGCGCGAAATCGAAGTCACCAACGGCGATCTGGCCATCGACTTCAACATCACCCGCACCAGCGGCGACCTGACCATCAAGATCTCCAAGCTGGTGGGCAAGCCCGTGCGCAGCGGCTTTGGCGTGGTGGTTCCCTCGCTTGAGGATGCCTCGGGCAAGGCCATTTCCCTGCCTTCGGCCGACGACGCCTTCTTCATGATCTCCGAGGGTGTCGAGAAGACCCTGCGCACCCTGCCGCCCGGCAAGTACACCCTGGTGCTGGGCGCTCCCGGCTATCTGGCCAAGCGCGTACCCAACGTGACCGTGGAGGTGGGCAAGACGGCCCGTGTGGAGGTTGAACTCGTGGCCGCGGCCGAGTTGCGCGTGACCTTCACGAACACCGACATCACGCAGGAGCAGTGCGCCGATGCCGTGCTGGTCTACCTTGATGCCGCCGGGCGCGAGGTGCCCCTGGAGGCCAGCCTCTTTGACACTTGGGCTACGCCGCCGGCGTTCAGCAAGCCCACGGTGGCGGCCCAGTACCTGGGGCCGGAGGTGACACAGGTGAAGATCCGCGTCACGGGCTTTGCGGAGGTGATTGTCCCCGTGCAGTTCGAGGCCGGAAAGCTCCTGACGACCGAAGTGACCCTCTCGCCGGGCTAGAAGGCGTTGAAACACGGCCTGCGAACGCAAGCCACGGAAGGCTTGCGCATTTCAGGCGGCTGGAAGGCCGCTTGAAATGGACGTCGGGCCGAAATCATGTTGGCCCAACCAGGTTGAAAAAGTGGCTGGATGCCACTCTTTCAACAGCCTGCTAATGGATTGCCAGAATTGATGTACGGAGTGGCTTGGCCGCTCCGGCGATGCAGACGCATCGGCCGGAGGCCGATACCACCCACCGCAAGAACGAATCAGCAGCCTCATAGTCATATTCGCGTGCTATCCAGCCAAGCAACCTCTCTTTGGCGTCTACGTAGAACAACCTCTCGGCTATGGGCCCACCGGAGTATGGATTTCGCTTGGACCTGCCCCCGAATGATGTACCTGGTGCCATGAGGGTCTTTGCCTGATTCGCTGTCCTGTCTGGAGAGAGGGGCGGAGCCCCGACCGGAGGGCAGGACAGTGATGCCGCACCGCCGCGCCTTCGGCCTGCCCCGGTTCCGTCAGGCGTTGACGGCCACCTTGCCGAGGATGCGGCGGATCACGTCCTGGCCGCTCTTGCCGCCGCGCCGGTCAAAGCTGGCGCGCTCGACGATGCGATGGGCCAGCACCGGCACGGCCAGGGCCTTGACGTCGTCGGGCACGACGAAATCGCGGCCCTCGATCATGGCCAGCGCCTGGGAGGCGCGGAAAAGCGCCACGCTGCCGCGGGGGCTGACGCCGGCGACGAGCTTTGCGTTGTTGCGGGTTTCCTGCACGATCTCGAGGATGTAATCGGCGATGGCGGGGTCCACCCGCACGCGCCTGGCGGCCTCCTGCATCTGCAGGACGTCCTCACGGACAAGCACCTGCTGTACGGCGGCGAGGGTGCTGCTCTGGGCGTGTTCGAAGAGGATGCGCTTTTCGTCGGCGACGGTGGGGTAGCCGACGTCGAACTTGAGCATGAAGCGGTCAATCTGGCTTTCCGGCAGGGGATAGGTGCCGGCGTGTTCAGCGGGGTTCTGGGTGGCAATGACGAAGAAGGGCTCGGGCAGTTTGCGCGTGGCCCCTTCGGCCGAGACCTGATGTTCGCTCATGGCCTCCAGCAGGGCGCTTTGCGTGCGCGGCGTGGCGCGGTTGATTTCGTCGGCCAGCACGATGTTGGCGAAGATGGGGCCTTCGCGGAATTCGAAGCTGCCGTCGCGCTGATGGAAGATGGAGGTGCCGATGATGTCCGTCGGCAGAAGGTCGGGCGTGAACTGGACGCGCGAGAAGCGGCAGTTGACGGCCTGGGCAAGCGCCCGGGCGAGGGTGGTTTTGCCCAGACCGGGCAGGTCTTCAATCAGCACATGGCCGCGGGCGATGAGTCCGGTAAGCAGGAGGCGCACGACGTCAGGCTTGCCGACAAGGGCCCGCTGGAGCTGCTCGGCGAGTTTTCGGGCCAGTTGCTGGGGCATGAAGGCACGCGCTCAGGGACCGCGGGAAGTTGGCGGCTGAGGGTTAAAAGATAGACTTGGGCGCGCGTTCGGTCAACGCGCGCCAAGCCCATCAACGATTGTAGGGATTTCGCTAGGCGATCTTGACGTTCGCAGCGGCCAAGCCCTTCTGGCCCTGAGTGACGTCAAAGGTGACCTTCTGGCCTTCCTTGAGCGACTTGAAACCTTCCTGCTTGATAGCCGAGTAGTGAACGAACACGTCCGGCCCGCCGCCATCCTGCGTGATGAAACCAAAACCCTTGGCGTCGTTGAACCACTTCACAGTACCTGTAGCCATAACCACATTTCCTTATGCCGCCGAATCAGCCCGCCTGGCGGCTCGTTGCGCCGGTGCCGTGAAAGCAAACGCGCTGCACTGGGCACCGGATATTCCACAGGACGCACTCCACTGCACCTCGCAGCGGCGCCTGCCTGATCCGCGGAGCTAACGCGAACGCCAACATGTTATCAACGCCGCCAAGCCGCGCCATGGCAAATCCGGAGTCTTATCACTATCTGCACAGAACGCCCTAGGGGCGCTTGCGCGCCAAATGCAAAGCGGCGGCGCTTGCGCGCCAAATGCAAAGCGGCGCTTGCGCGCCAAATGCAAAGCGGCGGCGCTTGCGCGCCAAATGCAAAGCGGCGGCGCTTGCGCGCCAAATGCAAAGCGGCGGCGCTTGCGCGCCGCCGCTGGCTGCCTCACGGTCAGCTAGAGAACCGTGACGTTCTGCGCGGCAAGGCCTTTTTCGCCCTTGCCCACTTCGAAGGAAACCTTCGCGCCTTCCTTGAGTGAACGGAAGCCGTCGCTCTTGATCGCGGAGTAGTGCACGAAGACGTCGGGGCCGCCGCCGTCCTGCGTGATGAATCCGTAACCCTTGGCATCGTTGAACCACTTCACATTACCTGTAGCCATACACCTTTTCCTCGTTCCGCTCGCCGTGGCGATGCGGCATTCTCAGCCGGGAAGACCCGGCGCTCTTCAAACTTCGAACAAAACTCGATGCACGGGGCTTCGGCTGCTCGAACATCCGCCAGAAAGTCTGGCGCACGGGTTCAAGCTAGGAAGCGGGCGGGGGCGCGACAGCGAATTCGCCGATTTTGGCCATTCTATTTTTGTCACAGCACTTCCTGCCCGTGTAAACTCGCCCCCAACCTGCCCTGGGAGAGTCCATGCGCCTGCCGCTCCTCATGGTCCTGCTCTGCGCTCCGCTCTGCGCCGCCGACATCTACCTCTCGCCCACAGGAAGCGACACGCCCGGCGGCGGAACGCTCGGTGCACCTTTTCAGACGCTGGCCTATGCCCACACGCAAAGCAACCACGGCGACACGCTGATCCTGCGCGCCGGCACCTACACGGGCGGCGTGTACATGACGCGCAACAACCTGACGGTGCAGAGCTACGCGGGCGAGTGGGCCACGATTGTGCTGCCCAACGGCACCAGCGGTCAGGACGTCACGCTCTATTTCGCGGGCAGCGGCTGCACGGCGCGCCGCCTGGAAATCGTCGGCGGCTACTACTACTGCGTGAAGATTGACGCCGGGCCCGCTCTCGTTGAAGACTGCCGCATCCACGGCAGCGGCCGCGACTGCGTGAAGATTCCCGGCGCGGACAACGTGACCATCCGCCGCTGCGAGATCTATGACTCCGGCCTGCGCGACCCCAGCAACGCCGAGGGTATCGACAACGTCAACGGCGACACCATGCTGGTGCAGGACTGCTACATCCACGACATCGCCACCAACGGGCTTTATCCCAAGGGCGGCAGCATCGGCTCTATCATCGAGCGCTGCCTGATCCGCAACTGCGGCGGCAAGGGCATCTCCCTGGCCCAGAGCAGCGACCCCGCCTTCTATGACACCACCGCCAACCCCGAGTACTACGGCTGCCGCGACTGCATCGCGCGCAACAACATCATCGAAGACTGCGAGGGCAGCGGCATCGACATCGAGGCGGCGCTGCGCGCCCGCGTTTACAACAACACCATGATCAACGTGGCCAAGTCGCAAAACGGCGGCATCCGCTTTGCCAGCAGCACCCTGACGCTGACGGGCGGCGGCAGCGTGACCACGCCCTGCCGCGACTGCGAGATCCGCAACAACATCATCGTGCTCGGCAGCGCCAGCGCGCGGCCCATGCTGTTCATGGGCAACAACTCCCACGCCGGCACGCTGACCATGAGCCACAACCGCTACTACAAGACAGGGGGCGCGGCTGTTTACTGGTGGGAGCCCACGGGGCAGTACGGCCTCAACCTTTCAGGCTGGAAGAGCGCCAGCGGCACCGACGCCAGCTCGACCGAGGGCGACCCGCAGGTGGGCGCAAACTGGCACCTGCTCGGCACAAGCCCCTGCATTGACGCGGGCACGACAGTCGCCGGCTTTGCCGATGACTATGACGGGAATCCCCGCAGCGGAGTCTTTGACATTGGCGCCGACGAAACCGGCGGCACGGCTTTGCCCACACCGCCGCCGGCGGGCATCATCGGCACCGGGGCCACGGGCGCCTCTCCCGCGCCGCCGACCATCGTGACCAGCCCCTCGCTGGCAGCCCAGGTCGGCGTGCCCTATTCGGTCAACATCGCCTGTACGGGCGGCAGCGGACCCTATGCCTGGAGCCTGGCGGGCGGGACGCTGCCTCCGGGCCTGACATTTGACACGTCAAGCACGGTGGCGGCCGCCGCGCTCAGCGGCACGCCCACGACGCCGGGCAGTTACACGTTTACGGTGCAGGTCAGCGGCGGCGGCATCGACACCCAGCAGTTCACGTTCAACGTGGTGCAGACGCCCGGCCCCGACAGCGGCGGCAGTGCGGGCGGCGGCTGCCTCAGCGCCGAGGGCACGCAGCCGGGGCCGGCCCTGGCCCTGCTTGCCCTGGCTCTGGCGCTCACACGCGCCTTCCAACGGAGCCTGACTCCATGCCCGACTCGTTCACGATAAGCGCCACGATTCCCGCCTCACCCAGGGCCGTGTACGAATCATGGCTTGACTCAAGCAGGCACGGCGACATGACCGGCAGCGATGCCACGGTGGACGCCCGCGTCGGCGGCCTGTTCACGGCCTGGGACGGCTACATCGAGGGCACCACCCGCGAACTGGCCGCGAACCAGCGCATCGTGCAGGAGTGGCGCACCAGCGAATTCCCGCCCGGCGCGCCGGACTCGCGCCTCGAACTCACCCTCGAAGCCGTCGGCGGCGCTTGCAGGTTGACGCTCAAACACACCGCCCTGCCCGACGGCGACGGGCCCAAATACAGGCAGGGCTGGGAGGACTACTACTTCAAGCCCATGAAGGAGTACTTCGCTCGCCTGGCCCAGAACGACCGCAAGCAGCCTCGCGCCGCCAAGCCCGCAAAGAAAGAAAAGCCCGCGCGTTCTCCGCGGAAAGCCAAGGCTTCGAAAAAGAAGGCCTGAACGGGTGACGCGCAGGACTGAAAACGTGCGGCGATGCCATGTTCGCGCTGCCCTGGCTTCCCTGGGCCAGACGACAATGCAGCAGGGGACTTCCACGACACAGGTCTGGCCCGCCTGTTCAACCCCCTGAGAAGGGGCCCCGCGCGCAGGTCCGATGCACAGTGACCATGCAGTGGTCCATCTTGCCGCTCTGGCCGCGGTGCTGGCGCTTGACGCCCACGGCGTCGTCGCCCTTCCTGGGAACGCTGGTTTGGTCCATCACGGCCGCGGCGCGATCATCACCTTGCTCGCGCATGATCAGCGCGCGAAGCCGCGACATCATCAAGTCATGATCCCAGCGGTGCAGGGAGAGGAACTCCGGCAAGGTTCGAGGCGGAACGCCGGCCCAAAGCGCCGTGGCCTCGACGCTCCTGCGATCCGGACTGCTGACCTGCCCGCCGACTCTGGCGCAGATGGCCGCATGCGGCCCGGCCGGAAACTGTCGTCGATGTGACTCAGGAGCGCATCCAGCTCGCCGCGCAACGCAGCCATGTCGCCGCCGGGGGGCACGTCATCTCCAGCAAGCTGAACTCTGGAAACGACACCGGCAGCCAACGCTTCCATAATTGAGCCCTTTAGGCGTTGCGGTGCTAGTCCTCGTTGCTGACCTGGAGGATGCTCAGGAAGGCGGTCTGGGGCACCTCGACGCCGCCGATCATCTTCATGCGGGCCTTGCCGCGCTTCTGCTTTTCCAGGAGTTTGCGCTTGCGGCTGACGTCGCCGCCGTAGCACTTGGCGAGTACGTCCTTGCGCAGCGCGGAGATTTTTTCGCCGGCGATGATCTTGCCGCCGATGGCCGCCTGAAGGCTGATCACGAACAACTGGCGCGGAATCTCTTCGCGCAGCTTCACGAGCACCTTGCGCCCCCGCGTCTCCGCGAAATGGCGGTGCACGATCATGCTCAGGGCGTCGACGTCCTCGCCGGCCACGAGGATGCGCAGCTTGACGAGATCGCCGGGCTCAAAACCGATGATCTCGTAGTCCATCGTGCCGTAGCCGCGGGTGATGGATTTCAGGCGGTCAAAGTAGTCAAAGATGATCTCGGCCAGGGGCACGCGGTAGGTCAGCATCACGCGATCGGCGCCCAGGTGTTCCTGGTTCTCGTAGATGCCGCGGCGCTCGATCGTGAGCTTCATGATGTCGCCGATGCAATCCGTGGGGGCGATGACGTTCAGGCGCACGATGGGCTCGCGGATTTCCTGAATCTTGGTCACCTCAGGCATGTCGGCCGCGCTGTCCACGCGAATGACGCTGCCGTCTGTCTGCAGCACCTCGTAGCTCACGTTGGGCGCAGTCTGCACGAGGTCCAGGCCTGACTCGCGCTCGAGGCGTTCCTGCACGATGTCCATGTGCAGCAGGCCCAGGTAGCCGCAGCGGAAGCCCGTGCCCAGCGCGCCGCTGTTTTCTGGAGTATAGGTAAAGGCGCTGTCGGACAGCGAGAGTCTGGCCAGGCCCTTGCGCAGGGCGTCGAAGTCCGCCGCGTTCACGGGGTAGATCCCCGCATAAACCATGGGCTGGGGCTTCTTGTAGCCCGGCAGCGCTTCGACCTGCTCCACGTTGGAGGCCAGTGTGATGGTGTCGCCGATGCCGACATCCTGGATCGTCTTGATGCCGCACATGACATAGCCGACGCAGCCGGTGTCGAGGCGGTCCTGCTTGATGAACTGGCCCAGGCGCACGACGCCGACTTCGAGAACCTCGAACTGCGACTTGGTGGCCTTCAGGGCGATCTTCTGACGAGCCTCGATGAAGCCGTCGCGCACGCGCACGAACATCACCACGCCGCGGTAGTCGTCATACACGGCATCAAAAATCAGGGCCTTGAGCGGAGCATCGGGGTTGCCGCCGGGCTGCGGGATGCGGTCGACGGCGGCCTGAATGATGTCTTCGACGCCGATGCCGGTCTTGCCCGAGCACTTGATGACTTCCTCGGCCTTGAGCCCGAACACCTGCTCGAGCTCCTTCACCGTTTCCTCAAAGCGCGACGCCTGCATATCCACCTTGTTCGCGCACGGAATCACATGCAGGTCCGCACCCATGGCCAGATACATGTTGGCCACCGTCTGCGCCTGGATGCCCTGGGTCGTGTCCACCAGCAGCAACGCGCCTTCGCAGGCGGCCAGGGCGCGGCTGACCTCATAGCCGAAATCCACATGGCCGGGCGTGTCAATCAGGTTGAACAGGAACTTCTCGCCGCGCACGACCATGGGCAGCGCCACGGCCTTGGCCTTGATGGTGATGCCGCGCTCGCGTTCGAGGTCCATGGAGTCCATGGTCTGTTCGCGGATCTTGCGCTGATCGACGGCGGTGCTTGCCTGAAGCAGACGGTCGGCCAGGGTCGACTTGCCGTGGTCGATGTGGGCGATGATGCTGAAGTTGCGGATGCGGGACTGGTCGTACTCGGGCACGCTGCGGGCTCTCTGAACTCGTCAAAACGCTGCGCCATGGGCGCTGAAACCGGGGCGGATGATAGCGCCGATTGGCCCCGGTGAAAGCGGGCTGGGCCAAAAGCCGCCCTAACTGACGGCGTAACCGTCTTCCTTGAGGCGAGGCTTGAGGTCTTCCAGCGCCTTCTTGAAAGCATCGGCGGCGCCGGCCAGCGCGATGTTGTCGTAGCGGCCCGGGTGGCTCGCCTTGAGTTTCTCGACAAGCAAGAGCGCCACGAAATCGCGCCCTTCACCCGCGGCGGGCGCGGCCAGAAGCTGCTCCACGGCCGCACACACGAACATGTCCGACAGCACCCCCTGCGCGCAGCCCCGCAGCTCTTCCTTCTGCTTGTCGTCCGGTGCAACGGCCAGGGCGGCGTCAATGCGACGGGCATAGAGCGAGGTCACGGCCGCGCGCAGGGACTGCAAGAAGGACTTGTAGTCGGCGCTTTCACGCGTGGCCGACGAGAGCAGAGGCTCCATGGCCCGCGTCAGGCGGCCGACGCGCTCGGGCTCCTGCTCAAGGCGCGGCTGCAGCGACCTGACCAGCAGCGTTCCCCTGGGCGCGGGCAGGAAGCGCAGGATATCGAGCACGTCGTTGTCGCTGTAGGGCTGCGCCAGCAGTTCCTGAATGAGGGCGACTTGCTCATCGAGATTGCGGGCCGCGCGCGCCAGGAGCCTGCGGGCGGCGGCGCGCTGGGTGGTGGCGGGAGCGTCGGGGGGCGTGGTGGTGGTGTCCGCCGACGCCCCGGCGCGCTCAAGCAGGTCCTTGCGCAGGGCGGCCAGCACTTCGTCGGGAGCGCTGCCCAGTTCGGTGTAGACGCTGAGCAGAATGATCAGCAGGCCCTGCCCGTTGGCATCGGGCGAGAGTTGGTCGTAGAGCGCGCGCAACTTGGCCGCCAGGGGGTCGGAACTTAGACGCTTGATGAGCTGGTCGCGGGCGGCCAGAACGCCCAGAGCCTCGCGCACGGCCGTCAGGGCGCTGGAAGAGGCGGCAGGTGCGCGCAGAGAAATGGCCCGGGCGACATCCAGCAGGGCCTCGACGCAGTCAGAGGTGTCGGCGGCGCGCACGCGGGCCACGGCGGTCAGCGATACGGAGGCCTGCTGTGCCAGGCCCGCAAAGCGGTCGCGCTCACTGACGGAAAGCTCCTGCCTGAACTTCGCCTCCACGGCACGCAGCAGGTTGGTGAACGCGGCCAGCACCGCCGTGCGGGCTTCGGGCGAGGTCTGGGGGTCAAACACATTCTGGGCCTGCTGAATCAACTCATGCAGCAGGGTGTTGCCCGCGGAATCCAGCAGCAGGATTTCCGCCTGGAACAGCGCGGCCAGGCGCAGGGCGGCGCGGGAGCCCTTGAGTGCGCGCACCAGTTCCAGGCGCAGGGCGGGAGTCAGCCCGTTGGTCTCCAGGGCCTTGTCCACATACTCAAAGCCCATGGCCGGGCGGGCCGAAAGCGCCTTGGCACAGGCCACACGCAGGGCTTCGCTGCGGCTTGAGTCCAGCAGCAGGGCGCCCAGCTCGTCGATGGCCGGCCTGGCCTCTTCGTCGGTGGCGAGCTTGGCCAGCAGTTCGCCCAGCAGTTCGGCGGCGCGCAACCTCACCCGCTGGAACTCCGAAGTCTTCAGGTGCTTGAGCAGGACGGACACGCTGCCCTTTTGCGCGTTCATCTGCTCCAGGGTGACCGCGACAAGTCTCTCCTCGAGATCCTTGCGTTCGGCTTCGCTCCTGCGCAGGGCTTCCGCGAGGCGGTCAGCAATCTCCTCCACCAGCGTTTCCTCGCTCTTCTGGCCCAGATACTCCCGCCACCTGGCCGAGTCATCGCCCAAGTCAAGCAGCGTGATGTCGCGCAGGGCCCGCGCCGCAGTGGCCCGAAGGTCGCTGCTCTTGGACTCAAGCGCGGCGACCAGCGGGGCCACGAGCCTGGCGCGACCCGCCACTCCACCGATACCCTGGCGCGCAAATCCCGCCGCCGCCATGGCCAGCAGGGTGTCGTCGCCCTTCAGCATCGCCTGCATGGTCGCGATCACCCCCTCGGCGTCATAGGCGCCCAGCACTTCCCGCGCCGGCCTTGAGACGGCCTCTGCCGGGTCATTGGCCGCCACCACCAGCAGCGGCAGAAAGGCCGCATGGCGAACGGGCGCACTCTCACGCAAATAGGCCACCAACTCAGCATGGATGGCCTCGGGTTTGCGGTTCTTCAGGACCTCCACCAGGGGCAGGGGATCGACCTTGAGTTCAGCGGCGCGGGCCAGCACGGCATCAATGGCTTTGCGACGCGCGTCTTTGTCGGAGGCGGCGTTGAGAACCTTGACCTGCTCGGCGAAGGGGTCGCCCTCGGCCTGAAGCTCCATGCTCGGCGGCTTCTCCTGCGCAGGAGGGCTGTCGGCGCCGACGGTGACTTGCGCGTGAGCATCATGGACGCACGCGGAAAGAACGAGCGCGCAAAACGCCCCGCAAACCCAGGTTTTGAGGGTCCAGTTCATGTTCAGGTTGTCTTGTTTCGCCTCGTCCAACGCCTTGGCCCACCCATTAAACGTGATTTGCGGGCAAGATGCGAACCAAAGTTCTGCCAAGCCGGCCTTGGCCTTCACCTGCCAGAGAACGGGCAGGCAGGGCCGCCGGAACCCGCCCTTGCTAGATTGCCTCTATGGCCAAGCCCGTCATCGCCTTCATCGCCCTCGGTTCCAACGTGGGCCATCGCGAGCAGCACCTGAGCCAGGCACTGGATTACCTGCGGCGCGTCGAGGGCCTGCGGGTGGTCCGGGTTTCCTCCATGGTTGAAACGGCGCCCGTGAACTGCCCCCCGGGCAGCGGACCCTTCCTCAATGCCGTGGCCAAGCTTGAAACCACGCTCAGCGCGCGCGCCGTTCTCGACGCCCTGCTCGCCGTCGAACTCAAGCTGGGCCGCGAACGCAGCCAACCCAACGCACCCCGTACCATCGACCTGGATCTGCTGCTTTACGGCCGCGAGATCATCGACGAGCCCGGACTTCAGGTGCCCCACCCTCGCATGCATCAGCGTTTCTTCGTGCTCTGGCCCCTGTTGCAGATTGACTCCCGGGTGCAGGACCCCCGCACCGGCGAGCCCTTCGCCGACGCCTACGATCGCCTGCCGGACAAGCGCCGCATGGCATCTTCGTAACGCCTGCCGGCGGTTCGACATTGGGGGGCGCCCCTTGCACAATGGCAGCGTGAATGCCGAGACCGCCTACCTGTTCAGGCACGCGCTGCTGCGTGACGCGGCTTACCAGCTTCAGCTACCCGCGGACCGGGCGCGGCTGCACGGCCTGGCACTTGCCATCATGGAGGAACTGCTGGGCGGGCGGCCTCCCTGGCCCGACCTCAGGGTGGCGCCTGCGTCCAGGAATTACCTGCTGCCCGCCGATGCTTTTGCCCGGGAGTTGGCAGACCACGCCGAGCAGGCTGACCACAGCGATGACCCGGCCAGGTTGAGCGACGTTCGCTGCCTTTACCTCACGCGGGCTTCCTTGTTTGAGACCGCTCGCTGGCGACCCGCCGAGGCTGGCCGCCTGGCCGAGAAGGCGTCCACACTGTGCGAGGGCAGCCGGCAGGCGCAGTTGCTGACGGAGGCCGCCGGGTGCCTGCTGGACGCGGGGTTGCTTGCCGAGGCGGAAGGGGTCTCAAGGCGGCTGCTGGAGCTGGAAGCGACGCGGCAGAGCGCCTCGCTGCACGCCGGGGCCCTGAATCTGCTGGGAAAGGTGCTGGACGCCATGGGTCGGCACGCCCAGGCCTTGCCGCTGGCGGAAGAAGCCCTACGCATCAGCGAGTCCCAGGGGGACCCGGAGCGGATCGTTCGTGAGCTGAGCAACCTTTCAGGCACGCTGATGTACGCCCGGGAGCTGGGTCGCGCCGTAGCTGTGGCGGCGCGCTGCATCGAGATGATGGAAGCGCTTGGCATGAAGCAGGAACTGGGATTGGCGCTTGGCACATTGGCCAACTGCTATCAGTTGTCCGGCCGGTTCGACGACTCGCTGGCGAAGTACCAGGAGGCCGTGGCCGCCTTGCGGACGGCCGGCAACAAGAGATCGGAGGGCGTGACGCTCACGAACATGGGAGCGCTGCTGCTCGCCATGAATCGCCGGGACGAGGCCATGGACGTTCTGGCGGAGGGTCTCAGCCTCCACCGGCAAGTCGGCAACAGGCGCTCAGAAGGCATCTGCCTGGGCAATTACGGAAATGCTCTGTTCGACCAATGCCGATACGCTGAAGCGCTGGAGACTTACGCCCTGTCGCTGGGCATTCACCGTGAAGTCGGCAACCGCCGCTCCGAGGGCGTGGTGCTCGCGTCGCTCGGCAACACCTGGCTGCAACTGGGCAAGCCGGAGGATGCAGAGCGCAGCCTGCGGGAGGCCGTGGCCATCCATCGGGAGCTGCGCAACCGGCGCTCGGAGGGCATCGCCCTGGGCGACCTGGCGGAGGTCTATCGGTGGACGAACAGGTACACCGAGTGTGCAAGCCTGCTGCAGCAGGCACTTGAGGCCGACCGCGAAGTGCAGAACGGCTTTCACGAGGGCCGTCACCTTTGCCGCATGGGACTGACGCGCCTGCGGCAGGGGCAGGGCGGGCAGGCCGCCGAAGCGTTCAACCGGGGCGTGCTCCTGCTTCGCTCCCATGGGGGCGCCGCGGAAGCCGCCAGGCACCTGGCTGATCTGGAATCCCTGTGCCGGGAAATGGGCGTTGAAGTGCTGTCCCTGGCTGCCGAGCTTGCCCCCAAAGACATGCGGCCCTAACATTGCCGGCCTGCTCCGGAAATCCGCCATGAAAACAGCCTCTACCGTCGCGGCGCTGCGCAAGGCCCGTGCGCGCCTCAAGGGCACCCTCGGCTTTGTGCCCACGATGGGGGCCCTGCACGAGGGCCACCTTACGCTGATGCGCCGCAGTGTGAGGGAGAACGGCCACACCGTAGCCAGCATTTTCGTCAATCCCCGGCAGTTCGGTCCTTCCGAAGACCTGGCCAAGTACCCCCGCACCCTCAAGGAAGACCTGAAGCTCTGCCGCGAGGCCGGCGTGGACCTCGTGTTCACACCCGACGCCGACGTCATGTATCCCGATGGTTTCGACACCTTCGTCGAGGTCGAGCGCCTTTCCAGGCCCCTGTGCGGCGAGTTCAGGCCCGGCCACTTCCGCGGCGTGGCCACCGTCGTGTGCAAACTCTTCAACATCGTGCAGCCCAGCCGCGCCTATTTCGGTCAAAAGGACGCCCAGCAGGTTCTGGTGCTCGCGCGCATGGTGGAAGACCTCAACATGCCCCTGAAAGTCGTCACCTGCCCCACCGTGCGCGAAAAGGACGGCCTGGCCATGTCTTCGCGCAACCGCTATCTCTCGCCATCGGAGCGCGAACGGGCCCTGGTCATCAGCCGCATTCTGGCCGAGGTCAAGCGCCAGTTTGACAAGGGCGAGCGCGACGTCGGCCACCTGGTTTCGATCATGGAGTCGGCGCTGGGTGCGGAAATGGACGAAGTCCAGTACGCCGAAATCCGGCGCCTGGCGGACCTGACGGAATTCCCGGGCCCCATTGACGCGCCGGCGCTGGCGGCCGTCGCCGGTTATGTGGGCACGACGCGCCTCATCGACAACGTGACGCTCACCCCTTCCAGGGGCCGCAACGCCTAGCAGGCCGTCGTTCCGGCTCTCGCCTGGACGCGGCCCGCTGTTATGATCGCGCGCCATGAAGATTTACACGCGCACGGGCGACGACGGCAGCACAGGCCTCATCGGCGGCACGCGCGTTCCCAAGAGTGATGATCGCGTCAGCGCCTACGGCGCCGTAGATGAGCTCAACGCGCTGCTGGGCCTTTGCCTTGCGGAGTGCGCCGACGCCCAGCTCAAGGCCCTGCTGGCCGCCATGCAGCCCGAGCTCTTCGTGCTGGGTTCCCACCTCGCGGCCCAGGACGAACGCGCCACCCTGCAACTGCCCAGGCTGGATGCCGATGCTCCGTCGCGCATGGAAGCCCAGATTGACCAGTGGGAGGGCGAGCTGTTGCCGCTGTCCCACTTCATCATGCCCGGCGGCAGCAGGCTTGCGGCCTGGCTGCATCTGGCGCGCACGGTGTGCCGGCGCGCCGAGCGCGAAGTGGTGGCACTTAGGGCCTCGCGCCCCAAGGATGCTCCCCGTTTTGCCGCACCCGTGAAGTATCTGAACCGGCTCTCCGACTGGCTGTTCACCGCCGCGCGTGTGGCCAATGCCCGCGCGAAGGTGAGCGAGACACCCTGGATTCCCCAGAAGCCCCAATGAAACGAGGACTTGGATGACGCGACTCTTCTGTATGACGCTGGCGGCCCTGCTGGCCATTTCCGCTTCGGCCTGCGTGGAGGTGGCCCAGATCTCGCCCGGGCTTTCCGTCGGTTTTGGCTCGCCCGAAGGCGACGACGGCTACTCGCTGGATTATCGCGTGCCGGCCGCGGACGTCTGGGAGGCTTTCCGCAAGGTGGCCCGCGAGAACGGAGATATCGAGAAGGAAAACCACGACGAAATGTCTCTCTCCGGCAAGCGCATCAACCGCGCCGCCGGCGAGCAGACGTGGGACGTGATCAAGGGCCGCGTCTATGACAAGTCGGACGGCAAGGAAACCCGCGCGCGCCTGATTGTTCACGTGCGCTACCCCGGCGCAGCCGAAGGCGGCGGCCTGCCGGACACCGCGCGCAGCTACTGCTTTGCCGTGCAGCGTGTGCTGATCGCCCAGCAGGGCGGCGAAAAACCGAAGGACGACAGCCACGTGGTGGGCAGCGAGCCTCCGGTGCAGACGGACGAAGCGGTGGGTTACTTCAAGGCCAGCCGCGAGCAGGTGTATGAAGTCCTGATTCAGGTCATTCGCGAGAACGGCGAACTGGGCGAGAACGACGCCGCCAAGGCCTACGCCACGGGCCTGCGCAAGAGCAAGCTCGAGCCCGTGGGCGACGAAGTCCGTGGCTGGGTCTACGACCGCACGGAACAGCAGAACGTGCGTTCCAAGGTCAGCGTCCGCGTGCGCAGCAAGAAGGAAGACGCGCCCCAGCAGGATACGGCCAAAGCCTATGTGAAGGCCATCCGCGAAGCCCTGGAAAAGAAGCTGGGCAAGTCCGTCGATGAGGGCAAGTAGCTTCAGCCCTCGTCGAATTCAGCCGATAACAACAGGGGTGCGTGGTGCGCCCCTGTTGGCTGTTTGGCCCCGGACGCCCCTTGGGCACGCCGGCGACCCGGATGGCGATTGCCTTGCCCGATAACCCCACAGCCCAGGATTCGCCGCTGGACGCCGGGCAGATCGCCGCCGACTCCGTGCGCCTGGAAGAAGAGCGCCGCAGCCGCGTGCTGGAAAGGGCCGGCCGCAGCGTCATTGCCACCGCCATGCTGATCAGCGCGGCGGTGTTCCTGTCGCGACTGCTCGGGTTGGCGCGGGACGTGCTTACGGCCAATCTTTTCGGATTCGGCCCGGCCATTGACGCCTTCTTTCTCGCGTTCACGGTGCCCAATCTCTTCCGCAAGCTGTTCGGTGAAGGGGCGCTCTCCAGCGCGACCATCCCCGTGCTGGCCAAGTACCGCATCTCGCGCGATCATGCCGCCACGCGCCGACTCGTGGGCACCCTGGCCACACTGATGTGGCTGGTGCTGGGCAGCCTTTGCGTCGTGATCATCGGCGGGGCCTGGCTGGCCGACCCCCGCTGGTTTTCGGACCCCGCCAAATTTGAGCTGTTCCGCCTCTACCTGACCGTGCTGCTGCCCTATGTCGTTTTCATCTGCCTGACGGCCCTGCAGGCGGGCATCCTCAACAGCTATGGGCGATTCGCATGGTCCTCCCTGACGCCGGCTGTCGCCAACCTGATCTGGATCGGCGCGCTGGTGATTCTCTATTTCCAGCGGCCGGAGTCCGGCGTCGATGACTGGATCGGACAGGCCGTCCTGTGGATGAGCGCGGCCGTGCTGTTTTCGGGTTTCGTGCAGTGGATCATCCAGATGCCGGAGCTGGCCAGGCTCAAGCTGCTGGCGCCGCCGCAACTGCGACTTTCAGAGCCCGGCGTGAAGCAGACCCTGGCCGCCATGGGGCCCATGCTCTTTGCGCTCGCCGTCTTTCAGCTCAACACCTTCATTGACCAGGTGCAGGCCGAGATCTGGGTCGAGGGCGACGGCGCCGTGGCGGCCTATTCCTACGCCTCGCGCCTCTTCCAGTTTCCCCTGGGGCTCGTAAGCGTGGCCCTGACCACCGCCGTGTTCCCCCTGATGAGCCGCTTTGCCGTCAGCGGTGAACTCGAGAAACTTACCGCAAGCGTGCTCAACAGCCTGCGCCTGCTGGCCTTCATTTCCCTGCCCGCGGCCGTCGGGCTTGCAGTGCTGGCCTACCCCATCTGTGTGCTGCTTTTCGGCGGGTCCCAGAGCACGCCGGAAATGCTCAGCCGCGCAGGGCTGGTGACCGTGCTGCTGGCCGTCAGCCTGCCCATCGTCAGCGCCATCGGACTGCTGACCAAGGCCTTCTACGCACTGCGCGACAGCAAAACGCCGACGCGCATCGCCATGTTCGCCGTGGCCATCAACCTGGGCGCAAACTTTCTGTTCCTCCAGACGCCCCTCAAGGAGGCCGGCCTGGCGCTCGGCACCGCCATTTCGGGTTTCATCAACCTGGCCTGGCTGGGCTTCAGTCTGCGCCGCGCCCTGAAGGGTTCCATCCTTGACTCCGTGCGGGCCAACGCCCTGCCCCCCACGAGCGAGCGCCTGGCCCAGCCCATGTCCCCGTCCCGTGTGCGCGCGGTGGCCGTCAGCCTTGCGCGCTCGCTACTGCTCGCGGCGGTCATGGGCGCGGCAGCCTGGATGGTCGAACATGCACTGTTCGGGGCCTTCGGGCTCGGCGGGCGCGTGAGCCGCGCCCTTTCAGTGCTGGCGGGCGTGGGGGCGGGCGTCGTGGTTTACTCGGGCCTGGCCCTGTTGCTGAAGGCGCCGGAAGCTGAGGAAATCATGGCCCTGCGCAAACGCCGTCGCGCCCCGGACCGGCCCGGACAAACGACCTGAAGCCGGCGCGGCGCGCGCTACTTCTTGGGCAGGCGGATGCGCTTGATGGGGACCCACTCATCGTCCGCGCTGGGGTAACCCTCATAGTGGACGAAATGCAGGCCCAATCGGTTGTGTAGAATCTTGGCCTTGTACCACACACCATCCCACTCGACCTCCACCGCGGTGCCGCCTTCATAGAGCGTAGGCTTGAAGGGGCGCAGCCGCGCCGGTTCGATCCAGCAGTCGTACTTGCGCTCCCACCCGATCCAGGTGACGAAGAGCTTGCCGTCTTTGGCGTCGAGAATCTTGACCTTGTACCAGGTGCCCGCTTCCTCGCCTTCGCAGCGCTCGCCGACGCGGGCCGCCTTCTTGCCTGAGGCCTGCGCCATCACGGTGTCGCTGCGCCACTTGCCGCTGGTTGCGCTGCAGGAGAGCTGCTGCTCGCAAAAGCTCATTTCTTCCTCGCAGTAGCGCGCGGCTTCCTGAAAGGTGACCTGGCCGTTGTTGTCGAGGTCCAGCAGGGGATTGCCCTCAAACATGTCGACGAGGCACTGGGTAAAGGTCCAGTTGCCGGTGCTGCGTGAGGTGGCGTGAGCGCTGGTGAGCACGCCATAGCTTACGCGGGCGCTGCGCTTGGGGGCCTCGTCGGCCAGAGCGCCGGAGTGGCAGCAGTCCGCGGTCAGCAGCACGCGCGAGCCCTTGAAGTGCTTGTCAACGGAGTCGAAGACCTCACTGACCTTCCAGTAGGACTCGGGCCTCTTGGGCCGGCTGTCGTAGCAGAGCAGGGTTACGGTGCGTTCGTCGTGGTTCTGGTCACGGCCGCCATGCCCGGCGTAATAGAAGAGCAGGGTGTCGCCCTCAGCGGTTTTGGCGAGCAGTTCATTGAACTTCTTAACCAGGGCCTCCTTGGTGGCGGCGGCATTCTTGATGAAGACGATACGGTCTTCCTTCACGCCGCGCTTCTTCAGGGCGTCAATCATGACCTGGTCAACGCGGCCTTCGTCGGGCCAGGTACCGAGCTTCTTGTCCTCCCAGTTGAGGATGCCCGCGGCAAAGACCCAGGTCTTTTCGGGTTCGAAGGCATCAGCGGCATGGAGGGGCACGAGGCAGAACAGCGCGAGCAGCGCGTAGACTTTCATGGCATTCCTTGGATGGCCCTGGCCAATGCTAGCACGGCGGCGCCTGGAGTTCAGCCAAGCCGCGGCAACCCATCCATGGGGCACTCTGTCCTGCACGCTGAATTCACAGGGCAGAGCCCCGCGGCCTGTCCCCAAGACCCTGTGCGAGGCTGATCGCCCCTGGGGCGACCGGTCGGAAACAAGTTTGAACGGGCGCTGGGGCATGCGCTCATCAAGACGCGCTCGGCTGCGGATTCATGCCACGTTCAGAGCCGGTCCGCTACCGGACCGGCTCTGAACGATGGCTGGCTACATGAACGCGCTAAGGCCAGTAATCGCTTCACCGATGGCCAGCGAGTGCACGTCGTTGGTGCCCTCGTAGGTCTTCACGCTCTCGAGGTTGCACATGTGACGGATCACGTGGTACTCGTACATGATGCCGTTGGCGCCGAGGATTTCGCGCGCTGACCTCGCGCAGTCGAGCGCGATGTCCACGTTATTCAGCTTGGCCATGCTGACTTGCGTGTGGTTCATCTTGCCCTCGTCCTTGAGGCGGCCGAGGCGATAGCTGAGCAACTGGCCCTTGGTGATTTCGAGCGCCATCTGTGCGAGCTTGTGCTGCGTCGTCTGGAACTGCGCCAGCGGCTTGCCGAACACGATGCGCGACTTCGAATACTGCTTGGCCATATCGAAGCACGCCATAGCCGCGCCGAGCGCGCCCCAGGTGATGCCGTAGCGCGCCTGGGTCAGGCAGCTCAGCGGGCCCTTGAGACCTTCGGCCTTGGGCAGCATGGCGTCGTCGCCGACTTTGACGTCCGTGAAGAACAGTTCGCTGGTGTTGCTGGCGCGCAGGCTGCCCTTGCCCTTCTGCTCGCGCACTTCAAAGCCTGCGGTCTTGGTTGGCACGATGAAGCCGCGGATGCTCTTGGGATCGTCGCCTTTGGTTTTCGCCCACACGATGGCGATGTCGGACATGTTGCCGTTGGTGATCCACATCTTGGCGCCGTTGATGATCCACTCTTTGCCCTTCTTCTCCGCGCGGGTGATCATGCCGCCGGGGTTGGAGCCGAAGTCGGGCTCGGTCAGGCCGAAGCAGGCGATGATGTTGGCCTTGGCCATCTCCGGCAGATACTTCTTCTTCTGTTCATCGGAGCCGTAGGTGTAAATCGGCCACATACAGAGGCTGCTCTGCACGGACACAAACGAACGCACACCCGAATCGCCGCGCTCCAGCTCCTGGTTGATCAGACCATAGGCCACGTTGTTCATGCCTGCGCAGCCATATTCTTCAGGCAGCGAGGCGCCCAGCACGCCCAGCTCCGCGAGTTTGGGAATCAGCTCCTTGGGAAACTTGCCCTCTTCGTAGCACTCCGTAATCACGGGCATGACGTGGTCATCCACGAAGCCGCGCACGGTGTCGCGCACGTTCTTCTCGTCGTCGGAGAGCATCGCGTCAATGTTGTAGAAGTCGGGGCTTTCGAACCGGGCCATGTTCAGTCTCTCTCTGGAAATCCTTTGTCCGCTCAGGCAGGCACGATAGCAGCGCAGGGGGGCACGTGAAAGCGGACTTTGGGGCGGCCTTGCCGCCGTGCCCTGCCCCTTGGGCGTGCCCCTGCTATAGTGCGGGCATGACCGACCGACACTCCGTGCTCAGCGCCGTGACAGACGTTCTGGAAGACTTCCGCCAGGGCAAGCCCGTCATCATGGTGGACGACGAGGACCGTGAAAACGAGGGCGACCTCGTGATCGCGGCCGAGAAGATCACCCCCGAAGGCATCAACTTCATGGCACGCGAAGCGCGGGGCCTGATCTGCCTGTCCCTGACCAACGAGAAGGCGGACGCGCTGGACTTGCCGCTCATGACGCGCCACAACGAATCCGGCTTCGGCACGGCCTTCACGGTCAGCATCGAGGCCCGCAGCGGCGTCACCACGGGCATCAGCGCGGCCGACCGCGCCCACACCATCCTCACGGCCATCAAGCCCGACGCCAAGCCCCGTGACCTGGTGCGGCCGGGCCATGTGTTTCCGCTGCGGGCGCGCGACGGCGGCACCCTGGTTCGCACCGGCCAGACCGAGGGCAGCGTGGACCTGTGCAAGATCGCGGGCATGCAGCCCGCGGCGGTCATCTGCGAAGTCATGAAGGATGACGGCGCCATGGCCCGCCTGCCGGACCTGGTGCAGTTTGCCCGCAAACACGGTCTGAAAATCGTCAGCGTGGCGGACATCGCGCGCTTTCGCCTCCTGCACGAGCGCATTATCAAGCGGGTGGCCGGCGCGCGCATGCCCACGTTCGCAGGCTATTTTGACGTCCATGTTTACCACTCCCTGGCCGACGGCGGCGAACACCTGGCCCTGTGCCACAACGTCAAGCCCAGTGACCTGCGCGGCCCCGAAGAAGACTACGCCACCGATCCCATTCTGGTCCGCGTGCACAGTGAATGCCTGACAGGCGACGTCTTCGGCAGCGCCCGCTGCGACTGCGGCAGCCAGCTCCATGCCGCCATGCAGCAGATTCAGAAGGAAAAACGCGGCGCCATCGTCTACCTCCGGCAGGAAGGGCGCGGCATCGGACTGGTGGAGAAACTCAAGGCCTACGCCCTGCAGGATCAGGGTTATGACACGGTGGAAGCGAACGTCATGCTGGGGCACAAGCCCGACAAGCGCGAGTACGGCACCGGCAGCCAGATTCTGGCCGACCTGGGCATCCGCAAGTTGAGGCTTCTGACCAACAACCCGGCAAAACGCAGCGCCATCTCGGCCTATGGGCTGGAGATTGTAGAGCGCGTGCCCATCGAGGTTCCGCCAACAGTAGAGAACAACTTCTACATGCGCACCAAGCGCGAGAAGATGGGCCACATCCTCGCCTTGCCCAAGGATTCCGGCCGCCACCGCAAGCAGTCCTGAGCAGACCCGCGCGCCGGAATTCAGGCTTCATCGTCGAGTTCCGGCATTTCCGCCAGATTGCGGCTCAGGCGCCGCTGCACACACTGGCGCAGATGCCCCAGGCGTCGCGTAAGTTCCTCGACCTGCGTCGCATCGGCCACGCCCACGCGCATGGCCACCACAACCAGGGCCTCCAGTTCGTCGGCGAAGCCGCGCGTTTCATCCAGGGCGTCAAGCTGGCGATCAGGATTCACTTCGTCGTCGGCGCGGGCAAAGGCGGCCGCCAGCCGCAGTGACGTGCGCCTCAACTCCGAACGCAGTTCGGGATCCTGACTCCAGCCACGGCTGGTGAGGTGCACGAACGTGGCGATGTCCGAGCCCAGGTAGCGTTCGACGCGGCTTGCGAGTGTGCTTTCATCCATGGTGGTGGTCCGTCGCGATGCGGGGAGTATAGGCCGCGACGCGACAGGCACCTGGGCGACATCGTGCGTAAGTATTGAGAGAACAAGCCTTTGGGCGCACTGAAGCGGCCCCTCTGCGCGCCTCCGTGGAGGGCTTCCTACTCGGCGTTTCGCGAAACCTCGTCTTCCTCGCCCTTCTTGTCGAGGCCGGCCTGTTTCATCAGTTGGCGCACCTGCTTCTCCAGCTCCCTGACCCGCTCCTGCGTCTCGGGCAGGCGGCGCGCGGCCGCTTCGCGCTTCATATAGACGCGACCTTCATCCGCAGGGAAGCCCACCATGGTCTTGCCCGGCGCCACGTCCTTCATGATGCCGGAGCCCGCCCCGACCTTGCTGCCCATGCCGATAGTGATGTGGTCCGCGATGCCCACGCCGCCTGCCAGAATCACGTAATCCTTCAGCGTGACGCTGCCGGAAAGGCCGCACTGGCCGGCGATGACCACGTTGGAGCCGATCTCGCAGTTATGGGCAATCTGCACCAGGTTGTCGATCTTGGCGCCGCGCTTGACCAGGGTGACGTCAAAGCGGGCGCGGTCAATGGTCGTGTTGGCGCCGATCTCAACATCGTCTTCAATCACGACGATGCCGCGTTGAGGGGCTTTCTCAAACTTGCCCGCCACGAAGTGAAAGCCAAAGCCGTCGGCGCCGATGACAGCGCCGGGGTGAATGATGCAGCGGCGCCCGACCTTGCAGCGCTCGAGGATGGTGACGTGCGGAAACAAGACCGTGTCGTCGCCGATCTCCACTTCGTCGCCCAGCACGACATGGGGGTGCAGCACGACGTTCTTACCCAGGCGCACCCCGTCGCCCATGACCACGAAGGCGCCGATGCTGGCGCCCTCGCCGATAGTCGGGCGCTTGCCTACAACGGCATGCTGGGAGATGCCGGGAAGCGGCCTTGGCGCCGGGCCGCGCAGGGCGGTAATGGCCTTGGAGAAAGCCAGGTCTGGGTCATCGTGGCGCAGCACCGTCATGCCCTGGGGCGCGGCGATGCCGGGCTTGGTGATGACGGCCCCCGCGCGGGATTTTTCGAGCTGGGTAACGTAGTCCGCGCCGGTCACGAACACGACGTGCTCGCGCGCGGCTTTGGCCAGCGTGGCCACGTCCTTGATCTCGAGATTGGCGTCGCCTTCAAGCTTGCATTGACAGACCTGGGCGAGTTCGGAAGCCTTCATGGCACACCTCGGGCATGAAGCGCCCCGCGTGGTCGCGGGGCGCCGATGGCTGCTGCTTACTTGTTTTCCTTGGGCGGAGGCAGAATGCGGATGCGCACCGTCTTGCCCTTGGCGCGGGCCTTCTGGGGCGCGACTTCGATGGTGATGATGGCGCCCTTGGCCGCGTCAGCGCCGGGCGGCAGATTTTCCGGCGCGACATAGAGCGCTGAGCCGTCTTCCTGCGGCTCGATGGTGCCGGTGCCGAAGCTTGGCAGGTCCCACACCGGGCTTGCGTCTTTGGCCGCCATGGGCACGCGCTTGCTGTTGGCGCGATCGAGGTCGCTGAACACACCCACCAGCTTGAACTTGCCCTTCAGGGCGATCTCGTAATCGATGGAATCGGGGTTGGCGGCTTCGTCGCGGGCCTTGGGGGCCAGCTTCTCGCCCGTGTCGTTGTAAACCTCGATGGCGTCGCACTCTTCGTTGGACATGTCGAGGCGGGCGCGCTTTTCCACTTCATCGGTGATGTCAAAGGCCGGGTCCCAGTGCAGGACGGGGCTGACCATGAGCTGGCGCTGCAACTCGGTGAAGTCAAGGTTTTCAGCCGGGGCGCGGGAAATGACCATGACCTCCGTGGCGCCACGACGAGTCGCGATCTCGACGGCGTAGCCGCGGATCTGCTGGTAGCGGATCTTGGCCTCGCGCGCGAAGTCGCTCTGGAGCGTTACCTCGGCCTTGATTTTCTTGCGGTTGAAATCGGCCTGAAGGGCAATGAGATCTTCAGTGGCCTGGCGGTACTTGGCCGTGTTGGGCTTGTGCTCCTTGCGCTCCTTCTCGCGGGCTTCAATGCGCTTCTGGTAGCTTTCCGCTTCGCGGCGCAGGTAGGCCTCGATGCCCTGGGCGATTTCAATCTGCTTGCCCAGCAGCACGGTGTCCTCCTTCAAGAGCTTGATGAAATCGACGTAGCACGTTTTGGCGGGCTCGATGGCCGCCGAGGGCTGGGCGTCGGCCAGTCCCTTCTGTGCAATCAAGGTGGTCAACGCCGCGCCGGCCACCAGACCGACCATCAGTGCCGCCAAGGTCAGGCCATTCTGCTTCCAGGGATTCAGCATGCATCCTCTCCAATGACCCCAACTCAGAAACCAGCCGGGCAAAAGCCCGGCTCGCCGCTTCGATGTTGCCAAGGGGGGCGCGCGGTGTCACGCGCGGATTGCGGAGCCACGCCGGGGGCGTGCCGCAAGTGGCGCCCTGCGCCGCCTTGACGCTGGGGGTTTGCGTGCTACCTTTCCCCGTCCCTGGCCCTTGGTGTAATTGGTAACACACCAGACTCTGGATCTGGGTTTCGGGGTTCGAGTCCCTGAGGGCCAGCCAACGAGGCACCTGATTTCAGGTGTCTCGTTCGCATTTGGGCTCCCCTTCCGCGCTCCGCGCGGGCCACTTCGCT
>QEVF01000010.1 GCA_003576915.1 Planctomycetota bacterium | reverse complement strand
GCTATTCCCGCCGCGGGGTGCGGCTTTGATCCGCATGGCCCAGCATAAACGGCGACGCGACAAGAAGGGCTCACCCTTGCGCCCCAGAGTGTCCCGTGCACACTTCTGAAAGAAACATTGAAAAGTGCCAAGTAGCTGTAAAGCCGCTTGGCACTTGGGTTTGATGCTGGAGCCGCCTGTCGGATTTGAACCGACGACCTATGCTTTACGAAAGCATTGCTCTACCGCTGAGCTAAGGCGGCCCTGCAACGACGCCCGGCCCGTTTCCCGGCCAGGCGGGGCGCAATGGTGTAATCCAACGGGGTTGCCGTCAAGCGGGTGAGCGCTGAACCCGCGCGATACGATAGGCGCAACGCCGCGCTCCCTTCACGATGTGCTCCGTGCGCTCGACCTCTACACTCTCGCCCAGCAACTGGCGGAACACCTCGATCTCGCCTTCGCACAGGTTCTCGCAACTTGAGGCCGCGGCGCAGATGGGGCAGTTATTCTCCACGAGCCAGAGCGTGCCGTCTTCGTCCTGGCTCCACTCGGCCATGTAGCCCTCGGCCTTGCGCTGGGCGCAGAGCGCCGCCACCTTGCGCTCGAGGGGACCCTCGCTTGCCACGGCCCGGTAACGCTGAACCTGGGCGCGAGTGCGCTCGCTCACCAGCCTGGCGAGGCCCTTTTCTCCAAAGGCCTGCCGCACCGCGTCAATGATGCCGACGGCGAGCTCACCGTGGCTGTCGGGGAACAAAGTTCCAGCCCGCGCCGTCAGGCGCCAGATGCGTGAGGGGCGGCCCACCTTGCGGCGCTCGTCGTGGTAATCGACGAGGGACTCCTGCTCCAGCGTGTACAGGTGCTGGCGCACCGCCATGGGCGTGACAGAAAGGCGCCGCGCCAGTTGAGCGGCAGTCTGGGGGCCCTTGGTCTTCAGGTAGAAGAGCACCTTGTCGCGCGCACGAGCGGATTCGTCGGGCTTCATGGCGCCAGTTTAGGCGCGACGCCTAATAAGGCAAGCAACGGCTTGACTAATGCCGGTCCTCGCTTGTGTCCGCGCCCGTCGCCTGCAAAACTGCCACGCCTATGGCCAGGGTCGCCTTTGCCAGGCATCTGTACCGCTTTTTCCCAGCCCTTCAGGGCCGGGAGATCAGCGTGAAGGCCGCCACCGTTGCACAGGCCGTGGCTGAACTCGACCGGCAGTTTCCGGGACTGGCGTTTTACCTCGTTGATGAACAGGGAAAGCTTCGCCAGCACGTCAATATTTTCATTGAGGAAGAGCTGATCGTGGACCGCGACAGGCTCTCCGACTCCATCCAGCCCCAAGCACGCCTGTTTGTCATGCAGGCGCTCTCCGGCGGCTGACCTTGAAAGGACCTCCCATGCCAGCGCGCAAACCCCAGCGCAAGCCCCAGAAGAAGTCTTCCCGCCCCAAGGCTCTCAGCACCGGCCCCTCGCGCCTCATTCTGGGCACGCGCAAGGGCACCATCGTCCTTGAGCGCGGGCGCACCGGCTGGAAGGCGGGCCAGCTTGCACACGGGGGCGTGGCGGTTTCCTATGCCGCGCGAGATGAACGCACGGGCACCTGGTGGGCAGCCCTGGAACACGGGCACTGGGGCCCCAAGCTCTCGCGCTCTGCAGACGGGGAGAAGTGGGAGGACGCGCCCCAGATCAAGTATCCAGAGGGGACCCGCTACATTGACGGCTACCTCAACGACGACGGAAGCGCGGCAGGGGTGGAGGCGGCCATGGCGAGCGCCAAGCCGCTGCGGCCCAAGCTGGTCAAAGCGGCGCTGAAGAAGATCTGGTATCTGGGATTTGGCGGCGCCGACCAGCCCGGCCGCATCTACGCGGGAACGATGCCGGGGGGAGTATTTGTCAGCGATGACAATGGCGAGTCGTTTGAGCTGAACATGCCGCTGTGGAATCACTCGTCGCGAGGGGGCGACCTGAGCGAGGGCGAGTGCCTGGGCGCCAAGACTTTCTGGTTTGGCGGCGGGGCGGGTGTGAACGGCGAGCACACGCCGGGCATTCACTCGATCTTCTTTGACCCGCGCAACTCACGGCGCTGGTTTGTGGCGCTGTCCTGTGCGGGCGTGCTGGAAACCAGCGACGATGGGAAAACCTGGCAGGGGCGCAACAAGGGCCTGCTGGCGACGTTTCTGCCCAAGCCCGACGTGGAGTGGGGCCACGACCCCCACTACGTGATGCTCTCCAAGAACGACCCCGACCACGTCTGGATGCAGAACCACTGCGGCATCTTTTACTCGGCCGACGGCGCGCAGAGCTGGAAGATGGTGAGCAAGGAGGGGCGCACGGCGCACTTTGGCTTTCCCGTGGCGGCCGACGAGAACGACGGCAAGACCGCGTGGGTGGTGCCCGGCGTCGCCGACGACAAGCGCATGGCCGTGGGCGGTGCATTGTGCGTGGCGCAAACGCAGGACGGCGGCAAGAGCTGGGAAGAGCTGCGCAAGGGCCTGCCGCAGGAGAACGCCTTTGACGTGGTCTACCGCCACGCGCTGGACATCAAAGGCGACGCCCTGGCCTTTGGCAGCACGACGGGCAACGTCTACTTCAGCGCAAACCGTGGCAAGGACTGGATTTCCCTGGGCTACAACTTTCCGCCGGTGTATTCGGTGAGATTTGCGTAGTGGCCCAAGCTCGCCAACCAAACTGTTCGATCGCCCGGACCCGAGAACACTGACGATGGAAGATTGGGACTACTACATCTGCGACCTCGACGGTGAAACGGCGGGGGTGTTTTTGAATCTCGCCCTGGCGGGCCAGGCGCCAGACGTTGAGCGGCGCGTGTCCCTGCGCATCGCTACGCCCCTCATCGACCCCGACGAGAACGGGCTCACGGACGGGCAATCCGACGATGCCGCGCGCCTCGAGGACGACCTGGAGGAAACGCTCAGGGCGCGCTTGGATGCCGTTTACATCGGCCGCATCACGCACAGCGGCCTGCGCGAATTCTACTTCTACGCCTCAGGCTCCCAGGGCGTTTTGGAGGCGGCGCGGGAGGTCCAGCAGCGTCACCCTCAATACAAACTCGAGGCCGGCAGCGCAGCCGACCCGAAGTGGGAGCAATATCTGCAGGTGATGTACCCCACCCCCGAAGTCCTGCGCAGCATGCGCAACCAGAAGGTACTTGCCGCGCTCATGGACCACGGCGACGATCTCACCAAGCCCCGCCCCGTGGACCACGTCATGTACTTCGGCAGCACGGAGGCGCGGCACGAGTTCAGGCGCAAGGCGGCCGAACTTGGCTTTGCCGTGCGGCGCGAACTCAACGCCGAGGACGAAGAGGACAGGGAGCAGCCCTTTGGCCTGATCCTGTGGCGTCAGCAGCCGGTGGACCCTGCCAGCATTGACGCGGCGACATCCCAACTCGAGCGCCTCGCGGCCGAGGTTCACGGCACCTATGACGGCTGGGAGTGCCCCGTCGCCAAGTGACCCCAATGAAACCGGGCGAGGCCAAGCCTCGCCCGGGAGCAGGCTTTCCTTCCGCTACTTCTTCTTTTTGTTGTCTTCCTTGGCGATGCCGCTGGCATCAATGAGGGCGCGGATTTCGTCAAAGAAACGAAGGGGATCCTCCGCCCAGGGGGTGCGGGCCGCGTTCTCGTAGATGGAGACGGTAGGCTTGGCAAATGCCTGGGAGATAACCTTCTGGTCTTCCTTCACAAACATCCAGTCCTGTGCGCCCCAGATAATCAGGGCGGGCACCTTCAGAGCCCCGAGGCGGGAGTCAAACTTGAAGTCGAAGTCACTGGGTGCCAGCGCAATCTGCCCCTGACCCTGACGGGCATGGTAGCCCTGATCCATACCGTAGAGCAGCATGTCCACCGAGTAGGGATCAGCCGCCATGTACTTTTCACCGCCAATCCGGGCAAACAGGTTCTGCTGCTCGTCCATGGAACCCGTTCCTTCACGGCTGCCGGGCGGCGAGTTCAAGTGAGCCTCACCAAAGTAACGGATGATGTTGTTCTTGTTGCCGCGCATCTGCTCGATGGCCTTGCGGAAAGACTTGCCATCACCGGAGCCGGCCCAGGTCGAGATGATCACGATGAAAGCGAGGCTGTCGGGTTTGCGGCGCGCGTACTCCATGGCGACCCAGGCATTGACCGCATGGGCCACGAGGCCGACCTTGCGCTGGCCGGCCGCCTCGCGGCGGGCGTCAAAGGCGTCCACAAGTTGGGGCAGGGGATAGAAATACTGGTTCGAGATCTCGTTGCCGTTGCGGTCCTGCGGCCGCTTGAGACCCTTGACTTTGCTGGCGTCCGGCAGGTCCACAAAGGTGCAGGAAAACATCTTGTTCAGTTCGAACGCGTAGGGCTCCCAGTACTGGGAAGAGCGGCCAAAGTCGGACAGGAAGAGCACTTCGAAGTTCTCCACCTGGCGCGGCTTCTTGCGCACGAAGGAGTGGCCCTCGATGTCAACGTCTTCCACCGTTTCCTTGGCCAGCTTGGTGGCGCGACGCGGCGTGAGGTCGCGGTCCTTGTTGTTGCCCCACCAGATGTCCCATGCCTTGATTTCGTCGCCGTGCTCTTCGCCGGTGAGGCTCTCGAGCGCGTCGCCTACGTGCCACTTGAGGAGGAGGTCGTCCTTGGTCGGCTTCTTGAGGGCGTCAAGTTCGCGCAGGATTTCAATCAGGGCTGCCACGTTGGCCTTGGCCTGGGGCTGGTTGTCGCGCCAGCGGCCGGCTTCACGCACAGCCCGGATGCGCACCTTCATGGGCTGGGCCTTCTTGGAACCGTCCCGCGCCATCTGCAGCACACGTGCCCAGTTTTCGGAGGTCGCCCAGTTTTTGTTCTGAAGCAGGGCAAAGAGGACGTTTTCCTGAACGCCGGCCGCGATCTTCTTGTCGGGGATGCTCTTGGGCGTCTCCAGGGCAAAGGCTGCCAGCGCATCGAGCGTGCCGGCATCGGTTTCGTTGAGAATCTTCTCCTGAATTGCGATGGCGCGGAAGAGCCACTCTTCGCTCTTCATGACCTCAATCGTTGAGGGCACGCCCAGTTCGTAACCGGTGGGAAGCAGCGATATGGCGTCGCGCTTCTTGAGGTAGTTGGCGTCGTTCCAGCCCTTGCGGAACTCCGCCAGTTCCTTTTCCTTGGCATCGTCCTTTTTGGGCGCAGCGTGGACGGCCACGGTGATGGCGCCCACCAGGGCCAGGGCTCCTGCCCATGTCGCTGTGATTTTCCAGCTTCTCATGTCTCTTCCCCTTGGGGATCACGCATCGATCCCGCCTGTTTCAACAAGTATGCAATACGCGCCAAGGCCCGCCAGCACCCGGGCCAACTTCTGTGGCCCATGCCAGAAACAGCGCACTTTGTCCGTCTCTATGTGGCAGTTCGCCCACAATCCTAACGTCCGGACCCTGCAATTCCTCAATGCTGCACCTTCTTTAGCATCGGGGACGGCGGCGGCCTTTCATGCGCCGACAGTTTGCGATAACTTCCCGCCGTGGAATCGACCACCGCACACCGCCTTCTCAGCCTCACTTCGCTTGCCTTCAGCGCGGCCTTGGTCGTAGGGCTGTTCACCTCCTATCTGGTTACCGACAGCCAACTTGCGCTGGCGCAGGCGGCGGACAGCTTTCTGGATGTTTTCACGGCCACGGTGCTGACGGTGGCGATTACCGTGGCCGCGCGCCCGCGGGATGAAAACCACCCATTTGGCCACCACCGTGCCGAGCCCCTGGGAGCCCTGGTCACGGCCGTGGTAGCCGGCGTGCTGGCCATCGAAGTCGCGCGCAGCGCCATCACCGCCCTGCTGGCGGGGAGCACACCTGAGGTGGACTGGCGTCTGGCCGCGCTGTTTGGCGGCAAGCTGATCATCAAGGGGGTCATTGCCGCGATTGGCTGGCGCATGATGCGTCGCGGGGCTGGTCCCAGCGTAGGCGCCCTGACGATTGACGCGCGCAACGACGTACTGATCAACAGTCTGGCGCTGCTGGGCTTTGCGGGCGTGACCCAGGGCTGGGGGCAACTGGACGCCTGGCTGGCCCTTCCCACGGTGGCCTGGATTGCCTGGTCGGGATACAAGCTGGCAAGCGAGAACATCCGCCTGCTGATGGGTGAGGCCCCGCCGCTGGAGCGGCAGGCCCAACTGCTTGAACTTGCGCGCTCCGTGCCCGGCGTCAAAGCCGCCCACGACCTGCGGGCGCAACACATCGGCACCAAGCTTCAGGTGCTGGTGCATGTGGTCGTGGATGAGAATCTCACGCTCAAACAGGGTCACGACATCGGCGAGGCCGTGCGCGACAGGCTGGAAGATGAACCGGACGTGAGCAATGTGAACGTCCATGTCGACATCCAGTGAGCGCCGGCCATGAACAGACGCCGCTACAACAAATCAGACAACGCTCATAAGATTGCGGCATGAACGGCAGAGGTAATCGGGAGGTTCAGGTGAAGCCGCGGCCCTTGGGGCCCGATGGCTTTCCAGCACCCAGCGACTTCGATGGCCCTCCGGCCGACGTCGCGGGTTGCATAGACCTGCACATGCATTCCACCTGCAGCGACGGCGCCTTTGAGCCGGAGTTTCTCGTCCGCTGGGCGCGCAAGCTGGGCCTCAAGGCCATCGCCCTTACCGACCATGACACCATGAAGGGCGTGCGCCGCGCCATGAATGAGGGCTCCAGGCAAGGCGTGGAAGTCATCCCCGGCTGCGAGATAAGCGTCGCTTACAGCCAGGGCACCTTTCATCTGCTTGCATATTTCATTGAGCCCGAGAACCGGCAGTTCACGGACCGCCTTGACGAAATCGCCCATAACCGCCACGCACGCAACCAGAAAATCGTCGCCAAGCTGGGCGAGTTCGGCATGGCCGTGACCTACGACGAAATCCGCGCCGAGGCGGGCGAGGCCGTCACCGGCCGGCCTCACATCGCGCGTGTTCTGCTCAAGCGCGGCTACGTCAAGTCCACCCAGGAGGCCTTCGACCTGTGGCTGGGTGACGACCGGCCCTGCTATTTCGAGAAAGAGACGTTCGGGCCGCGCGAGGCCATTGAACACGTGCGCCGCTGCGGCGGCGTTCCGGTCATGGCCCACCCCTACTGGCTCAACCGCCGGGACCTTCAGGACCTCGAGCAGTATCTGTCTGAGCTGAAGGACATGGGCCTGATGGGCGTGGAGTGCGTCTACAGTGACCATCCCCCCGAGTTCCGGCGCCAGTGCACCGGGATCGCACAGCGGCTGGGCCTGGTGGTGACCGGCGGCGCCGACTTCCATGGCGGAGTGACCAAGCCCGAAGTCAGCCTGGGAAGCGGGCCCGGCGGAGGATTCAAGGTTCCGGCCGAGCTGCTGGAGGGGCTGAAAAGCGCGGCCGCCAGGGCCCGCGTTCAGCCCTGAGTGCCCGGCTTGTCATGGGACTCCCGAGTGCTGGAACCCAGATGTTTGAAGCGCGGGGCTTCCGGCGGCGCCATGGCCGCCGTGGGCGCGCCGGGCCCCGTCGGAGGGGCTCCCGCCGGAGCGACAGCGGGCCCGGGCCCAAGGGGCAAACCCATGGCCGCGTCAAAGTGGGGCAGCGCCTCGCCGCCTTCCTGAGCGTGCTCCAGATACTCGCGGACCTTGGGCCGTGAGATCAGCAGGGCGATAACGCCGTTCACGATCACAATGAAGAACGAAAACAGAATGACGGTGCCGTAGCCTATGCCCCGCATGAACTTCTCCATCGTCTGACCCAATTCCTCGCTCTGGCGAGACCGGGCACGGACCGGTGGGGCAGGCTGGGGCGTCCCGCCGATGGCGGGCGAATTCGCCGGGGCGTTGGCGGGTTGAGGCGGCGGGGCGCGACGTGTCTCAGCCCGTTCGATGTCGGCCTGGACCTGGGCCGTGATGGCGCGCATCATGCCGCCGATCTCGCTCATCTGCGTGAACCCCTCATATCCGTAGACCGGAATGAACAGGAACACGGCCACGGCACAGCGAAGGAGGGTCCACTTGATGCCGGCCACCTTGCCCCGCAGCAAGGCGACACCCGCCAGGGTGGAGAGCAGGGCCAGCAGAAGTTCCAGGCCGCCGTTGGCCCAGAACGTCCAGCGGCCCAGAGCACGATCAATCATGTCCTGGGTCAGGCGTTCAAGTTCCCTCCGGGTGTCCGGGGGCATGTTGCCAAAGGCGCCCGGCGGCACACCGCCGCCCGTCAGACCGCTGGCCACACTGGCAATTCCGTTGACGACGCAGAGCAGGGCCAGGATGAGCAGCACGATGCCGATGAACTTGGTGATGCCTCCCCCCGAACGCTGGGCCATGGCCTCGGGCGAGAAGCGGGGCGCGGCGCCAAAGGGCTGAGGAGGGGCAGAGGGTTGATGGGGCGTCATGGTCAAAAACGATGGGACTTGGATGGGTCAAGATAGCGCCGAGGCCCCCCATGGGATACGGGTATTGGCCCCAATCAGGCCTCTATACAGAGTGTCAGTTACAATTTATACTTGACGATTCGTGGGTGGCGAAGCCCCCTCGTTGCCCATTCGTTGCACGAACATTAAAGAGGCGGCATGGCCGACGACGAGCACAAGAAGTACTATGCCTCGCTCTCTGAAGAAGAGCGAATGCTGCTGCTCCTGCGGGACGAGCTTTACTCCGGCTCGTGGGACAAGATGGAAGAGGACCTGCGGAACCGCCTCAAGGGTCGGCCGTACATTTTCAAGTTGGTCAACCGCATCGAAGAAGACCTGAAAAGGATTGAAAAACTCCGCAGTTACGAGCAAAAACACAAGGTCAACCTGCAGGACTACAAGGCCCCCGAGCCTTGACGCCTCCCCCCAAGGCGCGTTCTGCCTAAAACCCTTCCAAGGGGAGATGTTCGTGAAGAGCACAACACGCGTGTCGTCGCGCCTGATGCTGGCAGGCCGCTTGGGCGTTTTCGGTATTGCCGCGCTTGCGGTGGCGGTCCTGGCCGGTTGCGGGGCTTCCCAGGCCAGGCCCAAGGTGCGCAGCAGCATCCAGCCTGATCCCACCAGCCGGCAGACCCTGAGCTATTACCAGGCACAACTGGCGGAGCTGCCCCTGCGCCTGAGGTCCTACGACCTCGCGGGCGTTCGCAGCGCCTCGCCCGTGGTTGTCCGTGAGCTGCACGTGATCCACGACGACGTGCGGCCGGAAATCCTCGTCATCGACTACGACAACAAAGTGCACCACATGTGGTCGATTGACCCCATCCATTTCACGCTGCACTGGAAGACGCCCATCGACAAGCGCGTGGCCTTCAACCCGCTGGCCACCCGCAACTACATCGTGCTCATGGACTCCGACGGCACCTACCAGGCCTTTGACCGTCAGGCCGGCCCCCGGGACGAGTTCTCCCGCCTCGTGGCCAAGGGCCGCTATGAGGGTGACATCTTCCCCAGCGCCCACCCCGCGGCCAACGACAGCCACGTGTTCGTGCCCGCCACGAACTCCAACAGCCTGCGCGGCATCTCCCTCGCTTCCAACGCCCGCGGCGTCGGTTCCGACACCTGGGGATTCCCCGGCGCGGGCACCAGCCAGGCCCGCCGCTTCGAGCAGATCAGCCTGCCGCCGGCATGCGACCGCGAATCGGTGGTGTTCGTCAACAACAACAATCTGCTGTACATGGTGGACGCCCAGTCCGGTGAGTATCGCGCCAGCCCCGACCTCGAGCGCAACAGCCGCACCCCGCCGCTGATCCATGAAGACATCGTGTTCTGCGGCAGCGACCGCGGGCAGATGTTCGCCTTCCTGAAGTCAGGCGAAGTGGCCTTCACCGTGCCCACGCCCGGCCTGCCCTACGGCGACATCTTTGTCGAAGACCGCTGGATGTTCGTTCGCACGCTGGAAGTCTATGACAAGGAAGTGCCCACGGACGACGGCAAGGGCAAGCGGCTGCGCGCCGATACGCGCCCGGGCCTGTTCTGCGCCTATCAGTACAAGTTCATTGATGTGCCGGGCGACCGCCCCGTGATCACTGTTGTGGACGGCGACCCCAGCACGCCCTGGATCGCCGACCCCATCTGGACGGAGCCCGACGTCGGGCAGCGTGTCCTGATGAAGAACGGCGACCACCTCTACATCCTCTACGAAGAGAGCGAAGTAGCCTTTGGCGCGCGCGAGCTTTCCAAGCTCAAGGCCGAGGGCCGCATCGTGAAGAAGGAAGAAGAAATGCGGGTCATTTCCCGCACCATGAAGATCGTGGACACCAAGACCGGCAAGCTGGTTCGTCCGGACTGGATCTTCAACATGGCGGACTTCGCCTTCATCAAAGGCAGCATGCAGGAATACGACCGCGCGCTTTATCTGGGCACCCTCGACGGCTACGTCTTCCGCTGCTTTGCCAGCGGCTCCGGCAACGCCGGCGGGCGCTGATAATTGCTCGTTACAAATCAGGGGCCCGGCGCTGGCCGGGCCCTTTCCTTTTCACATGGGAGCCGCCATGAACGCCCGCGACAAAATGGGCATCAAGACCAGGGCCAGAGCCGCCTTTCAGGCCCAATGGCACGAGCACGCCGAACCCGTCAAGCTCGTGTGCCAGGTCATCCGCATGCAGATCAAGCACGGCACGGGGGATCTTCACACGGAGCTTTCCAAGGCCTTCGTGCGACTGGGCCTCGACGTCATCGATGCCATCGTGGATGAACTCTGAATCCGGCCAAGCGCCACTGCCAAAGCGGGCCGGGGATGAACTCTGAATCCGGCCAAGCGCCACTGCCAAAGCGGGCCGGCGCCGGGGGCATGCCCGTTGCTGACCGCCGCAGGCCCTAGACGCCCGGCTGACGCTGGCCGACGCGGAAGTCCGCCAGGCCGTGGGTCACGTCGGGGCCGCAGCCATCGGGGCTGAGGGGGTAGGTGTTGGTCTTGGGGTCCTTGCCGCTGCGCTCAAGGCCGAGGCTCTTCATGAACTCGTCGTTGTTCAGCAGCAGGCGGTTCTTGTCGTAAATGAAGGCGCTGCGCTTGGTGTTGACCTGATTGTATGTGGTGGTCATGCCGATGGCGTCTTTGGGGCAGGCCTCCACGCACATGCCGCAGTAAATGCACTTCAGCATGTCGATCTCGAACACCTTGGGGTGCTTGAAGCGCTGGGCGCCGAACTGCTCGACCGGCGTTTCCTCGCCCACAATCGTGATGCACTCGGCGGGGCAGGCCGTGCTGCACATGAAGCAGGCCACACACTTCTCGTTGCCCTTGTCGTCTACTTTCAGGTAATGCTCGCCACGGTAGCCGACGGCCGCAATGTGCCGCTGGTCCGGACGCGAAGCCGGGCCCACGTAATCAATCGTGGCTGAGGGCTTGAACATGTGCTTGAGCGTGTTGATCAGCCCCTTGACCACTTCAGGGAGGTACATGCGCTCCCAGAAGTTCAGCTTGCGCTCGTCGCGCGGCGCGGGCTTCTCTCCGGTCATTACGGCGCGGATGTCGAGGCTGGGGGCAGCGTGCGGGTCGCTCACGGTGTTCTCGCGTTTACGGACTGCGAAGGTCGAATATAGCGAGTGTCCCGCTTCAATTACAACGGGTTTGCCGCCGCGGTTGCCGCGCCGCCCTTGGCGAGCCCGCCGAAGGGTTAACCCCCGGCTGCGCCCTGGCTGGACATCTGCAGCATGGGAATGATGACTGCCGCCACAATGCCGCCCACGACCACGGCCATGAACACGATCATCAGGGGCTCGATCAAGGCGGTCATGCGCGAAATGGCGATGTCCACTTCTTCGTTGTAGGCATTGGCCACCCGCTCCAGCAATTGCTCGAGTTCGCCGGTCTGCTCACCCACCGCAATCATGTAACCCACCATGGGCGGGAAGACGCCCGACTTCTTGATGGGCGTGGAGATGTCGGTGCCTTCGAGAATGGAGTCATGGATTTTCTGGATCACGTCCTGCAGGGCCCGGTTGCCCACGATTTTCTTGACGATGCGCAGGCTCTCGAGGGCCGGCAGGCCCGAGCGCAGCAGCACGGCAAACGTGATGGAAAAGCGACTCACGGCCGTCTTCTTCAGCAGGTCGCCAAACAGGGGCAACCTGAGCGTGAACCGGTCGTACTTGAGCCTGAAAGCTTCCGACTGCAGGGCCCCCTGGAAGAAGAAGTAGGCGATGAGGGGCACCTTGACGCACAGTTCCCAGTATGTCGCCATGAAGTCACTGACCGTGACCAGAATCTGCGTCGGGAGCGGCAGGGGAATCTTCTGCTCAATCAGGATCTGCGTGATCTTCGGAACCACGAAGGTCATCAGCGCAATGACCACCAGCACGCTGACGGTGAGCATGATCGCGGGGTACATCATGGCCGAGATCACCTTGTTGCGCAGGCGGTTCTGGTTCGAAAGGTACTCGGCAACACGCGTCAGCACGTCGTCGAGCTGGCCCGAGGCCTGGCCGGCGCGCACCATGTTGACGTAGAGCGTATTGAAGTAGCCCGGGCAGGTCTCGAGCGCGGTCGCAAAGTCCACGCCCTGGCTCACCTGCTCACGCAGGTGACGCAGCACCTTCTGCAGCCCCGGGGCCTCGGCCTGCTCAATCACCGCGCTCAGCGCCTGGGCCAGCGGAATACCCGAGTGCAGCAGCGTGGCCAGTTGCCTTGTCACGGCGCTCACTTCGTTCAGGTTCGTGATCTTGTCGTTGCCTTCGCTGGCGCCGATGTCTTTGAACTGCGCCCAGGCCAGAACACAGAGGGCCGCCAGCCCGCCGAACACGAGCGAGAACAGCCCCTGGATGTAGTCATTCTCCGACAAAAGGCTGCCAAAGGAGGGGGCAAAGTTGATCAATGCAAACAGTGCCGTGACCCACAAAGCCCACGCGCGCCCGCGCGCAATGGCATAGCCGAACATGCCCGTCGCCGCCGCCGAGATGCCCTTGACCAGCAGGGTCAGGCCCGTAATCGGCGCCGCACCGGCGCCGGCCTGTCCCGCGAGCGCCGCCACGCTGTCTTTGGCTGACCAGGCCATGAGCAACTGGATGACTTCAATGCCGGCCGCCGCAAAGGCGAGCACGGCGCAGTATTGCATGACCTTGGGCAGGGCCGTGGAAACCACGACGCGTTTTTCGCCGCTGGCGTCCTTGACGACCTGGCGCTTGCCGGCGGTGCCGCGCACTTCAACAATGTCCGTGACGTAGATTTTCTGGAAACGCAGCTTCTCTCGCGCGTCGCGCGGAGTATCGGCATCGACGACGCCCTGGGCGGACTTGCCCTTGGCGTCAAGGGCTTTGTATTCGTAAACGGGCACGAGCCTGCACCGAAAGAACCGTCGTGTTGTAACGCTCGAAAAGTCCAGCGGTTGAAGAAAACCCCGCGGCGTGAAAACGGGCCGCGACATCGTAGAACTATGATTGAAGCGCGGTCAGATGTGCATACGATGGTCGGGTGGGACCGGAGTTCGCATTGCTGTGACACAAGCCTCGTCATCCGATCGATTCGAGGGCGCAGAGCCCGCCATCAAACCCCTGCCCAAAGTCGGTCAGGAACTGGGCAAGTTCATCATCGAACGGGAACTTCCGCGCGGCGGTCAGGCGCGGGTGTTTCGCGCCTGGCAGATCGATCTTTCGCGGCCCGTGGCGCTCAAGATTCTTCCGCCCAGTTTCGCGACGGACGACGACGCGCTGTCGCGCTTCCGCCGCGAAGTCGAGAACGTGGCCCGCGTCAGCCACCCCAACATCGTACGCATCTTCGAGGCCGGAGAGATCGCGGGCTATCCGTTTTTTTCCATGGAGTACCTCGACGGCGACGACTGTGAAACGCTGCTGCGCCGCGGACCCATGAGCCCCGACGACGCCGCCGGCATCATGGAGGCCATCGCCCGCGCCATTGCGGAGGCCCACGCCAAGGGCATCGTTCACCGCGACATCAAGCCCGGCAACGTCATCGTGCGCGAGGATCAGACGCCGGTTCTTACCGATTTCGGCCTGGCCCAGGACGTGACCCAGTCCGCGCAACTCACGCAAACCGGCGTCAGCATGGGTACGCCGGCCTACATGTCGCCCGAACAGGCACGAGGCGAGCGCAATCGCGTCGGCAAGAAGAGCGACATTTACGCCCTGGGGGCCACGCTGTTCACCCTGTTGACCGGCAGGCGCCCCGCCGAAGGCGCAAGCGCCTACGAAGTCATGCTCAAGGTGGCCGCGCAACAGTCGCCTCCCTGGCCCAAGGATGCGCAGGAGCGCGTTCCCGCCGATCTCCGCGCCATCGTTGAAATGGCCATGCAGAATGACCCGGCCAAGCGCTACGAAAGCGCCAAGGCCATGGCCGAGGACCTCGAGCGCTTCCTGCGCGGCGATTGGGTCACGGCCCGGTCCCGCACCTGGTTGTCCAAGGCCTGGCATCGCGTGCGCCGCTACGCCGCCGTGGCCGCGGTGATTGCCGTCAGCGCGTCGCTCAGCGCCGGCCTCATCATCACCAGCATGAACCCCAACGCCAACACCGCGCGGCCGGGGGAATTTCTCCACGACACCAAGATCTGGCCCAGCGATGAAAGCGCCATGCCCGGCGATGCCGCGCAGGCCCTGAGCGACAAATGGCAGTTGCATGGAGCGACCCTGGAGCGCGCGGCGGGCAGCGAGCGGTTTTATGCTCGCTCGGGCGAAGCACCGATCCTGCTGGCCTACCGCGAACCGATCTGCTGGGGCGATTTCGAGCTGGAATGCCAGTTCAGCGCCTCCGAGGCCAAAGGCGAGGTCAGCCTGCTGATTGGCGCGTCCGAGGCCGGGGGCGAACCCGCGTACCGCATCGTGATCGGGGCGGAGGCATCCAACCGCTTTGAGATCCGACGCCTGGGCCGGCCCCTGCTGGCCGGCGTGCTGCCCACCATCGGCTCGCCCTTTGGCCCTGCGGCGGAACTGCGCGCCCTGGTGGCGCGCAGCGGAGAAAGCCTGCGTTTTGAGCTGCGCAGCGTGACCGGTGACCTGATGCTGGCCCAGGCCACTCTCGACGACGCCTACCCTGCCCTGCACTCCGGCCACGACCGCTTTGCCATGAGCGCCGACGCCAAGAGCCTGCTGGTGCGCGGCGTGAGCGTGCGCCACCGCGGCGGCGAAACCAGCCGCGAAACCGTGCTGTTTCTGGAGGGCAACTACGCTTCCGCGCGCAGTCCCCTGCTGGCTCGCATATCCGGCCCGGCCGACCCGGCGCGGCGCAACGAACGCGCCCAGCTTCACTTCATGCTCGGCCGGTGCCTTGAGGCCCTGGCCGCCGACGACAGCCAGCTGGAGGCGGCCCTGGGTGAGTATTCGGAGGCCAAGCGTCAGGCGCAGGACGCGCGCCTCAGGGCACGGGTGTTCCTCAAGGCAGCGTTGGTCGAGGCACGTCTGGGCCGCGACGAGAACGCCCTGATCCAACTGGCCGCGGCGCGCAACAACGCCGAAACCCACGTAGACCTCACGAGCCAGATACACCTCCAGGCCCTGAACCTGGGCCAGGGTCTGGCCGCCGTCGCCGGTGAGGGTCGCGCCGCCGCGCTGCTGCGCGCCGTGCGCTACTTTGACTGGGTGGCGCAGAACAATCTTCGCGACGGCTATGCGGTGTGCCAGGCCCAGTTCGAGGCCGCCAATGCGCGTCTGGAGCTGGCGGCGTTCAATCCCGGTGAGGGCGAAGCCCTGCGCAACGAAGCGCTTTCAGGGCTGCGCTGGATCAAGTCCGAGGTGTATCGCGGCTTTGGGCGGGTTTACGGGCCGGCCCTGGCGCGCCTGTTTGAACTGCGGCGCGCGGAACTGGAACTCAGGCCCGAACTCCCGGCCGACGACCCCTTTGCTCCGGCCAACGAAATGCTGGAACTGGCCCAACTCATGGCCGAGGGCGCCACGGCCTTTCAGGCGCGTTTTGAGCCCCTGCTGCCCTGCCTCGTGCGCGCCAGCTGGCTGGCCCGCATGAACGCCGACAGCGACCGCGCCACCCGCTGGCTCACGCTCTGCCGCCAGTATGGAAACGCGGAGTCCGCCCTCTGGTCGAGGGCCCAGATGCTGCTGCTCGCCGAGGAACGTCAGCAGGGCAGCGCTGAAGAGCGCACCGCACCATGGAACACTCTGGCACAGGACCTGGCGCGGCTGGAGCGCTCTCCCGCCACGGACGCCCTTGTGGCCATGGCCGAATTCTTCAGCCGCGAACCCAACGAGCAGACCCTGCATCGCGTCCTGGCGGACTGGCTGCGGAAGAACGACCCATGGTGGTGCGCCGATGCCGCGCCCGACCCCTTCATTGATTACCTGGTGGCGCTGCGCAAGCTTGCCACACGGCGCAGCGATGCCGTGGCGCTGTTTGAAAAGGCTGCCGCGCCGGTGCCGGCCGGATGGCTGAGGCTGCTGCGCCAGCGCGTGGACGCCTGGCTGCCGCCGGAGCGGCCCAACGGCTGATGACTTTGTCCCGCGAGAACTCGATGCCCGAACCACGTGAAAAGAAAGATCGGCGCGGCCCCCGCGCCAAGGCGCTGCTTGTGCAGCGGGCGCCCTGGCAGCCGGCGAGTGCCGGGGCCGAGTTCGCAACCGCGCTGGCGGAGGACCTGCGAGAACTCATTTCGGCGCTGGGTCTCTCGCTGCTGGGCTCGCCGGGCGGTGTCAGCGGGCCCCAGATCCGGGCCGTGGTGGAGTCCACTCGCGACCCTCTGCTGGTGTTCTTCAGCGACGTGCCGGCCCTGCCCCCGCTTTCGGTGGAGGGGGCCCTGGACTCTCTGAAAGACTACGGCGCCGTGCTGGGCCCCTGCGCTGACGGCAGCCTCTACCTGCTGGGGCTGGGGCCGGAGCTGGACGAGAAGCTGAAAGTGGCCCTGCTGGAAGCCGCCCTGGTGTCGCCCGGTGAGGCCCTGAGCGTGGCCACGGACCTGCTGTGCGACGACGAAGCGGGCTGTGGGGTGCTGCCGCCCTGGTTTCGCATCGCCCGCGACACTGACTTGCGCTTTGCCGAGAACCTCGTTCGCCTCAGCCTGCTTTCGGATGAAGGCGATGACGACGTGGTCTGTGACCGGTTGCGCCTCTGGTTTGAACAGACCGAGGCCGACGCCCTGCCATCCTGAAAGCTATACTCCGCGCATTGACGAAGCCGAGGACGAACTGTGGCCTTCAAAGTTGAACGACGCAAGACGCGCACCTGCATGGTCGGGCACCTGCCCATCGGCGGCGATCACCTGATCTCCGTCCAGACCATGACCAAGACAAAAACCGACGACGTGGCCGCCACGCTGCGGCAGATTCACGCGGCCCAGGACGCGGGAGTGGATGTCGTGCGGGTGGCCGTGCCCGACAAAGCTGCCGCCCAGGCTCTGCCGGAGATTCTGCGGCAAAGCCGCGTCCCCCTGATTGCGGACATTCACTACGCCCACGGCCTGGCCCTGGACGCCCTGGACGCCGGCATGCATTGCGTGCGCCTCAACCCGGGCAACGTCAAGCTGGACCTGATGCAGAAGATCGTGGACCGTGCCCACCAACTGGGGCGCGCCATCCGCATCGGCATCAACGCGGGTTCCATCGAGCCGCGCAAGGGACTTCAGGTCAACAAAGACATGGAACTGGAAATGGCCGACCTGATGGTGGACACGGCCGTGGAGTGGTGCGAGCGCTTTGAAAGCTGGGGTTTCCGGAATTTCAAGGTCAGCCTGAAGTCGAGTGACCCGCTGACCACGATCTACACCAACCGCCGCTTTGCCCGGCTGACCGATGTTCCGCTGCACATGGGCGTGACGGAGGCCGGCACGCTCGAGGCCAGCACGGTGAAGTCCTGCGTAGGCCTGGGCACGCTGCTGAGCGAGGGCATCGGCGACACGATCCGCATTTCGATTACCGGCAATCCCGTGGACGAAGTCCGCATCGGCCTGGACCTGCTGGCCAGCCTGCGCCTGCGCAAAAAGAACGTCGACATCGTGAGCTGCCCCAGTTGCGGCCGCGACGAAGTCGATGGCGGCGTGGAGGTGCTTGCGCGCGCCGTGGAAGAGGCCATGAAGGGCTACAAGGGCAACATCACCGTCAGCGTGCTGGGCTGCATCGTCAACGGTCCCGGTGAGGCGGGCCAGGCCGACTTCGGCATTGTCGGCGCCAAGGATGCCGGCTACCTGTACAAGGGTGAAAAACTGCTCTGCCGCGTGCCCAACGACAAGCTCGTGGCCGCGCTGATGAAGGAAATCGCCATCGAAGAAGCGCGCCGCAAGGCCGACAAGTCCGTGGCGGCGCTGGCCTGACCGGCGGAACATATTGACGATGGGGCGGCCTTGCGGCATTTTGCGCCGCATAAACGGAGAGCCTATGGCCGGCGCGCTACAACCCGAAGGTTTTGAGCTTCAACCCGACGGCGCGGACTTCGCCGACGAAGGCGGCAGCGAGGACGCCTCCCACCTCCTTCCGGCCATCCGCCCCCTGCCCGAAGACAACGCCTTTGCCGAGGGCGCCTACTACACCGTCAAGCTGGCCGACATGGCCGCGGGGGCCGCTCCACGGCAGCTTGGCGCCATCCTCGGTACGCAGTTCTTTGCCGCGCTCTCGGACATGGCCGTCTTCGGACGCGACGACGCCGGTGCCTCATTCCGCGAGCTGGGGCCCAACGACAACGAAACCCGTGAAATGCTCGTGGCCATGGAGCTTGTTCCCTCCAGCGGCGCGGCATTGACCGAAGACGAGTTTCCCATGTTTGACATGGTGGCCTCGCGCATTGCCAAGAAGCTGGAACGGGCCAAGCAGCCCGGCGGCGAAGCCACTTCGGCAGCCATGGCACGCTCCAAGAAGCTGGTGGGACTCAAGGGGAGCCTGGGCAAGACCTACGGGCTGAAGCTGGCGGGGCGCTTTGACGCCGCAAAAATCACGGACTGCGCCCTTTGCCTGGGCCTCAAGCGCCAGGGAGACGGATTTGCCTGGGTGGTGAACGGGCAGACGGTTTTTGCGCTGCGTGCCCAGGGGCTGAGCCTGGCAGCCGGGGCCGCGGGCAGCGCCCCGGCCGTCGAATTCAGCTTCAAGCCGGCCACTTCACCCCAGCCCAGGAAGGTGTTGGAGCGCATGTTCACGGCGGCCAATTATTTTGCCAAGAAGCTCGGGGGAGAAATCCAGACCCTGGCGGGACAGAAGGCCGGCACCCAGATCATGACCGGTGAGGACGCCGGCTTGCTCAAACTGTTGCAGGAAATCTCGGCCTTGGGTTTGCGCCCCGGCAACGTCGTAACCCAGCGTCTCGTCTGATCGGCGAAGCTTCGCCTCGGCTTTGTGCCGCCCTGCTCCGGCAGTTCAGTCGTTGGGTTTCTGGGCCTGCTCTTCTTTGACCTTCATGCCGCCCCAGGTGTAACCCGCCTGTTCGACGGCCTTTTTCACGTCTTCTTCCTTGAGGTCGTCGCCTTCGCGCACGGTGACCACAAGCGTTTTGCTCTTCTCCTGGCCCTCCACCCCCACGACGCCGTCAATGCCCATGATGGCCTTCGTGACCTGCTCGATGCAGTTGGGGCACTCCATGTCCGTGACGCGCACTTCGTACTTCTTGCCGGCTTTGGGGGTGCGGTAATGGCCGTCGCGGGCGCGGTCCTGCTTCTGGCGGGCCGCCTCCTGCTTTTTGCCGTCAGCGCCGCACTTGTCGCAGGCCCAGGCCGGCGCCGCACAAACGGCCAGAATCAGCAGAAAAATTGAAGCCAGCCGCATGGGCGCCTCCCGCGTCCTTTCCAGTCTACGAACGCTTCCCCGGCAACGGTAACGGAATGTGGACCACGCAATCGTTGATGCAACAGCCCTTGAAGATTGCACAACGGATTGCCACATGCCTACAATTCGAACTTCAACTTCCGGGCGGTCCTCTTGAGGCAGCGCGGCATGGCACCGGGCGACGTCACTGCTCAGTCTTTCTCGAGCCGCAAGGTCTGCCTTGCGCGCGCCCGCGAGCACATTGCCAACCACGCCTACGCCGCAGCCGAACAGACCCTCACGCGGGGCCGCGAACAGTGGCCTGACCTGTCGTTTGACAGCGAGTGGCTTACGGTGCTGGGCCATGCCGCCTGGCGCCGAAACCGCAAGCGCGAAGCGGTCGGCCTGCTGCGCCGCGCCGCGCGCGAAGAAGACGCCCACGTGGAGGCCCGCTTCCTGCTGGGACGGGTGCTGGCCGATTGCGGCATGTTTGACCGCGGCGTGGAGGTTCTGCGCAAGGTTGCCGATGACGCGGAGGGCCTCGTGCCCTACCGCGCCCACGCCCTCAGCGCCCTGTGTGTGGCCTACGCCGCCATGGGGCTGAACAAGTCATCTCAAGAGGCCATCGAAAAGGCGGCTGCCTTCGGCCTGGTCAGTGCGCAGTTGCTGGCCGATGAGGGCTACCGACTGCTGCGCATCGGCGCGTTCAAGGAGGCGGAAGTCCAGTTGGCCAAGGCGTTACAGATTGACGCCACCTGCGAGGACGCCTTTGAGCGCCTCGCCGGCGCGCTTTACGTGCAGGGCAAACTGGACTCGGCCATGGAGGTGCTGGCCTATGCCATCGAGCAGTCCGCCGAGCACCTCCCGCTGCACCAGCTCATGGGCGAGGTGCACGTCTCGCGCAACAAGCACCGTGAGGCTTCCGCGTTCTTCAAGCACGCAGTCGAGATCTCGCCCGACGGCGACAACGTCGATGAACTGCTTTACCTGCAGGGCCGCGCCCTGCACCGCGCCGGATTCTCCGAGCAGGCTCTGGCCTGTTTCCGCCAGATGCTGGAGCGCCGGCCGCGCTCGAGCCTCGTTCCCGAAGTGCAGGCGCGGGTGAACGCCCTCGGCGCCGCCAGGAAGGGTGCGCGCACGCGTCGTCTCGAGAACTTTCCGCGCGTGCTTCAGAAGCGCTCCTATTGCGCGCCCAACACCCTGGCCAACGTGCTGCGCTACATCGGCCAGCCCGCCACCCAGGAGGACGTGGCGGCGCGCATTCTGCGCTCGGGGTCCACGCGCTGGCCCGACCTGATGGATTTCGTGTCGGAGCAGAAAGGCATCGCTTGGCGGCTCGTCAAAGGCTCTATTGATCTGATCCGCGAAATGATCGACAAAGGCGTTCCCGTCGTCACGACCGAATATCATGGGCTGAGCGGCCACATGCTCGCCGTCATCGGCTATGACGACGCCGGCGAACTGATCATTGCCCAGGATCCCAACTACATCGAACCCGTTGAAATCAGCTACACCGCCTTCCGCAAATCGTGGCTGCATGATGACGCCCTCTGCCTGCTGATCGTCCCTCAGGGCAAATCCTCCCTGCTGCCCCCGCCCCTGGAGCCCGCCAAAGATGCCGCGCGAGGCATCCTGGACCTGCTGCGCACGCACAATGCGGGAAACCTAAGTCAGGCCACCGAGCTGGCCCAGCGCCTCCACGAGCTCGACAAAACGCTGCTCACTCCTCTGCGGGTGCTGGCCGAAATCTCCCTCGAGGCCAAGGCCGAGGCTGAATTGCGCGGCTACTGCGAAGCGGCGCTCAAGGTGAGTCCCGATTGTTTCTGGGCGCGTCGCCACCTGGCGGCGGCCACGCTGTTGGCCAACAAGCTGGAAGCCGCCTTGCAGCAGTTCCGGCAGGCTTTGGCGCTTTACCGCGACGACCATCTGCTCATGATCACCGTGGCCGAGTTGTTCATCGCTCTCAATCAGAAGAGACCCGGTCGGGCGATGCTGGCACGCATACTGGAAGAGGATCCCCAATACCGCCGCGCCCGCCTGAGGCTGGCCCAGGAGCTGGCAGAGGTCGACAAGCCCGCGGCTGTTTGGCACGCCAGGGTGCTCGTCGAGCTGGACTCCGCGGACACGCAGGCCCGGGAACTCCTCGCGCAACTCGCGGGGGAAACGGCCGTTCGCGAGATCGCGTCGGACGCAAAGAAAGACGCCCCGGCGGCCAGAACCCAGGCCGCGCCGGAAGGGGCCCCCACATCCAGCGAAGAAGAATTCGAAGTCGAGGAAGACGAGTAGCAGGCCGCTGAAATACGGCCTGCGGACGCAAGGCATGGATGGCTTGCGCATTTCAGGCGGCTGAAAAGCCGCTTGAAATGAAGGTCGGGCCAGATTCACTTCTGGCCCGACCGGGCTGAGAATGTGGCCGCATGCCACTTCTTCAGCAGCCTGGCAGGGCCGTCGGGCTAGGCTCCCATCACTTTGACCACGACACGTTTGCGGCGCTGGCCGTCAAATTCGGCGTAGTACACCTGTTGCCAGGTGCCGAGGTCCAGGCGGCCCTCGGTAATCGGCACGATCACCTGGTGGTGCACCAGCAGGCTCTTCAGGTGGGAGTCCCCGTTGTCTTCACCCGTTTCGTGGTGCCGATAAGGTGCGCTGGTGGCCGTGACAGCGCCCGTTTGCCCCGGCGGCGGCCATTGCACCTGGGGATAGGCGCCATAGGGGGTCAAGGACTCCAGCCAGCGGTCGATGTCGTCAATGAGCCCGCTTTCCGCGTCATTCACGTAAACACCCGCCGTGATATGCATGGCGCTGACCAGCACCATCCCCTCGCGAACCTCGCTGCGCCGCACAATTTCCTCCACCTTGTCGGTGATGCGCAGGTACTCGCGCTTCTTCTTGGTATGGAAGTAGAGGTACTCGGTGTGGGTCTTCATCGCGCGCTGTCCTTGACAGGAAAAGGCCGAATAGTCTACTAAATAGAGCCAAAATGACCGGTCCATCGCTACCGGACGGTCCCGACCCGCGAGGCGCTGTGATTTTCAGCCGAAAGAGTGACTACGGTTTGCGCGCCCTCATCTTCCTCGCGGAGCGCCGCGCCAGCGGCCCTGTGACGCTCACGGAAATCGCTGAACGGTTGATGATTCCCAAGGCCTTTCTGTCCAAGATTCTTCAGCAACTGGCCAAGAAGGGCATCGTGCGCAGCCTCAAGGGCCCCTCGGGCGGCTTCGTTCTGGCCTCCGACCCCAAGAAGCTCACCATGCGGGACATCATCGTCGAAATCGATGGTCCCATGCGTGTGTTTGAGTGTTTTGCCAACGAAAGCGAGTGCGCCCTCCTCGACGACTGCCTGATGCTGGGCGTGTTCAACAAGGTCGAGGAAGAAATCAGCCGCGTCCTCGGAAGCTACACCCTGGCGGACTTCCACTTCCCGCCCGGAACTTCTTCGGCCCTCGCACCCAAACCGGCCAGTGCCCAGAGCTGATGCTTTCAACCCAAAGCTGTGCCTTTTTGCGCTGGCGGCGCGGTGCTGGCCGCCTTGCACGACGCCTGCCTAGGTTCTAGATTCCGCCCATTCCTGACCTGCGGGACGACTCAATGCCTTCTCGATTCTCCACTGGACGCTTCACTTCCACCGGACCTCGCCACAACGCCTACGAGGCGGTCAACGCGCTGTTTGACAACGCCGCGGATCGCCTGAACATGGACCCGCAGCTTCGCAGCATCCTCAAGACCCCCTTCCGCGAAGTCACGGTGGCGGTCCCGGTGCGCATGGACAGCGGCAAAATCCACGTCTATGCCGGCTATCGCGTTCAGCACAACGGCGCGCGCGGCCCCTGGAAGGGCGGCATCCGCTATCACCCCGAAGTCGACCTGGACGAGGTCCGCGCACTTGCCAGCCTCATGACATGGAAAACCGCGCTCCTTGACGTGCCCTTCGGCGGGGCCAAGGGCGGCGTCAGTTGCGATCCCATGAACATGAGCCAGATCGAGCTGGAGCGCCTCACCCGCAAGTTCACAGCGCGCATCTCCATCGTGCTTGGACCCCAGCGCGACGTGCCCGCCCCGGACATGGGCACCGACGGCAAGGTCATGTCCTGGATGATGGACGAGTATTCCTCCCGCCGCGGCTATGCCCCGGCCGTCGTCACCGGCAAGCCCCTTTCCCTGGGCGGCAGCAAGGGACGCCTCGCCGCCACGGGCCGCGGCGTCGTGATCATCGCGGACAGCTACTACAGCGCCATCGGCGAAAGCATCAAGGGCAAGACCTGCGCCGTGCAGGGATACGGCAACGTGGGCAGCTTCACGGCCAAGTTCTGGTCTGAACGGGGCGGAAAGGTCGTCGCCATCACTGACGTCAAGGGCGGCGTCTACAACAAGGCCGGCCTCGACATTCCGGCCCTGGAGAAATTCTTCGCCGAAAAGCGCACCGTCGCCGGATTCCCCGGCGCCGAGCCCATGAACAACCAGGACCTTTTCGGCCTGGAAGTGGACTGCCTCATTCCCGCGGCACTGGGCGATGTCATCACCTCCAGCAACGCGAACAACATCAAGGCCAAGCTCATTGTCGAGGGCGCCAATCACCCCACCCAGCCTGACGCCGACGAAGACCTGCACGAGCGCGGCATCGTCGTGATCCCCGACATCCTTGCCAACGCCGGCGGCGTCACGGTCAGCTATTTCGAATGGACCCAGAACCTCACCAGCTTCTACTGGGACGAAGACAAGGTGAACAAGGAGCTGGAAATCAAAATGCGCCGCGCCTTCCTTGACGTTCATGAACTTGCCCGCAAGGAGAAGTGCAGTTACCGCACGGCGGCCTTCATGCTGGCCATCCGCCGCGTCGCCGAGGCGGAAGAGCAGCGCGGCAACTGACGGGCCTTGCTGTAGCGGCCTGCGCGGTCAAACCAAAGCAACAGCCCCGGCGCCCGCCCGGGGCTGTTGTGTTCCCTTTTCACGTTCTCGTGGCGCGGGGGGGCCAAAGAACACTTCCGAGCCAACAGAACTTGCATTCGTGCATTTTTTATTTATTTTCTGTTATGTGCTCTTTTGGAGAACTACGGTGAACAACTCGGTCAAGCCCAAGAGCGGTCACCTTCTCGGAACCCTGGCCCACATCAGCCTCCAGACCATGGACCTCCGGCAGGCCCACCTCTTTTACGTCGATGTGCTCGAGTTGGACCTGCTCGAGGCCAGCGAGTCCGATTTCACAGTCGACCTTTTCGGCGTTCCGCTCATGGTTTCTGCGGGCGGCCGGCCCGGCGCCAGAAGCGGCTTCACCATCGCCTTTTGCGTCAACGACTTCGACGCGGCCTTCAGCCAGCTTGCCCGGCGCGGCATCACCTTCATCCAGGACCGCCGCGAAATCCTGCCCGGGACCTGGGCTGCGGCGTTCCTGGATCCCGACGGCAACCGCATCGAGATCATCTCGGCCACACCCTCCACCTGAAGTGGGGCAAAGAACCCTGGCAGGCTGCTAGCCTCGCGCTGCAACTTCCATGGCCTGCCGGTAGAACTCGGCAAACTCAGACTGCGGCAGGCAGAAGTCAGGTCCTGCCAGACTGCCGCTGAGGGCGGCCAGGGCGTCAAACAGCCCGAGGTCTGCCCGGTCCCAGAGTCCGCTCCGCGTGCAGTATGCCGCCAGCGCCGGCTGCAGGATCTCGCGCAGATCTTCAACTTCTGCGCGGGTAATGCCGCGTTCAGCCAGGCCGCCCAGGGCCGCAGCATCGTCGGATTCGTCCAGTTCCGGATCCGACCAGGGTCTGAGAATCACTGCCCAGGCGTCGGGGCGGCTTACATCGGGCAGGTCCAGCGCGGTCGCAAACGCGGCCAGCTTCGCGCGCTGAGGCGCCGCCACAAACAGGACCTCTCCCTGCTTGAGCCTGACCTCGGGCGGAGAGGCCCGGCTGTCAACGTCCTGAACAAGGCGGGCGTCAACACGGCCACCGGGAAACACGCTGGCCGCGCTGAAGGGGTAGTCGAGGAACTCCAGTGCGTCACGCAGGAAAACGCAGTGCATGCACCTCTCCGCGGGCCGGCTTCCAAAGGCTGCGCGGCTTTGGAATTCACGGCTTGACGAGCCATGCTAGGATTCCCGCTGCTGAACGGGTCTGAACATAAACCGCAGGAGACGGGCATGGGCCTCTTCCTTGAGATTCTGGAGTATCAGGAAACACGTCGCGACGAGATTTCCCACCGCATTCCCGAGCAGGGCTCGGCCGAGTTCAAGCTGGGCGGCCAGTGCATCGTGCGTGAATCGCAGGTTGCAGTGATGTGCGTGGGCGGCAAGGCCTGCGACGTCTTTGGCCCCGGTCGCCACACGGTGACCACGCTGAACATCCCTGTCATCACGAAGCTGCTGTCCCTGCCCTGGGGTTTCAAGTCGCCCATCCGCACGGAGGTTTACTTTGTCAGTACCAAGGTGTTCACCGACCTCAAGTGGGGCACCAAGGAGCCCGTCGCCCTGCGCGACAAGGATTTCGGCATTGTGCGCGTGCGCGGCTTTGGCCGGTACACCATTCAGGTGGTGGAGCCCCTGGTGTTCATCAACTCCATCGTGGGCCAGGACGACAGCTTCCGCACGGACGAGATTGAAGACTTCCTGCGCGACATGATTGTGAGCCGCATGACGGACTGGCTGGGCATGAACATGAAGTCGATTCTGGACCTGCCGGGGCATTACAAGGAACTCGCCGAGGCCATGAAGCCCGACCTGCAGAACGAGTTCGCCAAGTTCGGCCTCAGGCTCGTCGACTTCTTCATCAACAGTTTCAACCTGCCCGAGAGCGTGCAGAAGGCCATTGACCAGCGCGCCGAAATGGGCGCCATCGGCAACATGGGCACCTTCATGCAGTACCAGGCCGCCCAGGCCATGCGCGACGTCGCCAAGAACCCCGGCGGGGCCGGCAACATGGCGGGCGTCATGATGGGCATGGCGATGCCCGGCATGATGTTCCAGCAGCTCAACACCGCCCAGCAGCAGGACCTCCAGCAGAGCGGCCGCAAGCCCGAAGACTACGTCGCCTGCCCCAAATGCCAGGGCGTCAACCGCAAGGACTCGCGCTTCTGCGCCCACTGCGGCAACGCCCTTGTCGTCGAAAAACGCTGCCCCAGTTGCGGCGCGCAGATGCACGCCGAGGCGAAGTTCTGCGGCGAGTGCGGCTATAAAGCCGGCAGCAAGGTGCAGTGCCCGGAATGCAAAGCGGAACTGCAGCCCGGAACCAAGTTCTGCGGAAGTTGCGGCCACAAGATGGTTTAGACACTGGACCCAGGCAGGGTGCCGGGCCCCGGGGCCTCGCGAACTCCCGGGACCCTGCTATGATGCGACAACAGAAGCAGGGCCAATTTCAAGGACACGGGAGACTAAATGCGTAAGGCGATTTGGATGTTCGCGGCGACCATGATGCTGTTTGGCGCCGTTTCAGCGGGCCAGGTTGCGGCTCAGATGGGCGCCAAGGACGAGCCCAAGAAGGAAGAGCCGAAGAAGGAAGAGGTCAAGAAGCTCGACCTGCCCTGGACCGTCGAAGAGTGCAAGAAGGGCATGAAGAAGGGGCAGTCCGTCAAGTACAAGTCGGTGACGAAGGCGGCCGGCAACGAGACCGTCGCCTACATGGTGCAGGAGATCCTGGAGGTCTCCGACAAGGGCTACAAGGCCAAGACCACCAACCTCAACGCCGAAGGCCAGCCCGAAGGCGACGCCACGGAAGAAGAGAAGACCTGGGACGCCATGTTCGAGGGCCTGGAGTTCACCTCGGCAGACACCAAGGTGACCGAAGAGAAGATCAAGGTCGCCGGCGGCGAGTTTGAGTGCAAGGTCTACACCCAGACCAAGGCAGAAGAAGGCAGCAAGAGCACGAACACCTTCTATTTCATCAAGAACAAGCCCGGCCACATCGCCAAGGTCACCGTCAAGGCTGACTACGGGGGCATGGAAGTCAGCTACGAAATGGAACTGGTTGAGTCCAAGGAGTAGTTTCGAATCACGCAAAACGGGCCGCCTTCGGGCGGCCCGTTTCCGTTTGCAGCGCCTATGGCTCGGCCAAGTATGAGTTGGCAGCCGCTTGCAGTAGCTCTTCCATTTCGTTACGTTTCGACTGGACTTCCACGGCACTCACTCGAACCCATAGGCCGCGCCTCTTATTGGCACCAGCGACCCATCCCGCCTGTGTCATCTTTTTTTCCCAGGCCTCGCCATCTGGCATACGATTGCAACTCACGTAAATGAACTTCTTCTTTGGGTGAAACGTTACGAAATTGTCACTTACGCCATTCACGCGCAACCCCACGTAGTGAACCAAATAGTTCAGTTCTGCGTTGGCCACCCACTTACGAATCACTTGTAGAATGTCGTCAACGATCTTCAGCATTTCGGGTGTTGACTTCTTCTCCCACTCACTGCGGTCGGACCCACCGCCGTCGCTCGTGGCGTCGTCTTCCCTCAGGTCAAGTAGGCTCAACACCTTTGCGAAGTGCAAAATCAACTTCCCATGGTGATCCAGTGCATTGAGCTGAATAGCGATGAGTGGCACGTTGCCGGCCATGATGGACAGAACGTTTAAGAAGCGGGAGCCGATCTCTTCCGCGACAATGACCGCAACATGATCGTGCCCGGGGTAGCGGCGGCGTTCGATATCCCAGTACTCGATCGTTCTAAAGACGTGGCTCTCGTCGAGTGCGCCCAACATGATCTCGACTACGTACCTCCGATTCTTGACCCGGTCAAAGACAAGCATATCAAGTCGGCCACCACTCTCGACTTGCCTCTGAGTTTGGAGAACTTCAGCGTCCTGAAACTCCGGTCCCAACATCCCAAGTTCGCTCTCAAGTTGCTGTTCTAACCAACGCTCGTCCAAACCTAGCTCGCGCAGGTTCCTGCGAACAGGCCGAATGATCTCAATTGGTGCCATAGGAACTCCTACGCCTTGCCCCAGTCCAGCACGCATTTGCTGGCCTTGCCGGCCATCATCTTCTCGAACAGGCGCGGGTAATCCTGATAGGGCGCCACTTCGCTTATGACCTTCCTCAGCAGTTCCTGCGCCTTCTTGTTGCGCACCAGGTCACGCACTTTGTACCAGGTGTCGTAGATGCGGCGGCCGATGATTCCCTGCACCGTCAAACCGTTGAAAATCACGTCGCCCGAGTAGTTGTCAAACGTGAACGCCTGGTTCTTGGGCAGGCCAAAGGCGATCAGCTTGCCGCCGCGCCGCAGGCACTTGATGGCGTTGACCATGGCATCGGCGTGTCCGCTCATTTCAAGTGCTACGTCGGGACCATCTTCCCCCGCCGCATCCTTCACGGCCTTGACGATGCGCGCGCGTTCTTCGGCGCGTGCCCTTTCGTCGGCCATGGGGAGGAGCTTCGTCTCGATGATGTTCGATACGCCGATTTCCCTGGCGATGGCGATGCGCGTCGGGCTCGCTTCAATGGCGATGATCTTCCTGGCCCCGTGAATCACCGCAATCACGGCGCAGAACATGCCGATCGGGCCCAGGCCGTAAATCACCACGCGCTGATCCTTGAGCGGAAAGTGCGCCGCTGCGTGCATGGCATTGCCAAGGGGCTCCTGGATGGCGGCAATTTCAAAGGGCAGGTCCGGGTCGTTCTTCCAGACGCAGGAAGCATCCAGCGCGATGTAGCGCGCAAAGCAGCCGTCGCGGTCAAAGCCGATGATCTTGTCATTCACGCAGACATGCTTTTCGCCGTGGAGGCACTGGTAGCACTTGCCGCAGACCACGTGGCTCTCTGCACTGACGAAGTCCCCTACCGCCAGTTTGACCGAAGGGTCGTCCATGACGGTCTTGACGTCCTTGCCGACCTCGACCACATGGCCGCAGAACTCGTGGCCTGAGATCACCCCATGCTGGAAGGAGTCGCTGGCCTTGATCAGCTTGCCGCGGATGGACTCGTCCCATTGCCAGAGGTGCAGGTCGCTGCCGCAGATCGCGCTGGCGCGGACCTTGATCAGAACCTCGTGGGGCTTGATCTTGGGAATCTGGGTTTCCCGGACCTCCATCGCGCCCACGGCGGGCGCGACCTTCTGGATCGACGGCATCGTTGCGGTTGTCATGGTGGTTTCGCGAGGCTTCGCGTGAAGTGGACTGGATGAGTCTTCAGTCTATCTGCGGGCGCACCTTTGGGTAGTAGCACCTGACGGGGAACCAAATGGACCGCTCTTCGTTACTATGTCCGGGAGCAACCATGTTCAAACCCGGGTTCAGGCATGCCGCAGCCCTGCTGTTTCTGGGCCTCTGGACCTTGGGCACCGTGGCGCTCACCCTTCATCTGTCCCCCCGGCAACCCGCGCGCGACAACACACAGGCCGCGCCCGCCGAAGAAGTCGCCTTCGCGGAGCCATCGAGTCCGCGCCTGCCGAAACGGTCCCCTGAACCGTCACCGTCGCCTGAGGCCACGGCACCTGCCGAAGATCCGGTGAAGTCCGAGCCGGCGCCGGCCCCGTCATCCGAGGTAAAGCCCCCAAGGGCGCCCAAGGCGGCCTGGCAGGGCACGGCCAGCGATCGCTTTGACGACCCCGCCAACTGGGAGGGCGGCCTTCCCGACGAAGGCGCTGACCTGGTCGTGCGCGCGGGAACACAGCGACTTGCGCTGCCCGCGCAGTCCCGCTTCGGGTCCGTCCTGATAGAGGCCGGGGCCAGACTCAGCGCCGGTGCCGGAACGATCCTCGTTTCCGGCAACTGGGAGAATCTGGGCACCTTCGAACCCGGAACGGCCACCGTGGAGTTCTCCGGCAGCAACCAGACCGTATATGGCAAGACCGCCTTCTTTCGCACCCGCTTCTCAGGCGGCATCAAGAGGCTGGCAGAGGGGAGCGACCTATCCACACATAGCCGCGGAAATGCCAAGGTCGGCGAGGCCGGGCTTGTCGTTGAGGCCGGGACAACGCTGCTGGTCGAGCGCGGCGCCCGTTGCACCATATCCAACGCCTACGGCTTTCAGGTGGCGGGCCGGCTCGAAATTGACGGAGGTACTTTCACCTGTGAAGTATGCAACGGCGGCCACAGCGGCTGGGAAGACAGCTGGCTTGATGGCAGCGAGCTGGTCCTGCGCAGCGGGACATTCCGTGCCGGCGGCGATGCAGATTTCTGCGGCGCCTCCATCACGGTATACGGGGGCAGCCTGGAAGTGGATGACGACATCTGGCACAGCGGCACAAGGCTGGAGATCGCAGGCGGCACCGTCCGCAATCGCACTTCGGGCGCCATGTTTCAGATTTCCGGAGTGGTCCTCATGTCAGGAGGCACACTCATCGCTCACCAGACCGGCCAGCGGGGGCTTCGCATCAGCCAGGACGCCAGCTTCTCAGCCTCCGGAGGAACGCTGGAGCTTGCGGGCGCCAGTCTGTCCAGCGGCAGCCGCGAAGACATCGGCACCGAGAATGAGGGTGGCATCTGGCTGGGGACAAGCATTCAGGTTCATGACTTCAAGATCAGCGCCAGCACCTACATCAACGCACACTCGGCGGCCTCCGCAGCCCTTGCGGTACACGGAACCCTCGCCATTGCGCGGGGCAAGTGCTTTGACGCCCGGGGGTTTCGTGTGCTGGCCACAGTGCCTGCTTCACCGGATCAGGGCGAGTTCCTGCCCTGAGCGTAAACCATGCTCAAGGGTCGGATTTCGGCAGCGAAGCCACCTGCCGCCAGCGGGCCAAGACCACCAGGGTGCCCAGAAAGATCAAGGCTGCGCCCGCCACGAAGGGCCACTGCGGCCCCCACCTGGCGTAGATGACGCCGCCCATGAGCGGCCCGACGATGCGACCCAGCGTTGCGCTGCTGGCTGTAAAACCCATGGTCCCGCCCTGGGTGGAGCGCGAGGCGTGGGTCGAGATGATCGTCAGCAGGCTGGGGTTGGAAATGGCGCTGAAGGCCCCGATCAGCACCGAAACCAGAATGACGAGCAGGGTGGCGTTGAGGCCCAGAGACCACTCCAACTGGAAACCGAACCAGACCATGGCCAGCGCCAGGCCCAGTTGCCCCATCAGCAGCAGTTTGGGGCTGCCCAGGGCCTTGGTGAGCCGACCGATCAGGCCGCCCTGCACCAGAGCGATGGTCACGCCGATGCAGGTGAACACCCACATATTCGTGCTCTGGGGCAAACCCAAATGGTCTTTGTTGAACTGGCTGAACATGGCCTCGAGGTTCGCAAACCCGGCCGTGGCCACGAAGTAAACCACCAGCATGGGACCAATGGCAGGCTTGCGCAGGGCCTCCAGTAACTCGGCCACCTGGCCCTTGCGCTGGCGGGGGTTGGCCCGCGCCTCCACGGGCAGACTCTCCTGGAGCTTGAGGGCAGCCAGGCCCAGAGCCGCGAGGCTCAGGGCCGTCGCAAACAGGGCCGGCACCAGCAGGTGGCCGCGGGCGTACCCGGGTGTGCCGGGCTCAAAGAACAGCCCAAGCACGGGCCCGCTGACCAGCACGGCGCCGATGGCCGGGCCCAGCACAAAACCCATGCCGAAGGCCATGCCGATCAGGCCCATGCCCTTGGCCCGGCGCTCCGGCGGAAAGACATCCGCCATGTAGGCCTGCGCCGTGCTCAAGTTGGCGGCAAAGACACCGGCCAGCGCGCGCGCCACCAACAGGAAAACCAGGGATGGGGCAAAGGCGAACATCAGCCACGCAAAGGCAAAGCCGGCCATGCTTGCCATGAGCACGGGTTTGCGCCCCACGCGGTCCGACAGCCTCCCCCACCACGGGGCGAACACAAACTGGCAGAGGGAGAATACGGTCTGGATCAGGCCCACGAACACGGCCTGCGGATCGGTGACGCCAAAGCCCGCCGCGAACTCTGTGGCCCAGGCCGGAACGGGAAAAATACCGACATAATACGCCAGGCTGGGAAGGATGATGCCAAAGCCCAGCAGGTCGAGGAAAATGACGAACCAGACCACAAACACGCCGCGCCTGGCTTGAGGCGTCAGTTTGCCGGTGGCTGGGTCCACGCTGGAAGATGCGGTTGCATTCACGCGAAAATGACGTTTCCTGCCGGGCCCGGGGCACGGCGCTAAGGGTCAACTCCAGCGGTACTTCTGTTCCTGTTCGAAGTCCGCGTCACTGAGCTTCTGCTTGCCCAGTACGGCTTCAAAGGCTGTCTTGGCGCTCTTGGGCATGTGGTCGAAGAACTTGGGAATCAGCTCGTAGAGTTTCCACAGCGTCTCCGCCGGGTGCCCCAGATTGACCGCGCCCTGCACGTGGCCCTTGAGCTGGGGCAGCACATCCAGCGGCATCAGCGCGGCCAGAATACAGAGGGAACGCTGCCGGGGCTTGAGGATGTCCCGGGCCAGCACGCGCCCATAGCCTTCAGCCACGGCCCAATCACCCAGGTCGGGGCTGGCATCGCGCGCGATCTGGTCAATCTTCGGGGCGAGGTTCCCGTAGAGCATGGCAAAGAGCTTGCCGCCGCGCTGTCGGAACAGCGCCATGTCGTCGCCCTCCAGCGGCGTGTCGCGCAGCTTGATCTCGCCCGACAGGGGGTTGGAGGCGGCCTTGCATGCCTCCTTGAATGAAGCCAGCGCGTTGAGGGCCCGCGGGTAGCCGGCAAACAGATGCGTCTGAAGAATGGCCTCGCGCATCTGCTCGGGGTCCGGGCGGTCGGACTCCTTGAGCAGGAAGTCGAACACCCGGCGCGTGTGCTCCACGTGCCCGTCCGCGGTCAGCGCGGCACAGATGGCCAGCATGGCATCCTTGCGGTCCAGGGGCGCAATGCCGGTCAGCAGGAAGGAAAGGGTGGCCTGTTCGATGCGTTTGGCGGAGGGCATATTCTTGGCCCCAGGGGACAGAACGGCGGAATGGGAATCCAACCTCAGGTAGCAGTGTCAGACGCGGCAACAGCCAGACAATCTACATCCCTTCCGAGTTTTGAGCGCCGACTTCCCGTGTCAGCGGGCATCCACGGTGGTCACGTGGAAGGTGGGACGCTCCGGTGGCCTGCCATGCAGCGCGGCCAGGCGCAGCGCGTTGAGGGCGGTGCGAGCCGTCCGCCACTTGACCAGTTCGCGCTCGCCGGGCATGCGCATTTGCCAGGCCGCAGTCTTTGCACCCATCTTAAGGGCCATCCAGATCGTGCCCACGGGCTTATCAGGAGACCCGCCGCCCGGCCCGGCAATACCGCTGACGCTCAAGGCCAGCGAAGCCCCGCTCTGGGCAGAGACAGCCTCCACCATCTCCCGCACGCAGGCTTCACTGACGGCTCCGTGGCGCGCCAGTGTCTCCTTCGTTACTCCAAGGCGCCGCTCCTTGGCTTCATTGGCATAGACGACGGCGCTCTCGATCAGGGTCTCGCTGGAACCGGGCACCTGCGTGAGCAGGTGGGCGATCATGCCGCCCGTACAGCTCTCGGCGAGGGCTACGGTCAGCTTCTTCTCGGTCAGCAGGCGCACGGTCGCCTCTTCGAGCGTGGTGTCGCCCTCGGCAAACACGACATCGCCCAGCAGGGCTCTGGCCTGATCGACGAAGGGCTGCAGGGCGGCGTAGGCTTCGCTTTCGCGAACGGCGCTCATGCGCCAGCGCAGACGGATCACGGCATCATCCACAAGAATGGCACCCTCGACGCTGCTCTTGCCGCCGTCGGGCAGCAGGTGCTTCACCTTCAGATCGATCTCGCTCTCCGGCTGGCCAAAACACTTGAGCTCCCGCGAGTAGAACCGCTGTGAGAGACCGAAATCCTCCACGATGCGTTTGCGCATCTCCTCGCGCCAGACACCCGTCATCTCGCGCGGCACGCCCGGCATTACGCAAAGTCCCCCCTCGCCGCGACGCAGGTAGAAACAGCCGGCGGTTCCGAATGCGTTGCGGATGGTCGTCGCCCCCTTGGGCGCCATGCACTGGATTTCGCTGCCCCGGGGAAAGGGCCGGCCCAGTTGCGAGTAGCGTTCCTGCAGCGCATGCAGGGCCTCATGGTCGAGTTCCAGTTCGAGGCCAAGCGCGCGGGCCGCGGCCTGACGGGTGCGGTCATCCTCGGTAGGACCGATGCCGCCCGTGGCGACGATGAACAGCCCTTCGTCCAGGGCGGCCTTCAGCCGGCGCGCGAGGTCGTCCTCGCGATCGAGCAGGCACAGGTGATACTGCACGTCAAAACCCAACTCGCCCAGCTCACGGGCAAGCCACTGCGAGTTGGTGTTGAGGAGGAAGCCCTGCACCACTTCGTTGCCGATGGAAAGGACCGCCGCGCGCCGTGAATTCATGGCGGGCATGTTAGTGCGCAAATGGGTCACTGGCGACAGGCGGGCGCAATCCGGGAAACAGGAGGCTGCCCCACAACGCCGCAGCCTGTATCATGCCCCCGATGCCGGAATTCGACGCGGTCCTCTTCTCTGATCTCCATCTTTCGCCCGCAAGCGAGCAGCGCAATCGCCTGTTCGATGCCTTCGTGGACAGGGTCGAGGGTACGCCGGAGGTGGCCTGTCTGGGCGATCTCACCGAATACTGGATCGGATTTCCGCAACTGGAAGACCCCCACGGCCGCCACGTGATTGACCAGCTCGCGCGGCTTGCCCAAGGCGCCAGGCGCGCGATTTTCGTGGGCGGCAACCGTGACTTTCTGATGAGGGCCGACGCCAAACGCGTGGGCTATCAGGCCTTTAAGAATGTCTATGAGGGCGAGTTCGGCGGCCGGCGCGTGGCCCTGGAGCACGGCGACCGCTTCTGCTCGCGCGACCGCAAGTACCAGTTGTTCCGGCTCTGGTTCCAGAGCGCCCCCTGGTGGGTGCTGCAGTACACGATCGGAGCCAGGGGCGGCCACAAGATCGCCCAGTTCTTCCGGCGCAAGAGCACGGGCGAAACGGCCCGCAAGAGTCCCTCCCTCTTCGGTATCCAGGCTGAGCCCCTGCAGCGCCTGATTCGCCGCGGCGCTGAAATCGTGGTCTGCGGCCACGTGCATACACCCTTTGTGCGCGAGTACTCAGCCGGTGAGCGCAAGGGGCGCCTGCTGGTCATGAGTGACTGGCGCTCCGACGGAGCCGTAGTCTGCGTCGTAAAGAATGGCGAGTTCTCTCTGCGCAAGTTCGATGGTGAGCGCTTTGCCCCCTTCGACGCTCCCACGGAACAGCCCGACAAGCTGCCGGCGATGTATAACGTAGCCGAAACCTCCCAGAAGGCCTGAACGCATGGGCAAACCTGCCGCCTACCCTGACCTGATCGACACCGTGGATTCCCTGGGCCGGCCCGAAGTCGCCGTCATCGGAGACCTGATCCTCGACCATTATGTGATCGGAGGCGTCGAGCGCATCAGCCCCGAAGCTCCCATTCCCGTGCTCCACGTCAAACATGAGCACGACCGCCTGGGCGGTGCGGCCAACGTGGCGGCCAACGTGATTTCCATGGGCGGAAAGGCCAGCCTCGTCGGCGCGCTGGGCAAAGACGAGCCGGGCGAGCGTTTCACCAGCCTCGCGGACAAGACGCCCGGCCTCACGCTTTTGCCCGCACAGATTGCAGGCCGCCCCACCGTGCTCAAGACGCGCATGGTCAGCCAGAACCAGCAGATGCTGCGCGTGGACCGTGAAAACAACACCCCCCTCGACGGCCACGCGGCGGCCACCATCCTCAAGCACGCCCAGCGCGCCATCAAGTCCGCCAAGGCCGTGGTCCTCTCCGACTACGCCAAGGGCGTCCTGACACGCGAGGCAACCCAGGCCTTCATCAAGCTCGCCCGGGACGCCGGCTGCCGGGTCATCGTGGACCCCAAGGGGCGCGACTACAGCAAGTATCGCGGCGCGGCAGCCGTCACGCCCAACCGCAGCGAAGCGGAAGCCGCCACGGGCATCGACTGCCGCACCATGGAGGGTGTTGAAAAGGCGGGCCGTGAGCTGGCGGCAAGCCTTGGTCTTGAGGCGGCGGTGATCACGCTCTCGGCCGATGGTGTGGCTGTGGTGCCGCGCAGGGGCCCCCTGACTCACTTTCCGGCCCAGGCGCGCAGCGTTTATGACGTGACCGGCGCGGGAGACACGTTCATTGCCTGCTTTGCCGTTTGCGTCGCGGCCGGAGTGGACTTCCTGACGGCGGCCCGCCTGGCCAACCAGGCCGCAAGCCTCAAGGTCGCGCGCTTTGGGGCCGTGGCCATCACCCGCGAAGAGCTGCGTCGCGCCATCGTCAGCGCCCACGAGGGCTTTGATCACGTGGGCAAGGTTGTCGGCCACGCGGAGCTGGCCAAAGCCCTGGAACGCCACCGCGCCCACGGGGAGAAGATTGTCTTCACCAACGGCTGCTTTGATCTGCTGCACCAGGGCCATGTCACCTACCTCAACTTCTGCCGCGGGCAGGGCGACATCGTGGTGGTTGCCGTCAACAGCGATGAAAGCGTAAGACGCCTCAAGGGCCCGTCGCGCCCCCTCAACAACGTCGAAGCCCGGGCGCGGGTGCTGGCGGCATTGGCCGACGTTGCCTACGTCACGACCTTCGACGACGACACTCCCGAGCACCTCATCCGCACCGTGGGCCCCGACGTGCTGGTCAAGGGCGCGGACTGGGAGGGCAAGGACGTGGCAGGGGCGCGCTTTGTGGAATCCCGCGGCGGCCGTGTCGTGTTCGCTCCCCTCGTGCAGGGCGTCAGCACCACCAACCTCATCGCCAAAGCCAACGACCGCGGCTCCTCGCGCCGCGCCAGGACCCAGTGAGTCTTCACGTTCCTATCCAGGACAAACGATGAACGCCGACGCCATCCAGACCGAGTTCAACCGTCAGCTCGCCGAAAGCGCCGCCATCAAGCAGGAGCTCGCCGTGCGTCAGGCCGGCGTCATGGCGGAGATGGCCGCCGTGATGGTCAGCGCCTTCCGCCAGGGAAGGCGGGTCTACTGGTGCGGCAACGGCGGCAGCTTCACCGACTGCCACCACATCGTCGGCGAACTCGTAGGCCGCTACGGCTACGACCGCCCGCCCCTGCCCAGCTTCGTGCTGGCCGCGGGCGTCGCCAGCCTCACGGCTATCGCCAATGACTACGGCTACGAGCAGATCTTCAAGCGCGAGGCTGAGGCCGTGCTGCAGAAAGGCGACGTGCTGGTGGGCCTCTCCACCAGCGGCAACAGCAAGAACGTCATCGCCGCCCTGGAGGTCGCGCGGGCGCGCGGCTGCGTGACACTGGGTTGGGCCGGGCAGAAGACGGCCCGCATCGACGAAGTCTGCGATCTCGTGCTGCATGTACCCAGCAGCCACACGCCCCGCATCCAGGAGTGCCACATCGCCGTGGGCCACGTGATCTGCGATATCATCGAGAAGTCCCTGTTTCCCCGGGCTTAGCGACCAATCCCCGGATCCGCCCTCAAAGGGGCGCTGCAGCGGAGCCGCTTCATGAAGCCACGCGACGAACTCGTCTCGCTTCAGAAGCGGCTGGTGGCGGAACTGCAGCAGCGCATCGACGACAGTTACGAGCTGCCGGACGCAGGCTTTGCCCGTTACCTCGCGCAATATGAAGGCGAGTTCACGCAGGGATTTGAACGCGTGGCCAGCCGCGCCGAGGTCATTGAGCAGCTGATGCGGGCGAACATCGCCTACTTCGGCGACTACCACACGCTGCGCACAGCCCAGAGCGCTGCCTTGTCATTTCTGCGCGAGCTGGTGCGGCAGCGCAAGCGCCAGGTGGTTCTGGCCGTTGAGATGCTTCACGCCGCGGACAACGCCCAGGCCTCGCGCTTTCTGGCGGGTAAACTGACGGCAGCCGAATTCCGCAAGGCGGTGCGTTGGCGCAGGACCTGGGGCTTTCCCTGGAGCAGCTTCGGGCGCTTCTTTGAATTGGCGCGGGCGCAGGGGCTGCCCCTTTTCGGGCTCAACATCAGGGCGCCTGAGGCCAAGGGCAGTCTGGCTTATCGCGACGCCTACGCGGCGCAACTTGTCGCCGCCCTGACCGAGCTTTATCCCGACCGCCTGATCGCCGTGGTCTACGGCGATCTCCACATCGCGCCGGGTCACATGCCGGCCGAGGTCGAGAAGCGGCTGGCGCGCTTTGGCATACGCCGAAGGCAACTGCACATTTACCAGAACTCCAGCGAGCTTTACTGGCGGCTGGTGGAGCGCCGACTGGAACATGTCGTGGACGTGCTCAAGGTCAAGCGCGACGCCTACTGCATCATGAACGCCACGCCTCTGGTGAAGTATCAGAGTTTCCTGAACTGGCAGGAGAACAGTTCGGAACTCGCGTTCACCGGCCTGGAGGATCTGGACCCCGGCCTGCCCGGAGAAAGCACCCTGCTGGAGCAGGTGGTGGACTTCGTGAAGACCATCGCCGGGTTTCTCAAGCTGGAGATACCCGACCCCGCCGGCTTTGAACTGGCCACCGCCGCCGACCTTGACCTGCTCGAGAATCTCGTGACGCGCGGCATTTACAGCGAAACAGAGATGAACGCCCTGAAGTCGTACATGCAGCTCAGCGAAACCGCGTTCTTCGTCCGCGCCAATGTGCTGTACCTCGGCAACCTCTCCGTCAGTCACGCCGCCGAGGGCGCCATGAAGTACATCCTGGGCATTCTCAGACCCATGCGCGTGGCGCCTGTGGCTGCGCGGGACGACTTCTATGCGCGCATCATGCTGGAGGCCCTGGCGTTCTTCGGCAGCAAGGTCATCAACCCGAGGCGCAAACCTCGCTCTTTGGGCGAGTGGCAGGAGCTGTTTGAATCCCTGCGCCACAAGCGCCGGCTCAACGCGCCCCAACGGCTGGACCGGGACATCGCGCGGGGCTACATCGCACACGATCTTTATGCGCGGCGCGTGCTGGAAGGCTCCAAGGTGGAGGGGCGCACCCGGGCGCTGTTCAGCCAGGGAACCGCGGCCCATGTAGGTCTGACGAGGGCCATCGGCCGCTCCCTGGGTCATGGCCTGTTTGAAGCCGTCAATGCCGAGCGACTGCCGCTGGACACCGTGCGCAAAGCCATCTTCGACAACCTGTTCGAGCATGACGTGGCGCGCAAGCGCTACTTCGAACTCCTCAGGCTTGCGACGCCCGCCGCTGAACCTTCCGCGCGCGCCTGGACGCGCCACGCCGATGAAGAGGAGTAGCACCGGGATCAGGCATCCCGCCGATGAAAAATCGACACGCCCTGCGATCCCAGCACCGAACAGATGGCGTTGACCAACTCGTCGGCGCGGCGCTTGACGCGGTTCACCCCGATGACACCCGTCCACCAGGGGGTGTTGCGCTCAAGCGTCAGGTAGGTCGTGCCGTCGCCGGGCGAACTCACATGCAGCTTGAAGTCGCAATAGGCCACAAACGCGCCAAACAGGATGCTCAGGGCCAGGCTGCCCTGGGTGGCGCCAAAGGACCACTCCGCCAGCGGCGTGATGGTGTAACTCGTGGATTGGGCCACATGGAGCGCGGCATCGCGCAAGTGCTGGGGCTGGGCATTGGTGATGACGATGATGGAGGCCATGGCCTCACCGACAGGGGTCAATACCGTGCGAGTCCGCGCAGCGCCGAAAGGATTTTTTCATGGCTGGGCAGCATCACCTGCTCAAGTTCCGGCGCGTAGGGAATCGGTGTTTCAAGCGCTCCCATGCGCATGACCGGCGCATCAAGGAACTCAAAGCAATGCTCCGAGATAAAGGAGGCAAACTCACCCGCGACGCTGCCCATGAGCGTAGCCTCGTTGAGCACCAGCACCCGGCAGGTTTTCTGCACGGTGGCCTTGATGGCCTCCGTGTCGTAGGGCCGCAGGGAACGAAGGTCGAGGACTTCGACTTCGATGCCTTCCCTGGCGAGGTCATCGGCAGCGTGCAGCGCCTTGTGCACCATCGCCCCGAAGGTGACGACGGAAACGTGCCGGCCCTCGCGGGCAACACGGGCCCTGCCGATTTCAAGGGGTTCGACCTCACCCACCTCTTCGCGCAGCTTGGGGTCGCGGTAGAGGTGTTTGTGTTCGAAGTACAACACCGGGTTGTCGTCGCGGATGGCGCTCTTGATCAGGGCCTTGGCGTCGCGCGGCGTGGCAGGACACACCAGCTTGAGCCCGGGCACATTGAGAAACCAGGCCTCCATGCACTGACTGTGGAAGGGGCCGCCACTCACCCCGCCGCCCCAGGGCAGGCGCACCACCAGCGGCACTTTGGGACCCCAGCGGTAATGCAGCTTGGCCGCGTTGTTTACCAACTGGTTGAAGCCGCAGGCAACGAAGTCCGCGAACTGCATTTCAGCCACGGGGCGCAAGCCGTAGATCGCTGCGCCTATGGCATTGCCGATGATGGCGGACTCGGAAAGGGGAGTCTCCCAGACACGGTCCTTGCCGAACTCGTCGATGAGGCCCTTGGTGACGCCGAAAGCGCCGCCGTAGACACCGATATCCTGCCCCAGACAGAAGACGTCAGCGTCGCGAGCCATTTCCTCGCGCAATCCCTGGGTGATGGCTTCAACGTAGGTGATGGCTGCCATGGCGGGCACTTATCAGATTTCAGATGTCAGTTTTCAATGGCTAACGCTGCAACCGGATCAGGCTCTGGCGGGTAGCGCCATGTGCGCCCAAATAGGCAAAAGGCGCCCAAAGCGACGATAACGGGTGCGAATAAATCATAACGCGGCAGGCAGGGTGCCGAATTCCGGTATCAGTGGAGCCCCCTCTAAGACCATGAAAAAGCAGGGCGGCGCGGCCTCAAAACCAAACCGCCTCCCGAGAGGAGGCGGCGGTTGGCTGTGCCGAGCGTCGAGTAAGCGTCCGTTACCTTCAGTGCTTGCGGCCTGGGCGATCATTCGCGCAGGTCTTGCGGAACTTCGGGCCGCGTGTGGAGGCGTATGCCGCGCGCCTCCCTTCCAACACCAGGTCGCTCTCCGCTGGGCGCAGCCAACCGCGATACGCTGCGCTGGTCGCCCAACAGATTGTACTACATGACAGCCCATGCTGTCGGGATTTACTTCGGGTACTCCTCGTAAATCAGCTTGCGCCACTTTTCCGGCAGGGCACTCACGGGCCTTAGATAGCCCAGAGACTCCATGGTTTCATCGGCGTGCATCGACTCCGTCGGCACTCCTATGAGCTCAAATTTGCTGTTGAAGGCACCGCCGCCGCTGTTTCCGGCGCTGATAAGAGCGTCCGTCTTGATGAACTGCACCTGCCCCCTTCGCTCAAGGAAGCCCGCGACGATGCCGCGCGACAGCGTGATGCCGTAGATGCTGCGCGAGCCGCCAATGCCGGGGTAGCCCAGGCAGCGGATGTCGTCGTCCAGCATCAGATCAGCGGGGTTGCCCAGAGGTGCCCAGGCAAAGGCGGGCTGCCTGACGGGGTTGCCGTCGAGGTCGCTGACGATTCGCAGAAGCGCCAGGTCAAGGGACTTGTCCACGTGCACGGTTTCAGCCAGATGGCTCTGCACAGGGTCACGCCGCGGGTCTTGCGTGAACGACACATAAACGCCCTTCTGCAGGTAGCCGCCGCCTTCTGACTCCAGCACATGATAGCAGGTCAGCAGCAGGCCCGTAGGCGTGACGACCGTGGCGCTGCCCGTACTGACCTCACTGTCCAGCCGCACACTGGCGTCAATCGCGCGCTGAAGACCTTCAGGCTGGTGAACACGGTACGGCGGGCGCTTGCGCTCGACGCGTGGCGGCGCGGCATCCAGCGAGGCCGTGATGCGGAACGTGATCTCCTCCTCGACTTCGGCCTGGAGGCTACCGGCGTAGATGAAGTAGGTGCCTGCCTTGAGCTTGGGCTCGGTATCCTTGTCCAGGGTCAGCACTTCATTGAAGCGTGCCGTCGAGGAGATGTGTTCGGCCTGTTCTTCCAGTTCGTCCAGGGTGGCCGGCTGTTTGCCCAGGCACAGAATCAGATCGATGTCTGCCGTCGCCTCCTCCACTGCGACATGAAGGCTCTTGGCCGAAGGCGGAACCTTGATCGAAAAGGCCCGCAGGTAGCTTTCGCTCTGCTTGACGGTGACATCGAAGGCGACGCCCGGCTTGAGTTCCGTCACCTGGCTGGAAAGCTTGCGCTGGGGGGCTGGAGCCTCCTGGGTGTGGGCCGCCTGCCGCGGCCAGGCCAGGGCGGCGCCGAACAACACACTCAAAGCCACCAGGAACGAGAGTCCGGTCTTCATGGGCAATCCTTGACTGGAACAATAAATCAGTAGGACGGCGGTCGCTGCAGCGGTTTGTGGCGCTGCGCCTGGCTGTCCGCAGACGATTCATGGCCGGGCTGCACCGCCGGCTGGCGGCTGGAGTTGCCCGCGGCGATCTCGCGCGGCGTCACCAGGCGCAGGTCAAGCACAGGCTCGGTGAACTGGAATTGCCACTGGGGCCACTCGGGCCGGTTCTCACGCCAGGCAAACACGCGCATGCGGTCTCGTGAAAGGCCCACCACCACGCCTTCGAGCACGTCGCAGGAGCGGATGGGCTCCGGCGCGATGAACTCCCGAGCGGTGCTGCCGTCCTGAAAGAGCATGGGCATGACGGTGGACTTGAGGGCGACCAGCAGGCACTTGCGGTCGCCTGAGAGCGTGGTGGCCGCCAGTTCACCCACAGCCTTTCCGGCCCTGAAGGCCAGCAGCGGCGGCGTTCCCTGTCGCGGTTCCCAGACGTAAACGTCTCCCGCAGCGTCGGCCACCAGCACATACTGGCCGTCGTGGGCCAGGGCCGTCACTTCATGGCGCGTCCCCGGATAGCGCGCCGCAACACGCAGCGCCGCGCCGTGCGCCAAACCCTGCTCCAGCAGCAGCACCGTGGGGCCGTTGGCAAACAGCAGGCGCTCGTCGAAGAGCGTCAGGCCCCGGGTGGTCGAAAAGCGGGAAGTCAGGTCCGGCATGACGTGAACCGCCGGGCTGTAGGGCTGCAGCAGGGGCCAGCGCAGCAGCCCGAACTCACTGTGAGTCGCGTAGATGAAATTCCTGTAAAGCACCGCGGCATTGACCCCTGTGCGCGCCTCCACATTGCTGCCGATGGGGTACTCTCGGGCCGCTTTGCGGTGGGCCAGCAGCATGGTGTAGACGCCGTTTCTGGCGCCGGCGAGGCAGAGCCGGTCGCGCCCCTCGCCGCCCATGCGCACGCTCCGCAATGAGCCCAGGCGCCCCGGGTCAAAGTTGAGGTCCAGAGGCAGGTCTTCCAGCGACTTCTGCCTCAACGGGTCCATGGCGTAGACGCGCCGCCCGCTGGCCACCAGGCACAGGGCATCCACGCCCGATTCACCCTGTTCGACGCGCTGGGTGGCGGTTTCATCCGGCACATCGACTTCCTCCACCTCGGCATGGTCGACGCTCTCCACTACGGGAACGTTCTCCGTCAGGGCCGTGCCCTGCGCCTCGATGCGCTCCGTCACCGGCGCGGCCGTCTCGGCCTCCACGGGCGCCTCGCGCCGGACCACCTGCTCGGTAGGCGCCAGCTTCACACTCTGGCCCGCATTGACCTCCGTGGCCGCTTCCCTGATGGGTTCGATGTTGGGCTGACTGACTTTGACTTCACTCTGGCGCGCCTTGGCGGCCTCCAGCTCGGCCAGGGCCTTGAGCTGCTCGGCCGACATCGATTTCTGAATCAGGCGGTGAATCAACTCGGCCTTGAGCTTTTCGTCCGTCAGCAGATTGATGTAGACGGCAATGCGGTCGTCATCTTCATTGAGCTGCTCTCGAAGCTTCTTCACCACCGCCACGTGCTTTTCGAGCATCAACTCGTCCAGCTCCAGCCCCTTCTCGATGACCAGCTTCTTGAGGGTGGCCTCAAGACTGTGGCGCTGCTTCTTGTACTCCATCTGCAACTGGTCAAGTTCGGCTTCTCGTTCAATGCGGGCCTTGGCAAGTTCGTGCTGCTTGATCATCCCCTCTTCGCGGGCCCCCGCGAGAAAGTCCTCCAGCTCCTTGCGCGAGAGCTCTTCGCCCATCTGGTCCTTGAGAATGGCGGCCTGAACCTGCTGTTCAGCGCGGACCTTCTCAGCCTGCTGGGCCAGCGCCGTCAACTCGGCCTGCTGGGCCTCAAAACCCTCATTGCGGATCTTGCCGGCCTCCAACTGGACAAGGCCCAACCCCAGGCGTGACAGCGCGCTCTCCGCGCGACGGATTACATCCTCGCGCAGAGACTCAAAGGCGCCGGCCGCTGAAAGTTCCGTGGCAGGTTTCTCTTTCACCGCGTCCAGAACCGCGCCGCTGATCACCGGCTGGATCTCGCCCTTGAGCAGCGGCCAGTCCATGTGCCGCCGCGTCTGCGCGCTTCTCTCGATGAAAGCGTCGATGCTCTCGCGCTGCGTCAGGTTCGGGGTGACGGCCAGCTCAAAACTCACGCTGGCGTCAAAACCATCCTTGCTGCGCGCGCGCAGCACCGTGAACGGCATGCGCACGTCGCGGTCCCGCAGCAGGTGCAGCGTGAAGTCCCCCGTGGCCTCTTCTCCGGGAAACAGCAGCTTGCCCTTGCCGGCTGCGTCCTTCACCAGACCCATGAAACCCTGCGGCACGGCATACTTGCTGCCCAGGATGCCCTTGACCTGGTCGCTCCGCACCCTCAGGTAAACCGTGTTCACCGTGGGCGATACGGGGTCGCGCTGAAAGCGCTCGCGCTCCCTTTCACCCGGCGACTTCTCAAGAAACTCTTCGCTCATGGCCGCGCCACCGACTTCCTGTTGATGCTACCCGTCCCTGCCGCCCTGTAAACGCACCAGCGATGCCAAGCCGGGCCTGCTTTTGTAGGCAGACCCGGCTGTTGTTGCGTCCGGATGGACAAGACTTGCAGGCACTCAGGCCTGCCAGACCCTTTGCCCCTGCAGATCGCCGGTTATCTCCGCAAGCTGATGAGGCGTCAGTGCCTGCCGCTTGTCGCTCAGGGCCTCTTCGCGGCGCGGGTGCATCTCGACGATGACGCCGTCAGAGCCCACGCCCCAGGCGCCGCGACAGAGGGCGTGGACGATTTCGTCACGACCCGCCGCGTGGCTGGGGTCCACAATCACGGGCAGGTGCGTCAGCTCGCGCAGGCTCGGCACCGCCGAGAGATCCAGTGTGTTGCGTGTCGCGGTTTCGAATGTGCGTATGCCCCGCTCGCACAGCACGACCTGCGAATTGCCCTCGGCCAGCAGATACTCGGCGGCGCACAGCAATTCCCGCAGCGAAGATCCCGCCCCCCGCTTGAGCAGCACCGGGCGCCCCGTACGCGCACAGGCCCGGAGCAGCGGCGCATTCTGCATGTTGCGCGCACCGATCTGGAGCATGTCCGCCTTGGCCGCCACCGGCGCGGCATCGGCCGGTTCAAGCACCTCCGTGACGACGGCCATGCCGCGGCGCCGCGCCGCCCGCTCCAGCCAGTCCAGTGCCGCCAGACCGTGACCCTGGAAGGCATGGGGACTGGTGCGGGGCTTGAAGCAGCCGCCGCGCATGAGGCGCACGCCGGCAGCGCGGCAGACGTCTGCTGCCGCTTCGATCTGAGCCTCACTTTCGACGGCGCAAGGTCCGGCAATCACCTCGAAGATGCCGCTGCCGAACTCCACCTCTCCGACCTGCACCCGGGTTTGCGGCCGCCCCGGCTCCGCCCGCGCCAATCTGAATTCGTCGCTGTCGGCCGGGGTCAGCCTCGGGCGGGAGGGCTCATGGCTCAGGGGCAACTGGGCTGCCACGCCCAGCCGCGCCAGGACATCATAGAGCGCGCGCACGGCCTGGCCGGGGAGGCCCAGTTGCTTGCCTTGAAGCACGAGGGCGTCCTTGTGTCCGTGCTCGCGCTTGGCGTCAAACAGAGGCAGGCCGCTGAGGCGTTTGGCCAGGCCCACTTCACGGGCCACTTCGCCGCGCCGGGCCAGCAGTTGGAGAATACTCTGATCAATCTCGTTGATGGACGCGCGCAACGTGCCGAGCACAAGCGCAGAGTCCTGGGGAAGTGCAGTTGACATGGTTTTCCTTCATTCGGGGCGGCAGGGCCGCCGGTGTGGTCAGCATCCGTAGTCGGGACAGAACGGCTCTGGCCCGTTGATGGGCATCAGCGGGTGCAGGCGGCGATAGCTCGTGTAATCACGCACGAGGTTCGAAAAGCTCCCTCCGCGTCAGGAGCCTGAACGTCGTCTTGTTGTCGGAGCGATCCTGCACCGGTCCCTCGAGGCAATACAGCCCCGTGGCGTCGCCGATGCCCTTGGGCCCGAGGATGGCGATGTCGCGACGGCCGCTTTCCAGCAGCTCCGCTGCGTGGAGGGCTCCGTCATCGACGAGCACCGGTGTGTAGCCGCGCCACTGGATCCAACCCGCGCATTGGGCCGCGACCTGGGGATGGGCCAGCACTTGCACGATGGTGTGCCGCCCTGCGCCGCGATTGCCCAGCAGGTAGTGCTCGATGGCCAGCGTCAGGGTGTCGAGGACCACGAAGTCGTGGGCGTTGACCGCGGTGATGGCCTCATGGATCGGGCCGGTGGTGGAGTTGAAAACGGGAATGAGCGCGCAATCCGCCTGGCCGCTGGCGAGGTTTGCCGCAGCCTCGGCAAAGCTCGCGAAGGGCCAGCCGATGAACCGCTCGGCCAGCAGGGTCAAGCCCGCGCGTTCAGAGTTGCTGCCGGGGCCGCCCTGATAGGCGACTCTCCAGCGCGTCGTGTCCTGTATGGGTGTGGTGGTTTCCACGGTTTGGCTCCAGTTTGCATCGGTAGAAAATGCGCGAGGCCCGCCGTTGTCGGGCGGGCCTCGCGCAGAAGTGGGTCTTGATCGACCGCTAACTCAGCACGAAACGCCGCCCTGCCCCGATAAAGAGGTAGGCGAACGTAACGTACTTGAAGTTGCGGCGGGTCATCGTTTCACTCCGGCGCGAAAGTGTAGGGATGACGGCGCGCCTGTCAACAGGCCGCGGGCCTGGCTGACATCACTTGCGCTACTTCCTGATCTCGAACTCCTCGTCCTTCACGCCGGCATCCAGCCTGGTGTCACTGAAGGAATAGAGCGTGTAATCCTCGCCGGGCTCCGTGATTTTCACGCTGGCGATCGCTTCATCCTTTTCGGTGAACTTGACCTCAATGCAGGCGATGTACTTCTTCACGATGTCCTTCTTGGGCTTCATGCGCAGCGTCGTGGGCGAGCGCTGGACAATTTCGACGTCATAGTCATCCTTCAGCTTGGTGAACTCGCCCTTGAACCAGGTGAAGAGCTGGCGCACCACGGCATCCAGGCCGCGATCCTCGCTGAGCTTGAACTTCTCCACGCGCCGCGTCGTTTCTGTCCACTTCTGACCGTCGTCTCCGGAGATCACAAGAATCGACTGGTGCGGCTTTTCGTACTCCCAGCGCACCTTGTCCGGCTTCAGGAACACGAAACGCCCGCTGCTCTCAATCAGGTCCTCGAACAGCGCGGCATACTTCTGCTGTTTGAACTTCCCGGAGAAGTCCTTGTGATTGTCGTGGTTCTTCTCGATGCGCTTGAGACAGTCATCAAGTGACTCCTCTTTGGCCGCCTCGGGCTTGGGCGGATCCTGGGCCAGGGCCAGGGGCACCAGCAGAGCGAGGAATATGAGGGCAATCATGAACCGGCGCATAAGGGCCTCCCTGGAGCATCATACGACAAAGGCCGCGACCTGGTTGCAGTCGCGGCCCCAAAACCGGTGAACAGCCAGAAATCCGGCAACGTCAGGCCTTGCCGTTCTGAGGGCCGAGCAACTGGCGGCGCAAGTTCTCGACCTCGGCTGCCAGGGACTTGGATCTGGCGATCTTCGCGTCAATGGTCTGATGCGCAAAGACCACCGTCGTGTGGTTCTTGTTGCCGAAAAAACGCCCGATTTCCTTGAGCGAGTAGCTTGTGAGCGTGCGGGCCAGGTACATGCAGACCTGGCGCGCCAGGGCCACGGGCCGTTTGCGCAACCGCGAATGCAGCGCGGCACTGGACACGCCGTAGTGGGCGATCACCAGATTTTCGATGTCCGTCAACTCCACCATGCGCGAGCGGTGCTGCAGGAAGTCCGAAAGCGCCTGCTGCGCCAGTTGCAGGGTCACCTTCTGGCCGCACAGGCCGGCGGGAGCCACCAGGCGTGTCACGTAGCCTTCAATTTCGCGCACGTTGCACTCAAGCTTCTGCGCGAGGAAGGTGACGACTTCGTCGGGGAAGAGGTGGCGGTGGCCCTCAAGCTTGCTCTTGATGATGGCCATGCGCGTCTGAAACGGCGGAAGCTCGACCTCGGCGACCATGCCCTGCGTGAAGCGCGTCGTGAGCTGCTCCATGAAGCCCTGCAGGGCGCGGGGCGCCGCGTCACTGGCCAGCACGACCTGCTTGCCCGCCTGCACCAGGGCGTCCAGGGTATGCAGCAGTTCTTCCTGGGTGGCGTCCTTGTTGGCGAAGAACTGGAGATCGTCGATCAGCAGCACGTCAAGGTCCCGGAACCGGCGCCGGAACGGCTCGAGGTTCTTGCTGCGGAGCTGGCCCGTGAACTGGTTGACGAAATATTCGGCCGGAACATACAGCACTTCCATACGCGGGTGGCGCTCATGTATCTCGCGGGCGACCCCCTGCAGCAGGTGCGACTTGCCGGTGCCCGATCGCCCATAAAGGTACAGCGGATTGAAAGCTTCGCCGGGGCGCCGGGCCACTTCAAAGCAGCAGTTGTAGGCCAGCTGGTTACTGGGGCCGACAATGACGCGATCGAGCGTATAGCGCTCATTGAGGTTGAAGATCTGGCGCGAGGTCTGGGGTGGGGCCGCGCGCCTGGCCTCCACGATCGCCGTCTGGGGCTGGCGCGCCAATTGCTCCTGCTTGCGCAATTCCCGGAAGAGGTGCCCATTGACGGTGAAGCGGAGGCCGCGCGGGCGGAAGCCCGCAACACGCTCAACACTCTTGAGAATGTCCTCGCCGAAGCGGCGTTCAATCCACTCGCCGGCGGCCAGGTTGGGCACGCCCACTTCCACGAGTTCCGGCTCCATGCGCACAACGAGCGTGTGGCGCAGCCAGAGATTGAAGTGGTCGTCGCCGACGTGCTGCTGCAGATCGGCCAGCACGCGACTCCAGCTTTCCTTGACAAGCAGATCCGTCACGTCCGCCCCCCGGCCGAACTCGCTTCCCCCGCCGGACGTTGGAACAGGCCGCGCTGCAGGGGTGATGGAGCCATGGGCCGCGTAAAGGGTCGGCCTGCTCATCACTCGCGCTGCGCGAAGAACTCTCCCGGCGATGGGACTGCGGAAGGTAACAGAGCCCAACAGGCGCGTCAAACCCTAGATTGAATCATCGCAAGATCGGCCCTGGAAGCGGCTTTGAAGCCTTTGCTGAGGCGCGTCCCACTGCTAGAATGCAGGCGGCGAACAGGGAAGTTCGCCTGTGCCGGGCGCCCCTTGGCGCCGCACCCACGGAGGGATGCCATGGCCCGCTTCGCTGCCCTTTTGCTCGCAGGCCTGCTGCTCAACGCCACGTTGGGCGCCGCCGCAACGTTGGCCTTCGTGCTGTTGTGCACCCTCATCGCATCCGCCCGCATCATGGCGCAGGTGGCACAGCAGAGGCAGGCCGCCGAGGCCAAACATGCGTAGCAGGCCGTTGCGATACGGCCTGCGAACGCAGGCCACGGATGGATCGCGCATTTCAGGCGGCTGAAAGTCCGCCTGAAATGGAGGTCAGGCCGGATTCACTTTGGCCCGACCACGTTGAAAGTATGGACGGATGCCACTTCTTCACTGAACTGATGGAGCGGTTTGAAATGGGCCGCGCCCGCGCTAGTCTTGGGGCATGCCCGCGGATTCGATCTATCGCGCCGCGTTTGCGGCTGCTTCGGCCTACCGAGACGAAGTTGCGTCGCGCCTGGGGACGCAGCAGGCCGCCGAAGCCATGCGCGAATGGAATCAGCAGCGCTTCTGGGTGTGGCTGGCCGACCGCGTGCTGGAGCATGCCGTCGGCGAGAAGCACTGGCTCGAATGCGGCGCGCGGAACTTCTCCCGCGTCGATGGCAGACGCGGCGAGCTTCAAAGACTCGTGGAAGAGCTGCGCGCCGCGCGGCGGCGCCTTGCCGCCGAGCCGTTCCTGCCCTTTGCCGAAAAGGAACGGCTGACGCAGCGCGTCGCCGAGCTGGCCAACGAACTGCTTGAGTGATCAACGCTTGGAAGCTCGCACAAGTCCGTCCACCTCGGCGCGCTCGCGCGCGTAGATGGCGCGCAGGGCAGCGTCGTTTGCGATGGCGCCATCCACCTGGGCATGGATGGCGCGGACTTCCTCGCGGGAAATCTTGAGTACGGACTCGCTGAACACGTGGGTTGTTTTCAGGGCCAAACCGAGCGTGCGCACGGCAAACACCAGCGGCAAGGCGCAGAAAAGGCGGATGTCGCGCTCGGAGGCCGGCACGGCCAGCGTGTATTCGAGAGCGTCGTCCAGCCACAGCAGCGTGGTTTCGACCAGGCCGGCCACGACCTCGCGGCCGCGGGGATCGTCGGGGCGGTCCAGCAGCGACTGCAGGTCAATGCCGGCGCGCTTGAACAGGCTGCGCGGCACGTAGGCCACGCCGCGCTCGATGTCGTCCGTGACGCCCTTGATGATGTTGGTGACCTGGAGCCCCAAGCCGAATGTCACGGCGTAGCGCGACATGCGCTGATGCGCCGCGCCCGCAATGGCAGGACGGTCGAGGCTGAACTCATTCGTGAGCAGCTTGCCGACGGTGCCGGCCACGTAATAGCAGTACTGCTGCAGGTCTTCCATGGACTCGAGCTTGAGCCCCTCGCCACGGCGCTCGCGATCCACGGTCTGGGCCATGCCCAGGGCCATTTCCACGATGCTCTCGCGCTGGGCTTCGCGCGCCTGGGGCCGGAAGGAGTGGAAGGCCTGCAGCACCAGCCGGCAGTGGCGGCACAGGTCATGATCTTGACCTGTCAAGTCCCCGCGCGAGAACATGGCCTCAACCTCGAGCGCCAGCGCCCGCCACCCGGCCGCGTCCAGGAAGCGCTCGGGCCAGCGCCTCAGCAGCGCCGAACGCTGTGAGGAGTCCAGCGCCGTCGTATCCTCGATCGTGTCCAGCACACGGCAGATCAGATAAGCCACACCGATTTCATCGCGCAGCGGGTCCTTGAGCAGCTCGATGCCCATGGCAAAGGTGCGGCTGACCGCGGGCAGCACGGAGCGGCAATAGGCGATGGCCTCGCCTGTCGATGCATGGAGGCTCTGGGGCTGCATGGCGGGAGTATAGCGCCTGGCCTTACGGACTGAACGGGTTTGTCGCAGCACCGGCCCTGGAACGTGAGGTCACAAAGCCCAGTTCGTCACAAAACGCCTGCGTCAGGCGCGCCTCCACTTCCTCCATGGGCGGCGCCTGACCCAGTTCGGACTGAAGACTGGTGACACCGCGATCCTTGATGCCGCAGGGTGTGATGTGGGCAAACCATTCCAGGGGTTGGTCCGTAACGTTGAACGACAGGCCATGCAGCGTGACCCAGCGCGAAACCCTCGTGCCCAGGGCCGCAATCTTACGTCGGCCAACCCAGACTCCCGTCAGGCCCGGCTCACGCCCGGCCTTGACGCCATAAGTATCACAAACCGCGATGCAGACCTGCTCGAGTGCGCGCATGTAGCGGTGCAGATCCCTGCCGCAGCGCGCCGCGCCGAGATAAATGACGGGATAGGCCACAAGTTGCCCCGGGCCATGAAAGGTGACATCACCGCCGCGCTCGACCTCAAAAACTTCGGCCCCCAGCCTGGCCAGCGCGTCGGGGCCGGGGCCCAGGTGTTCGGGCTTCGCGCGCCGGCCCCAGGTGAACACGGGTTCGTGCTGGACCAGCAGCAGGCGATCGGGCGAGGCCTCGCCGCCTTCCAGAGAGGCCATGCGCTCGGCCTGAAAGCGCTTCTGGAGGTCCCAGATGGGTCCGTAGCGGGAGCGTCCCAGCCGAATCACGGTCAGCTCCTCCATGGACGCTCCCGATGCCTGGGCATTGCCATGCCACGGGCCGGAACGAACCCGGGCATGCATCAGCCCTCTACTGGTGCACACACTCGCCGCCGGCCACGGCGGCGGCCTCCATGATGGCTTCGCTCAGGGTGGGGTGAGGATGGACGGCGCGCGTCAGGGTGTGAATGGTGCTTTCGACGTCCAGCCCCAGCACCACTTCGCTGATCAGTTCGGTGGCCTCGGCATGCACGATGTGGCCGCCGAGCAACTGGCCGTGTTTGGCGTCGAACACCAGCTTCACAAAGCCGTCGGTTTCGCCAATCGCGATGGCCTTGCCAAGGGGTTTGAAAATGAACTTGCCCACTTTCACGTTGAAGCCCTTCTCCCTTGCCTGCTTCTCGGTCAGGCCAACGCTGGCAATCTGCGGCTGGCTGTAAGTGCAGCCCGGAATCACGTCCTTGGAGAAGGCCGGGACATCGTGGCCGGCGATTTTCTCGACGCAGGCCAGGGCCTCATGGCTGGCCTTGTGGGCCAGGGCCGGGGGGCCGGCGACATCGCCGATGGCGTAGATTCCCTCGATGTTCGTGCGCCCAAAGCCATCGACCTGAATGAAGCTGCGGTCCACTTTCACGCCCAGTTTCTCGAGGCCGAGATCCTCGACGTTGCCCTGGATGCCCACGGCCACCAAGGCGTAGTCCGCCTCGAGGGTCTTGCTCTCATCCTTGCGGGTGTAGTTGACCTTGACGCCCTTGCCCGTGTTCTCAACTTTCTCAATCTTCGTGCTGGTATTGACTTCGATGCCCTGCTTCTTGAAGGCCTTGGTCAGCTCAGCCGAGCTGTCTTCATCTTCGATTGGGACTATGCGGTCCATCAGTTCAAACAGCGTGACCTTCGAGCCCAGCGAGTTGAAGTAGTAGCTGAACTCAACGCCGATGGCGCCGGCGCCAATGACCGCGATGCTCCTGGGGATCTCGCCCAGCACCATGGCCTCGTGGTGCCCCAGCACGCGTTTGCCGTCCACCGGCATGTTGGGAAAGCGACGGGGGCGCGCACCCGTGGCCACTATAATGTGGCGGGCCTTGATGGTGTCCGTCACCGCGCCAAACCCATTGGGGCGGTCGGGCTTTTCCGACGGATTGTTGGGTGCGCAGACTTCCACCAGACCCTTGGACGCCAGACGCCCACGGCCCGCAATGCTCGTCACGCCATGCTTCTTGAACAGGAAGGCGATGCCCTTGCTCAAGCCCTCGGCCACGCCACGCGACCGCTTCACAATCGCCGCAATGTCCGGGCTGGCCTTTTCCACGTTGATGCCCAGGCCCTTGGCCTTGTGCTGGATCGTGTGATAGGTCTCCGCACTCTTGAGCAGGGCCTTGGTCGGAATGCACCCCCAATTGAGGCAGATGCCGCCCAGGTGCTTGTCCTCCACGCAGCAGGTCTTCAGTCCCAGTTGCGCGGCGCGAATGGCGGCCACATAGCCGCCCGGTCCCGCGCCCAGCACGCAAACATCAAAAGTGTGTTCCGCCATGGCCTGTTCCTTGAAAGTGCGGCCGGGAGTCTAGCCGCGCTGCGCCGCCTGTGAAGGTCGCGCCTTGTGAAGGCGAAGTCCCAGCCAGGCTGCGGACGCCACGCAAAGCCCAAGGGCTCCCCACCAGCCGCCCCACGCCAAGGCCCGGCCCTGTTGCGGCAGGGGACCGGAGAACCGCTCCAGAAACAAAAAGTAGGCCGGCGGCAGGGACAGCATGGTGTGCCGCGCTTCGCCCGCAGGATTGCGTGGAATCTCGTGGTTGCGGGTGCTGAATCCCGCGGGGTAGGTGAACTCGGTCAAGTCGCCGGTCAGGGCCAGGCCGAGATTCTTCAGGCGTCGCGGCAGGTGGTGGTAGGGAAGCGGCGGCCTCTCACCGCTGAGTTCATAGAAAACATCCTGAGTGGCCTCCAGTTCCGGGTGCAGAAGGCGCGCCGAAGCCTGGAACATCAGTGAGGCAACACAGAGCACCATGACCACCGGCGCCAGCAGTCGAAATCGCGCCTGCCTGCGCGCCAGGACCCAGGCCCGGCGCAGCGCCACGAACCAGAAGGGACCCAGCACCATGAGCTGGTGCGCCAGATAGCGCGGCGAGCCCGCCCCCTGCACGCCCGTGCCGGCGTAGAAGCCGCAGATCATCAAGGTGTGGGCCACCAGGGCCAGCAACAGCATCAGTGCGCCCGTGCCGAGCCAGGCCCGCCCACGCCGCCAAAGCACGGGCAACAGCAGCAGGGGAAGGCCAAACCAGAGGGCTCCATTATCGTAACCGAAGAGAAAGCTCCAAAGGCGAAGCGGCGTCGGCTGCCAGCGGGTGTCAACGCCCAGTTCGTCGCGCATCAGGCGCAAGTTGAGCACATAAGGGGAGGCCAGGGCGTCTCCCGTTCGGGCATAGTTGTACCACAGCCACAGCACGGCAAATGGCAGGGCGGCCGCCACTGCGGCGATGGCGATTTTCAGCGCGCGGCTGCGCCCAGACAGAAGCATGATCCAGAGGAGGAGGGCCAGGGCGCAGAAAGCCCCGTTGAAGCGCACGTTGGCGAGAAAGCCAAAGCAGGCCCCCATACCGAGAGCGCAAGCCAGCCACGAACCCTGACGCGACTTCAGCCCGAGCCAAAGGGCGGTCATCAGCAGCAGCGCACAAAGGCTCTCTTCCTGAAGTGAATGACCCCACACCAGCCATTGCCCGAAGAACAGCAGGCACAAAACACCGAGTGCCGCGCTGCGCCGCGACACTCGCATCCGGCGCAGGACGCCGAAGCTGACCCAGGCCAGCAGTGCATTGATGAAAGCCGCATATCCCACCGCGATGAACGCGCCGCGCCACAGGTCGCGCTCCGTGGCGTCGGACCCCAGAGTTGCAGCCGCGTTGCCGGCCGCCACAAAGGGCGCCAGAACGAGGGACTGGCCGAGGTTCCAAAGGCCATAGTGCCGGTTACGCTCACGGTTGTAGTAAACGTTGATGTACTCGTCGTCGTGACCAACCCAGAAGGGTATGTTCACCTCGCCGCGGCTCACCAGGGCGTCAGCCACCCGCACCCGCACACTTTCATCGATGCCTGAAACCTCGGGCACGACCAGGACCGCCGAGAGAGCCGCCACAAACAGCATCAGGGGCGGCAGCCATGGCGAGTTTCGCTTCATGGCGCGGAGTATAGCAGGCCAAAAGGCCGAGGCCCGTAACGCGGCTGGCCTGCAGGAGGCCGGAACAGGGGAGCAGCCCGGGAACCTTTGCATGCCTGGCCGTTGTCCGTGCAGCCTGGGTAGAACGGCGCTAACATGACGCCCATGAAAATGGAGATCACGAGCGGCGGCAGGCGCTTCAACTACGGCTCTCGTTCGGGCCTGCTGTTCATTCGCGTGGGCAGCGGCCCCGATAATGACATTGTCCTGGCCGGCGATGCCGCGGTCTCCGCGCTCCATGCCAAAATCGAGTGCTTCATGGGGCAATGGCGGGTGACGGACCAGATGTCGGATTCCGGCACACGCCTCAATGGTGAAGCGGTCTATTCGGCGGACCTCAAGGCCGGCGACGTGCTGGAGATGGGCGGCTCGACGCTGCGCATCGTGAGCCTGACCGACACAATGCCCCCTTCCACGACGCCGACACCGCAAGCGGCCTCGAGGGCAGGGTCACCCGCTGCAAAGCCAGCCAGCCCCGCCGACCGCCCGGTGCAGCCGCCGCCCATGCCGCGCCCCTTTGTGCCCCCGCCGGTCGCCGCGTCGTCGGGACAGGACCGCAAGAAGGGAAACCCCTGGGGAGGCTTGATCACCCTGGGCTTCATCGGGCTCGTCGTGCTTCTGATCTGCCTGCCTGTAATCATCGAAGAATTGAGCAGTTCCGCACCCGACGAAATCTGGGTCACCGACGAAGCTCCCGAAGTCCCGGTAGGGCCGGAGACGGTGAGACCTGAGCCGGGTGCGCCTCGCGCCAAGCCACCCACCTCCTCCAAACGCCTCACATCACAGGAGGAGCAGGCAGTTCGAGCCCGCCTGCGCGCCCTGACGGACCGCGCCAACTCGGAGAGCTGGGAGTCGCGGCTGGAGTCCCTCGACGCCCTCGTGAAAGAACTTGAAGGCCGGGATCACGCTCTTGCCTATTTGCTGGAGAGCACCAGGTTGTCCCTGGCCAACTCTCTGGCCATTGAGCTTTCGCGTCGAAGCAGTCAGGACCAGAGCGACATCTTTGATTTGGCATCCCAGGAGAACTTCCGCGAGGCCATTGCGCGCCTCACGGCCCTCAGGGCCTTTCTCGAGGAAAACCCCTACCGGATGGCCCTTGCGGACCGCGCAGGGTTGAAGGACTACCTTGAGCGCACGCCGGGCGACCTTGCTGCGCGCAATGAAGCCTTTATAGGCCGTCAGTTCCTGGCCGTGGACGGCGCGTTGGCGCTGGACGACTTCAAGAAGGCCGTGCCGGCCCTGGAGAAGCTGGCCCGCGACGCGCACATTGACGAAGAAATCCGCAATCTGCTGCAGCTCGAACTTCAATCCATCCTCAAACTGCAGGAACAACAGGCCGCCGGCGAGTGGCCCCCGGCAAGGGCGCCCTTCAACAAGCGCAAATCGAAACTGCCGGCCGCGCCCCGGAATTCGCTGCTTCCGGACGGCGACAGCAGCCAGTACAGGTTCATCAATCCGCTGCGTGACAAGCTGGTCAAGGCCGCGCGGGCCGGGGAGATGAAGGGAGCGCAGACGCTGGTGTACGGTTGCGAGGCCAACCTTGAATCGGGCGATGGCTGGCGGGTCACGCTCAAGGTGTCTCGGGCGCTGAGACGCGAGGACCGCTCCCTGAAGCTCTATGCCTACACGCTTACCGAGCAGCCCTCCAACCTGCCCGCGGCGACCGTGGTGCGCCTCTACGAGCAGATTCCGAACGCCTCGCGCGCCGAGTTCCTGGGCGCGCTGTGCTATTGCTTTGACAACGGGCTGATGGACGACGCGCCGCGCCTGGCCCTGAAGCTGTGGAAATCCGACGAAAGCGTCAAAGCCGACCTCGACGCCCTGCTGGCCGCCAAGCTCGGCATCGAGATTCCACAAGGTGGGTTCATTGAGCGCGATGGCCGCCTCGTGCCGCCCTAGCAGCGTGGCAGCCCGGGCACGGTCCCCGACACGACGGGATGAGATCGCCCCGCAGTGGCGAGACCGCAGGCGAACCCGGCCGGCCCGGCCGTCACTTGCCGCCCGCCGCCTTGCTGATTTCGAAGGCCTTGATGAACTTGTCGCAATCCTCGATGCGGTCGCGGGCGCGGCGCCGCTGCGCGGCATCCTCAGCGACTGAACTGGCCCGCATGTAGGCCTGGTATTCGTCGCGTGCCTGCACGAAATCGGCGTTGGCAGTTTCGGGATCGTTGCCCGACTGATAGGCCACGCCCCGCTCGAAATAGGCCGTGGCGCGCACAAAATGGTGGATGGGATCGCGCGGATTCAGCGACTTGAGCTGGGCGGCGAAAAGCAGCGCCTTCTCGAGGTCGGGGTTCTGGTAGAGCGGGTCCACCACCAAAGAGCACTGTTCAAGGATGATGGCGCGCCGCATGCCGCGCTCTTCGCGCACGGATTCAAGCATCTCGCTGCGATAGCGGGCCTGCAGGTCCACGAGGAAGGGGTTCTCGGTTACATCGTTGTAATCGGCCTTCTCAGCCTTGTTGAGCATCAGGCGTTCGAACTGCTCATGCTGTTGCACGAAGCGCGAGAAGTAGGACAACGCGGATTCATAGTTGCGCCTGGCCTCGGTCTTGTACTCACTCTTCACACGCGAATCGATGATGATCGAACGGGCGTGGCGCTCCACCTCGTTGACGGGCCGGCCCATGGCGAGGCTCTGCTGGCGGGCCTCCTCAAATGCCATGTCCAGAAAGAAGGCGCCCATGCTAAGGAACACAAAACCGAGGTCTCGGTCAATCCAGAAATAACGCATCTGGTCCGTGCCGCGCTTCTGCTCACGGTCGCGGCGTTCAAGTTCAAGGAAGGCATCGCGCGCTTCCTGAAGATCCTTGAGGGCCTTCTTGCGCCAGTAAAAGCGCACGTCGGCCCAGTAAGTGCGAACCAGGGCCGCCGACTGCCGGGCCAGCTCGGGATCTTCCGAGCGCAGGTTGCCGCCGTCGCGGGCCGTTTCAATCACCCACTGGAGGTCCTTGATGACCAGGGTTTCACGCTCCTCACTGAATTCGACGGGGCGTCCCTGGGAGTCCACATCCCGGCGGGGCAGGCGCGGCGCCTCGGGCCGCGTGCGCGTCTTGGGATCCAGCGGCATCGACGAGGGATCGTGGAAGATCTCGTAGATAGCCAGAAGCTTGTCGCGGCCGGAAATCAGCACGGCGTATAGGTCGCTGGCGCGCTTGAACTCCGCGCGTCTGGCGGCTTCTTCCTTGGCTCCGAAGGCGCGGTGCAGGGTAGCCTCAATCTGCGACAGGCAGAGCACGCCTTCGCCCAGCTTTTCGCTCTTGCTGACGTTGACGCTGTGGCGCCGGAACTTGCACAGGGCAACGCCCAACTGGGCGCGGAAGCTGTCCGGGGATACACGCAGAGCTTCCTCAAATTTGGTCAGGGCGCCTCGCACATAACCCGGCATTCCCTCGGGGCGGTAGTCATCCACGAGCCCCAGTTGAAGCAGCGAGTAAGCCTGGATGTTGAGGGCGGTGGCGACGTAACCCCTGTCCTTGACCTTCTTCTCACGAACCAGGCGCTCGGCCTGCTCGGCGTAGCGATGGGCGGCCTGATAGGTGCCGTCGTCATAGGCCGCCTTGGCCTGCTGCAGCATGTCGTTGACGCGCTTTTCCGGGTCGGTTTCCGTACCGGGGTCGTTGCGGCGAAGCAGATCGTCACCGCTGACACGGCCCTCTTCTTCCTCTCTGGAACGATCTCCCGCTCCGCCAATGCCGCAGGAGGCCAGGAGAAGCGCCGCAGCCAACACCATCACGCAATAAACTGGTTTCATGGAAGTCGCCACTCGCCGCCGGGGAGCGGCCAACACCAGGGAACTCGAACCATGGAGTATAGGGCTCGGCCACCCTTTTGCAAAAGGTTATGGAACGGCGCCGGCCAACAGCTTATATGCTGTGAGCGACCGCGCCCCCGCGGTCCAAGCGGGAGAAGTTCATGAACCCCATCGCGCGCATCCTGGCCGCCACCGACCTCTCTGACAACTCCATGGCCGCGCTGCACACATCGGTGCTGCTGGCCGAGCTGTATCAGGCCGAATTGCATATCGTCACCGTCATTCCGTCCCAAAACGGCAAAACGGAGGACTTGCTGGGTCAGGCCCGCAAGAAGATAGAGGCCCGGGCCGCCGACGAACTGGCCAAGGTCTGCGCCCGTCTCAAGAAATCCCCCGTCAAGATCCAGACCCGCGTCGTCACCGGCGAAGTCGTGCAGACCGTGCTGCAACTCGCCAATGACCTCAAGATCGACCTGACTGTCGCCGGCACGCGCGGCCTGGGCGGCAAGGACCTCGGCAGCATAGGCGGCGTGGCCGAACGCCTGGCTCACTCCGCCGCCACGGACATCCTGCTCGTGAGGCCCGACCACAGCGACCTCTTCAGCAAGATCTGCGTGGCGGTGGACTTCTCGGAACTCAGCGTCATGGCGCTCAAGCGCGCGGCGGAAATTGCGCACCTGATGAAGGTTACGGAGCTGAAGCTGCTGCACGTGCTTCACCTACCCGATGAATACTGGCTCACCGGCCTGAGCGAAAAGGAGTCTCTGGACAAGCTCAGCGGATTTGCGCGCCAGCACATGCAGGAGGCCGTGGCCGGCGCCGGCCTGAAGTCGTTCAAGACCGTTGAGTGTTACGAGGAAGGCAAACCCGCCGAGACTCTGGCCCGCATGGCCGTCGCCCAAAAGGCCGACTTGCTGGTCATGGGCAGCCACGGCGGCACCGCGGCGTCCAGCGCCGTGGTCGGCAGCGTCGCGGCCAAGACCATCAGGGCAATTCCCGCCAGCTTGTGGATTGAAACAGATCCCAAGTTCAAGCTCGGTTTCCTGCGGGCGCTGGGCAAGCTCATGGGCCTGGTCAACGACTGAACGGGACTCCCACCTCCGAGATGAATGCTAGCCGCGCTCGAGGTAATCGCGTTCGGCATCGTCGTCGATGAGCATGGTGCCCGTGCCGCCGCGGGTGAAAATCTCCTTGAGCAGGGCGTGCAGCCTCAGGCCGTTGATCAGGTAGGCGCGCTTGACGCCGCCGCGCAGGGCGTCAATCACCGCCTGCAGCTTGGGCACCATGCCGCCGGACGCCCCGCCCTGTGCGATGAGTTTTTCGGCCTGGCTGATCGTCAGATAGCTGTAGCGGCTGGCGGGATCGGCAACGTCCTTGAGCACCCCGTCAGTGTTGCTGAGGATGATCAGTTTCTCGACCTGCATCTCGCTGGCCAGGGCACAGGCCACGGTATCGGCGTTGATGTTCAGCACCCGTCCCTCGGTGTCGGCCGCCAGAGGGCTGATCACGGGCACGTAGCGGTTTTCCATCAGCGTGCGCACCAGGGCGGGGTTGACGTCTTTGACATCGCCCACGTTGCCGAAGTCGATTTCAAGGCTCTCGCCGGTCTTGGGATCGGTGATGCGCTTGGGCGGGCGCTTCTGGGCCAGTATGACTTCGCCGTCAAGGCCGTTGAGCCCCACCGGCCGCGCCCCGTGCTTCTGCAAGGCGGCCAGGATGTCCGTATTGATGGAACCCCAGACCATTTTGGCCATTTCAAGCGTTTTGTCGTCGGTGATGCGGCGCCCTGCCACCTTTTCGGGCTGGACGCCCAGTTGCTTCATCATTTCGTCGAGCTGCGGGCCGCCGCCGTGAACCACGACGATACGGATGCCGACCTGGGCCACCATGGCGACATCCTCGGCAAAGGCATCGAGGGCGTCGCGGGTGCTGGCAATCTCGCCGCCGACCTTGACGACAAACACTTTGTCACGATAGCGCCTGAGATAGGGCAGCGCCTGAAGCAGAACATTCACGTCTTCCATAGGCCGGATTCCCGATTCATGCGCTGCGCGCCATGTTCGCAAAGTGCCTTCCGGCGTCCCGCAAAGTCGGACGCGTTACCGTCACTCTTCCACAGTTGCTCCCCACCGCTTCTGGGCGCGGGCGGGCAATATACTCCCGCTTTCCTTTTGGGTAAGTGTGCTTCAAGATAGGCACCGGCCCGCCCGGAGTTCAACCACATGCCCGCCCTGACCGCCCCACTGAAGGCCGAACTTGAAACCGCCGCGCGCAAGCTGCGCCGCCTCGTTGTGCAGTCGCTGGCCAAGGCCGCCAGCGGCCACCCCGGCGGCTCCCTGGGTATGGCCGATGTATTCGCAGCGCTGTTCTTTGGCGGCTTTGTCCGCCACGATCCCGGCAATCCGCAGTGGGCGCAGCGCGACCGCGTCGTGCTTTCCAACGGACACATTTGCCCGATTCTTTATGCCACCCTGGCCGCGCGCGGCTACTTTCCCGAGGCCTGGCTTGACAGCCTGCGCCAGGTGGACTCTCACCTCCAGGGACATCCCGCGCTGAACAAGACGCCCGGCGTTGAAATGTCCACGGGCAGCCTCGGGCACGGCATCGCGACGGCCGTGGGCATGGCACTGGCCCTGCGCCTGGACCGCTCGGATTCGCGCGTCTATGCCCTCATGGGTGACGGCGAACTCCAGGAAGGCCTGTGCTGGGAGGCTTTCATGGCAGCCGCCCATTACCGCCTCGACAACCTCGTCGTCATCATCGACCGCAACGACGCACAGATTGACGGCAAGACGACCGAGATCATGAACATCGACCCCCTGGACCAGAAGCTGGCCAGTTTCGGCTTTCAGGTCACCACGGTTGACGGACACAGTTTCGAAAGCCTGTTCGGGGCACTCCATTCCGCCCAGTCCGCCCGCGGGCGCCCTGTGGCTCTGATTGCCAACACGATCATGGGCAAGGGCGTCAGCTTCATGGAAAAAGAGGGCCACAAGTGGCACGGCAAGGCCCCCAGCGCCGAACAAGCCGCCTTGGCGCTCAAGGAAATCGGCGCGTAGCCCCTGTGGCCAGGGTCCAACCCGGGCGCGGAGCACCGCGGTATTGCTCCATCAGCGGGTTTCGAAGAACTTCGCTAGGCGAGGCTCGCCGGCCAGTTGCGAGAGCAACGGGTCTGACTTGATGCGGACACGGTTCATGTAGCCGTCTTCAAAGGCGTCCATCAGGCTCTGCACGGCCCGGCTTCGCGAAGCGGCGGCGGCGAGGCCATTTTGACCCTCCATGATGCGCATGTGGCCCTGGGCCTGAAGCATGTGGTCAGCAGGCAGCAGATTCCGGCCAATGCGCGCAATCAGCGTGGCATCGATGCGGAACAGATGCAGCCAGCGCTGGGGGTTGGCGCCGCTGACGGCCAGAATGCGGGCGATATCCAGGCGGTCTCGCGCGTCCGGTACGCCGGTCAACTGCATCAGTTCGGGGTAGCGCCGGGCCTGGTCGGCCCAGGCCGCAAGCTGACTGCGCCATTCCTCGGGCAGCGCGGCGGGCGCGGCCTCAAGCTCCGAGAACAGGGGCTGGGCCGCCGTAAAGTCCCCCTTCATGGTCAAGGCCCGGGCCTTGAGCAACTGTGCCAGGGGCGGTCTGGCCGGCAGGGCCAGCACCCGCTGGGACAGCCGGACCAGTTCGTCGTATTCGTGGGACTGGAGCAGAATCCGCCCCGCCGTGCCCAGTGCCTTGGCGCCTTGTCCCTGTCCCTCCCTGATCATGGCCTCGACCAGGTTCTCGAGCCGGCTGTAGTCGCCGATGCTGGAGGTCAACTCCACTTCCATCAGGTTGACCATCAGGGGGTCCATGCCCCGGGCCTGCCGCATGGATCGAACGTGATCGGCTGCCTGGGTGAGATTGCCCTCCCGCACGCAGATACCCAGAAGCAGCCGGTGAGCCTCTCCGTAGCTGGGGTACAGCGTGATGGCCTGACGCAGATCGGCAATGGCTGCTTCGCTCTTCTCGCCCTGGACGAGCTTGGCCCTCGCAAAGTAGCCGCGCGGATCGTAGGGGAACTTCTGGCAGAAGTCGTTCCAGGGATCAAAGCGGGTAATTTTGTTCTCGGAGGCATCGGCGTAGCGCGAATCCAGCCAGGCCAGGATCGGCAGGTTGGGTTTGAGTTCGCGGGCCTTCTCCAGGTAATTGCGGTTGCGCCGTGCGATGGTCTTCAGGCTGGCACGGGCGCGTGTTCCGCCCGAGTAATCGAACATGGCGAGCAGTGCGTAGATCTCCCACAGGGGCGTGCCTTCGCTCTGTGACTCCAGCTTGCGCAACTCATCGGCAAACTGGTCGAGTTCGCGGAGAAATGCGAAAGCGTCGAGCTTCTGGTGGGACTCGCCGAGATCCACGAAAAGCTGGGCGATCTTGGCATACATCGAGCCGGGCTCGGCGGCATCGCGCACGGGGACAAAGCGTCGGAAGACTTCCTCCAGGCTGCTGGCCAGGGTGTCGGAGAGCACTTTGCGCTGAAGGTCGTACATGGCAAAGCTCATCAGTGCTTCCACGTGGCCGCGACCGGTCTCGGCCGCCGTGAGGCGATCAGCCTCTGCGAGATGGTCCAGCGCCTCGTCGTCATGCCCGAGGTCGGCCAGCACGGCCCCCAATTCGAGGTGGGCCTGTGCAAAGGTGGGATCGAGGCTGATGGCCTCGGCGTAATGCTCGGCGGCCTGCTGCCAGCTTGCGGCTCGCATGGCGTAGTTCGAGATCGTGGCGCTGCGCGCCCGCAGGTCGGCGGCCTTGCTGTAGGGTCCCAGGGCCGCGCGCCGCGCCGCGAGCTTGGCGGCCTCGCGCCGCTCCTGCTCCGCTTTCTCCTTTTCAAGGCGGGCCGAACGGTCTGCCTGTTCGCGCGCCAGTTGTTCGGCCTTGAGAGCCCGGTCGGCCTCGGCGGCCTTGTCGCGCTCGAGGTCCAGCTCCCGCCGCTGGGACGTGGCCTGCTCCATGGCGAACTTCGCCTGCACGGCCGCGGCCACGCCCAGGCCGAGCAGCAGCACCACCGTAATCAATGTCCAGACGGCGGCGCGTGTGGGGTTGCGCTTGCTCCACTTCAGGATGCGCGCCACGAAATGGTCGCGGCGGGCGGAAATGGGCAGGGCTCCCTGGAAATTCTCCAGATCGCGCTTGAAATCGCGCACGGTGGGGTAGCGCCGCTCGCGCTTTTCGGCCATGGCCTTGAGCGCGATGGCCACGAGTTCCGGCGCATGGCGGCGCGCCCTGTCCCGGCCGGCTGCGGAAAACGCGCGGGCCAGGTCTTTGTCGGCCAGCACTTCATCCAGTTTCCGGCGCGGCGGCAGCAGGCGATGTTCGCGCGCCGCATCCAGCGCGCCTGTCATGGTGGGCGCCAGAAACGGCGGCACGAGACACAGCGTCTCGTAGAGCATGGCTCCGAGACAGAAAACGTCGGTACGCTGATCGACCTGGCTGATCTCGCCGCGGGCCTGCTCGGGTGACATATAGGCCGGAGTGCCGGAAACGGTGCCCTCCCGGGTGCGGGTCGAGTCGTCGTCGGAGGCCCCAAGGCTGACGTCCAGCTTGTACCCCTCGGCATCGGGCGCCTGTGAGTCAATCTGCTTGGCCAGGCCCCAGTCCATGACCAGGACTTCGCCGAACTCGCCCACCATGATGTTCTCGGGCTTGAGGTCGCGATGCACGATGCCCTTGGAGTGAGCAAACTCGATGGCATCGCAGACCTTCAGCAGCACATTGAGCAGGTGCGCCGGCGTGAACTCCGCCAGCGTGGGGGCGTGGCCCTGCCGCAGCTTGTCCAGCACGCCCCGGAGCGAACGGCCCCGCACGCGCTTCATGGTGAAGTAGACGCGCCCCTGGCTGTCGAGGCCGAGCTCATGCACCGGCACGATGTTGGGATGTTCCAGAGAGCCCGTAAGCTGTGCCTCTGCGATGAAACGCTCCACCGGGCCCGTTGAGACCTTGCCCTGGCCATCGCCGTCACTGCCAGAGCCGCTGCCGCTCTTGCGCGTGTCGCGCAGCAGCACTTTCATGGCCACTTTGCGGTCCAGGTCGGAGTCGTGGACTTCCAGCACTGCGCCCATGCCGCCACGGGCGATCTCGTGCAGCACACGATAGCGCTCCGATTCGTGATGGCCCGTGGCCAGTTCGCTGCGGGCCTCGGCGGCGGCCTTCTTCGCGGTCTTCTCGCTCAGGCCGTCCAGGTCAAGCAGCGTGCTGCCGCCGGCGGCAAAGGCAGCCACCTGCGAGTCGCCCACCCGCTGCATGGACGCCATGGAATCCAGCTCGAGGAAACCCGAGTTGAGCTCAAGCGTGGAGTTGCGGTTTTCGTCGCTGCCGGCCATGGAGCTGTGCTCGAATACGTCCTGCTGGTCGCCGCCAAAGTGTCAGGCCATCCCCATCGCTGCGCCCGCCCCCGCCCATGTCAGGCCGGTCAGACTGCCGGCAACCCGCTTTGCAGCACCTGCCAACAGGTTGCATAAAGAGTGGCCTCCGGCCACTCCTTCAACCCGGCCGGACCAAAGTGAACTTGGCCTGACCTCCAATTCAACCGGCTTTCCAGCCGCTTGAACTGCGCAAGCCGTCCCCGGCCGGCGTGAGCGGGCCGTACTTCAGCGGCCTGCTAATGGTGCCCCTGCGCGCCCTTTTCTCACGTGCCGCAGGGTTCGCCACTCCTGTTTAACACCCGCCGGCGCCGCGGGTTGCCTCAAAGATGTTACTCGAATTCAGCCAGCAGGGCCTTCCATGGCTCCATTTCGTGCAACGGCGCGAACTGACTGTCGGCCTTCAGTTCCTTTACGGTCAGGCCCCGCTGAAGTGCCAGACGAAGCAGCGCAACGCACGTCAAACGGTGTGGCTCGACATTGGTTTCCAGGGGCGGAGGCGCCGGGCACTTGGGGGCTTCTTCCGCCACTCCCTGTTTCAACGCCTCCAGGGCCCGCAACTCGTACACCGCATAAAAATAGGCCGCCTGCAGATCCAGCGCGGCATCGCCGAAGTCCTGCCGCGCCTTGCGACCCCACGCTGCCGCGTGGCGCCAGCGCCCCTTGTAGGCCTCGGCGAATGCCAGGTCGTAGCACTCCGGGGCGGTTCGGGGCTGGCGGTCTTCCGTGCGCATGGCCTCGGCGCGCAGAAGGCGACGCATGCGATCGAGCGCGCCCGTGATCGTGGTGTTGTTGGGAACCAGTTCGTTGGCGCTTTCAAAGGCCTTGGCCGCCTCGGCGTATTGATCGAGCCCCTCTTCCGCCACGCCCAGGAAGAACCGGGCATTGGCGTCCTTGGGCGCGTGCTCAATGTAGCGGAGCGCGCAGAGCCTCGCATCGGCCCAGCGCTTGAGCTTGACGGCGGCGCGCGTCGCATGGGAGGCTCCGCGGCCGAAACCGGCATCAGCGGCAAATGCCTTGAGCCAGGCATCGAGCGCCGCGGCGTCGTCTCCCTTGAGCTGAAGCGTGGCCCCGAGATAGTAGAGCGCGATGGCTGAATCGGGCTTGAGTTTGAGCCGCTCGGCCGCAAGAACGGCGACTTGATCGACCTGCTGGAGGTTGAAGTGGGCGCTGCACAAGTGGTCGAAAGGCTCATCCCACTGCGGGTTCAACGCGACCGCCGTCTCCAGGGACTTCACGGCCTCGGCGTGGCGGTTCTGAAGCGCGAGCGCGCGACCGTGCCAGTGGTAGCCTGTGGCCTCCTCCGGAAACTCACGAATGTACGCCGCCGTCTCCTCCTCCGTCTGCTTGAACTTCCGCAGGTAAGCGAGCTGGTTGAAGTACTCGAAAGCATAACTGGTCTCGGAGCGTTGAAGGTCAAACCCCGTGCGCAGTGAAGCCAGGGCCACTTCGTGCTCGCCCAGGTCGCGTTGCGCCAGTCCAAGACAGATCCAGGAAAGGGCGTCGTCGGGCCTGAGTTCCGTGGCCCTGAGCGCGTAAGCACGGGCCTTCGCGGCATCCTGGGCCCGCCGCGCTGCCCGCGATGCATTGCACAGCGGCGCAATGCGATCGGCCTTCAGCGCCAGGCATTGCTCAAAAGCGTCCAGCGCCTCGGAGTACTGCCCCAGGGCATAGAGGCAGTTGCCGTACTCGTTCCACAGTTCGAAGGCCTTGGGATGCTCCTTGAGCGTTTCATAGGCCAGTACGCAACCCTCAGCGTATTGCCCACGCCGATAATGGATCGTGACCAGGTTGCTCGGGGGGCCGTAGTTCCACGGCATCAGTTCGCGGGCCCGGTTCAGGTCCTGCTCGGCGGAGTCGAGGTCCCCGGCGGCAAGGTGCGCCGTGCCGCGCTCGTTGTACAGCAGCCCGCTGGACTGGTGGCGCAGCAGTCCCTCAGTCAAGGCGCGTACGGCCAGCTTGGGGTCGTGCAGCAGATTGGGCTCTCGCCCGTTCTCCTTCATGCGCCGCGCATAGACGCTGCCCTCGAGATACCAGGGCTCCCACAGCGTGCGGTCCATGTTCTGGGCGCGCCCTGCCAGCAGCAGGGCGGTCTCGAAACGGTCGCCCAGAAGGGCCACAAAACCCAGGCCCACGACGGCGTAGGGGCTTTCCGGGTCCACCGTGGCCGCCTGCTCGTAGAGCCTGGCCGCGGCCATGAGGTCTCCTTCAATGATGCGCATGACGTCTGCGGCATAGACCAGGGCGCGGGCGTCGCCCTTGCCTCCCTGGCGTGTCTGGGCCTCGTGGGCCTGCACGAAGAGTCCCGCCGCGCGTGCATCCTCAAACCACTGATAGAGCAGGGCCAGTTCGAAGCTCGCTTCGGAGAACTCGGGGTCTTCCTTGAGGGCCTCGGAAAAGGACGACTCGGCCAGGCCAAAGGCGTTGGCGCGCAGCTCGCGCTCGCGGATACTGCGGGCGCGCGCGGCATGATCACGACCGCGATTATAGAGCTGTGTGGCCCGCGCGCGCTGGAGCAGCGCCTTCTCGCGCGCCATGGCTGCTTCCTTGGCCTGCTGTTCGACGCGCGCCTTTTCTTCGAAGGCGGCCATGGCCTTCTTCTCCGAGCGTTCGCGTTCGAGCTGGGCCTGCATGCCCTTGTCGCTTTCGGCCCGGGCGCGCCGTTCGGCTTCCAGCAGGGTCTGCCTGGACTCAGCTTCGCGCATGGAAGCGTCGGCCATGACCCAGCCCAGCACCGAAGCAGCCACGAGTACGATGGCGAAAGCCGCCGAAGCGGAAGCCGCCAGCGTGGGGTGGCGGCGCACCCACTTGGCCGCGCGCACAGCAATGGGGTCGCGCCTCACGCTGACGGGGCGGCCCGCAATGTAGTTCTCGACGTCGCGCTGCATGTCGCGAACGCTGGGGTAACGGTCGGCGGGATCGACGGAAAGCGCCTTCATGGCCACCGCTGCCAATTCCGCCGGAATGCGGCCGCCGGGCACATGGGCCAGGCGATAGCGGATGGTGGGGTCCTTGGCGGCCCGCGTCAGGGGCTCGATGATGCGCCCCTCGGCGGCGCTCGCTATGAGCTGAGTGGCGTCGGAGCCCTCATAGGGCGGACGCAGGCAGAGGAACTCATAGAGCATCGCCCCCAAGGCGAACACATCGGTCCGGGCGTCGATGCGCGAGAGCTGCCCGCGGGCCTGTTCGGGCGCCATGTAGGCGGGCGTGCCCACCACCGTGCCGTCGAGGGTGAATTCAGGACTGGACTCTCCGGCGGCGCGGCGCTCCGTGCTGTCGGTCTCCACGCTGGAGGGCGCTGCGTCTGCGGGGCGACTGAGCACTCTCGACAGGCCCCAATCCATGACCAGCACTTCGCCGAAGGCACCCAGCATGATGTTGGCGGGCTTGAGGTCGCGGTGGACCACGTGGTGCGCGTGGGCGAACGACAGAGCCTCGCAGATTTTCAGAAAGACCGCCAGCAGGCGGTCCAGGGGATACTCGGTCAGGGCCTGTTTATCGCCCCCGCGGAGCCGGCGAATGACCTCACTCAGGGGCATGCCCTTGACCATCTTCATCGTGAAGAACACGCGTCCCTGCGCGTCGCAGCCCAGTTCGTGGACTGGAATGATGCCCGGGTGCTCCAGCTGGCCGGTGACCTGGGCTTCCTCAATGAAACGCCGGAGTTCACGCTGGCCCCGCTCGCTGTGTCCGTCCGCGCGATCGGGGCGCAGCACCTTCATGGCCACGTCACGGCGCAAATCAGTGTCGCGCACGCGGAGCACCACGCCCATGCCGCCGCGCCCCAGTTCGCTGCGGGGTTCGTAGCGGCTTTGGGGCATGGCCGGCGCGCGCAGCCTTTCGGTGAAGCTTTTTTCGCGGCTGGAGGCGGGAGTGGCGGTGGTCTGACGGGAGGCGGAGGAAGCGCCGGCCTGCAGCTCGACGCCCTCGGTCAGCGGCGCGCCCGTGAGATGGGCAAGGCGGCCCATGACGCTGGCGTGCCCCTGAGAGGCATCGAGACTGAGCAAGGTCTCGCCCTGTGGTGTGGAGGCGACGCCGGCGCTGAGATCGAGCAGTGTTTCCTGACCTTCCTGGCCTTGGAGGACGCGCAGGTCTTCGTCGGGTCCCCGGTCCGGTGGCTTTGTCACGATCTGCCCCCCGCTGAACGGCCAGACAGTATGTTCATCCTGCGACACCGGAGAAAGCGGCTTGTGGCACCTTTTGCCGGCCGGAAGTGGGGCTCGTCGCAGCGCTCTTGCGCCGGAGCTTGACCCGCTCCATGAATTTGCAAGAGTCGCGCGACCATCTCGTCATGAACGCCGGAAATTCCGGCCCAACCTCAGGAGCCCAAATGGCTGTCAACGTCGGACAAAAGGCCCCGGCATTCGCCGGCAAAGCGGTAGTCGGGGGCGCATTCAAGGACATCAAGCTCGAAGATTACAAAGGCAAGTGGGTGGTGCTCTGGTTCTATCCCCTGGCCTTCACCCCTGTCTGAGGAACCGAGGTTCCTGGGTTCCAGGAAAAGCTCGGAGAGTTTGAGAAGCTCAATGCCACCGTCATTGGCTGCTCGGTGGACAGCTGGTTTGCCAACAAGGCCTGGGTGGAGAGCGGCACACTGGCGGGAGGCATCAAAAAGCTCGACTACGCCCTGCTCAGCGACCTGTCAAAGAACATAGCGCGCGACTACGGCGTCCTCAATGAGACTACGGGCTTTGCCATGCGCGGCACGTTTCTGATTGATCCCAACGGCGTGGTGCAGGCCTATTCCGTGAATCCGGCCGCCCTGGGCCGCGATGTGGATGCCATCCTGCGCGATCTGGCCGCCCTGAGCCTGGGCAAGCCCTGCCCCGTCAATTGGAAGCCGGGCAAACCCACGCTTTAAGCAGCGCCGACCTCTTCGAGCACCCGTAGTGCATTCGCCGGCCGGGCCTCAGGGCCCGGCCGGCGCAGCTACTTCTGGGAGTTCAGGAAGTCCTCTTCGAGCTTCTTCCATTTGGGACCGTCCAGGCCCAGGGCTTCCTCGAACGCCTTGAGCTGGCCCTTGGAGGCGATCTCGCCCCGCAGGTCCATGGCGATGAATTTCAGCAGGCCTTCCCGGTAAAACTTCTTGCCGCCCTGCTCATGGTTGTAGAGGAAGCAAAGCAGGGCGTCGCCGTAGGCATAGCCCAGCAACTGGAAATTGTCGACGCTCGAAAGCGTCTCAGCCAGCTCCTCGCTGACTCCCTTGAACTTCCGGAAGTTCTCCCGCAGCCGCGCTGCGCCTTCCGCGACACTGGTGATCTCCAGCAGATCGCGGGCGCAAAGGGCCGGGCCTCCGAAGCTGACAATAGCCCTGCGTTCAGCATCACGCTCATAGGGCTGGCGCCACGTGAACAACAGCCTGCTCAAGGCGGGCAGGGAGTCAAAGAAGGTGCAATCCAGCACGTGGCGCTGGCTGGCGTCGGAGGACACCTGATAGATACCGCTGGCGCAGCGCACGGGCGTCAGGATGCAGCGGAACAGATGGCGATTGAGCAGGAACGAATGCATCACGCCGCGCGTTTTCTGCTGCTCGTCCCGAAGCAGGGGTTCGGCGCAGTAGAAGTTGAACAGGCGGCTGAGGATGCTGATGGAAAGGCTGGCCTCGAGGTGCATGGCATCGCGGGAGTTTGCGCCGAGGTGTTCGATGCTGGCGCAGATGCGCTGTCCCTTGAGCGTGTAGAACGCGACGTCCTGGTTGTCGATGTTCTCGCCGAAATCGCTGGCAAGGGCGCGCAAGGCCCGGAAGTTGGGAACGAGCAGGACCTCCAAAGGGGCTGCCTCCCGCTCGCCTTCGGAGACTCCCTGCGGCAGAGAGCGCTTGAGCCCCAGGACCTTGACCCAGTCCTTCTCGAAGTGTTCCCACAGGCGCTTGAGAATCGGGCGAACGGGAGCAGCCCGCTCCCGTGCCCAGACCTCACCTTCGGCGCCCGCCTTGACTTCAGCATCCGTGAGCTGAACAAAGAGCAGGTGAGGCGATTCGCCTGCGCAGGTCCAGTGAACCCGCTTGCCGGCCCGTTCCTGACGAAAACGGTTGAAGGCGGCGCGCTCGGCCAGCAGGTTGGGGTTGGCGGCCTCGAGTTCTTTCAGGGCCCGCTCGAGTTTGTCGAGACGTTCGCAGCACGCCTGCATGGCCGCGACCGTCTCGGGCTCTGACCAGCCTGAAGGGCTCTTGGCCTCGTGACCCGCGATTTCGCCGTGCAGTTCCCTGGCGCCCTCCTGTTCAGCCTCGATCAGGACCGAAGCCCGCTTGAGCAGGTCCGCAAAATCAAACTTCTCGCGCCCCAGCATTTTCTGCACCCGCAGGAACGTGCCGTTGGGCTTGCCGCCCACGAGTTCCGGCTCGCGGTTGCTCACCAGCAGCAGGACACGGCGAACCTCCTGCTTCAGATCCAGGGGCGCCATTTCCTCTGCCAGCGTCAACAGTTGGCTGCTTTCGAATTTGCCGCCATTACCGTCATAGATCCGGTTGAGCGCGGCGCGGGCCACCACCAGCATGTCCGTCTTGCCCAACTTCGCGGACAGGGCTCGCTGGTAGAGTTGAACAGCGGCCTCCGGCGAGAGTGTGATGTCGTCAGCTTCACGCAGAATGCGGGCACGCTCGTCCAGTTCGCGGGGCTTTTCGGCCACCACGGTGTTTGCCTTGGGGGCCGCGTTGGAAGCCCCGGCGGAACTGCCGCCACGCAGCAGAAAGAACCCACCCACACCCAGCAGCACCACAACTGCAAAGCCCCCGGCCATCAGAGGCAATACCTTGCCGGATGCCGCGGGCGGTGCGGGCATCGGGGGCACGACGGGCGGCGTGACGCGGCTTCGCCCTGAAGGCACCGCGACAGACCGACCGGAAGTCGCCCGCCCCTTCACAGCGCCTGTGCGCGCGGACGTTTCTTTGCGCAATACCTGGGCGCCGGCATTCATCTCAACGGAGGTATCCGTGGCCAGAGGCGCGGCCATCTGCGACTGCGTGGGGACCAGTATGGCCGCCCCGCACTGCTTGCACTTCACGCTCTGGCCCGCCTGTGCAAAGGGCACCCGATAGAGCGTTCCACAGGCGTTGCAGGAGAAGCTGATGACGTCGGCCATGATTTGCTCGGTAAACGGGCACGGTCCGCAATGGCACCAATAGCGAAAAATCGCACTTTCGGAAAGTGACTATCTTAACGTCAAGGAAAGTCCAGCGAAAGCGCCGCCCAGCTCTGAATGCTTTGCGTTGAACCGCCGCTGCAGGGGCGCAGCCCTTGCCGGGGCCTTTACAGGGATTCATTCGTCGCTATCATTCGCGCCCCGTTGCGGGTGTAGCTCAGTGGTAGAGCGTCACGTTGCCAACGTGAATGTCGTGGGTTCGAACCCCATCACCCGCTCCATGCAAAGCGCCCCCGGCCGGGGGCGCTTTGCTTTCCGCCCGGCCAGGATGTGTCATGCCCGCCCGACTCAAGCCTCTCATCCGCCGCGGGCCCACGCGCCGCGCAAAGGCTTCCGCTCCCCCGGCCGATCCGCGCCGTCGCCTGCTCCGGGCCATGGACCTGCTGGAGGCCAACCTGGGACAGCCCCAGTGGGACGGACCCAAGGACGCCCTTGAAGTCCTGGTGTTGACCATCCTCAGCCAGAACACCAACGACAGAAACGCCCTGGCGGCCTACCAGAACCTCGTGCGCAAATTTCCCGCCGGACCCGCCAGACCGGACTCCCTGCCAAGAAACGCCGACGGCCAACTGGACAAGATCAAACTGCGCCTGAGCGATGCCGCGCGGGCCGTTGCGCCGCCCCGCTGGGACGACGTCGCCAGCCTATCGGCGGGCGAACTGGCCGAGATCATTCGCGTGGCGGGATTGCCGGCTTCCAAGGCCAAAAGCATCCTGGCCCTGTTGCACTGGCTGCGGGACCGGGGTGGCTATCGCCTGGAGGAGCAGATCGGCAAGCTCGGCATGGAACAGGCCATGGCCGAGATGACCCGTATCAAGGGTATCGGCGTCAAGACCGCCGCGGTCACACTGATTGAGGCCATGGGCGCCGACCTCTGCCCCGTGGATACCCACGTTCACCGCATCATCAACCGGCTGGGGATTGTTCAGACCAAGGCCGCCCGCGACCGGACTTTCGCCTTGCTGCGCGAGCTGGTTCCCGCGGGGCGGGCCTACGCCTTGCATCACAACCTGCTGACCTTCGGCCGTACGGTCTGTCTGGCACGCAGGCCCAAGTGCGACGAGTGCCCGCTGGCCAGGCTCTGTCCAAGCCGCGGCAAGGGTTGAGCGCCCCTACTCCACCTTGAGGGACTTGAGGTAGGGGTTTGCGGGCAGGAGTTCGCTGCGGCGCGCTCCCCCTTCCATGGCGTTGAGCATGGACTCAAGCTGGGCTAGTTGATCCTGAAGCTGCCAGTTCCAGCGATCCGTCTGCACGGCATTGACCCGGGCCGAGGCCATGCGGAACGCCTCACGATTGCCCTGCTCCACGGCCCGACGGCACTGCTCGAGATAGGCGCCCGTGGCGATTTCAATGAATCGCGTCGGTACGGCCTTCTTCAGTGCCGCAAGCGTGCTGGACAGGCCGGCTTCATCCAGAGCATCCACCAGCGCCGACGACGCCTCACGCACGGCATTGCCGTTGGCGGTCTTGAGCGCCTCCATCAAAGTTTCCAGCGCCACCACTTCTCCCAGACCCGCGCGGAACCCCAACAGGGTCATGCGCGCGGCAATGATGTGGGCGATGCCGGCGGCCTTCTCCTTGCCGCCGAACTTCTCCTCCATGGCGGCCAGCCTGGTTTCCGCCACGTCCAGGATGCGTTTGAGCAGGGCCCTGTCACACAGACGCATGACGCGGGCCAGGCGCCGGCGCTTCAGGGCGTCAGTTTCCAGCATGCCCGTGGCCAGGCGTTCGACGGCGGGATCGGTCAACTCGGTGCAGCCCTCAAACAGCGCAATCAGGCGCCCGCCCAACACCAGGTCCTGGGCCGTGTTGAGCCGCTCCAGCACACGGGCGAGATCTTCTTTGCCGGCCTGGCCCTTGAGCACGGCCGCCGCCAGCGCCTGCTGCGTGTCAAAGCGTCCCGTAAGAGCCTCTCGCGCCGAGGCCAACAGCCGTGGGCGGATATCCTCACGGGTGAACAGCTCCAGGGCTGCGGAGAAGAAGGCGCTGCTCACGGGCAGCACTTCCGCCGACTTCCAGGCCAGCTTCAGATCTTCGTCACTGACCTGGGGCGCGCCGGAATACCAGCGCACGGCGGCGGCGGCGATGCCGTCCTGGCTGTTTGTGACGCAGCGCGAAACGCGACTGCGGGCCTCGGCCGTGAGGTCAAGGCCCCGGGCACACCACAGGGCGACCAGAAGTTCCATCGAATCCGCGCTTCCGGCGATGACCTCGCTGAGCAGCGACGCGCGCTGAGGCGTATCCATGGCTTGCAGGGCCACTGCCGCCACGCGAAGGCAGGACCAGAGGCGGCTGCTCAGGAGCGCGCGAACCTGCAAGCTGCTGAATCGGGCCAGCGAGCGGCGCTCTTCTTCATTGAGGTCGCTGCAAAGCGCCACATAGACCAGCTCCGGGGCGCAGGTCGCCTGACCGGCCTCTTCGGCCAGGCGCGACAGCCGCACCGGATCAAGACTCACCGCGGCGGCCAACACCCGGGCCACCTCGGCCGCCGGCAGACCTCCCTTCACGAACTGAGCGATGAGACGATCGGCGCAGTGGCTCACGGCGCCGGGATATTCAGCCTGGGTGCAGACGAGGAGCAAGGTCAGCTGTCCGACCCGCAGAGGACAGATCTCAAGGGTTCCGTCGCGCGAGAACTCCGCGCCCAGACTGCGGGCCAGCAGGTTTCTCAGTTGCTGGATGGCAAACTGCGCCTGCGTGTAGTCCTGGGAGAGATCCAGGGAAACGTTGCTGGCCTGCATGGCGGTCTGCCAGCGAGCGGCTGCACCCGCCGAAACCAGGATCGGGAAGCCGGAAAGCGCCTCCAGCGTGGCCACGGCCAGAGGCGGCGGGCAGGCCAGGGGCTGGGACGCCGAGTAGGATGCCCTCCGACCGTAATTGGCGCGCGAGAGTTCCTCCGGTGTAATCATCGAAAGAGCCTTGCCCTCCTCCAGGCCGAACAGGTTGAGCAGGGCCCTGCGTCCGTGTTCGCGCTGGCCCGGCTTGTCTGACTGGCTGCAGGTCAGGACAAACGTGAAGGACTCACCCAGGGAAATCAGGGCCGCGGAAGAACGGGCCCGCACTTCAGGGTCGTCATGCAGCAGGGCCTCGCGCAGCTTCTCCCGCGCCGGTTCGCCAATGGCTACCAGACGCCGCTGAGCCCTTTCACGCACCTCCCAGCGGTCATCGGCCAGCCGGGAGATCAACTCGACGACCTCCGGCTGGGCGTCCTGGGCCTCGACCATGACGCCCAGGCAACACAGCAACAGCGCTAGTCCTGCCAACCGCGACATGTGATGACTCCGGCGCAGAGGTTGCTCCCCACATAGTACGGAAGCTCCTGCTCATGCTCGACATCCCAAATCGCAAATGCCGCGCGCGAACCGGCCCGGATGCATCCCCACTCCTGCCCATCCAGGCCCAGGGCCGCCGCAGCCCCCCCAGTGAAGGCATGGAGGGACTCCTCGGCCGTCATGCCCAGGCGCGTCACCGCCAGATGCATGATGAAGGCGGGATTGCACACGGGGCTGGACCCCGGATTGAAGTCCGTGGAGAGGGCAACCTTCAGCCCGGCGTCCAGCATCCGTCGCGCCGGGGCCCAGCGCTCCTGCCTCAGAAAGAAAGTGCTGCCGGGCAGCAGCACAGCCGCGGTGCCGGCAGCCTTCATGGCAGCGATGTCTGCATCATCGGCGTATTCCAGGTGATCGGCACTCTGAGCGCCCAGCTCGGCGGCGAGCCTGGCGCCGCCGCTGTGGCTCAACTGGTCGGCGTGAACGGTCAGGGCAAGGCCGCAAGCCCTGGCCGCCTGTGCCACACGCCGGGCCTCCTCCACACTGAAGGCGCCGCGCTCGCAGAACACATCCGCCCTCAGCGCCAGGCGCGCGGCGGCTGCCTGGGGCAGAATCTGCTCGCAAACCTCGCGCAGGTACTGCTCGCGCAGTTCCGGCGAACCCCGACGCTCGGCGGGCAGCGCGTGAGCAGCCAGACAGGTGCCGACAGCCTTAACCCCGGCCTGCTCCGCGGCCCAGGCAATAGCCCGCAGTTGCCGCAGTTCGTGCTCTAGGGACAGACCGTATCCCGACTTGCATTCCACCACCGCCACGCCGTGGGCCCTCAATGCCCGGAGATGGCGCAAGGTCGCCTCGGCCAGTTGGTCATTGCCGGCGCCCCGCACATGGGCGGCGCTGGACAGAATGCCGCCGCCGCGCGAGGCAATCTCCTCGTAGCTCACGCCGGCAAGTTTCATGCGCCACTCTTCGGCACGGGCATGGACAAAGGCCGGATGAGTGTGGCAGTCGATGAGCGCGGGAGTCAGCAGCCGCCCCCCGGCGTCATGACGCAATGCCGCGCCGAACTCGCGGGGCAACGAGCCTCGAAGACCGGCAAAACGCACGCGCCCGTTGCGGATGCCCAGGACGACGTCTCCTTCCAGGGCATCTCCGCAGAGCGTGGCAACGCGGCGCAGATTCTCGATGACCACCGTTGACGCGTCAAGATCGGTCATGGCTGCGCTCCCGGCCTGGCCGCGGCTACTTCACGGCGTTCTGAAGCGCCGCGTCATAGAGCTCGATGCAGCGATCCACCTCGCCGCGCGTGACCACCAGCGGCGGGCAGAAGCGAATCGTGTTCTCGCCGCAACCCAGAATCAGCAGACCGAGCTTGAAGGCCTCCAGTTCCAGCCTGTTGCGAAGCTCCGGCGCCCGCTCGCGCGTGGCCTTTGACTTGACGATTTCCGTCGCCACCATCAGGCCCAGCCCGCGGACGTCCCCGATCACATCGTGCTTGCGCGCCAGATCCTCCAGCCGCTGCTTGAAATAGGCGCCCACAACACGCGCGTTCTCCGTCAGACCCTCGTCCAGCAGCCGGATCGTGACTTGCGCGGCGCGGCAGGCGATGGGGTTGCCGCCGAAGGTGCTGGCATGGCTGCCGGGCGGCCAACTCATGACTTCGCGGCGGGCAATCACCGCGCCCAGCGGCAGTCCCGAGGCGATGCCCTTGGCGACTGTAACGATGTCGCCGATGACGCCCCAGTGCTCGTGGGCGAAGAACTTGCCGGTGCGGCCCATGCCGCTCTGGACTTCGTCGAAAATGAGCAGAATGCCATGCTTGTCGCAGATGCGGCGCAGGCCTGACAGCCAGTTGGCGGGAGGAACGACGTAACCGCCCTCACCCTGCACGGGCTCTACGATGATGCCGGCCACTTCCTCGGGCAGGATTTCCTTCTTGAAGACGATGTTCTCGATGTACGCCAGGCAGTCATCGGCGACAGCCTCGGGCGTCTTCAGGTGCGGGTCTGCCCGGTAAGCGTAGGGATAGTTGCCGTGCACCACGCCCGCCGGCAGGGGCGCAAAGTGGTTGCGGTGAATGGCCTTGCTGCACCCGATGCTCATGGAGCCGTAGGTGCGGCCGTGGAAGCTGCCCCGGAAGCTGAGCACATACTGGCGCTTGGTGTACCAGCGGGCCAGCTTGAGCGCGCACTCGTTGGCCTCGGTGCCGCTGTTGGAGAAGAACACCCGGCGTTCCACGCCGCCGAAAGTGTGCTCGGCCAGCGTACGGGCCAGCTCGCTTTGCTCACGGTAGTAGAAGTCGGTGCCGCTCATGTGCTGGAAGTGTTCGGCCCCTTCCTTGATGGCCTTGACAACCTCCGGGTGACAGTAGCCCGTCGCGTTGACGGCTATGCCGGCCGTGAAGTCCAGGAACACGTTGCCGTCGACGTCTTCGGCCGCGAGCCCGCGGCCGCGATGCATGACAAAGGGGTACCCTCGCGTGTAGCTGGGCGAAACGTATTTCTCGTCCAGAGCAATGGCGGCCTGGGCCCTGGGGCCGGGCAGTGCGGTCTTGATCATGGGTACCTGCGCGTACTCGTCGGGTGATTTCGCGTCATGTCCGCTGCTGGCAGCGCCGGACCTGGTCTTCGTCGTCATGGTTTCTCCGCTGGCGTCGTCTTTCCCCTCACGGGGCCACTTTACCGAGCGGGAGAAATGGCCGCCACCCCGCCGTGGGAACCCCGCGACGGCGTTTGCGTTTCAGAACATGGACAACGGAGAGACTCCATGAACCGTGCATCCTTCAGCCTGCTTTGCCTGCTGGCATGCGCCCTGGGCGCCGGCTTGTTCTTCACGGAAACCCTGGCGGATCGCGCGCCGGACCGGCCCAAGCCTCGGCCCGCTGAAAGCCCCGCCCCGCCGGAGCCGGCCAAGGCCCGACAGCTTGCGCTGCTGACCGAGTACTTTGACGCTCCTGAAGTCGTCATCTCGAAATCAGAGCCGCCCCAATTTTCGCTCACGTTCAGGAAGCAACTGCCCAGCGAGTGGAAGCTCAAGCTGGACTCCTGTGAAGCCCCCACGCCCGGAGGTGTCATCGTAGTCAAGGTCACGCTCGAACGTCCCGACTACGAAGCGGCCCAGGTGGTGCGCGAGGCCACCGTCAGCGCCTCCCTCGGCGCCCTGACCCCGGGAAAATACCTGGTGCAGGTGATGTTGCGGGTCAACAGCGGGGACTACGAACACGCAGCGGCCTGCCTCCTCCACGCAAAGGAATAGCCATGATTCGAACTCTGTGTGCTCTGGCTTTGCCCGTCGCCCTGGCGGGGTTGGTGGCCCTTGGATCCATCGAGGCCGACGCCGGTCCGCCTCGGCCCCGCCCGCCCCGGCCTGCCCCGGCGCCGGAACCGGCTTCGGCCCCGGAGGCTCCGAAGGATGACCGGCCCAGGGCCGACCGCATCGAGCTTGTGACAGACGATATGGCGTCGCTGAAGTCCGAACGCACCGCCGAGGGTAACTTCGTGCTGTCGCTGAGTTTCACCGTGCCGGCCAGCAATTACGTGGCCGAGCTGGACCGCATCTCCCGAGACGAAGCCTCGCGCAACATTCGCGTCTACGCCACCATCAAGACCAGCGGCGACATAGGCGCGCAGGTGCTGACGCAGCGCACGGTCAAACCCGAGTTCTCCAACTTCAAGGCCGGCAAGTACGTGGTGGAGCTGTGGGTACGCAGGGTCGGAGGCGAGTACGAACCACGGGCAAGCTGGGTGGTGGACGCCAGAACCAAAGACTAGGCTCTGTGGCGTGAATCCCATTGCTGCGCGCGGCTGTGCGGCCAGTTTGCGGCCCTTTGGGGCACTTTGAGTCCTCGATGGGGCCAGGCCACGCCTTGGGCTCGAAGTCCCCTCCAAAGCCCGCCCACTGTCGCGCTGGCCCGTGCTCGCGACAAACGATTCACGGGACAGAGCGTTGGGGCAGAAGGCTGAATCTGTGCGTTTTCCCGGGGTGCGAGCGATCGCACCCCTTTTTTTCGTTTCCCGGCGGCAGCTTCAAACGTCTTAATTCGGTTCAAGCTTGAACCATTTCCATTCATCCCCTGCGCCGACCTCAGGAGGTCATCCATGGCCCGCATCAAAGAAGGCACCATCTGCCACATCGAATTGCCGGCTCCCGACATCAAGAAGGCCTGCAGCTTCTACGAGAAGTGCTTCGGCTGGAAGACGGGACCCGCCATGGGACCCGGCTATGTGATGTTCACCTATGACGGCGGCGGCGGGGCCTTTGACGCGGACCTGAAACCCGCCACCGGCGGCCCGATCCTGATCATCGAGGCCGACGACATTGACTCGAAGCTGAAGCAGATCACCAAAGCAGGCGGCGCCATCGTCAAGGAGAAGACCGAGATCGGCGGCGGACACGGCTGGTACGCCTACTTCACCGACCCCTGCGGCAACAAGATGGGTGTGCATCAGTCGTCGTGAATGCCTGTCGCATCCCCTGTTAGGATTCCCGAGGTCGCCCGAACGAAGCTTCGGCGACTCCACACGTGCTGTTTTCGCCCCATTTCCCCAAAGGAGAGACCATGAAGTACAGCGACCTGATCAAGTCGGAGATCGAAGCCACCTATGCCGCGACCGAAGGGCTCATCAAGCTCGTCGACAAAGGCAGCCTGAACTGGAAGCCCGCCACGGGCAAGAACTGGATGACCGTGGGCCAGTTGCTCAAGCACATCCCCACGGCCTGCGGCTTCTGCATCCGCGGATTCGTCACCGGGGAGTGGGGCATGCCTGACGGCGCCGATGGCGGCGACATGTTGCCCTCGGCTGAAAAGATGCCCAGCGTCAAGACGGTCGATGAAGCGCTGAAGGACCTCGCGGCCGACAAGAAGCTCGCCCTGGAGACCCTGGCCAAGGTCAGCGAGAAAGACCTTGAGGGCAAGATGGTTTCCGCGCCCTGGGGCGGCCCGCCCATGCCCCTGGGCGTTCACTGCCACCAGATGGTCGGGCACCTTTCCAACCACAAGGCCCAGCTCTTCTACTACCTCAAACTGCTGGGCAAGGACGTCAATACCATGCACCTCTACGGCATGGGTTCCTGATTCAGCCATGAGTCAGGCCCGGGGGCTCGCTTCGGCGAGCCCCTGCCATTTCCGGCGGGCCCGACTACACTTCCTGCCCATGTCCGACGCCCTCCAGACGCTGCTCGATCCCGCCCATGCGGAGATGTCTGTCGGCGTCCAGGTCGCCATCATGGCCATCTGCCTGCCGACGCTGCTTCTGGGCCTGCTGGGCATCCGCCGGCTCGTGGGCCGGCTCGGCAGTTTCGGCGGCGCCATTTCTACCGAGAACTTCCTCCTCGGCATCCCCCTGGCGCTGGCGGCTCTGATGCTGGCCGACCTGGTGCTGATCATCTCCATTGGCTCGGCCTACAGCCAGAATCGAACCCAGTACGCTCTGGCCTATGGCACCCTTCAACTGACTACCACGCTGGCCTGCCTGGCCCTGCTGAGCCGCCACCCCTGGGAAGGCCGCGTGGCAGCGCCGCGACCCTTCGTGAGGCTTCAGGCGCGGCAGCTCGCGGGCACGAGCCTCACATGGTTGCTGGGGGTTCCGCTGATTGTGGCGGCCATGCTGCTTGGAGTGGCTGCGGCGCGCGCGGCGGGCCTGCCCATCGAGCGTCAATACGTGCTGACGAACCTGACGTCCGATCCGACACCGGCCAGCATCGCGGGGGCCTACATGATGGCCGTCGTCGGTGTTCCGCTGGCCGAGGAGTTCGCGTTTCGCCTGGTGCTTTTCGGGGGCTTGCGCGGCCTGCTGGCCGGGCGCGACAACCATCGGGCCGGCGTTGCGCTGGCCTACGGTTTGTCCATCGCTATCTTCGTGGGGGCCCACGGCCTGTGGCAGCCTGAACAGCTCTACCTGGCCCTGCCGCTGCTGACCCTTTCCATCATGCTCACGTGGGTCTACGACGCCACGAAGAGCATCTGGCCAAGCACGCTGTTCCATATGCTGCACAACGGGCTGGTGCTGACGCTCCAATTCAGCCTGGCATAGGCCTTGAGCCGCCTGGTCAGGGCTTGGGGGCCGGCAGCGGCTCGTAGGGGCTGCTCGCCGGCATGGCGTGACGGCCCGGGGGCGTGTTGGCAAAGGGCGGGTCGATGATGCGGTTGAGCGGCAGCAGCGAAGCCACGAACCCCAAAGTCATGAGCACGAAGAGGCCCATGCAGGCGCGCCAGACCATGGTCTGCGCGCGGCGTGTGATGGTGAGTCCCCAGACGATGCAGAACGTGAAGAACCCGTTGCACATGTGGTAGCTGGCGGCCGTTGCGCCCACGATGTAGACGGCCATGAGCCAGCCGCGGTTGGCCGCGAAGAGTTCCTGCATTGTGGCGTACATGTTGGCCTTCTGCAGGTCGTCAAAGGAAAAGCGCGTCTGGGCGACGTGATAGACCACGTAGATGAGCGTGATGAAGGCCGTAATCCGCTGCAGCGTGTAGCCCCAGTTGCGGGCATAGCCGTACTTGTTGGGGTTCCACTTGGCATCCACCATGAAGTAGACGCCCAGGCCCGCGTGAAACGCCAGCGGCAGGAACACGACGAAGAGTTCGAGCAGCAGCACCAGAGGCTGGTAGATCAGGAAATGGACGTGCTCGTCATAGACGCCCTGCCCCCACAACGACAGAGCGTTGGAATACATGTGCTGGAGCAGGAACACGCCCACCGGCACAACACCGGAAAGACTGTGCAGTCGGCGCAGGTAAAAGTGTCGTTCTTCGGCCGTCATGGAAGCCAGTCCCGTGTCTCAGAATCGCCGCCGGGGGTCATGCTGTCACTCAAAGACCCCGCACCGCTCGCAGACTACAGCACTGCAAGAAACATCACCAGCAGCAGCGCCGCCCCTACCACAAAGGCAAACAGATAGTGGCGCACCACCCCCGTCTGGACCCTGCGCGCCACCTTGCTCGATAGGTCTACCAGCAACCCGCTGCCATTGACCAGCATGAGGTCAATGAAGATGACATCGAAAATCACGAAGAAGACATCCGACAGCAACTGGATGGGACGAACAATCGTGATGTCGTAGATCTCGTCAATGTAGTACTTGTTCAGCAGCAGGCGATACGGTGCCCCCAGCCCGCCCTCCACCAGCTTGCGGGCGCGTTCCAGCCCCGCCGGCTTGCTGTATATCGTGAACGCGAAAATGCTGACTCCCACCGCCACCACGGAGCTGATGAGCATGTTCACCCACTCGCGCACCAGGGCCTCATGGCTGTGTTCTACAGGCATGGCCAGGGGGCTCTGTGCCGCGCGCAGAAATGCCTGGCCCTGCTGCCACACCGGCGCGAGCAGATCGGCAAAGGGCGTAAAGTGAACGCCAAAGGCGGCCGGCAGCCACAGGTATCCGGCGCCGAAGGCCGCAATGGCCAACAGGAACAGGGGCATCCCCATGGAGCGGGGAGACTCATCGGCGTGGGCGTATGCAGCTTCCAGCCCGCGCCATTTGCCAAAGAATGCCAGGCCGATCAGGCGGAAGCTGTAGAAAGCAGTGCAGACAGCCGCCGCCAGGCCCAGGGCATAGACTACAAGGCCCAGTGCATCCTGGCGCTCGAAGGCCGCATATAAAATGGCGTCTTTCGAGAAGAAGCCGGAAAACAGGGGAATGCCGGCCAGCCCGCAGGCACCGACGAGCATGGTCGCGAAGGTCAACGGCATCTTGTGCTTGAGGCCGCCCATCTTGAACAGGTCCTGGCTGTCGGGGTTGCCGTGGCCCAGCGTGTGCTCCAGCGAATGAATCACACTGCCGGAGCCAAGGAACAGCAGCGCCTTGAAGAACGCATGGGTAAAGAGGTGGAAAATGGCCACGGGGAAATTCCCAAGGCCAAGGGCCATGAACATGAAGCCAAGCTGACTCACCGTCGAATAGGCCAGGACCTTCTTGATGTCGCGCTGCACCAGGCCGATGGTTCCGGCAAAGAAGGCCGTCAGAGCCCCCACCAGGGCGACGACCGTGAGGGCCGTCTCCGCGTGGACCCAGATGAAGTTGAGGCGGGCAATCATGTAGATGCCGGCCGTCACCATGGTGGCCGCGTGGATCAGGGCTGAAACCGGCGTCGGTCCCGCCATGGCGTCCGGCAGCCAGACGTAGAGAGGAATCTGGGCGCTCTTGCCGCAGGCACCCACGAACAGGCAGAGGCAGGCTGCATTGAGCAGGGTGGAATCGGGCTGCACCACTTCGCGCATGCCCGCGGCCAGTTCGCCGTAGTTGAGCGAGCCGAAATACCAGAACAGCAGGAACATGCCCAGCATGAAGCCGAAGTCGCCCACGCGATTGACCACAAACGCCTTCTTGCCCGCGTCAGAGTTGGCCTTGTGCGTGTACCAGAAGCCGATCAGCAGGTAACTGCAGAGGCCCACGCCCTCCCAGCCCAGGAACATGAGCACGAGGCTGTCGCCCAGCACCAGCATGAGCATGGCAAAGCAGAAGAGGTTCAGGTAAGCGAAGAAGCGCCAGTAGGCTTTGTCGTGGCCCATGTAGCCCACGCTGTAGATGTGAATCAGAGAGCCCACGCCGGTCACAACCATCATCAGCAGGCCTGACAGCGGATCTGCCAGCAACCGGAAATGGATGTCCAGGGCGCCGACGTGCATCCAATTGAACGAGTAACTCTGAACCGTGTGCCCCTTGGAGATCAGGCTCACGAACAGGCTTGTCGCAATGACGAAGCTGAGCACGATGCTGCCGCAGGCCACGGCTCCCGATGAAGCCAGCGCCATGCGCCGGCCAAAGAACCCGTTGACCAGAAAACCGATCAGCGGCATCAGCGGCACCAGCAGCAGCAGAAACTCCGGCTTTTGAAGCAATTCGCGCATATATCAATCAGTGTTTCAGCTCGCTCGCGGCACGCACATCACTGTTGTGACGTTTGCGGAACAGGGCCACGATGATGGCCAGCCCCACGCCCACCTCGGCCGCCGCCACCGCCATCACCATCAGGGCAAAGAACTGCCCGCTGTGGGCGCCCGAGAAACTGCCTGCATCGAGCCCCTGGCCCGCCCAGTAACGGGAAAAAGCCACCAGCGCGATGTTGGCCGAATTGAGCATCAGCTCCAGCGACATCAGCATGAGAATCAGGTTGTTGCGCGACAACACGCCATAGAGCCCCACGCAAAACAGCGTGGCGCAAAGAAACAGAACCATCTGCGGGTTAAGCATGGCTGCCTCCCGCTCCATCAACGACGCGATCACCTTCCCTGGCCGCCGCTTCCTGTTCGGCGCGCGACTGCGCCGCGCTGCGGCGCGTCAGGAGCACCGCCCCGAGGATGGCGGCAAAAATGAGCAGGCTGACCACTTCAAAGGCCAGCGGAAACTCATCGAAAATCGCATATCCCACCCCGCGCGCCGAACCGAACTCCACCATTTCCGTCAGGGGTTCACCCGGCCGAGGATTGGTCTTGTTGACCTGTGTCTGTTCCGCCAGATCCCTGAATTCGCCAAAGCGGGGCGGCAACTTGTAGATGGCAAAGTACATCAGGGCCAGCACGGCGAGGCTCAACAGCGCGGCGCCCAAAGAGGGCATGGCAAGGCGGGGCCTCGCCCTCGCCTCCACGGGCTTCACCTGGGCGGGATCAAAGTCCTTGCGCGCACCCACCGTAACCAGGGGGCCGGCCTCGGGCGGGTCATCAGAAGCAAACATCAGCACAAACAGGAACAGCACTGCCAGGGCACCGGCGTACACGAGGATCTGGCTGACCGCGACAAACGTGGCATCAAGCGCATAGAAGATGCCCGCCGTGCCGAAAAAGGAAATCAGCAGGCCCAGCAGCGCGTAGATGGCAACCCGCTGCGTCACAACCAGAACAGCGCCGACAACGGCCACAATCGAACTGAGCAGAAAGAAAACTTCCATGGGAATCCCGTGGCCGGCTGGCTGAAGCGGCGGCACGTTAGCAGTGAGGGCGAGGTGAAGCAAGCTCAGCCTTCCGACCGCTCCAACAGGGCTTTTGCGCGTAGCCCGCGCCCACAAAAAGCGCCTCACGTCATGACGCCGCCCACAACGAATTCGGGCGCGGACATAGCCGCGCCCGTTCAGGCAAAGCAGTGCTGCATCAGCGGCGAGCGGTTCCCGAGTTGCGGCTGGTCCCGCTGCTGCGGTTGGGTTGTGCACTGGAGCTGCGACCGCTGCTGCTGCTGGAGGGGCGGCTCGTGGAAGGCCGGCTCGAGCTGGGCCTGGAGCTGGAGGTACGGGCACCGCCTCCCGTTATGCTGGTGGTCATGCGGGGCTTGGGCTGTCCGGCGTAGGCATTGGCCGGGTCAAGGACCGGGTAGGTCTTGTAGAAGTAGGAACGCCAGCGGGCCTGATCGTCTCCCCAGTCATTGGTGGTGATCTTCGCCAGCGATACCTGGGCCGCCTTGCGCACTTCCGGCGTCTGGTCCGACAGCAGGTCCACCAGCGGATAGGCGCTGATTTCGCGCTCCTTGTTCAGAAGCAGGCCCAGGCCCTCGGCGGCAGCGCGCCGGACAATGGCCGTTCGGTCTCCCGTGGCCTGAAGCAGCGGGTCAATGGCGCGGACATCGGCCGTACGGGCCAGGGCCAGAGCCGAGGCTTCACGCACGCCATCATTGAAGTCGGAAAGCCCAAGCAGCAGGGCGGAGTGCACGGTGTCGGGGTCGGCACTGAAATGGGTGGCAAGGGAATTCACCGCTTCACGACGGACCTGTGCCGATTCATCGTCCAGGGAGCTGTCCACCAGGGCGGGAACAATCAGACGGGCATCCTGGATCTTGCCCAACGCGATGGCGCTGGCCATGCGCACGTCCGTGATTTCGCTCCCCAGGCCCACCCCGATGAGGTCCTGCGTGGCCGCTGTATCGCCGATGTCTCCCAGCACGTTGATGGCCGTGATCTTCACGCCCATGTCGGGGTCGCTCATGAAGCGGTCTCGCAGCGGCGAAATGGAGTCATTCAGTACACGATCGTAGGCCGCGGCATATGCCTGAACAGCCGAGCGCCGCATGGAGGCCGAGGTATCGCGGGATTCCAGCGCGCCGCGCAGGGTCTGCATCAGTTCGTCGTGGCGCGGATACTCGCGCAGTTTCTTGTCCAGAGTCGCCAGGCCCAACACAGCCATGTGGCGGACGCTTTCGGGCTCGTCCCGGTCATTGACCTTGGCCAGCAGCGGCCCAATGACCGCAATGTCGCCCGTGAAGCCCAGAGCCACCCCCGCGAGCCGGCGGCGTGGAACCGAAGTACCATCACTCAGGGCCGAGATCAGCGCCGCCTGATACTGGCGGGCCTGCTCTCCGATCTGCCGGCGCAGGGAAGCCTCGGAACTCGCATCAGACCTCTGAATGGCGGCGGACAGACGTGTCAAGTCGGCGTCGAACTTCTCCAGGGCCTGGTCGTCAAGGTAGGAGTAGTTGGGTTCGCCCTTTTTGGCCGATGCCCCACTGGCGCACCCCCCCAAAAGGGCCACCAGAGAAAGGCCTCCCGCCAGAATGACTGCATGAGCGTAGCGCTTCATCACGACCTCGCCTGGGTTCACCTTGGAAAACGGCTTCCTTTATACGCAGGGGGCCTTGGGGCGTTTGAACAAAATGACAGCCACTTTGGCTGCCTGAGTCCAGACTGCGGGTTACTGCCGGTTACTTGGGGGGTACGAGGCCAAGGAACCCTGCATTCGCCCAAGGGAGCCGCCATGACCCCTGGGGCCAGCCAGTCATGACTGCGCAAGTAATGCTGCTTTCACAGTTTACGTGAATCTCTGTGGCCTATTGCGGGGTCCCTGCTAATCTGCTGCCATGCTTTATCCGGCGGGTCCCTTGAGCCATGTGGTGGCTGGCACTATGGTTGCACCTGCTCGCCGAGGATTCCGGGCTGGAAGTGTGTCCCGGCACAGCAACGTGGGAGCTGGATCAATCGTGTGGAGCCGGCCGACATTTCTGGTGTGCCTTCTGGCGCTGCTGACGGCGCTGTCCGGAGTGTCGCGCGCCCAGGATCAGCCCAAGTCTGAGCCCGAGGCCGGCAGGGAATCCAATTCGGATACGCCCAAGCCCGAGGGCCACGACCGTCCCACGGCCTATCCACGCGTGCGCTTCAAAAAAGATGGGGTCGAAAAGGTCAACACACCCGACGGCGGCAGCAAGGAACTGCTGACCCGCGCCTACCTCCTTGACCTCAGCGCGGCCATGACAGCCACCATCACCCTCAGTGATGACCGCGTGGTGTCGAGGCTGGAGCGCGCCAAGGAGCTTCTCAAGCAGTCCCTGGACACGATTGCCAAGCGCCGCGATGTCGCCTTCAACATCGCCTGCTTTGGAACCAGCGACGACTTCGCTGACCGCAAGGCCCCGGTCTCGGTCAGCGCAGACGCCGTGGAGCGCGCCAAGAAATGGGTCGAAGATCGCGTGGCCCTGGGTGACTCTGACATCTACGGTCTGCTGAAAGTGGTCTTCGAGCAGGGCCCGACGTCGGCTTCGATGATCGTGGGCAGCGACCCCGCTTCGCCCGCCGGCGTGGACGCCAAAGAACTCGAACAGGCCGGCGGAGCGCAGGACTTCATCATCAAGCAGGTGGAGGCCTGGCGCAAAGCGGGCAGCAGGACGGCACTGGACATTACGGGCATCGGCCTGAGTGATACACAGCGGGAGTTTTACAAGAAGCTGGCCAAGGCCGGCGGCGGCACCTATCTGGATGGATGAAGCCGGCTTCGATTTGCGATTTCCGGCTCCGGCGGCACCTGCCCGGAGCCGGAAATCCTGAATCGAATTCGTCGGGAGGTCCTCCCCCTGGGCCTCCCGTGAAAAGTGGGGAAGGCGGGGCTTCGCACACCCCAATGCCCCATGTTGCGCGCCAACCCTTTGCGGGGCGGCGGGCCTGGCCCGCCGCGTTGGAGGAACGATGCACAAGCTCAACCGTATGCAGCGCAGGTCGGTTCGCCGGAGCCGCCGAGGCACGATGCTCGTTGTGGTGTTGGGGCTGCTGGTGGCCCTGTTCGTCATCGGCACGTCTTTCAGCTACATTACGCTGGCCGAGCGCAAGGCGTCGACCAATTACCTTGACCGGCAACGGGCCCTGGACCTTTCGCTGGATGGCGTGGAGTACTCCATCGCGCGCCTGCGCGCGGAAGCCACCCGCAGCCACTACGAGCAGCTTTCGGACAAGGAATTCGAGTACGAGCCTTCGCAGCGGGATGTGGACGGCCCGAGCTTCGGCCTCAAGACCCTGGACAGCCGTGACGTGCGCGTCTCCTGGAACAAGGCCTCGACCAACACCAACGCCGGCAAGGACGCCCCCGACCTGGGCTGGATCGACTTCAACAACAACGGCGTGATTGATGCCAACGAGACGGGTTTCGGCGGCGACAAGATGCCCGGCAACGTGCGGCCGGGCTCGCGCAATTTCCTTTCGGGCGTCACCCTCTTCGGAGGCGAAGGCATCCGCTACGACACGCTGCCCCGCGAAGGCCGCACCTATGAGGGCGGCAAGAGCTTCGGCGCCAGCGGCACCTACGAAGACCTCGGTGACTACACCCGCGTGAAAGTCATCGACGCCGCAAGCCAGCTCAACCTCAACAACTTCAAGGGTGACCGCCTGGCCGAGGTGCTGATGGTGCTGGGCTATGAAATTGACAAGTGGGTGACACCGGGCGGCAAGGGCACAGGCAAGTACAACCCCTTCACCGGCGAGGTGGTTCAGGCCGTGGTCAAGACCCACCAGGAGGCCGGCCACTTCTTCACCAACAAGGAGCAGCTCCGCCCCATCTGGGACGGCAGCACCCTGAACAAGCGGCCGGAACTGTACGACCTGGCCATGAACTTCGTCAGCGTGAACAACTGGCGCGACCCCAACTACCGCGACTACATTGACACCGCCGGCAAGGTCGTTGAAGACAAGGCCAAGAACCCGCGCGGCACGCGCCTGGAGATGGAACTCAAGCGCGAGGGATTTGCCGTCGGCCCCAACCAGGCCGGCGGTCAGGACGGCTGGCCTGACGCCCAGTTTGACGCGGGCACGGGCATCCGCTCCCCCGTCAACATCAACACGGCGCCCAAGCCGGTGCTGGTGGCCCTGTTTGCGGGCATCGAGGCCCGGGCACGCCTTCTCTACTTCAAGAAGGCCTCCCAGATCTCGGAGGAAGACCGCATTCTCAAGGACATGTTCGGCGCCGCGCCCAGCCGCCTCGTGCTGGGCACGCCTGACATCGGCCGCCAGAACAACGGCAGCTACGCCCACCTGACGGAAGCCGCCATGACCACCAGCGGCGGCGAAAACCAGGGCATCTTCCAGCTCGTTCCCATCGGCCCCATCACCAGCGCGGCGGGCGCCGGCAACACCCAGGCCGGCGGCCAGGGTGGAGACTACGCGGCTGAACTGGCCCAGCTTGTCATTGACCTGCGCAAGGCGGCCCCCTTCACCAGCTGGCAGGACTTTGACCTGCGCTTCTGCTACCAGGCCCTGCTGGGCATGAAGTCCGAAGGCCGCGAGAGCATCCGCGTCGGCGACGTGGTCAACGCCAACCGCAACTCCATCATTGACCCGGGCGATCCCGTACCCAACCAGCGCTGGCTGCCGCTGGCCTACAACTGCAATCACCCGGCCAACTCGCTGAAATACACCGACGCCGCCATGAGCCAGAAGGCCTTCATCGCCTGGTACTGGAAGTCGACGGTGGACATGATCCGTGCCGCGCTCAACCCCAATAACGTGGTGGCGCGCTACAACGCGGACTACCCCTACCACCAGAACGTGGACCGCATGGACCTGGTCAAGACCACGGCCCCGGTCTGCTTCTCGAGCATGGGGATGTATGAAGTCGTCAGCCAGGGCGAGATCCTCGCCCCCACGGCGCGCGGCATGAACACGGTGTCCCAGGACACCACGGCCGGCGGCGCCGCCCAGGCCCGCCTCCCGGTGGCCCGCCGCCAGGTGCGCACGCTGGTTGAAATCTACTCGGTCCTGCGCCATTCCTCGCAGTTTGACTTCATGGCCCCCATCGACCCCGACGCCATCACCAACGCCGCCACCAGCTCCGGCACCACCACCACGCGCAACATCGCGGCCCTGACGCGGTTTGGCACCAATTCCGGCCCCTATTCGGCGGATGAACGCGATGCCGGCGCCTGGGGCGACGCCTCCACCTCCGACGCCAATATTTTCCCTGAAGACACCGACTACCTGGGCGTCAAGCGCAAGGGGGGCTACAACCCCCGCGCGGCGCTGTCCCGCGATTTCGGCTACATCACCCAGCGCACGGAAGACCGCACGCCCATTCAGCCCATGCAGACGGGCCTGACCTTCCACGCCCGCTTCAATGAGGGCCTCGACGCCCGCAGCGACACCAATGCCGGCGTCTTCGGCCTCAACAGCGCCTCGGGCAAGACCCAGCCCAACTACGCCTTCAAGCCCCTGGACAAGGACGTCGTCTTTGACGACTTCGTGAACACGGCCACGCCCCGTCGTGTGGATTCCGCGCTGGTCGGCGGCGGCGGACCCAACGAGTTTGCCAACGCCGACAAGGGCGACGAAGCCACGCGCTATGCAACCCTGCAGCGCGACGGCGTCTTTCTGCGCGGATCGGCGGTCCGTGAGCGTTACCGCTTCCCCGGCGCGCTCTCGCAGTTCTACGGCTCGCGCGGCAAGAACCGCCCCGCACGCCTGAAGCTGCTGCGCTACCCCAACGGCGCCAACATCCCCAACAACCCCTTTGACCCCATCATGGACGGCGCGGACCGCGACCAGTCACAGGTGGGGTACGGTTCCGACGCCAACTCTGTGCGCATGCGCCTTTCCGGAGATGCGGCGCCGTTCTCCGGCACGGACAACCACAACCAGCAGTTGCAGAACCACCGCCAGACCAAGGCCAACTGCCCCTATTACGAAGGCACGCTGGATTTCTGGATCAAGTGGGATTTCCCGGCGCAGGGCAGCGACGGGGGCGGCACCAACCCCATCACGGTGTGCATGGGTGAAATTGACCCCGCCAGCAACAACTTCTCGGGCCTGTTCGGAGCCACGGCTTACGGGCGCAGCAACACCCTGCCCTACTCGCCTTCCGCGGCCGATACCTCAAGCCTGTCCTTTGCCCCGGCCAACAGCGGCCTGCGCAATGACCAGTGCGACATCGAGGGCGTGCAGTTCTTCATCTTCAAGGAACCCGGCGGCTACCTGCGCTTCACGCGCCTCTACTTCTCGGAGGCCTTCGCCCAGGATTTCCCCCAGGGCGTGGGCTACGGCGGCAGCCAGGTGGTGAAGTTCGGCAATGCCATGCGCCGCATCATTGACGAGAGCGACAACGGCGGCATCAACCAGTACACCGGCACCAACGACATCTGCCCCAAGGGCAATCCCGGTGACAAGGGCTTCATTTACGCCCGCACCGACGGCTGGGTCAACCTCAACAGCCTGCCTTCCACCGTGCCCGCCCTGCGCGTGCACGACTGGCATCGCCTGACGCTGAGCTGGAACTCCAATAGCCTCACCCAGCCCTATGACCTCTGGATTAACGGCCGCAAGATCCCCGTCGAGTTCTACCCCGACAACAATCCGGCCCAGCCCAAGGGCTTCCTCAACGACGGTCACCACGAGCCCAACGACGGCGTCATGGTGCCTGCGGAAGACCCGGCCCAGACCACCTACCTGTTCTACCGGACGACGTCGCGCCTCCTCGAAATCAACCCCGAGGACCGCCTGACCATCGGCTGCCTGTTCCGCCGGCAGCTCGATATCTCCGACCAGAACATCTACAACCAGTACTACGTCGAAACCCAGTCCTTCGCCAACCCCGCCACCACCCAGTCGGCGGCGCTGTTCAAGTTTGACGCCAACCTGGTGGCCGTCGCCAATGCCACGCTGGACGACGTGCGCATCAGCCAGAACACGCTCCAGTCAAGCTTCCAGGCGGACCAGACGGCCTGCGCCGGCGGCAGCCGCTACATGCAGCGAAGCGGTGTGAGCCTGGGCAACCCTGACGGCTTCTTTGAGCAGGGTTTCCTGCCCTTCAACCCCAACGGAGCCTCCGGCGCGCTGCTTACGGCCCCCGTGCGCCTTGGCACCCTGAGCTGGACCGAATACCGCCCCGATTACGACCCCTACCTCGGTCAGGGCATCAGCCTCTCCACCTCAGCCCGCGTGGTCGTGCAGTGGGGCGTGTTTGAGGACGTGCGCAAGATACGGCCCAGCAACGGCCTGATCAGCTACGCCGACGCCAAGGCCCAGGGGATCCTCGAAGATCCCAAGGGCGCTTCCACCGGCGACAAGGATTACTGGGCCCGGGGCGGCATGTCACTCAACGGTGTCAAACTCAACGCCGGCGATACGGTGGGCGCCCTGATGTACCGCGTCTACTTTGTCAGCCCCGACCCCACCAAGGTGCCGGTAACGAACGTTTCCGCCGTACTCGATGACATCACCCTGACGGTGCTCACCCCGCCCAGGAAGCTCGCTTTCGTCATCGAATACTAGAGTCCGTTTTCAATGGCCCTTCCCGTGGGCCAGTGCGTAGAAGAACAGGCTGGAGTCAGAGCAGGGCCAGGAGGTTGTCAACATGCTTCGCTTCCGTCTCATCCGCGGCGCGGCTGCGCTTTTCTGCGTGGCCGCACTGGCAGCGGCAGTGTCGTCGGCGCAGGGATTTCCGGCCAGGCGTGTGCGGCCCATGCACACGTTCAAGTATTCGGCGGGCAACCAGCCCTATCTTGAAAACGACCGGGTGCTGGTGCGACGCTTCAACGTTGAGGTAGGCCCGCGCGGCGGCATGCGCATCGTGGGCGAAATCCTGACTGATTTTCAGGTGGATGCCGGACGCGGCTCCACGGCCGGTCCCATCAAGAACCTCGAAATCGAGGTCGCCCTGTATCAGGTGGAGGCCGACGGCGATGACAAGCTGGGCGAGATGATCCCCGGCCAGCGCGTCATGGCCAAGGTCAGCGGCACGGAAGACGGCGGCATGGACGTCGACGGCGCCCCCGTCATCCTGGGTCTGGCGCCCTTTGAAATGCCCGAGCTGGACAAGCCCCTGCCGCCCGGCACCTACCGCCTCCAGGCCCGCTGCAACTTCCAGACCCAGTCCGAAGACGTCAAGAAGGCCGTCAAGTGGGTCAAGGACCTCTGGGGCGCGCGCGTTGAATACGGCCAGAAGGAAATCATCGACCCGGACGATCCGGAGAAGAAGCGCAAGATCATTACGGAATTCGAACTCAGCCGCACCTGGGTGTGGGAAGACCCCAAGCTGCACGAGGCCATGTACAAGGAGTTTCTCAACAGCGAGGTGCTTGTTTCCCAGGGCACTCTGTTCATGGGCAACGTGCTGGACCGCGGCGGCCTGCGCATCACCAAGGACAACGTGCTGTGCCGTGACGACTCCTGGCGCGTGTTCCAGCAGCTTCAGCTCTACGAGAGCCAGCGCAAGCAGGTCAACGACATGATGGACGCGGACAAGAAGAACAATGACCTGCCCGCCGACGTCAGGAAGCGCCGTGAAAACGACAACAAGAACATCCTCGCCTCCCTCGACAAGCTGGAGGCGCGTTCGGGCGGCAAGATGGACTCCCGCGAACTCAGCGGCTACAACGCGATGCAGGCCGCCATGTCCAACATCCGCAAGCGGATCATTGAGTGGGAAGACGATCTGGCCATGAAGTACTGGCTGCTGCTCGACGGCGAACTCTGGTACTCCTGGGCCCGCGTCAACCGCCCCGGCTACAACGTCTACCGCGCCGTGGACATCTCCAACAACAAGAGCGACAAGGAAGAGCGCATCAAGAAACTGGATAAGCTCAAGGAAGGCAACAACCGCGCTGATCGCGACGCCAAGCGCGAGGAAAGCTGGAAGTGGCACCCCGAGGCCATCAAGAAGATCGCCTTTGAGTACTTCAAGGACAGCGAGGAGAAGCCCGACTTCGACAGCGAAAAGTTCACCCGCGCCGAGGGCAAGTCCATCGTGCTTGAGCCCGCCAAGTGGGCGGCCTACCGCGTGGCCTTCCTGGCCAGATTTGTACCCCGCAGCGAGGAAGCGCTCAAGACCGTGGATGTCAGCCAGAACTACGCCATCCAGAAATGGGGCGACGCCTACAAGGCCGCGCTGGACGCCCGCGAAGCCATCATCGCCCACACCTTCTGCTACGAGCTGACCATCCGCACCTTCAAGATTCAGGACAAGAAGGACCGTGAACTGCTCGAAGCCGAGATCATGAAGGAGTGGGAACTGGAGGCCGGCACCCAGGAAGAGATCAAGCGCCTGCGCCCCTACTGGATCGCCGCCAAGACCTCTCCTTCAGCCATGCTTGCCCGCTTCGAATTGGGCATCAAGACCGCCAAGAAGATCGTCTGGATCGACGAACTGGCCTCGCGCTACCGCCTCAACAAGGAGGGCCGGCCCGTCCCCGAACCCCAGCGCTATAAATACAAGTAAGCTGCATCACCGGCAGGGGCAGGGGCGGGGTTTCCCCGCCCCTGCAGTTTCATGATTGAGGCCAAAGGCACTCCCCAAAGGGATGACTTGGCCGTATCATCTTTGCCCCGAATGAGGATTGACCGGAGACGCCATGACCACTGCCCGCCCTCTGCTTCTACTCGTCCTTCTGGCCCTTGCCGCGCCTCTGGCTGCTCAGTCCGACCAGCCCTGGCTGGGGCTGCGCCTGCGCGTGATCGAAAAGGAAGAGCGCGACAGGCTCAAGATCGAAAGCGGCCTGCTGGTCACGCTGGTCAGCAAGGGCTCACCGGCCGAGGCAGCAGGCATTGAGGTCGGCGATGTCGTCCTTTCGGCCGGCGAAAAGAGCGTCAACAGTATCGAGGACATGCAGGCCGTGCTGGCCGGCAAGAAGCCCGGCGACACCCTCGGCCTCGGCATCCGCCACAAGGACGGCAAGATTGAGCCGATGATGGTGACCCTGGCCCGCAAGGGCAGCGGCGACGAAGAGTTCAAGGATGACGTGCGCGCCAGGGAGCTGCGCGAGGCCATTGAGAAAAAACGCAAAGAACTCCGGGACCTCGAGGAAGACCTGCGCAAGCGCCTGGACGACCTGCGCAGCGGCCGCGCCAAAACCGAGACCCGCCCCACACCCGCACCCGAACCCAAGGTGGAAAAGCCCGAGAGCACCGAACCCAAGTCGGAGACCCGCGAGCCCGAGCGCACGGAAGTCAAGGTCAAGCTGGGGGCGTCGTTTGCGGATGTGGCGCCCGCCGACGCGCGCAAGCTCGGTATTGAGGCGGGCATCACGACCTCGAAGATCACGACGGGAAGCGCGGCAGCCAGGGCGGGCCTGAAGGAAGGCGACGTTGTGTATGAGGTCGGGGGTGAGAAGGTGACCGGCACGGGCCATCTCCGCACGTTGCTGGCCAAGTACAATCCCGGGGACAAGGTCGAGTTCAAGGTGCTGCGCAACGGAAAGAAGGAGAGCGTGACAATCACGCTCGAGGCCCGTTGAATTCGCCGAATGGCACAACGCCGCGCCGCCCCCGTCGTTCAAATAACATGGCCCGCAGTCTCCCCAGACGTCCATTGAACCGGCGCGGCGTGGCGCTGCTGGTGGTGCTGCTGCTGGTGATGCTGTTGAGCATCATTGTGTGGAGCCTCCAGCGTGATGTGCTGCGCGAAGTGCTCGTGGCATCCAACGTGCGCGACGACCTGAAGGCGGCCTACCAGGCGCAGATGGCCCTGGTGCGCGGGCAGGCGATTTTGCGGCTGGACGACAAGCCGGATTACGACAGCCTCAACGAGCCCTGGGCGCAGCCCACGAACTGGAAGGGCGAAACCTTCGGCAACGAAAACTCCAGCGAGACGACCGCCGGCAAGCCGCCCGCCATCTTCATCACGGACGAAGAGCGCAAGTTCAACCTGCTGACGCTGATCCGCGGCAACGAGGCACAACGCAAGGCGGCGGCGGAAACGCTGTCGAGGCTGATCGAAATCTGCCGCCGCAACGACGAACGGCTCAAGCTGGACGGCGAATCGAAGAGCGTGCGCCGCCGCAACGATGATCGCGAAGTGAACACGGAGACGCTGGTCAAGAACCTGATCAAGTACCTTGAGGAGCGGGCCCGCGAGGACAGCGACAAACTCGAGTTCACGGCGCGGGAGAACGACAAGCCGGACAGCCGCTCGATCAAGAAACAGTCGCCCTATCCCATGTTGACGCTGGGCGAGTTGCGCATGATCGAGGGCTGGTCCGGCAAACTTCTGCACGGAGAACCGCGCGAGGTTGAGGGCGGGAGCGAAGAAGAGTCACGGGACTACTATGATCTGAACTATCAGGAGCAGTTCGAAGCTCGCAAGAAATCAGTGGAGAGCATCGATGAACGCTCCATGGACCCGCAGCCCATCGGCATCCTGCCCTTTCTTACGCTCTATTCGACGGGAGTGATCAACATCAATACGGCGCCCCGCGAGCTGCTGCTGGCGCTGAACAAGGACCTGACCTGGGACGCCGTGGACCGCATCATCACGGCGCGCGAACAGGCGCGACGTGACATTGAAACTGCTGAAGAGAACGGCGGCACCCTGCCCGAAGACGAGCCCGCCACAGCCAACCCTGACGGCACTCCCGCCGAAGAAGAAGACAAGGCCAGCTTCCGCACCCAGGACCTGGCCACCTTCAAAGCCTTCGTCACGCGCATTACCGGCGAGGAAGAGGGCGCCGTGGAAGGCCTAACGGAAGAGATCTTCAACGCCATCAAGCCCCTGCTCACGGTGCGCTCGCGTGTGTTCATGATTGAGGCCCAGGGCTACAGCGGCAAGATCAGCAAGACCTTCCGCGCCATATACCGGCGCCAGGGCAGCAATGCCCAGCAGCCCGCATCCGCGCCCGCCGAAACCACGGGCGGCACCTCCGGCGGGACCAGCGGCGGCACGTCCGGCGGAGCCACGGGCGGGACCAGCGGCGGCGCGTCCGGCGGCACGTCCACCGACACCGGCCTGCCGCCGGAAACGAAGATAACGCTGACACTGCTGCTCCTCGACGAGGTTGAGGGGCGCTGAACCCTTCCAGGAATTCCGGAACCCCAGGCCGTCCCCTGCGTCCAAGGAAACGGAGCGGTCCGTCCTTTCCCAAGCCTTGGGGTAATGCCATGTACAAGAAACTGCTGCTTGGCCTGTTGCTGGCCCTGGTTGCCGCGCCTGCCTTTGCGCAGGGCATCGTCATCACCATAGAGCCCGAGCCCGACGTACAGCCGCGCCGCCGCCCGCCGCGGCCGCGTTTTGCGCCCATCGAAGTGCGCAGCCACGGTGTGGAAACGAACATCGACGGCCAGGGCGCGACCACAACGATCACGCAGACCTTCTACAACCCCAACTCGATGCAACTGGAAGGGCAGTATCTCTTCCCGCTGCCGGTGGAAGCGGCCATCAACAGCTTTGAAATGACCATGAACGGCAAGATGGTCAAGGGCGAACTGCTGGCCGCTGACAAGGCACGCAGCATCTACGAAGGCATCGTGCGGCAGATGCTGGACCCCGGCCTGCTGGAGTTTGCCGGCCGCGGCCTGTTCAAGGCCAGCGTATTCCCGATCCTGCCGCAGCAGGAGCTGACCATCCGCTTCATGTATACGGAGCTGCTGCCCTACGACAGCGGCCTGGTGCGCTTCCGCTATCCTCTGCGCACCAAGACCTTCTGCCAGGTTCCGGTGCAGACCCTCAGTGTGAAGGTCAACATCAAGAGTGAACAGGCCCTGCAGGCGATCTACTCCCCCACCCACTCCTGCGAGATCATCCGCAGGGGCGACAAGGAAGCCCTGGTTGGCTTTGAGGCGAGGAACAACCAGCCCGACGCTGACTTTGAGCTCTACTTCGGCCATGCCGGCGAGACCGTGGCCGCCAGTGTGATGACCTTCCGCGAGGGTGCCGAGGCGGGCTACTTTCTTGCCCTGCTCACCCCGAAGATCAAGCTTTCCGACGACGAGATACTTCCCAAGGACGTGATCTACGTGATTGACACCTCGGGCTCGATGCTTGACGACGGCAAGATCGCCCAGGCGAAGAAGGCCCTCAAGCTCTGCGTCAATGCGCTGGGTGAGCGCGACCGCTTCGGCATCGTCACCTTCTCCACGGAATCAAAGAAGTGGCGCGAGGAACTCTCCGTCGCCACGCGTGACAACAAGGATGCGGCCGGTCTGGCCATTGAGAAGATCGAGGCCATGGGCGGCACCAACATTGCCGCGGCCCTCAAGGACGGCCTGGCTCTGGCACGCAACAAGGACGAAGTCAAACGCCCGACCTACATCGTCTTCCTGACCGATGGCCTGCCGACAGTGGAGCAGACGGACGTTCGTCAACTCGTCAAGATGGCCTCCGAACTGCGCGAAACCCACATGCGCCTGTTCACTTTCGGCGTGGGCTTTGACGTCAACACCTGGCTGCTGGACACCCTGGCCGAGCAGAACCGCGGCCAGCGCGAATACGTCAAGCCCAAGGAGGACATCGAGGTCAAGGTCGGCAACTTCTACAGCAAGATCGCCTCCCCCGTGCTGGCTGACGTCAAGCTGCGCATTGAGGGCGCCGAAGTTACGGACATCCAGCCCAAGGTCATGCCTGACCTCTTTGCCGGCACGCAACTCGCCGTGCTCGGCCGCTATGTGAAGCCGGGCCGCCACCAGGTCATTCTGGAAGGCACGGTCAACGGCCAGAAGCGCGTCTACGAGTACACGCAGGAGTTCACGGAATCGAGCAATGCCAAGGCCTACCTGCCCCGCATGTGGGCCGTGCGCCGCGTCGGCTTCCTGCTCGACCAGATCAACCTCTCGGGCTTCAACAAGGAACTCAAGGACGAGATCGTGGCTCTGGGCACGAAGTTCGGCATTGTGACGCCGTACACGAGCTTCCTGGTCGTGGAGGACTCCCAGATTCCTCCCCCTCGCGCGGAGGCCCCCCGCGATGACTCAGGCTGGCGTGAGCGCCGCGCGGTCGAAAACCGCCCCCAGGGCGATGCCTCACGACGCGCGGAAGGCATGGGCGGCGGCGGCCGCGCTCCCGGCGCATCCACGGGACGCAACGCGGTTGAAGACTCCGAAGCCAACGACGACCGCCGCTCCAACGACAACGCCGACGGCGCCAACAAGGCCGACAAGGACGCCGCCAAGAAGGTCGAGGAGAAGGCCAAAGGCGGGGGCTACGCCACGAAGGCCGGCAAGCGCGCCGAAGACCTGAAGAAAAAGGGCTACGACGAGCGCGCCGCCCAGGCCATGGCCGCGGAGAACGTGAAGACCATCGGCGCCCGCACCTTCGTCTGGTCCGACGGCATCTGGCTCGAAAGCGACATCACCAACGGCGAGCTGATCGAGGCTGAACTGGTGGAGTATCTCTCAGAGTCCTACTTCACGCTGGCCCGCGACACCGAGATCGCCAAGGTGCTGGCACTGGGAACGGAGGTCATTTTCCGCAAGGGCAAGAAGGTGGTCCGCGTCATCGAAGTTGCGGAGGAGGCCCGGAACGAGGAGAAGAAGTAGTCCGCGCAAGCCCAATCAACGGGGGGCGGGCCTTGGCCCGCCCCCCGTTTCTTGCTTCAGGGCCGGTTGTCTGCAATGGGTCAATGGATGGCCGCAATGCGCCTGACGCTGCAGCTCAATTGGTGGTCTTGATGCCCAGCGCCTTCTTGATTTCGTCGATGTCCGTCTGCATGCGGTTCATTTCATGGCGCAACTGGTCGCGCTCTTTCTTGGCGTCGTCGAGTTCCTTGCGCGCCTGCACGAGATCGGCCTGCACCTGCTTGAGTTCGTCCTCGCTCTTGTCGCTGCGCTTTTCAAGCTCCGATGCCCGCTTCTCGAGGTCGCTGACCTTTTTCTCGCCACTCGACACACGGCCTTCCAGCTCGCCCACGCGCTTGTCATTGCGAGACTTGTACTCGGCGAGATCGTTCTCAAGCTCGGTCAGGCGCTGCTCGGCCTCGCCGATGCGCTTCTTCTGCTGCAGTTGCTCGGCCTCTATGCGCTGCACGTCCTTCTTGGTGGCCTGCTCCTTGGGCGCCACGGTGCTCTCGATGCGCTCATAAATGAGCCAGCCCGTTCCGCCGATGAGCCCCAGCAGGACAATGGCCGATCCCCAGATGACCAGCTTGATCTGTTTCATGGCTTGCCCCCGGGCTCCTTGGGCACCTTCTGGCTGTCGCGCATGCGTTGCCGTTCCTTCATGGTGATCTCGCGCTCGCGCAGCTTGTCCAGGATGGCCTTGACGTCAATCTCACGCACCTCGACCGCCGACCCGCAGGAGGCGCAGCGCACGTGGCCGAGGTCGTAGGTGTCCGAACCCAGCTCAACGCCCTGTTGTTCTTCGATGTAAAGGTTCCCGTTGGGCAGCAGCAGGCAGGGAAAGGTGAACGGCCGCGTTATCGTGAACTTGCCACGGTCACAGTCACCCACAATGGAGGTCAGGAACGAGTCCGGAATCCAGACCTTGCTGTTCTTGCAGCACAGGAGGCGGTCAAGGGCCATGAAGTTCTCCGCCGGCCAGGCCGGCGACTGCCAAGCACCCGTCAACGTTGCGCCAGGGCGGCCAGGCTGGAGGGCTTGAGGCCACCGGCTTCTTCAAATCGAGCCTTGCCCAGCACCTCAGCCAGCGCCGCGCGCCAGCGCTCGTCCAGGGCGCGCAAGGCGTCGCCGGGCGCGCCGGAACGAGCCAGGACATAGTAGCACTGGGCCTGCGTCACGTCAGGCGAATCGGCCCCCTCCGCCGAGTAGTAGAGGCGCCACAGGGCCTCCATGATTTTGGCCCGGGCTGTCTGCGCCGAGGCCTCGTTGTCACCCAGATCAAATCCGCGATAGGGCGCGCAGAACCCCTCCAGCAACGACACCATGCGCTTTTCGGCCTCGGCCTCCGCCCTGGCATAGAGCTCCAATGCCTGCTTCTGCTTGAGTGAAAGCTGGCGGTCTTCCTCCAGTGCCCGCGCCCGCGTGAAATCCAGCGCCCCATGCTCGATGGAGAACTGGCGGAACTCGGCATCCATCTTGGCGCGATCCTTCACAAGCTGCGACGACGCCACGGCGTCCCGTTCCCTGGCCAGCAGCGCCCGGGCCTGGCTGCGACGCGTGATGTCATCATCCACCGCCTGGCTCTTGTCGCGCTCGACCTTCAATTCGTCGCTGCGCACCCTGGCAGCCTCGGCCTCCTCGACGATCTTCTGCTGGGCGGCCAGATCGGAGCGCAGCGGCTCGATCCTGCGCCCAAGCTCCAACTGGGCCAGGTCGTTGTCCTCCACGTCCCACAGCGCCTTCTCGTACTCTACCGTGGCCTCGCCGTACTGCTTCTGCAGAGCCTCCCACTCGGCTTTGGCCGTTTCCATGGCCGCCAGCTCCGCCTGCGTCTTTGCCAGAGTGTCGGCGGCCTTCGTTACCCGCGCCTCCGCCTTGGCCACAGCTTCCCGCGCGGACTGCTCTGCCGATTCCGCCTTGGCCAAAGACTCCAGGGCCTGCTTCAGCGCGGCTTCCAGCCCCGGCAGCGCGGCCGCCGCGGCCTCGACCTTCTTCTGGGCAGCTTCGGCCGCCTTGACGGCCTCGTCCACGGCGCCCTGCTTTGCCGCGGCGTCTGCCTTGGCGGCATCGAGTTGCTTCTTGAGTTCGCTGCCTTCGCGTTCGCCTTCGGGCAATTTGTCAAGTTCGGCCTGCAGCCGGTTGACCTCGGCTTGGGCGCTCTCCAGTGTGCGGCGGGCGGCGTCACGCTTGAGCACGGCCTCAAGCAGGGAGTCGCCGGCTTGGTCGTGGTCGGCGCGACCGGCATCGAGTGACTCCTGGGCCGAGGTGCACGCGACCTGGGCCGATTCGCGCGCCTTCCTGGCGGCCGCCTCGTCTTCGCGGGCGCCGGCCAGGGCAATGTCGGCCTTGGGTTCTTCGGCCTGGGCCGCTTCATAGGCCGCCTTGCAATCGGCAAGTTTTTCCGCGGTGTAGACGCTGGCCTTCTGCCTGGCCTTGATGTCCGACTGCAGCTTCACGGCCCTGTCCAGCCGCTCCTGCATCGGAACGCGCTTGCGTTTGAGTTCGTCGGACTGGTCCTCAAGCTGCCCGAGCCTGACCCTGATCAGGTCGGCCTCGGCCCGGGCGGAGGTGGCCTTGCGGATGGTGTCACGCAGGGCCTCAATCAGCCGGGTCAATTCCGCGCGCTTTTCGCCCTGGGGGTCGTAACTCGCCGATTCCATCAGCTTCTTGATGGCCTCGTCCTGCGCAGCCATGGCCGCTTCCAGCTTCTCGATCTCCTGCATGCGCACAATGGCCTGGGCGCGGCGGGCATCCAGCTCCGCCATTTGCTCCTGGAGGCTCTGCACGCGTGCGAGCAGGGTCATGCCGGCGGCCCCGAGGCTGGGATAGGTGTTGGGCCTGCGGCGCCAGTTGGCGATGGCGCCGAGAATGAACTCTTCGCCGGCCGCCAGTTGCTCGTCAGTCATGCGCAGGGGGCCCGAAGGCGGAAGTTCAGCGGGGTCACGGGCGCTGCCCGCGGCCAGGCGGGCCTTGGCAGCCTGGATCTCTGCGGTCAATTGCTTCTCGAAGGCCTCAATCTCGCGGTCGGCGTCCCGCAGCACGTGGCGGGTGCGGTACTCCAGCAGGGCGGCTACCGCCTCGCGCAGGCGGCGCTCAAGTTCGATCACGTTGTGTTCGGCGCGCAGCGGGAATTCCGACGTGTTCAGCCAATGCAGCTGATCCTTGAAGCGTTCATTGCTGTCGATGCGCAGGAGCTGGAAGTTTTCGCCCAACTGGGGACCCGTGGAGACGTTCCCCCCGGCTTCAAACACCGCCCACTGGCCGCGCACCAACCGGTCCGCGCGCTCGCCGCTATAGGCCATGACGGAGCCGCGGAACACGCGCAGCACAGCCACGGGCCGGGCCGAGGGGGCCTGATAGTTCTCGGGCAGCAGCAGCAGGGCGCGCTCGCCGGTGGCCAGATCGAACTCAGCAGTCGCGCCGGCCACCTCGCGGGCGCCGCGGTCAAAGATCAGGGCGAAGCGACCGTCGGCCGAGGAAAAACGCGCCCAGACCTCGCCCTTGCCCAGCTCCAGCACCTGACGCACCTTTTCGCGAGGTTCGCGCACGATCACCGTCGTGTCGCCCGCAAGGCTGACACGATTGCCCTGATCGAAAACCAGGGTGGCCTGGGCGCCCAGTGCGGTCTGCACCTGCTGATTCATGATCAGGCGGCCCGAAGCCTGGGGGGGCTGGGGCCTGGAATCCACGAGAATGCGGCCTTCGGCCCGCTCCAGGCGCACGTCCGGCGGGGCGATGTAGGCGCCCATGGCATGAAACAGCACAAACATGGCCACCATGCCCGCCGCCTGAAGCAGCAGGGCGGCCGCCGGGGGAATGCCCACGGCCCGGTGCGGGTTGCGCGCCCTCACGTTCACCTGAACCCGTGAAAGGTCAAAGGGCGGAAACGTAAACAGCTCGCGCAGTTTCAGGGACTGGTTGCGCAGCGCGTCCAGCCTGGCCTGGGCCACTTTGTCGCGCACGACGCTCTGCTCAAAACGCGCCGTCTCGTCATCCCTCAGGCGGCCCTGGAGATAGCGGCGAATCGTGGTGTCGCGCTGTTTGTCGGATTCGCTCATCCCAGACTCTCCGACAAGACGCCCGCCCTGACCAGGGCCCGGCAGGCGCCTTCCGTGCGGTCTTCCACTTCGGCGGGGGAGAGACCCGTCCAGCGCGCAATGACTTCGGGCTCGATGCCCAGCCTGAACTGAAGGCATAGCAGTTCGCGCTCCGCGGCGGAAATGCAGGCCAGGGAACCGGACTGCCGCTTCATCAGAGCCCGCAGATCCTCCGCGCGGAACTTGGTGGTGTCGTCTTCGCGAAAGGCCCGGATCACGCCCTCACTCACGGCGGCGGCAAGTTGCGCCTCGGTCATGTTCAGCTCGCTGAGGACCTCGCCGTGCCGGTAACTCGTTTTCAGGGCGCGGGCATCGGGACCCTGGGCCAGCACCTGCTTGTGGCGCGCGCGCAGGGTGCGGCAGGCGCATTCCAGCACAAAGCGGCGCAGGGCCTCTTCGCTGCCGGTATCCGCCGCGCGAATCTGTGCCAGAGCATCGACCAGGATGTCCTCGACCAGTGACTCAAAGGCCCCGTCACGCGCGGGGATCAGGGCCGTCGCATAGTCCACGACCTCCTGCCCGAAGCGCTTCATGAACGCGTTGACGGAACCGGCGTTGGCCGCGAGCAGGTCGGAAACGAGTCGTGCCGGCTGCGAGATCATCGAGCCTCCGCGGATGCTGCCGCGTCGCCTTCGGTGTCGCCGTTTTCGATGTTAAACAGCGCATCCACAAAGGTCTCTGCATTAAACGGCTGAATGTCGTCGAAGCCCTCTCCGAGTCCGACAAACTTCACCGGCACGGCCACCTTCTCGTTAATCGTGAGCACCGCGCCGCCCTTGGCCGTACCGTCGAGTTTGGCCAGAAACAGCCCGGTCACGCTGGCGGCAGCCTTGAACATCTCGGCCTGGGTTACGGCGTTCTGGCCCGTTGTCGCGTCCAGCACGAGGATGGTTTCGTGGGGCGCCCCGGGAATCTTGTTGCCGAGCACCTTCGTGATCTTGGTGAGTTCGTCCATCAGGTTCTTCTGCGTGTGCAGGCGCCCCGCGGTGTCCACCAGCAGCACATCGGCGTTGAGTTCCAGGGCGCGCTCGGCGCCCTTATAGGCGACCGAAGCGGGGTCGGCCTTGTCGGCGCCGGCCACCACTTCGCAGCCGATGCGTTCACTCCAGGTCTGCAGTTGCTTCACGGCGGCCGCCCTGAAGGTATCCGCGGCGGCCAGCACCACTTTCTTGCCTTCACGCACGAAGTGCCGCGCAATCTTGGCAATACTCGTCGTCTTGCCTACGCCGTTGACGCCCACCACCAGCACGACCGTGGTGCCGCTTGGCGCGTAACTTATCGAGTTGCCGCGCCGCGTAAGGCGCTCCTTGAGGTCCTTGCGGATGAAGGGGACGATCTGGTCCGTCGTTTCAATGGAGGCGTTCTTCCAGGCGCTGCGCAGAACCTCCATCAGGTGTTCCGTCGTGGCTACGCCCAGGTCGGCCTCCAGCATGGCTTCCTCGAGCTTGTCGAGGGTTTCGGCGTCAATCTTCTTGCCCAGGCCCACAAGGCCCATGACCTTGCGCCGGAAGATCATGGATGTCTTGGAAATGGCCTTGGTCAGCCGCGCAAAAATACCCCGCTTCTCGGGCGCCGGCTCGGCGGGCGCCTCGGGCTGCGGGGGTGCGGGTGCGGCCTCCGGTGCTTCACCGGCGTTGTCCTTCTTCCTGAACAGCCCAAAGAAGCCGCCGCCCTTCTTCTCGGGCGGCGCCTCGGGAGGCGTCTGGGGGTCTGCCTTTTTCTTGAAGAAACCAAGTGCCATGCCAGTTTCCGGATAAACGAAGGGCCAGTGTAGCGCCGCATGGCCCTATCGTCATGCCCAGACCGCCTGCAGACATCCCCCAGCCTCCAGCCTGCCCCCTGTTGGCCGCTGTGGCCCGGAAGCCGGAGCACTTGCTGACTTGGTCCGCCGGCGCTCACTCGCGGCGAACATCGCGCTGGCGATGCAGACCAAGGCGAAAAAAGCTCTATGCTGGTTCCATGGTCAACGCCGGCATCGCCCCTCCCTGCGTCCAGTGCGGCGCCGCCACCCGCCCGGGGGCCGCCTTCTGCGGGAACTGCGGCCTTCCTTTGACCGTTGCCGTGGACTCTTACCTTGACTCCGGCGAGAGCAGCCCGCCCCCGCCCGCCGCGCCACAGGCCAGGTCGCGCTGGCCCCTGGCCGCGCTTCTGATTTCGGCCGCGGCCATTGTGTTCGCGGGGCTCGTGGGCGCCTTTGTGGTGGCACCCCTCATTGCCGGCGATACGTCCGACCCCGCCACCTGGATTGACGTTCACTCCGCGTCGGGGGGCTTTTCTGCACGCTTTCCAGTCGCGCCCAAGGCGGAGGTTCAGACCGTTCAAGCTGCCGTCGGGGAGCGCCAGTTACACGTGCTGCGCTGCATTCAAGGCAAAGCCCGGTTCGAGATTTCCTGGTTCGACCTGCGCGGTCCCGACGGCCAAGACGCCGCCTATAACCCCGAGCGCGGCATGGACCTGATGGCCGAGCAGGGCCGACTGGCCGGTCGCGACTGGGTCCAGGTCGGAGACACGCTGGCGCTCCGCGCCGACATCCACGTGGGCGAGCACGACCGCAACGAAGTCGCAATCATGGTGCGGCAAGGCCGGGTGTTCGTTGTGGCCCTTTCCGGCGTGCGTCGCGACAAACCATCGCAGTTCGGGGTCTTCCTCAACTCGCTGAAATTTCATTGAGCGAGACGGTCTGCGGCCTCGCGATGACCCCCAAGGAAGAGGGGCGACACCATCGTCGCCCCTCTTGGGGATGCATCGGGTATCAGCGACCCGCTAGGCCAGCTTGGCTTCGAGTGTGATCTGCGCGGCCGCGAGCAAACGCGAAATGGGGCAGCCGTTCTTGGCGTCGTTGGCCTTGGCCTCGAAAGTCTTGGCGTCGATGCCGGGCACTTTGGCCACCGTGCTGAGGTGAATCTTGGTCACGGTCATCTTCTCCGCGACCTTTTCGATGGTGACTTTGGCTTCCGTCCTGATGCTGTCGGCCTTGAAGTTGGCCTGGCCCAGAATGTTGGAAAGGGCCATGGAGAAGCAGCCCGCATGGGCGGCGGCAATCAGCTCTTCAGGGTTCGTACCCTTGCCCTCCTCAAAACGCGTGCTGAACGAGTACTGGCCCTCAAAAGCGCCGGACCCGAGCTTCATGGTGCCCTTGCCTTCCTTCAGCGTGCCCTTCCACTCGGCGGATGATGAACGAACAGGCATGTGTCTTCCTTTCTATAGGTGCGGCCTGGCCGCGTTGTCATAATTTCGGACTCATCAAGTCCGCAGAAGCATAGCAAGGGTCCGCCGCAAGCCAACACAGACACCGCGGCTACGGGCCGGCGCGCCGCGCGACACCCTGCAGGAGTCCGGGCCGTTCACGCCGTCGTCGGAGGCTGCACGTCGGCATAAGCGGCTTCGATGGCCTGGAGATCGGTGGTGTTTCCCACTTCGGCCAGCACCTCGCGGGCAAATTTCATCAATGCTTCAGCGCGCGCCGCCTCTCCCCGCTGCTTGAGCAGAGCCGCAAAGCGGCCGGACTGGATGGCCTGCACGGCGCGATCGGGAGATGTTTCCAGAAGCGCCAGTCCCTCCTCAAACTCCCTCTGCGCTTCGTCCAACTTGCCCATGAAGTGCAGCAACTGGGCGAAGTTCGCCTTGACGTGCCCCATCATGCGCGGGAAGCCGAGCCGCCGGCCGATGACCAGGGCGCGACGGTAACAGTCCTCGCCGCGCGGATATTTGCCCGTGTATTTGTACAGGCCGCCCAGATTGACGAGGGCGCTCATCTCCCCCAGGGCATCGCCCAGCTCCCGGGCAACATCCAGGCCGCGCAGGGCGAGGGGCTCGGCTTCGTCATAGCGGCCCTGCATGCGGATCATGCCCGCAACGCGAGCCGACGCCGCCACAATATCCGCCTGCAGGCCCAGACGCTCGTAGATGGAAAGAGCCTCCGCTGCCAGCTTCTCGGCGGCTACCCGGTCCCCCTGCGTATGAAAGAGGCGCGACAGGTCCATCAACGCCTTCGCCTCTCCCTGCCCGTTTCCCAGGCGCCGCTGCCTTGCCAGGGCTTCGTCCAGCCACTGGCGGGCCTGCTCCATGTCGCCCGCTTCCAGGCACAGGGTCCCCCGCAGGGCCAGGGCTTCGGCCTCCAGCTCGGCCAGGCCGTGGAGACGCGCAAGTTCAATTCCCTCCTCCAGCAGGGCCGTGCCTTCCTTGCGCAGGCCGCGCTCGATGAAGGGGACCGAAAGTGTCACGGTGGCCTCCGCCCGCCGTTCACCCGACGCCGTCCCCAGGATCTGGGCCGCCAGCTCATCCAGCCTCTGGAAGTGGCCCAGGCGGTAACAGCAACGTGCAAGATTCATGCGCGCCCGGTGTGAGAGCTCATCGGACAGGGGCGAGCCGCCGGAAAGAAGGCGCTCCAGGCGCGCGGCGGCGCTGGCCCAATCGGCCATGTTGGATTGCTGCAGCGCGGCTTCGATTTCGGCCCTGGGGCGGAACTCGCCGCCGTCAGGGTGTCGGCACAGGCGCTCGCAGATGTCCAGCGCGCGCCGGCACTGGTAGTGGCGCGCCGCATGGGCCGCCGCCCGTTGCAGGTAGGACAATTCCCGTTGGGTCAGGGCCGGGTCGCGTTCTCCCGCCTGCGCAAACTGGGCATGCTCGGCCAGTTCGAGGGCCAGGAGGTCCAGGTCGGGCTCTGACAGCAGGCCCTCAAGAATCTCCAGGGCGAGGCGATGAAGGCGCGCGCGATCGGCCGGCATGTGGAGTTGGTAGGCGGCGTCACGCAGGAGGGCATGCCGGAAGATGTAGGCGTCTTCAGCTTTCATGTCTGCCCCGTGAATCCACGGCCTGTCACTTCTCCCGCGGCGTGGAAACGCCCGACTCGATTTCTTCAATCAGCTCGCGCTCGGCCAAGGTGCCTGCATATGCCTGTGGATAGTAACCCTCGTCGAGGCTCCGCCCTATCGCCTGATAGGTCTGCCGGGCGAGTTCTCGGTATTGCTGTTCCATCTCATGGTTGGCGCTCAGGGTGCCCAGCAGCGACAGGTGGACCTGCCAGAATGCCACCAGATGGAGAGCGCCGCACGCCTGTGCCGCTTTGATAGCCTCGAGATAGTACCCCATGGCCTCTTCGTAGCAGTGCTCTTCGTGGAAGCTGATTGCCAGGTTGCCGGCGTTGATGGCCACCGCATGAAGATCACCCGCCTCGCGGGCGCGATTCAGCGCCTTTGCCCCCAGTTCGCGAGCTTCATGTCGCCTGCCCAACTGCTTGACGGAAGTGACCAGGTTGCCGAGGTGAACGAGTTCCCGCCTGCGGTCGCCCAGTTGCTTCGCCAGCTCAATGCCCTGCTCAAGCAAGTGGCGGCCCTCTTCGTATCGTTGCTGCTTGTTGCGGACACTTCCGAGGTTTCCGATGACCGTGCAAAGCACGGACAAGTCATGGGCCGCGGTGGCTTCCCGGATCACTTCCTGCAACACCCGCTCGGCCTCGGCATACTGCCCGGTGTGCATGGCCAATATGCCCAGGTTGCTCCTAACGGCCCTGATCCGTTTGGGATTCTGCGCCCTTTGGGCGATGGCGAGGGCGCGCTGGAGCATTTCCCCCGCGCTCTGCCACTGCTCGCGTTGTTGACGCGCGATGGACCAGGCAATGAGCAGGTCAACCTGAACATCGGGGTCGCCGCCGGCCTCGGCCAGGGGCGAGGCTGCTGCGCAGATCGCCTCGACATCGTCAATGCGGTGAATGACGCCCAGGGCTGTGGCGGCCTCCGCCAGTCTGCCCGCCAGCACCCCCGGCGGCTCGCCCTCGCTCAGCTCGATGCCCTCGAAGATGAAAGCGGTGGCCTGGTCGTTCTGGCCCAGCGTGATGCACGTGATGCCCAGTTTCACCAGGGCATCGGCCCGCTGCCCCCGCGTGACCGCCCCATGGCGTGCCAGGCGCAGCAGCAGCACCTTGGCGTCGGCGTTGCGGAAGTCGCGTCGGGCCACGGCCGCGGCATCGGCCAGATGCCCCGGCTCTGCACGGTGCAGGCGCGAGCGCCAAGGCTCGGGCAATCCGGGGTCCGCCAGGGCCAGGCGTGCGTGCTCGGCCAGGTCAAAGGCCAACCCCTCGCGCGCCTCGGGTTCCTCCAGCAACAGGTCGTGGGCCGCGGCGTGAAGCAGCGCTCGGCTGCTCGGCAACTGAAGCTGGTAAGCCGCCTCGCGCAGCAGCGCGTGGGAGAACTGATAGGCCGTGTTGTCGCCCATGGCGGAAGTCTAGCAGCGGCAACGGACATGCCCCGCTAGTAACTGTGCTCTTCACCGGGGAACTTGCCTGCCTCGACCTCCGAGCGGTATTGGTTCAGCGCGGCCAGGGCCTGCTCATGAAACTGCATGTAGCGCTTGAGGAACTTCGGAGAGAACTCCGGCGAATAGCCCAGCATGTCAAAGAACACCAGCACCTGGCCGGCACAATGGGGGCCAGCGCCGATGCCGATGGTCGGCACGGGGCAGGCGGCCGTAATCTCGCGGGCGACGGCGGCGGGCACCATCTCCAGCACCAGGGCAAAGGCTCCGGCCGCGGCCAGGGCCCGGGCGTCGGCCAGAAGCGTTTCAGCCGCCTTGTTCAGGCGCGGCCCGCTCGTGGCATGGATGCTCTGGGGCGTGAAGCCCAGATGGCCCATGACCGGCACGCCGGCCTCCGTCAAACGCTGCACCAGCCGCGTCACCCGCGCCCCTCCCTCGAGCTTGACGCCCTGGGCGCCGGCCTTGATGCAGGCGATGCAGTTGGCCACGGCCGCGTTCTCGCCGCACTGGTAGCTGCCCAGGGGCATGTCGGCCACCACAAAGGCGCGGCGCGTGCAGCGCGCAACAATCTCGGTGTGGTAGAGCGTATGCTCGAGGGTCACGGCCAGGGTGTTGTCCCGGCCTTGAACGGTGGTGCCCAGACTGTCGCCCACCAGCGCCATGTCGATGCCGGCCTCGTCCACCAGCCGCGCGGAAAACGCGTCGTAGGCGGTGACCATGCTCAGCTTGCGCCCTTCCTGGGCCGATTTGTGCAAGTCCCGAATCGTCGTGCGCCTGGCCATGTTCGCCTCCCCGGTCCGGCGCGCAGTCTAGCCAGCTTGGGCAGCGCCATGAGCAAAAACCGGCTCAGTGGTGCCGCGAGCGTCACCACGCTAGACTTGGCGCTCCATGCCCGACAAAGAACGCCCGCTTAAGAAGCCTCCGGCCTCGCGCCCGGAGTTCACCATTCCCAACACGCGAGAGCTGCGCAAGCAGCCCGGGAAAGCCGCAGACCCTTTGTCCACGGCGGCCTTCGACCCCAGCGCCACCACGCTCTCGCAGCCGCCCCTGCCGGGCACGCCCGAAAACCTCCTGCTGGGTTTTGAACGCGACGCCGCCGAACACCAGCGTGACGAGGCAGAGCCGCCCTCGGCCATCGAACTGGGGCCCGGCACGCTGCTGCGCCACGTCATGGCCCTTGGTTCTTCGGGAAGCGGCAAAACGGTTCTGTGCAAGGCCATTGTTGAAGAGTGCGTTCTTCAGGGCATTCCGGCCATCTGCATCGACCCTCAGGGCGACCTCTGCTCCCTGGCGCTGGCCACGGACGAGCCCCAGACCCTGCGCGACAAAGGCATCGACCCGGGGCTGGCCCGCCTCTACGAAAGCAAGGCCGATGTCGTCGTGTTTACGCCGGCCTCGCGCAAGGGCGTAGCCGTCAGCGCCGATCCCCTGAACCTGGACCTTTCGGGTCTGGAACCTGCTGAAGTCGTGCGCGCCGTCACCAGCGCGGCCACCATGATCGTCAGCCTGCTGGGATACAAACTCGACAGCGACGACGGCGAGGGCCTGGTGGCGGTGTTTGACCGCGCACTCTCCGACCTGCACAAGGCCCGGCGCTTTCCGCGCAGCCTGGAGGAGTTCGCCCACCACCTCGCTTCACTGGATGAAGAGCAGCTCAAGCCCTACACCAAATACGCCGATGCCGCCAAGATTGCCGGAGCCTGCAAGAAGCTCGCGCGGCTGGACGTGGGCGCGCGACGGGTGCTCTTCCATGAAGGCATTCCGCTCAACATTGAACTGCTGCTGGGCAAGGGCGAGCACAGCGCGGCCCAGCCGGGCAAGACGCGTGTCAGCGTCATTTATCTCAACACGCTTTCAAGCCAGGAAGAAAAGGAGTTCTTCGTGGCCGCGCTGGTTGAGCAACTCTACGACTGGATGCTGAAGCACCCCAGTTCCGAGCCCCAGGCGCTGTTTTACATCGATGAGGTCGCGCCGTTCATCCCGCCCGTGCGCAAGCCTGCCTGCAAGGATTCGCTGAGCGTACTGTTCAAGCAGGCGCGCAAATACGGCGTGTGTTGCCTGATGGCGACGCAAAATCCCGGCGACGTGGACTACAAGGCCATGGCCCAGTTCGGCACCTGGGGTCTGGGGCGCCTCACCACGCGGCAGGACCAGAAGAAGGTCCAGCCGACCGTCAAGGCCCTGGACCCTGAGAACGTCGAGTCCATCATGGAAGAGCTGCCGGCGCTCAAGCCCGGCCAGTTCATGTTCCTGTGTCCTGACGAGTTTGACGACACGCTCCGCATGCGCACCCGCTGGCTCTACACCCAGCACAAGACGCTGGATGAAGACCGCATCGAGAAACTGACCGACGAGCGCTGGCGCGATCGATTTGCCGAGCTGGAGCGCGCCGTGCGCGGCGCCCAGCTTGACGCCAGCGCCAGCACCACCGTACTCACCGGCCCCGCCGCCGACGACACAGACGAGGTCGACGACGAGGGCGCGGAACCTGCCTATGCGGACGCGGCCGAGCCCCTGGCCGTCGGCAGCGCGCCGTCATCGCGCACACCACATCCCCTCGATGGCACGGGTGATGAAGCCGAAGCTGAAGATGTTCCGGGCGACGTTGCGCGCGGCATGAGCGAAGAAGAGGCCCGCGCCAAACGACAGGCTGAACTTGAGGAGTATGCGCGGCGCCTGGCGGGCAAGCCTTCCATGACGGCGCGGGAATTCGCAGACCGCCTCGGCGTGGGCGAGGGCAAAGCGCGCAATCTGCTGCGCGAACTGGTGAAGGAAGGCCAGGCCGCGGCCTTTCAGGAAGGCCGCGCCAGCGTTTACTTCGCGCGCGCTACGGGCCTGCGCCCGGACCTGGGGCTGAACAAGCCCGTGCGCGTGGCGCTCTGCACCGTCACCAAGGACCAGGCCGTACGCATTGGCGAATCGTTGCGCAAGACCAAGACTCTGGGTCTCGTCGGCGTCGATGAAACCGTGGAAAGCCTCAAGCTCGAGTACCGCATGCTGCTGCGGCTCGAATTCCAGGAGAAGGTCACGCGCATGATCCTGTACCGCCTCTTCGGCCAGTCCCACGAAGAGAAACTGGGCTGCGTCTACCTGCACCCGCGAAGCCTGCGCGTACTGGTTTACAGACCCTCGGACGGCATGCGCTTTGAAGACAAGCCGGAAGAGCACGCCAGTGACGTGAAGGACCTCGACGGTGTCGCCACCTTCGTCGAGCAGCCCCCGGGCGACCTGAACTTCGACGAGAATGAGTTCAAGCAGCGCCACGACGAAACCGTCGTGAAGCAGAGCTTCAAGCAGCGTTTCAAGGCCTCGCCCAAGCGCGTCGAGCCCGTGTTTGTGCCCCTCTGGCGCATCTTCATGCGCGAGCAGGGAAGCGCCAACCTGCGCATCGTGACCATCGACGGCCTGGGCGGCAAAGTCGTCGAATGGTAGGAGGCCGCGAGCAGCGCCATGCCCGAGTACCGTGACAGCGTGTTGAAACTCATCGCCGACCACCAGCGGGCCCGGCTGCGCGGCGACGCGGCCGAGGCGCGGGCCAAACTCGCCCAGGCGCGCGAGCTTGATGCGGCCACACTGGAAACCGAACTCGCACGCCTGTCCTTTGAACGCATCCAGGGCGACGATGAAAGCGCCTTTCGCGAGCGCTGCCAGATCGCGGCCAAACTGGGCCAGATCGCCATCGCCGCCTCCGACCACATCGAAACCTGGCGCCTGCTGGCCGAAATGCTGGCCAAGGTGGGCAACTATGAAGGGGTGGTCAAGGCCACGGCCAACGCCCTCAAACGCCGTCCCGAAGACCTTGACCTCTGGATCAAGCGCACCGAGGCGCTGGTTCAGCTCGAGGACATGTCAGGGGCGGCCAAGTGCCTGCGCGAGTGCGCCCACCTCGCCCCCATGGACCTGCGCGTGGAAGACCTGGCCAGGCGCTACCCGCTTTGCTCGTCCTGCTTTGCCTGCCTGGCTTCACCTTCCGCCATTGCCTGCCTCAAGTGCGGCGCGGCGGGCCCGGGCGTCGGCAAGCCGGCCGTCAGCGTGAAGAGCCGCTCGCTCTCCAAGTTCGACATCTATTTTCCGCGTGTGCGCGAAGTGATCGCCAGGACCCTGGGCATGGTGCCGGGCGTGGCCCAGACCCGCATCACCCTGAACACCATGCTCAAGCGCGACCTGAAGTGCTCGCCCCAGGCATGCCAGCAGGTCCTCAATGCACTGGCCCGTGAGTTCCCCGGCCAGTTTGACCCGCTCATGTTCAAGCAGACCTATCTGGGCTACCTCGACCTGCTGGTCACAGATGCCATCCGCGCCATCCAGACCGATAGCGGCCGTTTCCCGCCCGCGCCCGGCCACCCCACGCCCTCGCCCTGACCCTCAGTTGAAGTCTATGGGCTGAAGCAGCGAGCGCGCCACCGGCATGCCCTGCAGCCGCGCCGGCTCGTATCTGGCCTTCTGGAGCGCTTCCTTCAGCCGCGCATCGAAGGTCTGGTTTCCCGTTCCGACCTCCAGGCGCACGGTCGTGGCCTTGCCCCAGGCATCGACTTCAATGAGGGCAACGACCCGGCCCTTGAAGCCGCGCCGCACGCTGCGGGGCACGTCCCACGCGAGAAGGGCCGGGGGCAGATACTCGCCGCGAGGAGTGTCGCCGGCGCCGCGCACGGAAGGGGCCGGACTTCCGGTGCTGTGGGCGGGCCCCTGCGCAGGGGTCGGGGCAGGGGAGTCGCTCTCCCGCCTGAAGGGAAGATCGAACCGAGAAGGAGACTCCGGGGGAGCGGACGGCACGAAAGGCTCAAAGCGCTCGGGCTCGGCCTGCACTTCCGCCACAGGTTCCGTTTGGGGCGCCTCCTCTCGAAAGATGAACGAGGGCGGGGCCAGGGGGCTGCGGCGGACCGGCGGCACGGGCGGCGCGGGCAGGGCAGCCGACAGTGGGGCACCTGCGTTCACACTGCTTTCCCGGCTGACGTCGGCCGAAATCAGCGCGGCAACCCCGGCAGCCGGCCCCGGAGCTGACACGAGCGAGAGTGCCAGCACCAGGGCCGCGCCGTGGAGAGCCGCGGACATGGCCACAAATCGTTTTACACTGCCCGGCTCCCGCATGTGATCTGGTTCCCCATCGGGCTGCGGCCTGACAGGTTACCACTTCAATTCCGCCGACAAGATGACGTTCGTCCCCGGCCCGAAGGTGCCGTTGCCCAGTCCGTGATAGGCCCGGTTGCCGATGTTCTGGATGTTCAGATTGACGTTGAAGTTGCGCACGGGATACCAGCCCGCGCGCAGGCCAAACAGCACATAGCTGGCTTCGTCGTGGGGGGTGAAGCGCACGTCACCTTTGTTGCCGGAAGCAAGTTGGTCCTGCCGCCCCACAAACTGGAGGTAGGGCTCAAGGTAAATCTTGCCGCGCATGGCCTCATAGCGCAGGGCCACTTCGGTCATCAACGGGGGGATGCGGCTGACGGGTTCATCGTTCTTGATGTCGTCGCCTCGCGTCCAGGTGAAATTGGCAATGATCCCCAGGGCGTCGCCCTCGAAGAAGATGTGATCGGTGGGCAGCCCGAAAAGCCCAAGCTCCGGACCTATGAACCAGCTCACCTCGGCCTCAAAGCCATAAATGCGATAACGTCCGCTGTTGTCGAACTGCACCACGTTGCCGCCGTTGAACGTGGTGTTGATACGGCGAAAGGCATTGTCGAAGTAGCTGAAGAAAACAGCGGCGTTGCCGCTGATCCAGTGGGGCGCGGCCGATTCGCGGCTGCGCGTGGGAACGTAGCCTTTGACGGAGAGTTCGGTGCTCCATTGGTCCTCGGGTTCGAGGTCCGGGTTGGGGATCTCGTTGCCGGCGCCCGTGCCCTTGCTGGCGGCCAGGTCGTCGAGATTGGGCGCCCGGAAACCGCGCGCCAGGTTGACGCCGATGGAGAACTCGTCGATGGGACGGATGAGGAATGCCAGCGCGCCGGTGATGTCTCCGTAGTATTCGTTGACGCCATCGAGCGTTGAAAACGACTTGTCGAGGTCGGCCTGTGCCCGAAAGCCGGAGTAGCGAACGCCGGGCCGGATCAGCAGCAGATCATCCGCCAGGCGGATCTCGTCCTGGGCGTAGACGCCAAAGCTGGTGTAGAGGCTCCAGTCCGGAAACTGTCCGCGATCATCGAGTCGGGGATTGGAAGTCACGGCCCCGGTGACGAGGTTCTGGTCGCTGCGGCGCGAGTGAACGATGTCGTGGTAGACTTCACCTCCGACGCTGACCCGCGACCACTCGCCGAAGTTGAGCACCGCCAGAGCGCTCAGACCGAACGTGTGCACGTTGAAACCTTGATTGCGCCGCGTGGGCGTGGCGCTGCGCGGCGTTCGGAGCAGATCCTCCTGCACGCGGTGGTAGCTGGCGTTGACGTGAATCTGCTCCAGCAGGGCGCCCAGCTCCCACTCCCAGCGCAAAATGGCCAGGTCGTCGCCCTGCTTGACGAACAGGTTCTGAATCTCGCGGCTCAGAGTCCCGCCGCCGGGCAGGATGGAGGGGTTGGCCACCCAGGTCGTCACGGCATCGGTGCGGTTCAGGTTGACCTGCTCGAAGTGGCTGTACGTGAAGTCGATGCGGTGCTTTCCGAAACGGACGCTGGCCGCGCCGTAGGCCCCCCACTCCTCATAGTCGGTCTTGGGCTGGCGTCCGATGCCCGCACCGCCGTTGAGCAGGTCCACGTCGGAGTAGGTGGCGCTGGCCAGGGCCCCGAAGCCCGACCCGCCCACCTCGCCGAAAATGTTGCCCCGCCGCTCGTTGTTGGCGCTGGCGTAGCGAGCCCGCGTGCCGAAGGTGTAGTCGAACACGTCCACTGCGGGCTTGCGCGTGAACACGTTGATGACACCACCCTGGGCGTCGGAGCCGTAGAGAACGCTGGAAGGCCCGCGCACGATCTCGATGCGAACGATGTTGTGGCCGTCAAGACTTGAAAAGTACTGATTGGGCCCGGCGCGGAAGATCGAGTTGTTGAAGCGAACGCCGTTGACCAGCACGACAATCTGCTTGCCGGTCAGACCGCGGACAAAGGGCGACCCCTGGCCTGCTGCCGTATGCTGGACAAAGACGCCGGTGGCGCCGTCCAGCAGGTCCGGAGCCTGGCCCACGTTGCGCTCTTCCACCTGGCGCTGGTCGAGTATCGTCACGCTTTCCGGCGTGGCCACACGTTCGCTGGCGCTGCCCTGGGGCGTACTCACTTTGATGGGCGGCGCTTCGTAGGGCTTTGCCTCGGGATCGTCCTTCGGCCTGGTGTCCTGGGCGTTCAACGGGCACAGCAGCGCGAGCACCGCCGCGAGCGCGGCAGTTCTTGAGCGAATGAACATGATGTCTCCGAAGTCGTGGCCGCTGGGGTTCGGCCGTCTGCGGAGAGTTACGCCGCCTCCGGTTTCCTGACAAAAAAATCCGGGCGGACCGAAGTCCGCCCGGAACCGGCTCGCGCCCGAAGCTCAACCTGGCAGGCTGCTGAAAAGTGGCATCCGGCCACTTTTTCAGCCCGGTCGGGCCAAAGTGAATCTGGCCCGACCTCCATTTCAAGCGGCTTTTCAGCCGCTTGAAATGCGCAAGCCATCCATGGCTTGCGTCCGCAGGCCGTATTTCAGCGGCCTGCTAGAAGATCCACTGGAGCTGAATGCGCAACTGCCAGACGTTCAGATAGTCGCTGTTGTCGTTGGCGATGCTGCTGGCACTGCGCGAGGGAGCCGACGAACCCGTGGGCAGCGAGGGAACGGTTCCCGCGTTGACCACAAGCTGGTAGGTCACATAGGTGAAGTCAGCCTGGATCTTGAGGCTGTGACCCGCGAGGTAGTAGCCGACGACAAGGCCGACTTCCGTGCTGTCGGGACGAATGCCGTTGGGCTTGTTCTCGCTGCCGTTGAGCCAGAACTCATCGCTGTCCACCATGGCAAAGCGCACGCCGACGTCGAGCTGCTTGGGCAGGATGAAGAAGCCGATCTCGATGAGGAAACCGTTGTCCGTCAGATCGCCGGGGCGATTGCGGTTACGGGTGATGCCGTTGCCCTCGAGGGGGCCGAAGTTGTGGAACTCGGTGTGCCGGTGGTGCCACTCGATGTTCACACTCAGGCCATAGAAGCGGAAGTGGCCGTCCACCGTGAGGCTGATGGTGTCCTGGCCCGTGCGCGAGCGGCCGGAGCCGGGGCTGGCGCCGGTGGGGCGCAGGGCGGTGTTGGAGAAGCGGCTGATGAACCAGTTCATGGCCACGCCCACGCTGAACAGGATCTTCTTGCTGGCCTCGCGATCGCGGAAGTCCGTCATGTCGTCCGCGACGTTGCCCAGGGGGTGGGTTTCGAGGCGCAAGGCCGGCATGAGTTCGGCATCTACGGCGCCGGGACCGGTGCTGAAAGCGTCCGACACGATGGCGCGGTCGTTGTTGCGGAAGTCGTTCTCCGCGCGCAGACGGCCGTTGAACACGCCCGCCCAATACTTGATCCAGGGGGTATCGCCGCCGATCACGCCGCTGAACCAAAGGCCCTTGCCGAAGCTCTGGTTGAACACGGCGTCCACGGTGCTGCGGTCAACGAACTGCTGGCGGCCGGAGCTGACAAGCTGCTGATAGTTGTAGGGCACCTTGGCCTGGCCGACGTTGACGTTGAACTCCGCCCACTTGGCCCACTGGAAACGGGCCACTTCGATGATGTCGTTGCCGCCCTCATGGCCCAGCAGCACCACTTCGTACTTGTACTCCTTCTCGAAGATGTTGCCCGTCCAGCTCAGCTTCAGGCGGCGGATACGGAAGTTCCAGAAGTCCTTGCCGTTGGTCGAACGGCCCGCAACGTTGTTGGGGTCGCCGGGACCCTCGACGTCCTGGCCGCGTTCGTCGTTGTACGTCAGGCGAACCTGGACGCGGATGTTCATGTTCAACGAGAACTTGCCGTCTTCTGTGGCCCAGGCAAATACGCCCTTTTTGAGTGAGGTCTTGATGGCCTCGTCACCGCCCTGGCCTTCGCGCTGCACGCCCTTGAGGGCGTCAATTTCACCGCGAAGCTGCGCCAGCTCGTTCTGCAGGTTCTGAACTTCATTGGACTGCGCCCTTGCGGGCGCGGCCCAGAGGCCTGCACTCGCCATGAGCGCCACGGCCGCCAACCAGACATTCTTCATCGATGCTCTCCTTGTGGGTTCGAAAAACGCACACACCGTCCCAATCCGGCTTTGCCCGCCTCCGCGGCGGGGCCTGTATGTCCTTGTCGGCGGGAAGTTAGCCCCAGGCAGACGCGCGGCAACGAAAGCGGCGGAATGCAACGAAGATTGATGCCGCCTTGGCGGACCGTTGAAGCGGGCTTCGGCGTATCTTCACAATGGGCCCCGCACAGACCGGCTGCCAGCGGGACCTTTCCCTGCTAAAATTCAGGAAGGTACCTGAGAACTCACCATGAAACCCAACGCCCTTGTGCTGCGTGCGGCCGGAACGAACTGCGAGCGGGAGACCGCCTGGACACTGAAACAGGCCGGTGCCGAAGCCACCATTCTTCACGTCAACCAGCTCATTCACTCGCCATCGCGTCTGGCGGAGTTCCAGCTCGTGGTGATTCCCGGCGGCTTCTCCTATGGCGACGACCTGGGCTCCGGTGTGGTCTTCGCCAATCAGCTTCGCACCCGCCTCAAGAGCGCCATTGAGCGCTACATCGAGGACGGCAACCTGATGCTGGGCATCTGCAACGGGTTCCAGGTGTTGCTCAAGGCGGGCTTGCTGACAGGCCGCGACGTATTCGATGACCCGCCAAGGGCCACGCTGACCTGGAATCTCTCCGGCCGCTACGGCGACCGCTGGGTTGACCTGCGCATCGTCAGCGAGCGCACGCCCTTCGTCAGCGGGCGCAAAATCGTCAGCTATCCGGTCGCCCACGCCGAAGGCCGTTTCGTGGCGCCGCCCGCCGTGCTCGATGAACTCGAGGCTGACAACCAGATTGTCTTCCAGTACGTCGATGGCGCGGGCCGACCCACCCAGGATTTCCCCTTCAATCCCAACGGCAGCGAACGGGCCATCGCGGGCATCTGCTCCAAGTCAGGGCAGGTGCTGGGGTTGATGCCTCACCCCGAGCGCAACGTGAGACACTTCCATCATCCCGAATGGACGCGCCTGCCAAAGCGCGAGCACGGCGACGGCTATGAACTTTTCGTGAACGCCGTGAAACATGCCAGCCATCTCGCCCAATGCTGACAGTCCCTCGCGAAGAATTTGGCGAAAAAGCCTGAATCGAAGCCGCCGCAACCGCGTTCAAGGTGTGGTATATTCTGCTTGAGGACCCCGCTGCGCCTGCCCCGTTGCCGGCAGCACTGGGGCGCCACCTCAGCAAAGGGAGGTCGCCATGTTGCACCCCTGGGATCGTGAACGCACCCAACGCGACACTGAGCCGCGCGGCGTTTCATGGTTGAGTATCCTGTTCAGCCTGCTTCTGGGTTTTCTCGGAATCGGCATGGCTATGCGCCTGGCCCATGGAGGCAAAGGCGCCTTGGCAGTGCCGGTGGTCTTCGCCCTGATGGGTTCGGTTTATTTCCTGTCGCGCGGGTTCAAGGGCGGCTGCTGCACCCGGCCCCGCATCGAGCCGCAAGATGTCGAATTGCAGCATCCGGGCGGCCGCCCCGTGGAGGGCGGGCCGCAGCCCATGGCTCAGGTCGTCACGTCGCACGCCTACGGAGTCAAGTCACGCGACACTCTGGCGCTGCGCCGGGTGTTTGACCGCTTTGACCTGCTGGCCATTGAGCGGGCCCGCACCGAGGGTTTGACCCCGCCCGACCAGAGCAGCTTCCTGAATTTTGCCCGCGACTTCGTCGACGTCGATCACAGCCTCGGCCTTCTGGCGGACCGCGACGAAGAAGAACTCAAGCGGCACTTCACGGCGTCCCTCGAACGCGCGCTTCTGGCCTTCCGTAGCCCCGGTGTTTAGCGGCTTTGGTCTTGGCTTTCCATGCGGGGCAGGGCTCACCCTGCCCCGGTTCTTTTGCGTCCCTCGCACGGCCCGCGCCTGGTCACGCGGCGCTGCCTGCTCTCTGATGCAGGGCGTTCTTCAGGTGATAGGCAAACTCCTGCTGCACCGCCTCGCCCGCCGTGGCCAGGGCGTCGTACACGGCATTGACGTTCCCCGT